>DATDBN010000149.1:0-23042 GCA_036524835.1 Mesorhizobium sp. | reverse complement strand
GGCAGCAGTGGGGCGAATGTCGTGGGGAAAGCGGCAATGGTGGAAAACAAGATCGCGGTAGACCGCAACCACGCAGCGCTGAAGCACATCCTGGCCGGCCTTGTCGCCATGGCGGGGGGTGGACTGCTACGGGCGGAACCTTCTTGCGCGCGTGCGGCGCCAGGCAGCGCCAGCGGTCGCCCCAACACCCTGCCGCGCCATCTCTATGTCGCCATCCTTCGCCTCCTGCGTCCGGCCGAAGCCGCCACGCGTCGGCTGGTCATCGTCCTGGCACGCGGGATCTCCGTCACGCTGCCGCCGCTGCGGCCGGCAAAGCCAAAACCCGGCCCGGTGTTGCTGAAGGATGGCAAGGGCACCGGCATCGTCGACACCGGCATCTCCCTCTACAGGCTGGGTCTCGCCAATGTCTCACCGCCCATTGTGCAAAAGCGCACCGCTGTTCCAACCCGCCCGCTCGCCTTCCCGCTGCTGGACCCCTTGCGCAATCCATTCCCCTGCCGCCCCCGCCGCAGTTCGAAGCCGAGCACCGCCGTACCCCGCTGCCTGCACGACCTCACCGGGCGGCATGCCATTCGGGTGCGGCTCCCATCGCCTCATGACCCGATCGACGCCACGCGACTTGGCCAGCGCCTTGCAGCACTTGCCTCGGCGCTGGACGACATGCCGGCCCAGGCTCTCCGCTTCGCGCGCTGGCGCGCCCGTCGCGATCAGATGCGCGGGCAGCCATCTTCCCCCGGCCGGTTTCGCCGCATCTGGCCGCTGCGGCCCGGCCGCCCGCCCGGTGGGCGGCTCTCCCGCTTCGATCCGGTCGCCAGGCGGCTGAGCAGGATCCGCGAGGTCGACGAGGTTCTGGCCCACGCCCATGCGATGGCCCTCTACGCGCTGGAGAACAGGCGCCGCGACACCTCATGAGTGCTGCCGGGCCGGTCTATACCAACGGCCACCAAGCGAAAGGCACCCACCCCGCGATCGGACCTTTCGAGGGGGCGAGGCGTTGCGCCCAGCTTTGCCTCGCCTCAATGGGCCTCCCTATGGAAGTGTTTGGCGCTGCTCATACCGTGAGAGCTTCAATAGCCCCGTGAAATGGTCTAGAAGCCGCCGCATGGAACTCGATATCGGACAACGCGACCGCCAAGAACCCGGCGCCCCGGCTGCCTCGGCCTCACACGCCGGTGGAAAGAAGGTCTTCGTCAAGACCTATGGCTGTCAGATGAATGTCTATGACAGCCAGCGCATGGCCGATGCGCTGGCTGGCGACGGCTATGCCCCGACCGAAGCGATAGAGGATGCGGATCTCGTCCTGCTGAACACCTGCCATATTCGCGAGAAGGCGGCCGAGAAGGTTTATTCCGAGCTTGGCCGCATCCGCAAACTCAAGCAGGCCCGCGCCGCGGACGGCCGCGAGATGCTGATCGGCATTGCCGGCTGCGTGGCGCAGGCCGAGGGCTCAGAGATCCTGCGCCGCTCGCCGGCTGTCGACCTCGTCATCGGGCCGCAGAGCTATCATCGCCTGCCCGATGTGGTGAAAAAGGCCCGCGCCGGACGGAAGATTGTCGAGACGGACTATGCCGTCGAGGACAAGTTCGAGCATCTGCCGCAGCCCAAGCGCGCCGAGATCGCCCGGCGCGGCGTCACCGCCTTCCTCACCGTGCAGGAAGGCTGCGACAAGTTCTGCACCTTCTGCGTCGTGCCCTATACGCGCGGCTCTGAAGTTTCGCGCCCCGTCGCCCAGATCGTCGCCGAAGCAGAAAGGCTGGCCGATGCCGGCGTTCGCGAGGTGACCCTGCTCGGCCAAAACGTCAATGCGTGGCACGGGCAAGGGCATGATGGGACCGAATGGGGGCTGGGACGCCTTTTGCATCGCCTTGCAGCCATCCCCGGCATCGCCCGCCTGCGCTACACCACGAGCCATCCACGCGACATGGACGACGAATTGATCGCCGCGCACCGCGATCTCGGGCAGTTGATGCCTTACCTCCATTTGCCGGTTCAGGCCGGTTCCGACCGCATCCTCAAGGCGATGAACCGCCGCCACACCGCCGCCGACTATCTCAGGCTTGTCGACCGCATCCGGGCGGCGCGATCCGACATCGCCATGTCGGGCGACTTCATCGTCGGCTTTCCCGGCGAGACCGAAGAGGACTTCGAAGCGACGCTCGACCTTGTTCGCGCCGTCCGCTACGCCTCGGCCTTCTCCTTCAAATATTCGCCAAGACCCGGAACGCCGGGGGCGGACATGGGCGGACAGGTGCCGGAGGCGGTCAAGGACGACCGGCTGCGGCGTCTGCAGGCGCTTCTGCTCGTTCAGCAGAATGAATTCCTGGACTCTCTGGTCGGAACGACGCTGGATGTGCTGATCGAAAAGCCCGGCCGCCAGGCGGGACAGATTGTCGGCCGCTCACCTTGGCTCCAGCCCGTTATTGTTGGTGAAAAGGCCGGCAAGATCGGCGACATTATCAGGGTGCGAATCACAGCGACGGGTTTCAACAGCCTGCATGCCGAAGCGGCCTAGCTCATGACGGAGAAGGTGCACACTTCCCGCATTGAAGGGACGCCCTTGAGGAGAGACGTTTGAGCGCTGCCGAATTGAAGACGTTGCCCTCCGGGGCCTCGGACATGGCGCATATCGCTCTGACCTTCGACAACAACAAGCTGGCCAGCGCGCTTTATGGCCAGTTCGATGAGAACCTTGCCCGCCTTGAGCAGAAGCTTGGCGTAGACATCCGCTCGCGCGGCAACCAGCTCACCATCAAGGGCAATCCCGTTGCCGCCGAGCAGGCGCGCCGGGCGCTCGACCATCTCTACGCCATCCTGCAGAAGGGCATCGACATCGCCCAGTCCGACGTCGATGGCGCGGTGCGCATGGCGCTGGCGCCGGACGATCAGCTGACGCTGCCGACGCTGGAACGCAAGGGCAAGGTGTCGGCGGCCCAGATCGCCACCCGCAAGCGCACGATCTATGCCCGCTCGTTGAACCAGGACGCCTATATGCGCGCGCTGGAACGCTCGGAGCTCGTTTTCGGCATCGGCCCGGCCGGCACCGGCAAGACCTATCTCGCTGTCGCGCACGCCGCCATGCTGCTTGAACGCGGCATGGTCGAGCGCATCATATTGTCGCGCCCCGCCGTCGAAGCGGGCGAACGGCTGGGCTTCCTGCCGGGCGATATGAAGGAGAAGGTCGATCCCTATCTGCGCCCGCTCTACGACGCGCTGTATGACATGATGCCGGCGGACAAGGTGGAGCGCGCCCTCGCCGCCGAGGTCATCGAGATCGCGCCGCTGGCCTTCATGCGCGGCCGCACGCTCGCCAATTCCGCCGTCATTCTCGACGAGGCGCAGAACACCACCTCGATGCAGATGAAGATGTTTCTCACCCGCCTGGGCGAGAATTCACGCATGATCGTCACCGGCGACCCGACGCAGATCGACCTGCCGCCCAACACCAAGTCGGGACTGGTCGAGGCCCTGCGCATCCTTGACGGTGTGTCGGGCGTCGTTACCGTCCGCTTCAACGACACCGACGTCGTGCGCCATCCGCTCGTTGCCGAGATCGTGCGGGCCTACGACCGCGAGGGCAAGGTGGCGCGCGGGCTGAGCGTCGACGAGAACTGATCGATGGCTGGACGGCCCATACGGCTCGACGCGGTTCCAGTGGCAGACCTCGCGGCATCCGGTGTGGCCATCGACATCGCCGTGGAGGCAGGGGACTGGCCACCCGAGACGACGCTCGACCTCTGGTGCCGGCGCGCCGTCGCCGCGGTGTTGGCTGAAACCGGCTTGGCGATTGGAAAGAGCGGCTGTGAACTTGGCATCGCCTTCACCGACGATGCCCATATTCATGATCTGAATTCAGACTGGCGCGGCAAGGACAAGGCCACCAACGTTCTCTCCTTCCCGGCCTTTCCGCCAAACAGGCACGGCCCCCTTCCGCCGATGCTGGGCGACATCGTGCTTGCCTGGGAGACGGTTGCCCGAGAAGCCGGGGAGGAAGTGAAGCCGCTGGAGCATCACTGCATCCATCTCGTTGTGCACGGCGTGCTGCATCTGATCGGCTATGACCACGAGACGGACGAAGACGCCGAAGAGATGGAAGCTCTTGAGCGGCGCGTCCTCGCCGGACTTGCCATCCCCGATCCCTATGCGTAACAAGGTGGCGGGTAACCCGACCGGAACACGATGAACGAAAAATCCGAGACTGCCGTCAAGCCCGAGGGCGGCAGCGATCCACGGCAGTCCGCAAGGGCGGACGAAACACCGGGCCTCAGTAGCACCTCAGAGACGTCGAGCGAGCGACCATCCCTGTTCGAGCGGCTGGCTGGTTATTTCAAGCAGCGCAATGGCTCGTCGCTGCGCGAGGAGATCGTCGACGCCCTGGCCGAGACCGAGGCCGACGGCGCGTCCTTTTCGCCCGGCGAGCGTGCCATGCTGCGCAACATCCTCAGGCTGCGCGAGGTGCGCGTCGAGGACGTCATGGTGCCGCGCGCGGACATCGAGGCCATCGAAATCGGCACGTCGCTGTCGGAACTGCTTGTCCTGTTCGAGCAATCCGGCCATTCGCGCATGCCGGTCTATGCGGAGACCTTGGACGATCCCCGCGGAATGGTGCACATCCGCGATGCGGTCGCCCATGTCACGCGCACCGCGAAGGAAAAGAAGGGGCGGGGCAAGAAGGCCTCCCCGGTGGTGCTTAGCCTTGCCTCGGTGGATCTCTCCAAATCGGTGGGCGAACTCAATCTGATCCGCAGCGTGCTCTTTGTCCCGCCGTCCATGCTCGCGTCCGAGCTCATGACGCGCATGCAGGCCACGCGCACGCAGATGGCGCTGGTTATCGACGAATATGGCGGCACCGATGGTCTCGTCTCGCTGGAAGATCTGGTCGAGATGGTTGTCGGCGATATTGAGGACGAGCATGACAACGAGGATCCGCCGCTGATCGAGCAGGCGGGGGACGGCGTCTTCGTCGTCGACGCCAAAGCCGAGATCGATGATGTCGTCAAAATGATCGGCGACAATTTTACACCCGGCGAGCATGCCGAATATGTCGACACGATCGGCGGGATGATCTTCAACGCGCTTGGCCGTGTGCCGAGCCGCGGCGAGGTGGTGGAGCCTATTCCGGGCTTCGAGTTCCACGTGCTCGACGCCGATCCGCGGCGCGTCAAGCGAGTCCGGATCGTCAACACGCAGAAGGCCGCGCGCGCCCGCCGGATCCCACGGGTTGAACAGCGCGAATAGCGCAGGCGCCGCGTCCGGGGCCGTCGTACGGACCTGGCTCTGCGACGGACACCGGTTGACAGGGAAATTCACGACATTGGAACAGGCATGAGGGGTATCGCAGACAGAATCATTCTGCTTACCGGCTGGCGCCGCTCGCTGCTTGCATTTGTCGCCGGCGCCTTCGCAGTTCTCGGCCAGGCGCCCTACGACTTTCCCGCTGCCTGTTTCGTCTCCTTCCCTGTACTTGTCTGGCTGCTTGATGGCGCAGCCGCCTCGAGCGCCAGCGGATGGTTCCGGCGCCTGAAGGCGCCTTTTGCCGCCGGCTGCTGGTTTGGCCTCGGCTATTTCCTGTTCGGTGTCTGGTGGATTGGCAGCGCCTTGCTCGTCGAAGCGGATAGCTTCGCCTGGGCGCTCCCCTTTGCGGTCCTCGGCATCCCCGCTTTGCTCGCTCTCTTCTACGGACTGGCGGCGGCGCTTGCCCGCGTCCTGTGGAGCGACGGCGTGGGAAAGATATTCGCACTCGCCTTCGGTTTCGGCCTGGCCGAAGCTCTTCGCGGTGTCGTCCTTACCGGCTTCCCATGGAATGCGATCGGCTACGCCGCGATGCCCACTCCCTTGCTGATGCAAAGCGTTGATATCGTGTCGCTTGTCGGCATGAACACGCTGGCGGTCTTTGTGTTCTGCGTTCCCGCTCTCCTGCCCTATGGGCGCGCAGGCGTGACGGGTCTTATCTTGGCGGCAGGGCTCCTGACGGCCCACGTCGGCTACGGCTTCTATCGCATCTCTGCGCCGGCTCAGGAATCTGGCGACCGGCTTGCCGTCCGCATCGTGCAGCCGAATGTGGATCTGTCTGAGAAATGGGACAGCGCTGTTCGCGATCGAATCTTTCGGTCCATGCTGGAGCTTTCATCCCGGCCGCCCGCCGATGGAAAGCAGCCGCCGCAGTTGATTGTGTGGCCGGAGACTTCGGTCCCCTATGTCCTGAGCGAAAGCCCCGCCGCCCTCGCCGCGATCGGCGAGATGCTCAAGGACGGCCAAAGTTTGCTGGCAGGGGTGGTCCGTGAGGAAGGCGCGTCGGTCGATGGCGGGCGCTATTATAATTCCATCGTGCAAATCGACGACTCAGGCCAGATCGTCGACGCGATGGACAAGGTTCATCTGGTGCCATTTGGTGAGTATTTGCCCTTAGAAGAGACTTTTGCTCACTTTGGTATAAGACAATTCGTATCTGGTCCAATGAATTTTGCGGCCGGTACGGAGCGTCATGCACTGCGTGTCGGGGCCGCGCTGCTGCTCCCCTACATCTGCTACGAGGTCATTTTTCCGGGCCTGATGCCCCCTGCCGGTTCGGCGGATAACGTCCTCGTAAACCTCACGAATGACGCCTGGTTCGGCGATACGCCAGGCCCCTACCAGCACCTCCGGCAGGCTCAACTACGCAGCGTTGAAGTGCGAAAGCCTATGCTTCGGGCCGCAAATACGGGAATTTCGGCAGTCATAGACCATTATGGGCGTATTTCCGCCGGGCTGTCTTTGGGAACTCAGGGCATCATCGACGAGACTATCCAACTGCCCGCCAAAGCGAGTGCTTCGAACACCGTCGATCGAAACTTCGTTGGACTAATGGTGGTATGCGTTGCAGCGCTGTTGGCCTTTGGGACGCGCATATTTACCTCACACAGCCGAATTGCGCATTTGCATACGAATTGACAGAGCGAACATTAGAAATAGGTTCTAGACTGTCATGGATCGTAGCCGTTTACGGACGGCGGGTTCGACGCGGGGGCGACCGCTAAGCCAATTCAGCTCTATCCCACTGGTGAGGGAAATGCCCGAGAACAAGAAGAAACCGAATCCAATCGACGCCCATGTCGGCGCACGTATTCGCCTCAGACGCAACATGCTTGGAATGAGCCAGGAGAAACTCGGCGAGAGTCTTGGCATAACGTTCCAGCAAGTTCAGAAATATGAAAAGGGGACCAACCGGGTCGGCGCCAGCCGGTTGCAGGCCATAGCCAACATCACGACGGTGCCGGTGTCGTTCTTTTTCGATGACGCGCCTGGAAGCGAACGGTCCCAATCCGGCGGCTTTGCCGAAGAATCCATGGCAACTTCTGTTATGGAATTTTGCACCAGCGCCGAGGGCATTCAACTTAACCGCGCGTTCACCAAGATCGCCGATCCCAAGATAAGAAGGCGCATTATCGACCTTGTCAGGTCTCTGGGCGCAGAGCCCGGCGAATAGGCGGAAACGCAAAACAATGCCCTTTTTGGGCATTTTTGCGCATTTCTTTGCTTGACGTAACAGGTCCCCCCTCGTTAACAGGGCCCGGCAAGACGGTGCTCAGCGCCGTCATTTTCTTCGAGAGGGTGGCCTGTGGCGCGTCAAGACTATCTCTTCACCAGCGAATCGGTGTCCGAAGGGCACCCCGACAAGGTTTGCGACCGAATTTCCGACGAAGTCGTGGACCTCGTCTATCGCGAGGCTAAGAAGGCGGGCATGGACCCCTGGAAGGTTCGCGTTGCCTGCGAGACGCTGGCCACAACCAATCGCGTCGTCATTGCCGGCGAGGTTCGCGTTCCTGACACGCTTCTGAAGAAGGACAAGGCGGGCAAGACGATAAAGGACGCTGCGGGCAACCCCGTGGTCAATCCGTCCAAGTTCAAATCCGTCGCCCGCAAGGCAATTCGCGCCATCGGCTACGAGCAGACCGGTTTCCACTGGAAGACTGCCAAGATCGAAGTGCTGTTGCACGGCCAGTCGCCGGACATCGGGCAGGGCGTGGACAGTGCAGCCGACCGTCAGGGCGAAGAAGGTGCTGGCGACCAGGGCATCATGTTCGGTTACGCCTGCCGCGAGACCCCGGATCTGATGCCGGCGCCGATCTACTACAGCCACAAGATCCTCGAACTGCTGGCCGCGGCGCGCCACAAGAACAATGGCGACGCCGGCAAGCTGGGACCGGACGCCAAGAGCCAGGTCACGGTGCGCTATGAAGGCGGCAAGGCCTCTGAAGTAACGCAGATCGTTTTGTCGACTCAGCATCTGGACGAGAGCTGGGACTCAAAGAAGGTGCGCAAGGTTGTAGAGCCCTACATCCGCGAGGCGCTTGGCGATCTGAAGATCGCCGACAACTGCAATTGGTACATCAACCCGACCGGCAAATTTGTCATTGGCGGTCCTGATGGCGACGCCGGCCTGACCGGCCGCAAGATCATCGTCGACACCTATGGCGGCGCAGCGCCGCATGGCGGCGGCGCTTTCTCCGGCAAGGACACCACCAAGGTCGATCGTTCGGCTGCTTATGCGGCGCGCTATCTCGCCAAGAATGTAGTGGCGGCCAAGCTGGCGGACCGTTGCACCATTCAGCTTTCCTATGCGATCGGCGTCGCCCAGCCATTGTCGGTCTATATCGACCTTCACGGCACCGGAAATGTCGAGGAAAGCAAGCTGGAAGCGGTGCTGCGCGAGGTTATGGATCTTTCGCCGAGCGGGATCCGAAAGCATCTCGACTTGAACAAGCCCATCTATGCCAAGACCACGGCATATGGCCATTTCGGCCGCAAGGCCGGCCGCGACGGTTCGTTTTCCTGGGAGAAGACGGATCTCGTATTGGCGCTCAAGAAAGCGATTGCCGCCTGAATTGGGTCTGGAGTTGACCGAAAACCGCCGCAGCCGCGCGACCGAAGCCTTTTTCGGTCGCCGGCGCGGCAGGGTTCTGCGCCCGCAGCAATCCGCCGAGTTCGAGGCTGGGCTCCTACGCTACGGCCTCAGCCTGGAGGAGCCCTGTCCCCTTGACTTGGCATCGCTCTTTGTCGCGCCCGTGACGTCGGTTCATTTGGAAATTGGCTTTGGCGGCGGCGAGCATTTGATCCACCATGCGCGCGGCCGTCCCGACATCGGCTTCATAGGCGTAGAGCCCTTCGTCAATGGCATGTCGAAGCTGCTCAGCGTGCTGGCGAAGGCGCCGCTGGACAATATCCGTGTCTATCATGACGACGCGACGCAATTGCTGGATTGGCTTCCGAAACGGTCGCTCAGTGGCGTCGACCTTTTCTATCCCGATCCCTGGCCCAAGAAAAAGCACTGGAAGCGGCGATTCGTCAGCCCGTTGAACCTGGAGCGGATCGCACGCGTGCTGCGAGAGAGCGGATCGTTCCGCTTCGCATCTGATATCGACACCTACGTCAACTGGACGATCCAGCATTGCCGGGCGCACGCCGCTTTTGATTGGAGCGCCTGGTCGTCCCAGGACTGGAACCGGCCCTACCCGGACTGGCCGGGTACACGCTATGAGGCCAAGGCGCTGCGCGAAGGCAGGCGTGCCGCCTACCTGACTTTCCTTCGATCCTGAAACGCCACCGGCCCTTCAGCAGGCTCTAATTACAGCCGAATCTTGCGAAACTGCGCCGGGTCGATGCCGAGACGGGTCAGGTCATGCGCACGTGGCGCGCGCTTTGCCTCCACGGCGCTTGCGACACTGATCGCGCTGCCGACGAGGTCGACAAAGTCGCCAATCATGGCGAGGGTTCTGTTGCGGGGCATTGTGGGCTCCATTTCCTGTTTCGCGCACAAGAATGCTGCGATGCAACATAGATAAGCACGCCGCGACGGTTTGTGCAGGAGGCTACCGCGCAATGCAGCCATGTCTTTCTGCATGGAGCCTGTTTCCCTCAGGCGATCTTTGCCTTGCAATTGGACCGGCGCGGGACTATATCGGCTTCAAATTCTTGGTCGGTATGACGAAGAGTGGGTCCACCCGGTCCCGCTCTTTTTTGTTACCGGCGCCTGGCAAAGGTCGGCATGACGGCAGAAGAAACCACTGGCGACGATCGGATCATCCGTGAAAGCGGGATAGATGCGCGCGTCGCGTCCATCATCCAGCCTGTTCTGGACGGTATCGGCTTTCGCCTGGTTCGGGTGCGCTTGCTCGGACAGAATGGCCTCACACTGCAGATCATGGCCGAGCGCCCGGACGGAACGATGAGCGTCGAGGACTGCGAAGAAGTCAGTCGCGCCGTCTCGCCGGCACTCGATGTGGATGATCCCATCGAGAAGGCTTATCATCTTGAAGTATCGTCACCGGGAATAGATCGTCCCCTGGTCCGCAAGTCGGACTTCGCGGCCTGGGTCGGGCATCTGATCAAGGCGGAGACGTCCGTTCTCGTCGGGGACAGAAAGCGCTTCCGCGGTCGCATCGTATCTGCCGATGATGCCGGCGTGACGATCGAAAGCGACAAGGTGGCCTATGGCGAGGAACCGGTGGTCGCCCTGCCCTTTGAGGCCTTGGCCGACGCTCGCCTGGTGCTGACCGATGATCTCATTCAGGACGCACTCAAGGCCGACAAAAAGGCGCGTCAGGAAGCCAAGAAGAATCGCCGCGCCAAAAAGGGCGGCAACGAAATAGCTGAAGAATCGCCGGCGCAAGACGCCGAGACGGAAGATTGAGTTTACAGCCGGCGGCAAAGCCGGTGCGGAAAGGTCAGGGAGACGAAGATGGTCGTCAGCGCAAATAGGCTTGAACTGCTGCAGATCGCCGACGCGGTCGCACGGGAGAAGTCGATCGAAAAGCAGATCGTCATCGATGCGATGGCGGACGCGATCCAGAAAGCCGCGCGCTCGCGCTACGGTCAGGAAACCAACATCCGCGCCGACATCAATCCGAACACCGGCGAGATGAAGCTGCAGCGGCTGATGGAAGTTGTCGAGACGGTCGAGGAGTATGGCCGCCAGATCGCCCTGAAGGATGCCAAGACTCGCAATCCGGACGCGGAAGTGGGCGACTTCATCGCCGAGCAACTGCCGCCGATGGATTTCGGCCGCATTGCCGCGCAGTCTGCCAAGCAGGTCATCGTGCAGAAGGTTCGCGAAGCCGAGCGTGACCGCCAGTTCGAGGAATATAAGGATCGCGTCGGCGAGATCGTCAACGGCACCGTAAAGCGCGTCGAGTACGGCAATGTGATCGTCGATCTAGGACGCGGCGAAGCGATCATCCGGCGCGACGAGCTGATCCCGCGCGAGAACTTCAAATATGGCGATCGCGTGCGCGCCTATGTCTATGACGTGCGCCGCGAACAGCGCGGCCCGCAGATCTTCCTGTCGCGCACCCATCCGCAATTCATGGCCAAGCTGTTCACGATGGAGGTGCCGGAAATCTATGACGGCATCATCGAAATCAAGTCGGTGGCCCGCGATCCTGGCTCGCGCGCCAAGATTGCCGTTATCTCGCGTGACTCTTCCATCGATCCAGTCGGCGCCTGCGTCGGTATGCGCGGCTCGCGCGTTCAGGCCGTCGTCGGCGAGCTTGGCGGCGAGAAGATCGACATCATTCCGTGGTCGCCATCCGCAGCCTCCTTCATCGTCAATGCGCTGCAGCCGGCCGAAGTCGCCAAGGTCGTGCTCGATGAGGATGCGGAGCGCATCGAGGTCGTCGTGCCGGACGACCAGCTTTCGCTGGCCATTGGCCGCCGCGGCCAGAACGTGCGTCTGGCCTCTCAGTTGACCGGTTGGGATATCGACATCCTGACCGAGCAGGAAGAAAGCGAACGCCGCCAGAAGGAATTCCAGGAGCGGTCGAACCTGTTCATGGACGCGCTCAATGTCGACGAGATGGTCGGCCAGGTGCTTGCTTCCGAGGGCTTCTCCAGCGTCGAGGAAGTCGCTTTCGTCGAGTCGGGCGACATCGCCTCCATCGATGGCTTTGACGAGGACACGGCGTCCGAGATCCAGACCCGCGCCCGCGAATACCTCGAACGCATCGAGGCCGAGCACGACGCCAAGCGCAAGAAGCTCGGTGTTGCCGACGAACTGCGCGACATTCCCGGTGTTACCACCGCGATGATGGTGACGCTCGGCGAGGACGGCGTGAAAACCGTGGAAGACTTCGCCGGCTATGCCGCTGACGATCTGGTTGGCTGGAAAGAGCGCAAGGACGGCGAGACCAAGCAGTTCCCCGGCGTGCTGGCCGACCACCAAGTCTCGCGCACCGATGCCGAGCAGATGGTGCTCGCGGCTCGCCTCAAGGCTGGCTGGATCACCGAAGAAGAACTCGCCAAGGAAGGCGAGCCCACTGAAGAAACTGCCGACGCATAAGATGCGTCGGTCCGGAGAAACAATTGCCCCAACCACGGGACGAGATGAACGATCGCTTCTGCATCGTGACGCGCCAAAGCGCGGAGCCGGACAGTCTTGTCCGCTTCGTGGCGGGTCCCGATTCGAGCATCGTCCCGGACCTCAAGCGTAATCTTCCGGGGCGTGGCTGTTGGGTGACCGCCGATCGCGTCCATGTGGACAAGGCGGTCGCGAAAAAGCTCTTTGCGCGAGCCCTGAAGACCGAGGTCAAGGTCCCCGGAGATCTCGGGGCGCTTGTCGACCACCTGCTGGTCAAGTCGGCGCTCGGCTCTCTCGGCCTTGCCCGGAAAGCCGGCAAAGTCGCGCTCGGGGCAGCCAAAGTAGACAGCACTGTCCGCTCGGGCGAGGCTCTCGCCGTCCTCCACGCCCACGAGGCGGCGGAAGACGGAGTTCGCAAGATCACCCAGGCACGCACGGCAACGGTGCATCTGGGTGGTCCGGACATCAACGCATACAAACTTTTCTCCGAAGCCGAATTGGGTTTGGCATTAGGGGGCACAAATGTGATACATGCTGCCGTCCTCGCGGGTGACGCGGGCAAGGCGGCTTTGCAGCGCTTGATGGCGCTCGACCGCTACCGGGGCGGAACCTCGGATGATCAGGCAAGTATTGCGGCAGTTGCCAGGGTTCACGGCGCCGCTGAGGATATGGAATGAGCGACACGAAAACAGGCGACGACAAGACGCTTAGCGTCACCCCGAAGAAGACGCTGTCCCTCAAGCCGGCAGGCGTGACACAGTCGACCGTGCGGCAGAACTTCTCGCATGGACGCACCAAGCAAGTCGTCGTCGAAACGAAGCGCAAATTTGTCAGGCCGGGCGAGAAGCCCGAGCCGGTTGCCGTCGCGCAGGCTTTCAAGCCGCGCCCGGTGGCGCCCCCCGCGCCGGTGGCCCCCGAGCCTCCGCGCCCGGTCGAGGTGCCGAAGCCGGTGCCCGTGGCCGACCGGCTTGTGCTGAACGAGTTGTCGACGGGCGAGATGGAGGCGCGCCGCCGCGCCCTTGAAGGCGCCACGGCACGCGAGATCGAGGATCGTCAGCGCGCTGCGGCCGAGGCCAAGCGTCGCGTGGACGAGGAGGAGCGCCGCCGCAAGGAGCGCGACGAATCTGCCCGCCGCCAGGCGGAAGAGGAAGCGCGTATCAAGGCAGAAGCCGAATCGCGGCGTCGCGCCGAGGAAGAGGCGAAGCGTCGCGCCCCGGTCGCCGAGACAGCGGACGAGGAAAGCGAAGCGCGTCCACGCGGCGGACGTGGTGCGCCACCGCGCGCAGCCACGCCGATCAAGCGGATTGCCACGCCCGAGATTGCGCGCCCGACGCGTGCAAAGGGCGAAGCCGATCGCCGCCAGGGCAGGCTCACCGTTACCGCCGCTCTGACCTCAGAAGACGAGAGCGCACGTGGCCGCTCGCTGGCGGCCGCGCGGCGCCGGCAGGAGAAATTCAAGCGGGCGATGTATCAGGAGCCGCGCGAGAAGATCTCGCGTGAAGTTACCCTGCCCGAGACGATCACCATCCAGGAGTTGGCGGGCCGTATGTCGGAACGCGCCGTCGATGTCGTGAAATATTTCATGAAACAGGGCCAGATCATGAAGCCCGGCGACGTGATCGACGCCGACACGGCAGAACTGGTGGCCGGTGAATTCGGTCATACGGTGAAGCGTGTTGCCGAGTCCGATATCGAGGAAGGCCTGTTCAACCTTCCGGATGCGCCGGAAGACCAGAAGTCGCGTCCTCCTGTCGTGACCATCATGGGCCACGTCGACCACGGCAAGACATCGCTGCTCGACGCCATCCGCAACGCCAAGGTCGTTGCCGGCGAGGCTGGCGGCATCACGCAGCATATCGGCGCCTATCAGGTCGAGAAGAACGGTCAGAAGATCACCTTCATCGACACGCCGGGCCACGCTGCCTTTACAGCCATGCGCGCCCGCGGCGCTCAGGCTACGGATATCGCCATCCTTGTGGTTGCGGCCGACGACAGCGTCATGCCGCAGACGATCGAGTCGATCAGCCATGCCAAGGCGGCCGGCGTGCCTATCATCGTTGCGATCAACAAGATCGACAAGCACGAGGCCGACCCGCAAAAGGTGCGCACGCAGCTTTTGCAGCATGAGGTGTTCGTCGAATCCATGGGCGGCGAAGTGCTCGACGTCGAGGTTTCGGCCAAGACGGGCGCCGGGCTGGACAAGCTGCTGGAGGCGATCCTGCTGCAGGCCGAACTGCTCGATCTGAAGGCCAACCCCGACCGCACGGCGGAAGGCGTCGTCATCGAAGCCAAGCTGGATAAGGGCCGTGGCCCGGTCGCCACCGTGCTGGTGCAGACCGGCACGCTGATGCCGGGCGACATCATTGTCGCCGGCGCCGAGTGGGGCCGTGTCCGCGCGGTCGTCAACGACCGTGGCGAGCAGTTGAGCGAAGCGCCGCCGTCCATGCCGGTCGAGGTTCTCGGCCTGCAAAGCACGCCGCTGGCAGGCGACCGCTTCGCCACCGTCGAGAACGAGGCGCGCGCCCGGGAAATCACCGAGTATCGTCAGCGGCTGGCCCGCGACAAGGCGGTGGCCAAGCATGCCGGCCAGCGTGGCTCGCTCGAGCAGATGATGTCGCAACTGCAGAACACCGGCCTGAAGGAATTCACGCTGCTCATCAAGGGCGACGTGCAGGGTTCGGTGGAAGCGGTTGTGGCTGCACTGGACAAGCTGGGCACCGACGAGGTGCGGGCACGCATCGTGCATGCGGGCGCCGGCGGCATCACCGAAAGCGACGTGTCGCTGGCGGAAACCTCCGGTGCTGCGATCATCGGCTTCAACGTCCGCGCCAACAAGCAGGCGCTGGCGGCGGCCCAGGCCGCGGGCATCGAGATCCGCTACTACAACATCATCTACAACCTCGTGGATGACGTGAAGGCGGCCATGTCGGGCCTGCTGTCGCCGGAGCGTCGCGAGACCTTCATCGGCAACGCGGAAATCCTGGAAATCTTCGACATCACCAAGGTCGGCAAGATCGCCGGCTGCCGTGTTACCGACGGCAAGGTGGAGCGCGGCGCCGGCGTGCGCCTGATCCGCGACAATGTCGTCATCCACGAAGGTACGCTGAAGACGCTGAAGCGCTTCAAGGACGAAGTGGCGGAAGTGCCGGGCGGTCAGGAATGCGGCATGGCCTTCCAGAACTACGAGGACATGCGCGTTGGCGATGTCATCGAGTGCTTCCGCGTCGAGATGGTAACGCGGACGCTGTAGGGTCCGGCTGGTCCTTCGGCAGGTCGCCTGCCGGCACACAAAGTCGAAACACGCGGCGCGGTTCTATCCCGCGCCGCAAGGATTTTGAGAATGTCCAAACAAACGGCCAGCGGCCCCTCCCAGCGCATGCTTCGCGTCGGCGAACAGGTGCGGCACGCCCTCTCGGATGTGCTGCAGCGCGGTGAAGTGCGTGACGACGTCATCGAGTCGACCGTGATCTCGATCTCGGAGGTCCGCATGTCGCCGGATCTGAAGATCGCCACCGCTTTCGTGTCGCCGCTCGCCGCCAAGGACAACGACGCCGTGATCAAGGCCCTGGCACGAAACGCGAAATTCATTCGCGGCCGCGTGTCCGGCGCCCTGCGCCAGATGCGCTCCATGCCCGAGTTCCGCTTCCGGCTCGATACGAGCTACGACAACATGGCCAAGATCGACCAGTTGCTGCGGTCGCCCGAAGTGGCGCGGGATCTCGCCGAAGAAGAAGACGAAAAATAATGTCCCGCCCGCGCAAGAAGAAAGGCCGGCCGGTTTCCGGCTGGGTGATTTTGGACAAGCCGGTTGGCATGGGTTCGACCGAAGCTGTGTCCAAGGTGAAGTGGCTGTTCCAGGCCGACAAGGCTGGCCATGCCGGCACGCTTGACCCGCTGGCATCCGGCATGCTGCCGATTGCGCTGGGCGAAGCGACGAAAACCGTGCCCTATGTTCAGGACGGCGCGAAGGTCTACCGCTTCACCATCGCGTGGGGCGAGGAGCGGAGTACCGACGACCTTGAAGGGCCGGTGACCAGGACTTCCGATAGCCGTCCGAGCGACGCCGACATCCGCGCGATCATGCCGAACTATACCGGCGTCATCATGCAGACGCCGCCGCAGTTCTCCGCCATAAAAATTGGCGGCGAGCGCGCCTACGATCTGGCGCGCGGAGGCGAAGCAGTGGACATCCCCGCGCGCGAGGTCGAGATCGGCCGCTTCGACCTGATCGAACGGACCGACGACACCGCGCTCTTCGAAATCGAATGCGGCAAGGGCACCTATGTACGGTCTCTGGCGCGCGACATGGGCCGCGACCTGGGCTGCTACGGTCACATATCCACGCTCCGGCGTACGGAGGTCGACCCCTTCGTCGCCGAGGATCTGGTCGCGATCGACGAGCTGGAGGGCGCCAGCCCACGCAACCGCGAAGAGGTGGAGGACATTGCGGATTTCTCCGCCATCGATTCGCTGCTGGTCGACACCGGCGCTGCACTGGAAAGCCTGCCGCAGGTCGGCGTAACGGACGACGCGGCCCATCGCATCCGCCTCGGCAACCCGGTCATCATTCGCGGTCGCGACGCACCGATCGATGCCGAGGAGGCATGCGCGACGGCGCGCGGTCGGCTCGTTGCCATCGGTTCAATTGAAGCCGGCATGTTCAAGCCGAAACGGGTCTTTGCCGGATAGGCTGGTTGCACTAGCTTGTTCCTGCGCATCCGGAGAACGTCGACATGCAGCCTGGGAATTCGGCCAACAAGAAGGTTCGCCGCAGAGCCAAGATTTCGCCGCTTGGGGCTTCGCCGGGAACGCTGGTCGCCGATCCGCTCGCCAAACAGCCTGTGATGACTCTGACGGTCATCTCGCCCGAAACATGGGAGACCGTCGAGAACGCCACCCTTGAGGATGTCCGCGCCGAT
This sequence comes from Mesorhizobium sp., assembly GCA_036524835.1. GTDB lineage: Bacteria > Pseudomonadota > Alphaproteobacteria > Rhizobiales > Rhizobiaceae > Mesorhizobium_G. Next base: position 5,795 of record DATDBN010000149.1, on the reverse strand, counting down.
CGCGGCAAATGGCCGATCGTCTGGCTGGATTGCGCCGGCTTGGCCGATGTCGAACTCATCTCCGAAATCGGCAAGGTGTTCGGGCTTCATCCCCTGGCGCTTGAGGACACCGTCAACACCGGGCAGCGCCCGAAGGCCGACTTCTTCGATACACATGCCTTCGTCGTGCTGCGCATGATCGACGACGCCGCGACGGGCCGGTACGAGCAGATCTCGGTCTATTTCGGTGAGGACTTCGTTGTGACGTTCCAGGAACGTCCCGGCGATCCCTTCAATCCGGTGCGTAAGCGTATCGAGGCAAGCCACCCCAATCGGCTAAGGACACGCAAGGCGGATTACCTCGCCTATGCCCTGATGGACGCCATCGTGGACAGCTATTTCCAGCCGGTGGAGGCGACCGGCGACAGGATAGACGGCATCGAGGACGAGATGCTCAACGCGCCGCAGCGGCACCAGTCCCGGCAATTGCATCTCCTCAAGCGCAGCGCCCATGCCCTGACGCGCGCGCTGTGGCCGACACGCGATGCATTTGCGGCGCTGGTGCGCACGGAAACGTCGTGCGTGCAGCCGGAAACGAAAACTTATCTGAACGATACGTTTGACCACACGTTGAGGCTCATCGAAATGGTGGAGAGCCAGCGGGACATGCTTACAGGCTTGCTTGATATGCATCTGTCGCTCAGCCAGGCGCGCACCAATGAGGTCATCAGCTTCCTCACCATCGTCTCCGTCATTTTCATTCCGTTGACATTCCTGGCCGGCATCTGGGGGATGAATTTCGACCCGGATGCGTCGCCCTTCAACATGCCGGAACTCAAGTCCTATATGGGCTATCCGCTGGCGCTCGGCTTGATGGCAGCCGTTGCGCTGGGCACAATCCTTTTCTTCAAGAAGAAGAAATGGCTATAGCTGGGCGAACGCCTCCGCGGCGTGAAGGAGGTCCGGGCCGTTGCTGACCAAGGCCAAGAACGCCGCCGACGCCAAGGCTGGGAAGGCCTTGAGCAGCATACCTGCACGGCGCGCGTTCATGCCCATGCCGGTTGTCGCGCTGCTTGGCCTGTTGATCGCGGCGGCGATGTTGCCGCCCCTCGCGCTCTCCGGCTTCCTGCTTCAGCGGACGAACAGCGCGCAGGAGGAAGTCGTCGCCACGCTGGCGGAGGCAACGGCAGGAGCCGCAATCGAAACAGTCGACCGCCAATTGCAGGGAATGGTTAGCACCCTGCGTGGCCTGTCGACGGCAAATTCCCTCAGCAGCGGCAGCCTGGAAGACTTTTACGATGGCGCCAGGTCGGCGCTCGCCGGAACTGACATCTATCTGATCGTCCTCGACAAGGACATGAACCAACTGCTCAACACGCGTGTGCCGTTCGGCCAGTTTTTGCCAAAGACCGCCGACCCGCTGTCGGCTCAGCTGGCGCTGGAGAGTGGCGCCGTCGTGATCTCGGATGGCTTTCTCGGCAAGACATCGCAGAAATGGGTGTTCAATACGATCCTTCCCTGGACCCAGCCCGGCAAGGATCCGGTCCTGCTTATCCTGTCGCAGAATGCGGAATCTCTCACTGATGCGCTCGCGATGGAGAACCTGCGGGGTGGCTGGAACGCCGTCATCCTCGACCGCAAAGGTATGGTCCTGTCGTCGACGCTGATGTCGTCGGATGTTGGGAAGCCATTCTTCCTGGGCCAACTCATACCGGGCGGATCGATCCGCTCGATTGTGGACTATGAAGGACACGGCTACGATGTGATCACCAAGCAGTCGGACTTCAGCCATTGGCGTGTCGCCCTGTGGGCCCGGCACGAGACCATACAGCGGCCGATGCTCCGCACCCTGCGCCTCTTGCTTCTGGGGGCCGGCGCGATGATTGCGGTAGGCGGGTTCGCCACATGGTTTCTCGGCCGCCAGATCACGAAATCTGTCCGCAAGCTGGCTGACGATGCGCATCGTCTGGGTGCTGGCGTGGCGGTTTCGGCATCGACCTATCCGGTGTCCGAATTCTCGTCCGTATCCGCCGCTCTGGCCGACGCCTCGGCGCAGCGCCGCGCTTCGGAGAATGAGATACGGTTTCTGATGCGCGAGGTCGCGCACCGGTCGAAGAACCAGCTCACGGTCGTCTCATCACTGGCCAAGCAAAGCGCGCGCGGCGCAACGAATGTTGCCGAGTTCAGCGAAAGCTTTCAGCAGCGCCTGATGGGGCTTGCCCGTTCCACCGACCTGCTCATTGCCGGAAGCGTCGCAGGCGTCGAGCTTGGCGAATTGCTCAAGGTGCAGATCGAGCCCTTCGGCCCGGGCGACCTCACACGTCTCAGATTTGACGGTCCAGCCTTCAAATTGTCCTTGCAGGCTGCCCAGACCTTGGGGTTGGCCATCCACGAGATGGCGACGAACGCCGCCAAATATGGCGCCTTCTCGACGCCGAGGGGCAAGCTGGACGTCAAGTGGAGCATCGTTGGCGACGATGTCGTGCTGGTTTGGCGCGAGCGGTTGCCATCGTTCGAACCCACCGAGCAGAAGACAGGGTTTGGGACACAACTGATCGACAGAACACTGGGTGGTGCGCTCGGCGCCAGGATCGAGCGGATCTATCACCCCAATGGTCTGGAGTGCCGCATTGAGATTCCCGCCGACAAGCTGGTGCCGGACGCGAAATCCGCCCGGGAGACCTAAAGCAGCGATACGATTGGCGGTTTATCGAGCAACAACAATTAGCTGGCCTTTTCCCGGCATCTGCACTATATGCGCGCCAGCCTGGCGTTTTCGCAGGCAATTCATGGCCCCCGCTGGACGACATCCCGGCCGTGGGCGACCCGTTCCTCCAAATTGAAAGGAAGATACGATGTCGATCGCTGCAGAGCGTAAACAGGAACTTGTGAAGGAATTTGCTACCGGCAAGGGCGACACTGGTTCGCCGGAAGTTCAGGTGGCTCTTCTCTCCGAGCGCATCAAGAATCTGACCGAACACTTCAAGGGCCACGTGAAGGATAACCATTCCCGTCGCGGCCTTTTGAAGATGGTGTCCCTGCGTCGCAGCCTCCTCGACTATCTGAAGAAGAAGGACGAGGCGCGCTACCAGACGCTGATCGAAAAGCTCGGCCTGCGCCGCTAAGCTACTACCACCGGCGGGTCTTCCAAAGAGGAAGGCTCGCCGGTTGTGCATTCGGGCTCCAGCAGGAGTTCACCAGTCCATGGCGGAAGAACGCCCTGGACAGCCTCATGAACAGGTCATGGGGCAGGATTGCAGGACGCTTGAGATGCGGTCGACCGCGTCCAACCCCCCAAGCTTCCCGTTGTCTTGCCCGTGGCTCGTTCGAACGAAGCCGAGGAAGGGCAGGCGCGCCGGAATGGCCGGTGCGGACCTTCCGCATACGAAGGACAAGACATGTTCAATCACCACAAAGTGGAAATCGAGTGGGGCGGCCGTCCGCTCATCCTGGAAACCGGCAAGGTCGCCCGTCAGGCAGATGGCGCAGTGCTCGCCACCTATGGCGAGACCGTCGTGCTCGCCACGGTCGTCTCGGCCAAGGAGCCGAAGGTTGGTTTCGATTTCTTCCCGCTGACCGTCAACTATCAGGAAAAGACTTTCGCCGCCGGCAAGATCCCGGGCGGCTACTTCAAGCGTGAAGGCCGTCCGACCGAGAAGGAAACGCTGGTTTCCCGCCTCATCGACCGCCCGATCCGCCCGCTCTTTGCAGATGGCTACAAGAACGACACGCAGGTTATCGTCACCGTCGTGCAGCATGATCTGGAGAACGATCCGGATATTGTCGCGATTGTCGCCACCTCTGCGGCGCTGACCCTTTCGGGCGTACCGTTCATGGGCCCCATCGGCGGCGCACGCGTCGGCTACATCAATGGCGAGTATGTGCTTAACCCGCATATCGACGAGATGGATGAGTCGAAGCTCGACCTGATCGTCGCCGGCACCGGCGAGGCCGTGCTGATGGTGGAGTCCGAAGCCCAGGAACTGGCCGAAGACGTCATGCTCGGCGCCGTCATGTTCGGCCATCGCAGCTTCCAGCCGGTGCTCGACGCGATCATCAAGCTGGCCGAGGTGGCCGCCAAGGACCCGCGCGATTTCAAGGCGCCGAGCTTCGGCGACCTCGAGAAGGACATGCTGGCCATCGCCGAGACCGAGTTGCGCGACGCCTACAAGATCACCGACAAGCAGGCCCGCTACGCTGCAGTGGACGCGGCAAAGGCGAAGGTGAAGGCGGCTTTCACGCCGGCCGAAGGCGAGGACGCGAAGTATTCGTCCGAGCAGGTCGCCACGGTGTTCAAGGAACTGCAGGCAAAGATCGTTCGCTGGAACATCCTGGATACCGGCGCCCGCATCGACGGCCGCGATCTGAAGACCGTTCGCCGCATCGAATCGGAAGTCGGCATCCTGCCGCGTACGCACGGCTCGGCGCTGTTCACCCGCGGTGAGACGCAGGCGATCGTGGTTGCGACGCTCGGCACCGGCGAAGACGAGCAGTACATCGACTCGCTGACCGGCACCTATAAGGAGACTTTCCTCCTGCACTACAACTTCCCGCCCTACTCGGTTGGCGAAACCGGCCGCATGGGTTCGCCCGGCCGTCGCGAGATCGGCCATGGCAAGCTGGCCTGGCGCGCTGTGCACCCGATGCTGCCATCGGCTGACCAGTTCCCCTACACGCTGCGCGTTGTCTCGGAGATCACCGAGTCGAACGGCTCGTCGTCGATGGCGACTGTCTGCGGCACGTCGCTGGCGCTGATGGATGCCGGTGTTCCGCTGTCCAAGCCGGTTGCCGGCATCGCCATGGGCTTGATCAAGGAAGGCGAGCGCTTCGCGGTTCTCTCCGACATCCTGGGCGATGAGGATCACCTCGGCGACATGGACTTCAAGGTCGCCGGCACCACAAATGGCATCACCGCCCTGCAGATGGACATCAAGATCGACGGCATCACCGAAGAGATCATGCAGGTCGCGCTGGGTCAGGCCAAGGACGGCCGTCTGCACATTCTTACTGAGATGGCGAAGGCGATCACCGAGGGCCGCAAGGAACTCGGGGAATTCGCACCGCGCATCGAGGTCATGAGCATCCCGACCGACAAAATCCGCGACGTTATCGGCTCCGGCGGCAAGGTGATCCGCGAGATCGTCGAAAAGACCGGCGCCAAGATCAATATCGAGGATGACGGCACGGTGAAGATCGCCTCGTCGAACGCCAAGGAGATCGAGGCGGCGAAGAAGTGGATCCACACCATCGTGGCCGAGCCGGAGGTCGGCGAGGTTTACGAGGGTACGGTCGTCAAGACGGCCGATTTCGGCGCCTTCGTGAACTTCTTCGGTCCGCGCGACGGCCTGGTCCATATCTCGCAACTCGCCAACGAGCGCGTGCAGAAGACCACGGATGTTGTGAAGGAAGGCCAGAAGGTCTGGGTCAAGTTGATGGGCTTCGACGAGCGCGGCAAGGTTCGCCTGTCCATGAAGGTGGTCGACCAGACCACCGGCAAGGAGCTCGCCCGCGACAAGAAGGAAGCGAGCGAAGAGACCGCCGCCTGACACCTGGCCGGCCGAACATACGGGACGGACGCAGCGCAAGGCTGCGTCCGTTTTCAATGAGATGGCTCGCGACGCGCTCAAAACCCTGCTGCACCCGTTCGAGAGCGGCATCCTGCCTGCTCCGGAGGCGGGCGCGCGCGTGCTTTTCCTCGGCGCCGAAGCGGGCTTCCGGCTGCCCGAGGGCTTCGATTGCGAATTGTCTATTGTGCAGGGCTTCCGGCCGGACTTTCTGGCGCTGCAGCGCTCCGGCTGCAGAATTGGTCCAAGACC
>DATDBN010000148.1:0-30115 GCA_036524835.1 Mesorhizobium sp. | reverse complement strand
GCACATAGCGCGAGGCCTGGTCGGTGACGGTCAACGGGTAACAGTAGCGTCCGCTGCCGAGCCTGAACTCGCCTTTGAAGTCGGCGCACCATAAGTCATTGGGCGCGGCCGCCTGCGACAGCTCAGTTCCTTCGGCAGCCGCGAATGCCGATCCTCCCAGACTTGGGCCGACATGCCGTCAGCACAGCACCCGCAGCAAGAGTCCAGAGAGCATATGCCTTGGCCGCCTCTGAAGGTCGGCTGCACGCGCGCATGCTCACTCTTCCGGCACTCGCGGCTTCGAACAGCTCGCGGGCGACGATGGCGAGTTCAGGCACGTCGCCTACGTGCCCCTCGCCCTCGGGATGCGGCCGCAAAACTCGCCTGGCTGTATCCGGATCGTTGATCATCCACACACGGTTCCAGATCAGTAGGCGGGCGTAAAGTTCGTTTCGCAGTATTCCGCTTCCCCGCCCTGCATGGCCGTTAATCGTGGAGGCATTCCAGGGGCGTCCCCGCGGCGCTGGGGAGCTGTCGCGATTGAGTGCGTGCGGATATGGCGCGGTGTGCGCCCGGCAGCATATTCGGCAAAGATCCTGCGCACGACGGCTGCCTTCGCGTCGACGATCACGCGCCTGCCCATCGGCCTGGCAAAGGGGCGTAGCCGTATCTGATGCCGCCACCGGAGAGGCCGTTGCGAGCACGACCGGCCCGTCGTCGCCGCACCTTGTGAGCGTTGTCCTCACGGCAATAGCCATGGCAATCTCGAAAAGTGCATGGCTGAGAAGCAATCCGCAAATCATTACCGCGTTGTTGCCAAGCTCCGGGGTGCCGCTGCCCGCATCCGCCCGTTCGGTCCCCTCTGGCCCTCGGCTTCTCGATGCCGCGATGATGACGATACTGCAGCCTACAACGGAGTTGGGTTGGTATTTAGGAAAGATATAGCGCGCGTTGGCGCTTATCGTGATCGCCGGACTGAACTGTTGGCTGTCGGTGGTAGACACCAGCGCAAGCACAGTCGCCACTCAACCGGCGATCCTGAATAACGTGCGGTTTTGCCAAGACTGGGCCACGAGGTCGGTCCCTTGGTCGCCACCGCAAGGGAGCGCGATCAGAGGATTGATGGATGTAACAAGTTCGGAGGCATGCTTGACAAGGCTTCACAACTGCGTGTCGGACAGCGGGCCTATAATCAGCTACGCCCTTTCCGCTGGACCCAACGAGTCCTTAAACTCAGTTGCGCAGGGCGATCATGAAGGGTGAATACTGGAGCTGCCTTTGCCGGACGGCGGTGTAGCCAGCTTCCGGGGCTCTTGAGCCACGAGAAAGTGACGCGATGCTGCCGCCAGTTCCAGGACCGAAGCGCGCGGACAGCTTCAGGCTCCGCCGGGGCCGACGATTCTCTTGGGCCAAAACGCCAGCGGCAGGCGGCTGTTGGGAATGCCGCCCGAAGGCCGGAAATGGTGAAGCTCGGCGCTCAAGGCCGGTCCCTGCACGGTTCAGGCAAGCTTGGCCTTGAAGAAGTCGATAGTGCGGCCCCAGGCCAGATCCGCCGCTTCCTTGTTGTACCGCGCTTCGGAGGTATCGTTGTTGAAAGCGTGCTGCGCGGCCTCATAGACATAGACCGTGTATTCCTTGCCGGCGGCTTTCAACGCCTCTTCGTAGGCTTTGATGCCGGCATTGATGCGCTCGTCCATTCCCGCATACTGAAGCAGCAAGGGCGCCTTGATCTTCGCGACATCCTCCGCCTTTGGCTGTCGGCCGTAATAGGCCACACCTGCGTCGAGGTCGGGTGCGTTGACGGCCGCGTCGTTGACCGCGCCGCCGCCCCAGCAGAACCCCACCGCGCCGACCTTGCCGTTCCCCTCGGCATGGCTGCCTAGAAACGTCACCGTAGCCACCTCATTGGCAATGGTTTTGGCGCCATCGAGCTGGCCGATCATTTCGCGCGCCTTCTCCTCATCCGCCGGGGTGCCGCCGGCCGGCGACAGGAAATCGGGCGCCAGCGCGACGAACCCCTCCAGGGCGACGCGGCGTGCGACATCCTTGATGTGGTCATTGAGGCCGCGGTTTTCGTGGATCACCATCACAGCGCCAAGCTTGCCGGGGGCGTTGGCCGGCCGCACGAGATAGCCCTTCATCTCGCCCCCTTCGCCAGGATAGGTCACATCCTCTGCCTTCAGCCGCGCATCGTCCTCCGGCACAAGGGCCGCGTGCGCCGAGTTCGCTGCAAGCAGGGGGGCAATCATGGCGGCCGCCGCGCCGGTGCCGGCCAGCCTGGTCAGCTTTTCCATGAAGCCACGCCGGTCGAGCGTCAGATGCGTATATTCGTCATAGGCGTCGATCATCGCCTGCGTGATGACGGGTTTGGTCATGTCGTCGTCCTCTGCTATCTGTCAGGAGGATTGCGAACATAAAGCCATGGCGTTCGCCGTCCAGTAACGCGTCGGTGAGGGTCGGGTTGCGCCGCGCCGCCGGTGGGCCTATGAACCGCCGCCGAAAGGCACCCGATGCAAATATTCGTCACCGACGCCGTGCTGAAGCGCGACGTGTTTTCCGAAACCCACAAGGGCCACTTCGAGGGCGCTCCGGCGCAGGCGATCATCCGCCGCATCGTCACGGCAAGCCCATGGTGGTCGCGGCCGCTCGCCTGGCTGCTGGCGCGCCGAGAAATTGCGGCGCTCACGGCGCTGCGCGGCGTGAAGGGCACGCCGCAACTCATCTCGACGGATCGACACGGGCTCTACCGACGGTGGACGGAAGGCGCGCCGCTGCATCTGGCGCGGCCGTCCGAGCCGGACTGGTACCGCGATGCCTTCCGGCTTCTGCGGCAGATGCGGCGCATGGGCATCACGCATAACGACCTGGCCAAGCCGCAGAATTGGCTGATGGGGCCGGACGGCTCAGCGGAAGTGATCGACTTCCAGCTGGCCTCGCGCCATCGCGCCCGCGGCATGCTCTACCGGCTAATGGCCTATGAGGATTTCCGCCATCTCCTGAAGCAGATGCGCGCCTTCGCGCCGGGGCTTATGACGCCGACGGGCGAGCGCATACTGGCGCGCCGCTCGCTGCCGTCGCGCATCTGGATGGCCAGCGGCAAGAAGATCTACAACGCCGTGACACGCGGCTTTGGCTGGTCGGACGGCGATGGCACCGGCGACCGGATCGAGCGCGAAGGGCCGGCCATCCTGGCCGCGCTCAAATCCGCGCCCGGCGTGCGCGATGTCGCCCTGACGCATTTCCCGCTGCCAAAGAAAGGCACCGGCATCTATGCCTTTGCCGAAGCGCCGACACTGGCCGACCCGCAGACACTTGCAGGCCTGTCCTCCGCCGATTTGGTGCAGCCGGTTGCCGCCCTGCCCCGCGCCGCGGACGGCACGCCGCGAGCCGACCTCCTGTCGCTGATCGCCATGAACCAGATGAGCGAGCTCGACGCACGCCTCGCCGGCGATTCCAGCCTTGCCGAAATTGTCAGGCCGATTGCGGCCGGACGCCTGAACTTCTCCGACCGGCGGATTTCGCGACTGGAGCGATAGGCGCTTCGTCCAAAGCTAGTCTAGGCGTCGCCGCGCGCTTCCAGGAACCGTATCCGGCTGTGGAATGGGTCGATCACCGTGCACTCCAGACCCCAATCCTGCTTTTGCAATCCGGGCCTGTTGTTCCGGTAGTTCTTGGCGATCAGCTCCCGCTGCAGCGCCTCGACGCCCTCCATATACACCACCACCGTGGAACCCGGTGTAGAATCGCCATGATGTTCCGACAGATGCAGTTTCAGCGCACCGCGAGACAGCTGGCAGTAGAGCGGCGCGCCGGGATGAAAGCGATGCTCCCAGTCGACGGTGCAGCCCAGGAACCCAAGGTAGAACTCGCGGGCCTTGGCTTCGTCGAAGATGCGGAAGATAGGCACTGCGGACGCAAACACGATTCCGGCGCTGTCGGTGGATGGACCCATGACTTCTCGTTTCTCGCTAACTGGATGGATAACTCTAGTATCCGCCGCAGCGGGTCAACGGCTAGATCGAGGAAATAATTCCTCTCCGTCAGCGCGCCGCCTCTTGCAATTTCGGTACAAACCAGAAACATCGCTGGTCTTTCCGTGCCGAATCACTACATTCGCGGCAGGATGTCAGCACTCCCCGACGATATGCCTTTCTTCGATGAGGAACCCTTCGAGGCGCCGCAGCAGCGCGGTGCGCCGGGGCCATCATCGGAGGCGCCGTCGCGCGCCCCTTCCGGCGGAGGCTCCGGCATCGCCGCGCGCGCCATGGCGGCGCGCATGGGCGGCGGCGGTACGCCCGACTATCTGAAAGGGCTGAACCCCGAACAACGGCTGGCGGTCGAGACCACGGAAGGTCCGGTGCTGGTGCTGGCTGGCGCCGGCACTGGCAAGACGCGGGTTCTGACCACGCGCATCGCCCATATCCTGGCCACCGGCCGCGCGTGGCCGAGCCAAATTCTGGCCGTCACCTTTACCAACAAGGCGGCGCGCGAGATGAAGACACGCATCGGGGTCTTGGTCGGCGAGGCGGTTGAGGGCATGCCGTGGCTCGGCACATTCCACTCGATCGGCGTCAAGCTCTTGCGCCGTCACGCCGAACTTGCCGGCCTGCGTTCCGACTTCACCATTCTCGACACCGACGACCAGATTCGGCTGATCAAGCAGCTGATCCAGGCCGACGGGCTGGACGACAAGCGCTGGCCGGCACGCCAGTTCGCGCAGATGATCGATGGCTGGAAGAACAAGGGCCACGGCCCGTCCGAGATTCCCGAAGGGGACGCTCGCGCCTTCGCCAATGGCAAGGGCCGCGAACTCTACCAAGCCTATCAGGACCGGTTGAAGACCCTGAACGCCTGCGACTTCGGCGATTTGCTGCTGCACCCGATCCGCATCCTGCGCGCCAACCATGATGTGCTGGCGGAGTATCACCGCCGCTTCAAATACATTCTCGTCGACGAGTATCAGGACACCAACACCGCGCAGTATATGTGGCTCAGGCTGCTGGCGCAGCGGCCGAGGGTTACCTCCCCCTCGATAGCGGAGGGTAAGGCGCCCCCGGCCGAAGGCCGAGCGCGCGACCGCGCGCCGGGCGACGTTTCGCCCGCCCTCGCGGAGGCCAGCGAGCGAAGCTCGCGCTCGGCCGCCAGCGATAACAAAGTCAACATCTGCTGCGTGGGCGACGACGATCAGTCGATCTATGGTTGGCGCGGCGCGGAGGTAGACAACATCCTGCGCTTCGACAAGGATTTTCCGGGCGCGACGGTCATTCGCCTGGAGCGCAACTACCGCTCCACGGCCCATATCCTCGGTGCCGCCTCGCATCTCATCGCCCACAATGAGGGGCGGCTCGGCAAGACGCTGTTCACCGATCGCCCGAACCCGGAAGACGCCAAGGTCAACGTGCACGCCGCCTGGGACTCGGAAGAGGAAGCCCGCGCCGTCGGCGAGACGATCGAGCAATATCAGCGCAAGGGTCACGCGCTGAACGACATGGCAATCCTGGTGCGCGCCTCCTTCCAGATGCGAGAGTTCGAGGACCGTTTCGTCACGCTCGGCCTGAACTACCGGGTGATCGGCGGCCCCCGCTTCTACGAGCGCGCGGAAATCCGCGACGCCATGGCCTTCTTCCGCGTCGTCGCCCAACCCGCCGACGACCTCGCCTTCGAGCGCATCGTCAACGTGCCGAAACGCGGGCTTGGCGAAGCTGCGATCGGCCAAATCCATGCGACGGCGCGCGCGCTCGGCATTCCGATGCTCGAAGCGGCCGGCAAGCTCGCCGAATCCGACGAATTGAAGCCGAAGCCGCGAGCGGCGCTGCGCGAGGTCGCGGCCAATTTCGCCCGCTGGCAGGACCGGCTGGAAACCACGCCCCACACGGAACTCGCCGAAATCATCTTGGATGAGAGCGGCTACACGGAAATGTGGAAGAACGACCGCTCGGCGGAAGCGCCGGGCCGGCTGGACAATCTCAAGGAGCTCATCCGCTCGATGGAGGAGTACGAATCGCTGCGCTCCTTCCTCGAGCATGTCGCATTGGTGATGGACGCCGAGCAGCATGAGGACCTCGACGCGGTGTCGATCATGACGCTCCACTCGGCAAAGGGACTGGAATTCGAGACCGTATACCTGCCCGGCTGGGAGGAAGGGCTGTTTCCCAACCAGCGCTCGCTCGACGAGGGCGGCCGCTCCGGGCTGGAGGAAGAGCGCCGGCTGGCCTATGTCGGCCTGACCCGGGCCAAAAAAAACCTGCACATCTGGTTCGTGTCCAACCGCCGCATCCACGGGCTGTGGCAGTCCACAATCGCCTCGCGCTTTCTTGAGGAACTGCCGGAAGCGCATATCGAGATCGCCGAAACCGGCAACAGCTTCGGCGGTTATGGGTCGCCCTATGGCGGCGGCTCGTTCGGCGGAGGACGCGGCGGCCGGCAGAACCCGTATGGCGCCTCGCGCTTCGACAGCGTCGGCACCCCGTCGGGCGGCTACGGCGCCCGCGGCGATAGCAAGGGCTCAGCCGGTGGGCGCGGCGATGACGGCCGCAGCTTCTCCAACACCTATGCGACACCCGGCTGGCAGCGCGCCCAGCAAAACCGCACAGAGGCAACCGACCGCAATTGGGGCTCCCGGTCCGGCCATGCGGTTGAACGCATCGGCTATGGCGAGGCCGAATCCGGTTATGGCGTCGGTGCGGCGAAGCCCCGCGTCATCGAAGGGGAACTGGTGGCAAAATCGGTGGCGGACACGCCGTCGGCCTTCAGCGTCGGCGACCGCGTGTTCCACCAGAAATTCGGCAACGGCAATGTCGCTGCCATCGAGGGCAACAAACTCACCATCGATTTCGATCGGGCCGGGCAGAAGAAAGTGCTGGATGGATTTGTGACGGCGGTTTGAGGCGCACTCGGCGGCAATCGCGGCAGGTCAGGCCGAATGCTGCTCAGCTTCAAACTGCCACGCGGGCCTGCCTGAACGACACCAATCTGCTGCTCGCCTCATCCCACAGCACGTATTTCACGCAGCGCAGGCTATCGAGAATCCCGATCCGGCCGATTTCCGCGAGCTCGGGATGGTTGCGAAGGATTTCCGGCAGCCGATAGTGCGGAACGCGGCTGGCGAGGTGATGGACATGGTGGACGCCGATATTGCCGGTGAGCCAGGCCAGCGGCTTAGGAAGGACGTAGTTTGAGGCCCCGTGCAGCGCGGCTTCGCTGAAATCCCAATTCGCCTCGCGCTCCCAGGTCGTTTCCTCGAATTGATGCTGCACGAAGAACAGCCAGATGCCGGCAGTGCCTGCGATCAGAACGACCGGCAGGTGCACCGCCAGGAAAGCCCAGAGGCCGACCAGCCAAATCAGCAGTGCCGACGCGGCCACGATCGCCAGATTGGTCAGCATCGTCGACAGCCAGGGTAGTGCACCCTCCCGCATCATGCCCACGGGCACCCGCTGCTTCAGGCCGAATACCCAGATCGGCCCGATGACGAACATCACGAACGGGTTGCGATAGAGACGGTAGCCGAGACGCCCAGACCAGCCCAGCGCCCGATATTCGTCCACCGTCATCGTCAGGATGTCGCCGACGCCTCGCTCGTCCAGATTTCCGGCTGTGGCATGATGCTCGGCATGCGCCTTGCGCCAATAATCGTAGGGCGTCAGCGTCAGCACGCCGATGGCGCGGCCGATCCAGTCGTCCGAGCGCCGGTGCGCCAGAAACGAGCCGTGCCCGCAATCATGCTGGATCATAAAGAGCCGCAGCAGAAAGCCGGCTGTCGGGATGGTCAGCAGCAAACCCCACCAGCCGCCGAAGCGAAAGGCTACGCAGGTCAAAGCCCAAAGCAGGGCGAACGGCACGATGGTAACCGCCAACTCGGCCAGGCTGCGCGCCCGGCTCGGTTCTCGATAGGCCCGCAGGATTTTTGGCCAATCCTTAGCCGGCAGGGCCACTCTCTCGGCGACGCTAGATATATCCATCAGCGCCGATAGCCCGGAACGCATCCGACAGCAACGCGACTATCGATCATTCTCTGCCGAAACATGGCCGAGCGAGCAGAAACCTGTCCCGATGCGTCCAGTTAGCCCCCAATCAGCCGCGTCAGGCTCCCCTGCGCGGGATAGAGCGGGATGAGGCACGCCTGCAGCGCGTGGTAAATATCGGCCTTCCCGGGGAACAGCGAATGGGCGGGAAGCATCGTCTCGTCGAGTTCCTCGAACCAGCCGCCATGGTCGCGGTCGATATAGTGCTGCGCGATAATGTTCCAGATGCGCCGGTACCACTCCTCGTGAAAAGCGCTCGGGCGATGTTCGACCAGAAAGCTCGCCGCGCCAGCGGCCTCGGCGATCGGCCACCATGGCTTGAACCGGAAAGCCGGCTTGTCGTCCCAATCCAGCGTGTAGAAGAAGCCGCCATGATCGCTGTCCCAGCCCAGCGCGACGGATTGCTCAAACAGCGCTTCGGCAGCCTGCGGCATCCAGTCGTTGCGTTTGCCGCCCAGAACCCACAGTTGAAGGATAAGCCGAACCCATTCCAGCCAGTGTCCAGGCGTCGTGCCTGAGGGGCGGAACATTTCATTGACCGCCTTGTAGTTCCGGTCGACGGCCCAGTCTTCGTCGAAATGCTCGGCAACGCGGAAGCCGCATTCGCGGGCGCGGCGATTGATAATGAGATCGGCGATACGCTCGGCTTTGTTCAGGTAATCCCGCTCGCCGGTCGCCTCGAACGCAGCCATCAGCGCTTCAGTCAGGTGCATGTTGGAGTTCTGGCCGCGATAGCCAGGCATCGGCGTCCAGTCCTGCTGGAACTCTTCCGCGATCGCGCCATGAGCGTCATCCCAGAAGCGACGGTTCAGCAACTCGGTGACATCGGCCAACATCTTGTCCGCGAGTGGATGGCCGACAAGCCGGGCGCTTGACGCGGCAAGCAGCACGAAGGCGTGCCCGTAGCCTTGCTTGGTCGCATCGCGCGGTCCGTCATTGTCGAGCGACCAGACATAGCCGCCGTGCTTTTGGTCGCGGTGATGGTCCCAGAGATAGCGCATCCCGTGGTCCACGATCGCGTCGCTGCCGGGCCGTCCGAGCAGGCTGCCGATCGAATAGCAATGGACCATGCGCGCCGTGCCGTGGATCGGCCGCACCGGGTTGGCGAGCTTGAGCGGCTGCCCGGCCGGATCGAGGTCGAAGAAGCCGCCGTCAGCGTTTATCGCGCGTGGATCGAACAGGTCGAAAAGTTCGTCGGCGCGCTGCCTCAGCCAGCGGCGATGTCCGTCGCGATCCCGCCATGCACCACCGCCCGATCCGGTAAAGCTCGTTTCGTTCATATCGGCCTCTCCAACCGGCTCTGCGCTCGTGCATGTCAGAAGCCTGTAGCGGAGTTGCACGCCGGGCGACAAGTCTGGCCTTTGCCGGAACCAACCTGCCCGCCGCTGGTTCTGTCGAGGAGGGAAACATCGAAGGAGACAGCCATGAAACGCTTCATCACCGCCGTAGCCCTTAGCTTGGCCTTCGCGGGCAGCGCTTTGGCGGAATGCCCGCCAACCGTCGACAAGGGCAGCACCGCCGGCATCTCGAAGGACGGAACCCACTCTCCTCTGGAGTCTGCCGATTCGAACGCACAGGCCAAGCCGGCTCAGAAGGATGGGTCGAACATGCCTCTGGAGACACAGAAGGGCACCGACAAAAACGACCTCGCTGTTTCGCAGCAGGACGTCGAAGCACAGCAGCAGGGCGATAAGACAGCCGCTGCGCAAGCTCAGGATGAGGCCTGCAAATAATGCGATCATGGCGGGTAAGACAAGGTCGAGGGCGGACAGACGAGCCGCTTCAACACATTCATTGAGCGGGTGATCGTTGATGCCAGCGAATGACAACGAGCGCGATGTCGATGATTTCCTGCACGACACGGATGTAATGTTCCTCGCGGAGAACACAGACATTTCGCCCCTGCAAGCGCAGGAGCTTATTCGCAAGCATGGCCGGGATCGCGAGGAATTGCTGAAGCTGGCAAAGTCGATGAAAGCTGAAAGCTGAAACAAGATCGATAAGGAAGACTACAATGCTGAGATTATTGGTAAGAGTGGCCCTGGCTTATGCGGCCTATCGGATCAGCCGCGAGTTTGTCGGCAGCGTGCCGGACATCGAGCGCGGCCCGCTCGGCGAGGCGCCGCCAAAGGCGCGGCGGGCGAAACGTCCAGCGCCGCGCCGGACCGCAGCTCCCAAGGATGTGGCTGCTTAAAGGGCCCCGGCCGGCATTATTCGCCCGGCATCACTCTGGCAATAATCCGGCATCGCTTTTTATGTGTTGCTGCAGCCTTTCAAACGCGCCGGGCGGCAAGAACCCCGGCGCGCGATAAGGGTTGGAGAAGGCGAAGATCATGAACAGCACCACGCCCGTGAACCCGCCATACAGCGATAGCAGGAGCAGACTGCGCGGCTCCGGCGCGAATGGATAGAAGGCAACCGCCGAAAATATCAGGCCCGAGGTGGCGGCGAACCAGAAGAAAGCGCCAAGTGAATCCTGGCCGATCATCTCCCGCTTTGTACGCTGTTCGGAAATGTCATGCACTTTCTCCAGCATATGTTCGCGCAAACCACGCTGCCGCTCGGTGGTCGGTTCGAGATCGAGGACATACTCGTAGATGTTCTCCCACAACGCCCACGCTGCCGGATCAAGCCTCCGCTGCACGGCCAGCGTGCTCCATTCGTCCCGGATGACCACGTTCAAATAGTCACTCACGTCCTCGCGGATCGGCTGGCCCAGAACAGGATCGTAGCGCTTCGCGTCATTGTAAATATCAGCGATCGCGTTCGTTTCGGTCGCACCCTCAAGACGGAGCTGCTGGTAGTCGACCATCTCCTGCGCAAAGACCAACGCCAGGATCAAGGCGTGCAATGCCGCGATGCGCGTCAGCACGGACGCGGCGAGTTCCTTGTCGCGTTCCGCGTCATGGCGCACTGCCAGCCGCATAAGGAAATAGGCGCCCAGCGTGACAGCCACGGTGCCGCCAACGAAGAGCAGGCCCAGCAATCCATCCAAGATCATTGCGCGGTATCCTCCGGACGGGCCATGTTGCAACGGCGAAATTGCTTGGGCAACCGGCTGGCCTGCGCAAAATCTTTCCGCCTGGCCTGCAAGCTGACGAAAGCTGTTCCTCACGGCGGGCCGATCAATCGGCTAAAACCTGCCCAACTGGCGCCTTTCCGAGCGATACCGCCGCCCTGCTCTATGCTCCCAAGAGAACCATCATGAAGAAGCCATCTCCCTCCCGCCGCCGGCCTGTGCCGGCAAGCACCGCCACAGTTTCCGCCGCATCCGGCGCGCGCTCCGCGATTTCCGCCGCCCCGCGAACCGCGTCGTCCAAGCCGTTCTACGCGTCTTTCGGCTTTCAGGTCCTGGCCGCCATGGTGATCGGTTTGCTGCTTGGCCTTGCGGCACGCAATATCGGAACGGACGCGGCCGGCAATCCGAACTGGCTGGCAACGACGCTCTCCACGGTCGGCACCATTTTCGTCCGGCTGCTGCAGACACTGGTGCCGCCGCTGATCTTTACAGCCATTGTCGCGTCGATCAGCAACCTCCGTCAGTTGTCCAACGCCGCGGCCCTCGTCTGGCAGACGCTGCTGTGGTTTGCCATCACCGCGCTGATCGCCGTCCTCATCGGCATTGCACTCGGGTTGATCATCCAGCCCGGTATCAATTCCGCCGTGCTTGCCGACGCCGCCAAGGAGCCGTCGACGCAAGGGTCGTGGCTGGACTTCCTGAAGGGCCTCGTGCCGGGCAATGTCTTCGGCCTGCAGGCGTCGACGAAAATCACCGACGGATCGGCAGCGACATCACTCAACTTCAACGTCCTGCAAATCCTGGTGATCTCGATTGCCGTGGGTGTCGCAGCGTTGCGTGTCGGTGAAAAGGCGAATGTGTTTCTTGCCTTCAACGAGTCTCTGCTGGCGGTCGTTCGCAAGATCCTGTGGTGGGTTATCCGCCTGACGCCGATCGGCACCATCGGCCTGCTTGGCAACGCGGTCGCGCAATATGGCTGGCAGACCCTGGCGCAGCTCTCCTGGTACGCCATCGCCGTCTATGCTGGGCTCGCCATCGTTCTGCTGGTCGTCTACCCGACGCTGCTCATCCTGCACGGCCTGTCGCCGGCGCGCTTCTTCGCCGGCGCCTGGCCGGCGATCCAACTGGCCTTCGTCTCGCGCTCCTCGGTCGGAACCATGCCGGTTACCGAGGCTGTCACCGAGCGCAGCCTCGGAGTGCCGCGCGAATATGCGGCATTCGCGGTGCCGCTCGGCGCCACCACCAAGATGGATGGTTGTGCCGCGATCTACCCGGCGATTTCGGCCATCTTCGTCGCTCAGTTCTATCAGGTGCCGCTTGGCATCCAGGAATATTTCCTGATCGTGTTCGTGTCAGTCATCGGCTCGGCCGCGACCGCCGGCCTGACTGGCGCGACCGTGATGCTGACCTTGACCCTGTCGACGCTCGGCCTGCCGCTTGCCGGGGTAGGCTTGCTGCTGGCAATCGACCCGATCCTCGACATGGGCCGCACGGCGGTGAACGTCGCGGGCCAGGCACTGATCCCGACCATCGTCTCCAAACGCCAGGGTATACTCGACGAGGCGCAATACAATCGCGCCGGCGGCATAGATGTGCTGAATGTCGGAGGCCAGGCACAGGCAGCCTAAAGGGCGTGTTGACCAAGGGGATCGGGATTCCGTCACCCGGTACGCTCGCGACAATCCAGCTTGATCCTGCGCAAGGCGTCGCCCATTCTCCGTGCGCAACGCACGTTCAACCCATCGAGGCCTTCCATGCCTGATACCAGCGCATCCTCCCGCCTCAACGACATCCTGGCGGCGGGCAATACCGCCGTCATCACTGGCGCGGCTAGCGGCATCGGGCTGGCTGCCGCCAGAAAATTGGCAGCGCGAGGCCTCAACGTCGTGATGGCCGACCGACAGTCCGACCAGTTGAAAGCAGCGGCTGCCGACGTCGCGGCAAAGTCGCCGCATGGCAGCGCGGCCGTTCTGGCTCAGCCTACCGATGTTGCCGCGCCGGACGACCTTGTTCGCCTCGCCGACCGCACCATCGACACATACGGCGCGGTATCGCTGCTGATGAACAATGCCGGCATCGGCGACAATCCTGGCAAGGCCTGGGAGAACCCGGATGCCTGGCGAACGCTGATCGAGGTCAATTTCTGGGGCGCGGTCCATGGCGTCAACGCCTTCACGCCAATGATGCTCGCGCAGGATGCCCCCTCCCTCATCGTCAACACGGGGTCCAAGCAGGGCATCACGACTCCGCCCGGGAACCTGGCCTATAATGTCTCCAAATCCGCTCTCAAGACCTATACGGAGGGCCTTGCCCACGCCTTGCGCAACGAGCCCGGCGCCAAGGTGAGCGCCCACCTGCTGATCCCTGGCTTCACCTATACCGGCCTGACGGAGGGCGTCACCGAGAAGCCGGCGGGAGCCTGGACCGGCGAACAAGTCGTCGATTTCATGCTGGAGAGCCTGGCGCGCGGCGACTTCTACATGCTTTGCCCCGACAACGACGTCGACCGTTCTCTGGACGAAAAGCGAATGGCCTGGGCCATCGGCGATATCATCGAAAACCGCCCGGCCCTCTCTCGCTGGCACCCTGACCACAAAGACGCTTTCGAAGCCTTCCTGAAGCGCTGACCGGCGGACCGCTGCAGCGTCACGCCAACTTGGTGCGCGATCAGGTCTCGACCTCGTCCGGATAGGTCGAGCGCACCCGCTTTGACTTCTCCGCCGCGTAGCGAAACACGCTGAGCCTGCCATTAGTCTCGAAATAGGCGCGTTCGACCTCGCCGACATCGCGAATGCCATCCACCCTGAGCAGGGCTAAAACCTCACGCTCGGTAAGCGAACCCGAGCCCAGCGTATTTTTCCGGATGCGGCCTTCAGCGATCATCAGCACGGGATCGCCCTCGACCGCCCTTTCCAACCGCCGGCTCCGCTGCAACGCCGCGCCAGTCAATCGGTGCAGAAGGATCACCACCGTAATGACCAGTATGCCCTGCAGCAGGCCGATTTCCGGGTAGAACATTGGATCGCCTGCCGCCGACCCGACCGCGATGACGAGCACGAATTCGAACGGTCCGATCTGTCCGATCGCGTCATGCCCGACCATGCGGGCAAGGAAGATCGTATAGAGGTACATCACCGTAGTTCGGAAAACGATTTCGACGAAGAACAGCGCATCCGCGGTTTCGGCTTCGCCGAAGAAAATGCGAGCGAGATCGAAATTGTAGTCCATGGCGGTCCCCTCATCGTGGCTGCCGCAAAACGCCGCCACGGCGCATGCGGTTCCGGTGGGAGGCCCGAACAGTCTAGCCAGGATTTTGCAGGGGCCGCCCTTGGTGCACGGGCATGCACGCGGGAAAGCGGCCTGGATGCAGGAGGCTGCGCGCGGCGGCGAACTGGCCTAGCCGCGCTCCCATTTCTCCAGAAAGGCCTCGATCGACAGATTTTGCATATCTGGAACGGCCTCGAAAAGACGCTCCACCGGCCAGTCCCACCAGGCCAGCGCCTCGATCCGTTCGGCCAGTGGCGGCACGAAGCGGGGCCGTAGCGGCCGCGCCGGCGTCCCGGCAACAACAAGATAGGCGGCGACATCATGCGTCACCACGGCGTTCGCGCCGATGACCGCGCCATTGCCAACCGTCACCCCCGGCATGATCACCGCTCCGTGGCCGATCCACACATCGTGGCCGATCGTCACTTGCTTTGCCTGCCGGCGCTGGCGAAATTCCTCGTCCACGCCGAGAAAGCGAAAATATTCGTTCGGCCGATAGCTGACCTTGTGCTGGGTGACGCGCTCGACCGGATGCTCCAGCGCATTGATCCGCGTGTTGGCGGCGATGGCGCAGAACTTGCCGATCCGCGTGTAGATCGCCTCCGCGTGCCGCTCGAAATAGGTGAAATCACCGATGCTCACCTCGCGCAGCACGCAGCGCGCGCCGACCGAGGCATAGGGTCCCAGCCGGCAGGACTTCAGCTCCGCCGTCGGATGAATACGCGGCTGCGGGTCCTTGAAGCGAAGAGCGTCGTCCATGCTGATGACTTACAGGCGGTCACCAACATTCGTCCATACCTGGAAACACTGCCTACTGCGGCTTGCCCTTCTCCCAGGTCACCTGCTGGCCGTAGAGCGGCACGGTCGACATCGACATTTTTGCCGACCCGTCCTTCACCTGGCGAGAATGCGCAAGATAGATCAGCGTGTCACTGGCCTTGTCGTAGATGCGGTTCACGACCTGCTCCTTCCAGATCAGGCTGATCCCCTGCTTGAACACTTCTTCGCCATCCTCGCCGAGGTCGATCTCGCCGATCTTGATCGGGCCGGTCTGGCGGCAGGAAATGGCGGTGTCGGAGGGATCCTCGAAATAGTTGCCCTTGCGCAGCCGATCGATGATGCCGCGTTCGAAATAGGAAACGTGGCAGGTCACGCCCTCGACCTGCGGATCTTTCACAGCCTCCACGATGATATCGTTGCCGGTCCAATCGACGCCGACTTCGCCGACCTGCTCGGCGAATACCGGTGTGCCCAGCAATCCAAACAGTGCCGCTCCTGCCAATCCCCGAATAAACCGCATAGCAACCTCCGTCCAAATCTGCGCATTCACATGGGTTGGGCGATCAGCGCTTGCAAGCTCCGTCCGCGGAAGCAATCCTCACCAGACGATGAGCAGCGCAGCAGCGTCACCCGCAATCCAGCGTGAATTTGCTCCGCTGGCGCATCATTCAGGCTTTCGCGGCAGGCCACAACGTCCTATCTACACCTCATGCGGCTGCCTGCTCCCACCACCCTGCCCCACAGCGCCAAGCTGGCGATCGGAATTGCCGCGCTGGCGGCAGCGACCGGCGCTGCCTTTGCCGCCTGGGCGAACAATGGCGCGGGTATCTTCCTGGCGCTGGTCGAAAGCGGCCTCGCCTGGTGCATGTAGCCACGCCGACGCACCCGTGAATCCCGGAATCATCTCATGATGCGCTTCATCCTTGCCGGCATCCTTGTTCTGATGGCCGCCGTCATCGGATTGATGACGTTCAACTGGTATCGCGAACCGGCGAGCGGCCAGCCCTTTGGCGCGCCCTTTGCGCTTGTGGACGACAAGAGCCAGCCAATTACAGAGGCGGCTTTCCGAGGCCACCCCTCCGCCGTCTTCTTCGGTTTCACCCACTGCCCGGAAGTTTGCCCCACGACGCTCGTCGAAATGGACGGCTGGTTGAAAAAGCTCGGCGATGAAGGCAAGGACATCCGCGCCTATTTCGTCAGCGTCGACCCTGAGCGGGACACACCAGACGTGATGAGCAGCTATGTCACCAACGTTTCAACCCGCATAACCGGCATTACCGGCGATCCGGCCAAGGTCAACCAGATGGTCAAGGACTTCAAGATTTTCGCCCGCAAGGTGCCGACCGAAAATGGCGACTACACAATGGATCATACGGCTTCCGTACTCCTTCTGAAGTCGGACGGCGATCTCTTCGGCACCATCGCCTATCAGGAAAACCCCGACGCGGCGCTGGCCAAGCTGAAGCGTCTGGCGACGGAAGGCTGACGCAAACGCATGGGTCAAACCCGCCTTTTCCTTCGGCTCAACCGTGCCGACACGACGCTCGCTTTCGATCTTCTCGAATCGGTCTTTGAGGATGACGGCCTGCCGCTCTCCGTTCTGGAACTCGAGGACGATGAATCCTTTCAGGAGATGTCGATCTACACGGATGGCGAGGCGGATGCCGTCGCGGCGCGGGCTGAGGCCGCGCTGACGTCGCTTGGCATCGCAGAACGCTTCGACCGCGAGGCGCTGCCAGACATCGACTGGGTATCCAAGTCTTTGGAAGGCCTGCGGCCTGTGCGCGCGGGGCGGTTTCTGGTTCACGGCTTGCATGATCGGGACAAGCGCCGTATCGGCGATCTTGCGATCGAGATCGAGGCAGGCCTGGCCTTCGGCACCGGCCACCATGGCACCACCGCCGGCTGCCTGCAGATGATCGATACCGTGGTTCGACGGGAACGTCCGTGCAACGCACTCGACCTTGGCGCCGGCAGCGCGGTGCTCGCCATCGCCATTGCGAAGCTAGCGCATATTCCCGTGCTCGCGACCGATATAGACCCGGTCGCCACGCGCGTCGCTGAGGAGAATGCGAGGCTGAACGGGGTCGCGGCGCATATCGACGCGCGCACCGCCCCCGGCTTCCATCATCCAGCCTTTGCCGCCGGTCGGCCGTTCGACTTGATCGTGGCGAACATCCTCGCGCGCCCGCTGATGAAGCTGGCGCCTCAGATGGCGCAGTTCATCACCCCGGGCGGATCGGTCATCCTGTCCGGCATCCTTGAGCGACAGCGCGAGGCTGTGATCTCAGCCTATGTCGGTCAGCGCTTTCGGCACGTCACTACCCTGCGCCGCGAGGGCTGGGTGACGATCCATATGAAGCGCTGACGTTGAGCACTCAGTCCGCGCGGCGACGCGCCAGATCCGCGCGATCATAGCCCAGCGCCTCAAGCTCGCTGTCGCTGAAGCGTGAGAGGCTTCGGCTGACGTGGAGCCTCGCCTGGCGCTCACGCGCTGCGATGAAGGCGTCGAGCGATCTGCGGAAAAATCCAGGGGAAGATTTGGTCGTGGTCATGTCCATGTTCCTTCAAGGGACTCAGGTCATTTCCTCCACACGGGTAATGTATGCCGTCGGCAGGGGCTGGAGAACGGGCGCCAGTGCATTGGACCCCCGCGCGGAGCGCATACCGCCCCCCTTCCAGTCCCTGGTCCAAACGGCTCGCTCGCTCCCTGGATTGCGCGTCCTCGATGCCGCGTCTAGGGTCCGGCGAAAACCGGAGATAGCCATGGCGGACGAGCCGCATTTTCAGAATTTTTCTTCCGACGCCGATCCTTCGGTGGGCGTTCCGCGCGTCGCCCTGCTGCGGACCTGGCTGGCCGAGCAAAAGCTTGACGGCTTTCTGGTGCCGCGCGCCGACGAACATCAGGGAGAATATGTTGCGCGGGGTTCGGAACGCTTGCGCTGGCTGACCGGCTTTGCCGGGTCGGCGGGCATTGCGCTCATCCTACAGGACAAGGCTATCATCTTCGTCGACGGGCGCTATACGCTCCAGGTGCGCAGCCAGACGGACATGGCTTTGTTCACGCCGGAAAGCCTCATCGACAATCCGCCGGCGTCCTGGATTGGCGAAAACCTGACCAAGGGGGCGCGCATCGGGTTCGATCCCTGGCTGCACACAATCGGTGAAGCCAAGGCGCTGCGGGAGGCGGCTGCGAAAGTCGGCGCCGAACTGGTCGCCCTGGACAAAAATCCGGTCGATGCGATCTGGGAAGACCGGCCCAAAGCTCCGCTCGGCCGTGTCGAGATCCAGCCGATCGAGTTCGCCGGCGAGTTGGCGAAGGACAAGCTCGTCCGGCTGGGCGACTCGATTGCCAAGCAGGGCGCGACGCATGCGGTGCTCACCGACCCCTCCTCGCTCGCCTGGACCTTCAACATTCGCGGCTCCGACCTCGAGCATACGCCTTTGGCGCTTGGCTTCGCCATTCTCGCGGCCGAAGGCGCGCCGATGGTCTTCATCGACAAGCGAAAGCTGCCGATCGAGCCGGAAGCCTATCTCAACCAACTCGCCGACCTAAAAGCGCCCGGCGACCTCGAGGCCGAACTGGCGGCCTTGGCGAGATCCGGCGCACGTATCGCACTTGATCCGGCATTGGCCGCAGAGAAGCTGCGCATGATTGTGGAAACGAATGGCGCCACTGTGGTCTCAGCCATTGATCCGGCGCGCCTGCCCCGCGCAACCAAGAACAAGGCGGAACTGGCCGGCGCGCGCGCCGCGCATCGGCGCGATGGCGCCGCCATGGCGAGGTTCCTGTGCTGGATGGACGCGCAGCGGCCTGGCACCGTCGACGAAATTCTGGCCGTCTCGCGTCTTGAAGCAACCCGCCGGCAGGCCGGAGAAGAAACGCAGCTGCCGCTGAAGGATATCTCCTTCGACAGCATTTCCGGCGCGGGACCGAATGGCGCGATCGTGCACTATCGCGTCTCGCGGGCAAGCAACCGCGTACTCGGCAAGGACGAGCTCTTCCTGATCGACTCCGGCGGCCAGTATCAGGACGGCACGACCGACATTACCCGCACCATTATCATAGGCACCCCAAGCGCGGAGATGCGCGAGCGATTCACGCTCGTGCTGCGGGGGATGATCGCCATTTCCATGCTGCGCTTTCCGCCCGGGACGCGCGGCTGCGACATTGACGCCTTCGCGCGCCAGGCACTTTGGCATCGCGGACTCGACTACGCGCATGGCACTGGCCATGGCGTCGGCGCTTATCTCTCGGTGCATGAAGGGCCGCAGCGGATCGCCAAGACCGGGACGGAGAGGCTGCTCGCCGGCATGATCATTTCCAACGAGCCCGGTTACTACAAGGCGGACGCATACGGCATCCGCAGCGAGAATCTGATCATCGTCACCGCGCCGCTTCCGATTCCGGGTGGCGACATCGCCATGCACGCTTTCGAGACGCTGACGCTGACCCCTTTCGACCGCCGCCTGGTGAACACCGACCTTCTATCGCCAGCTGAACTGCAATGGCTCAACGCCTATCATGCCCGCGTCCTGGCCGAAATCGGCCCGATGGTCGATGGCGAAACGCTGAAATGGCTGGAGGCCGCGACAGCAACCTTGTGAAAACTTCCGTGAAGGACACTGAGAGCATCCAAACCCTTCATCTCGACGAACACTATGTCGATCCGCGTCTTGTCGACCTGTACGACTTCGAGTGCGGATGGAGCGTGGATCGCGACTTCTACCTCGAACTCGCGGGCGAAGACGCTAAAGCCGTGCTCGACCTGGGCTGCGGCACCGGCCTTCTCTGTGACGCCTATGCCGCGCGAGGTCATCGCGTGACCGGCGTCGACCCCTCTGCTGCGATGCTGGATGTCGCAAGGCAGAAGCCTTACGGCAGCACAATCGATTGGGTGTGCTCTGCCGTTCAGGATTATCGCTCGGAGAAGCGCTTCGGCCTCATCATCATGACCGGTCACGCCTTTCAGGTGCTGCTCGGCGACGACGATATTCTCACCGCTTTTGAGACGATTCGTCGCCATTTGGCGCCAGGCGGCATGGTTGCGTTCGAATCCCGAAATCCAGCCGAGGATTGGTCGTCGCGCTGGAACCAAGAGGTTCGAATTGACTCGCCGTCGGGACCAGTTCGTGTGGTGAGAACGGTGAACGAGGCGCGCGGTGACCGTGTCAAGTTCGAGACCTGCTATCATCTGGCCGACGGAGAAGTACTCGTTTCGCGGAGCGACCTGCGCTTCCCGACTGCCGATCAAATCGAGAGCTGGCTTTCGTCTTGCGGCCTGCGCGTTATCGCCCTCTTCGGCGACTGGAACCGCAGCCGGTTCGATCCAGCCCAATCGGACGAGATGATATTCCTTGCTGGCGTCTAAGCCCGGGTAGGCGGACCACTCACCATCTGCCCCAACAGGATCAGCACTAACGCTGGGTAGCAATCCCGGTGGTCAGGCGATCCAGTCCAAAGGGATGTCGAGGGCGGTCGCAAGGGCTTCCAGCGTGTCGCGTGCACCGGCCTTATGGCCCGCCTCGATCTCCGACAAAAAGCCCTGTCCGATCCCGGCGCGGCTCGCCAGTTCGGACTGTGTCATGTCGCGCCAGCGGCGGATCGCCTTAAGCCTGCTATCGCCCCGCAGCAGCAGCGCACTGACCTCCGGCGGAAGCATCGCCTTTGGTTTTTCGGCCAGTTCCGCCTTGCGCGCATCGTAGATCGCGACATCGTCATCGTCTTCGTCGCGGGCGGCGATGAGTGCGTCATAGTCCGCCCGGCTCAGCACGACGAGTTCTTCGCCCGTAGGGGACCGGATAATCTGAATCTCGCTCATGTCGATTGTCCTTCAATTGCGCCGATAAGTGGTCGTCTCCCGCTTGCCCACATAGATCGCGAGGATGGTTGCCTGATCTTCGTCGAACAACACTCGGAAACGACCAATCCGCAGCCGATAACCATCACGTCCGGGGAGTCGCTTAACGTCGCCTCCCCCGGTGGTTGCATAACGAACCAACCCCGCATCTACCGCAGCTCTATCTTCAACCGGCAAGCTATCGATATCCTTGGCCGCCGCATGAGAGAAGATGATCGCTTTCACAGCGATAATATCTCTAAATTATCGCTCTACGTCAAGCAGACTACCCCACGAGCTGCCTGAGCAGGATCAGCACAGCAGCGCCGACGAGAAACATGGTCATCAGCCCGCCCCGCAGGGAGACAAGCCCTGCCACGACAAGAGCGGCCCATTCGGCAGGTCCCGCGTTCAGCAGCGACGGTGCAACGAGCGTTGTCAGCACCGCTGCCGGCACCGCATTGAGAGCCGCCTCGACGCGTGGGTGCACGGTCTGGAAACGCGACAGGACGAGATGACCGCCCACGCGGGTAAGGTAGGTCGCCACCGCGGCGGCGGCGATGATCCAGATCGTCGTGCTCACCGCTTCCCCTCCTGCACCGCAGCCTTGTCTTTCACCGGACCGACGATCACCGCAAGCACGATGCCCGCCAGGGCGCCCAGCGATACATGCCAGGGCGAGCCGACAAATTTGTAGGCCAGCATCGCGGCGACGCCGCTAACGAGCACGATCGGCAGCCACAGGGGGCGGCTGCGGAAGCCCATCACGATGCCAAAGAAGTAGATCGGCAGGAGGAAGTCGAGGCCGAGCGCCTGCGGATTGGGGACCAGCGAGCCAAACATGGCGCCAAGCCAGGTGCAGAAGATCCAGGACACGGCGACGGGAAACGCCGCGCCCATATACCACGCAAAGCCGACGGACTTGCCGGATTCGGCACGCGCCTCCGCGAGCGCGAATTGCGGGTCGGTGAGGAGAAAATATCCGGCGGCCTGTTGCCACACCGGCCAATGCGCCAGCCGGCTGCCGATGGCGGCAGAATAGAGCACGTGACGAAAATTCACCGCAAAGATCGAAAGGACGATCAGCCATGGCGCGATCTTCTGGCCGAACAGTTCGATGCCGACCATCTGGCTGGCGCCGCCGAACACCGTCGCACTCATCAGCGCCGTTTCAAACACACTGAGGCCATTGGCAACCGCCAACGCACCGAACAGCATGGCGAACGGCGCCGACGCGACAATAACCGGGATGCAGAGCCGTGCCCCGTCCAGAAAATCGTCCAGCGAGGAAGCCGGCATGTCAGTCTCGTCTTCAGCAAGAATTGTTTCGGTGCTCATCGCTGTTCCAGTCTTTGCAGGTTCAGCTAGGCATCGACGTCCCTGCTGTCACGCGAATTCGCTTGAGGAATGCGTCAACCAATGTGATTAATGGTCTGGCAATGCCGTTAAATCAACGGGTTAGCGCACCCTGCTCTATCCGGCTGCAAGCACTAGGCAATCCTGTCGAACCACTCATCCTCGCTGATGACTTCGATGCCAAGGTCGGTCGCCTGCTTCAGCTTTGAACCGGCTCCCGGCCCCGCCACCACAAGGTCGGTCTTCTTCGACACCGAACCGGCGACCTTTGCGCCAAGCTTTTCGGCCATTGCCTTGGCCTCGTCGCGAGACATCTTCTCCAGCGATCCGGTGAACACCACCGTCTTGCCGGCGACTGGCGAGGAGATCGCGGCGACCTTTTCCTCATTGAGCGGCGTAACCTCCGACAGCAGTGCATCAAGCGCTTCGCGGTTGTGCTCTTCCGCGAAGAAGTCGACGACTGCTTCGGCAACGGTCGCGCCGATGCCGCCGACCTCATTCAGGTCACGCCAGGCTTCGTTGCCGGGATCGCCCTTGCCCTCAGGGACCACCGCCTGTTCGCCAACGGCGCGCAGCGCCGCAAAGGACAGGAAGTGGCGCGCCAGCCGCTTGGCGTTGGTCTCGCCGACATGGCGGATGCCCAGCGCATGCAGGAAACGCCAGAACTCCACGCTGCGCTTGGAGTCGATCGCGTCGAGCAGTTTCTTCACCGAAGTCGCACCAAAGCCGTCGATATTCTCGAGCTTGGTGAGCGATTTGGACTGCCGCTCCTTCAGCGTGAAGATGTCGGCAGGCGTGCGAATGCGCATCGCGTCGTCGTCAGCATGGAAGAAGAACTCGATCTGCTTTTCGCCGAGGCCCTCAATATCCATTGCCCCGCGCGACACGAAATGGCGCAGCCGCTCGACGGCCTGCGCCGGACAGATCAGACCGCCAGTGCACCGGCGCACAGCCTCCCCCTCCTCGCGCACTGCGTGGCTACCACAGGCCGGGCAGCGATCCGGGAAAATATAAGGCTTGGAATCATTTGGCCGCTTTTCCAGATCTACATCGAGAACCTGCGGTATGACATCGCCCGCCCGCTGGATCCTCACAGTATCGCCGACGCGAATATCGCGGCCGCCGCGAATAGGCTGGCCGCTATTGCCGAGGCCCTTGATGTAGTCTTCATTGTGGAGCGTGGCGTTGACAACAACCACGCCGCCGACCGTGACGGGTTCGAGCCGCGCCACCGGGGTCAGCGCGCCGGTGCGACCCACCTGGATGTCGATCCCGTTCAGCACGGTGAGCGCCTTCTCCGCTTCAAATTTATGCGCGGTTGCCCAGCGGGGACTGCGTGAGCGGAAGCCAAGCCGCTCCTGGAGGTCCAGCCGATCCACCTTGTAGACGACGCCGTCTATGTCATAGGGCAGCAGCGCACGCTCCGCCTCGATCGAGTGATAATGCGCCAATATGTCTTCGACGCTCGAGCAGCGCACCATCTGGTCGTTGATCGGAAATCCCCAATCGCCGAAGCGGCGCACAACGTCATACTGCGTGGTTCCCAAAGGCTCGCTCGCCTCGCCCCAGGCATAGGCGAAGAACTTCAACGGCCGCGACTTGGTCACCTCAGGGTTTTTCTGCCGAAGGCTTCCCGCTGCGGAGTTGCGCGGATTGGCGAAGGTCTGCCCGGTTTCCGCCATGCGCTTCTGGAGCGCGAAGAAATCGTCTCGGCGCATATAGACCTCGCCACGCACGTCGACCGTGTCCGGCGCGTCAGCCGGAAGGCGATGGGGAATCTCCGCAATCGTGCGGATGTTGGCGGTGACGTTTTCTCCGGTTACGCCATCGCCGCGCGTCGCAGCCGTCACAAGCGTCCGGTTCTCGTAGCGCAGGGACATTGACAGGCCGTCGATCTTGGGCTCGGCGGTAAAAACCAGTTCCTGGTCCGCTGGCCATGCAAGAAACCGCCGCACGCTGGCCACGAAGTCGCGCACATCCTCGTCCGAGAAGGCGTTGTCGAGGGACAGCATCGGCTTTGAGTGAGTGACCTGCGCGAACGCTCCAGACGGTGCTGCACCGACTTTCTGCGTCGGCGAATCGGCTCGCACCAGCTCGGGAAATCGAAGCTCGATCTCGGCGTTGCGGCGGCGCAGCGCGTCATATTCGGCATCGCTGATCGTCGGCGCGTCTTCGGCATGATAGCGGCGGTCGTGGCCGGCGATCTCCGACGCCAACCGGGCAAGCTCCGCTGCCGCCTGTTCCTCGCTCAGCAAATCCACGGATGGTTCGGTCTTGGCCATGTCTGTACTCATCTGTCGTGGTGCGGTTTTTGGTGAAGCGGCGGTAAATGTAAACCACCTGACATCGGGTCAGCCAGCGTCGTCGCCGTGACTGCTGACGGTGGGCTACCGCTGCAGCCCAATGCGCCGAAGACAGACGCTGGTCGCCGTGCTAACGGGACGGCACAATCTGTCATCCATCATGCGCCTCATTCCCCTCATCCTCGCCGTCGCCCTTTTCATGGAAAACATGGATTCGACGGTCATTTCCACCTCGCTGCCGGCGATTGCGATCGACATCGGCACGAGCCCGATCGCGCTGAAGCTCGCGCTGACAGCCTATCTGGTCTCGCTGGCGATCTTCATCCCGATCAGTTCGTGGTTCGCCGATAAGTACGGTGCCAAGCGGGTTTTCCAGGCGGCGATCTTCGTTTTCATGGCGGGCTCGATTGGCTGCGCAATGGCCGGATCGCTGGGCGGCTTTGTGATCGCCCGCTTCCTGCAAGGCATGGGTGGAGCGATGATGACACCAGTCGCCAGGCTGGTGCTCTTTCGCACAACGCCGCGCGGCGAACTGGTCTCGGCGATGGCCTGGCTTACGGTGCCGGGTTTGATCGGGCCGCTTATCGGACCGCCACTTGGCGGGTTCATCACCACCTATTTCTCCTGGCACTGGATCTTCCTGATCAACATTCCCATCGGTCTGATCGGCAGCGTTCTCACCCGCATCTATTTGCCTGACATGCCGCCTGCCGGCGTCAAGGCGCTGGACATAGTGGGATTCAGCCTCGTTGCGATTGCGGCCTCGGGCATTGTGTTCGGGCTGTCGGTGATCAGCCTGCCCGCGCTGCCGCCGATCTTCGGCATCCTGGCGGTGATCACCGGCGCCGTGGCATTAATCGTCTACATTCTCTATGCGCGCCGCAAGGCGAACCCGATCCTCCAACTGGGTCTGTTCGCCAATCCGGTTTTTCGGTCGGCCATCGTCGGTGGCACATTGTTTCGCATCGGCAACGGCGCCCTGCCATTCCTGCTGCCGCTGATGTTTCAGCTTGGGTTCGGGATGACACCGTTCGAATCGGGCAGTTTGACCTTTGTCGCCGCCGCCGGCGCAATGGCCATGAAATTCCTGGCGCCCCGCGCTTTGCGCCTTGGAGGCTTTCGCAACATCCTGATTTCCACCGCCTTGATCACTGCCTGCTTCAGCGCGGCCAATGCCTTGTTCACCCCCGCGACCCCGCATCTCGTGATCATTGCGATGCTGTTGGTCGGCGGCTTTCTGCGGTCGCTGTTCTTTACCTCGGCCAACACTCTGGTGTTTGCCGCCGTCGAAGATGCGGAAGGCAGCCAGGCAACCGCGATTTCGGCGACGACACAGCAGGTCTCAATCGCCCTTGGCGTTGCGGTCGCGGGCGGCATTCTGGAAATCTCGGCGCTTTCGACGGGGAGCGCGACAAGCCTGGAGTCGTTCGCGATTGCCTTTGTCACGGTGGGCTTCATTACCGCTTCGGCGGCATTCGCTTTCTTGCGGCTGGCCCCGGAAGCCGGCAATGTCGTCTCCGGCTACAGGCTGCGGCCGCCTGAAGAGGTAGCATCGGCCACCAGCCCGACCAGATCCTGAACGAGCAGAAGTTTGCCTAGCGGTTTTCCGGTTCGGAACCCGCGACGAAACGAATATTGGAGCGGCTGAACGATTCCGTGGAATCGTTAGTCGGCCGGTGCCGTGTCCTTGCCCTTGAAGCCCCGCGCCAGCAGATAAAGCTCCACCGATTCGTCCCGCGACGCCGGCGGCTTTACGTGGTGGACCGACTTGAAATTGCGCTTGAGCAGGTTGAGCAGATCCGACTCGGTGCCACCCTGGAACGTCTTGGCCAGGAAGTGCCCGCCCTGCCTCAGCACTGAAATGGCGAAGTCGGCCGCCACTTCGCAAAGATGCATGGTGCGCAGATGATCGGTGCGCTGGTGGCCTGTGGTCGGCGCGGCCATGTCGGACAGCACGACATCGGGTGCACCGCCCAACACTTCGAGCAGTTTCGCCGGAGCATCGTCATCGAGGAAATCCTTCAGAAGGATCGCCGAGCCGGGTACGGGGTCTACTTCCAGATAGTCGATTCCGACGACGTGCGGTGTCTCGGCGCTGGACTTGGTGCGCACCGACGCGACCTGGCACCAGCCACCCGGAGCCGCGCCCAGGTCGACCACCTTCATGCCCGGCTTCAATACATGGTAGCGGTCATCGATCTCGATCAGCTTGTAGGCGGCGCGCGAGCGATAGCCCTCAGCCCGCGAACGCTGTACGTAAGGGTCGTTCAAGTGCCGTTCGAGCCAGCGGCGCGACGATTCCTTGAGGCCCCGCTTCTTCTTGACCTTGGTGCGCAGCACGCGAGGCCCCTGCCCGCCGCTCCCCCCCGGTTTGCTCATGGTCGTGCTCCGAAGCGGCCGCCGCGCCGCCAGACGCCATCCTCGGCCATCAACTCGGTAAGTATGCCCTCACGCAGGCCGCGATCGGCGACCCGCAGGCGCTCGGACGGCCACACCTCGCGGATGGCCTGGAGGATTGCGCAGCCTGCAAGGACCAGGTCGGCGCGGTCGGCGCCGATGCACGGATTGGCGACCCGTGCCTGGAAATCCCAAGACAGCAGACGCTCCATCATGGCGTCGACCTGTTCCGATGTCATCCAGAGGCCGTCCACCTTGCGGCGGTCATAGCGATCGAGTTCAAGGTGGATGCCGGCCAGCGTGGTCACCGTTCCCGAAGTTCCGAGCAGATGGAAGCGCGGCGTACGCGACACATGCGCCAGGCGGTCGCGCCCGGAAAACGCCTCAAGGTGAACGCGAACATCCGCCACCATCGCCTGGAAGACATCGCGGGAAACCATCTTGCCGCCGAACCGTTCGGCCAGTGAAACGACGCCGAGCGGCAGCGACGTCCACGAAACGATATGCGATGCGAGCCGCGGCGTGCGCTGGCGCGACAGGTCGATCAGCGCGATTTCGGAAGAGCCGCCGCCAATGTCGAACAGCACCACCCCGTCCGTGTCGCGTTCCACCAGCGAACCGCAGCCCGACACCGCGAGCCGGGCCTCGGTGCGGCGGTCGATGATCTCGAGCTTCAGTCCTGCCTCGCGTTCGACGCGCTGCAGGAATTCCGCGCCGTTGTCAGCCGAGCGGCAGGCTTCCGTCGCGATCAGACGCGAGCGCCTGACGCTGCGATTGCGCAGCTTGTCGCCACACACTTTCAAGGCTTCGACGGCGCGATCCATCGCTGCCTGGCCAAGCCGCCCATTGGCGGTCAGCCCCTCGCCCAGCCGCACGATGCGGGAAAACGCATCCACGACGCGGAACTGGCCCGGGCGGCCCGGCACCGCAACCAGGAGGCGGCAATTGTTTGTCCCGAGATCGAGGGCGGCGAAAGCGGGAGCGCGATGATGGTCCTCGCGCAGGCCCAGCCCTTCATGGCCGAAGCCGCCGGGCCGGACCTGGCGCTGATCCTGTCGCAAGGGATGCGCCGCCGGCATTGCGTCGGCTATCGCAGCATTTTCCGGATGCCCCTGATCCGCAGCGCCGGAGCCAACCCCCGAGGCGGATCGCGCGGCGTCCTTTGCGAAAACCTTGCGATGTTTCTTGCGTTTGCGCCGCTTCTTGCCCTGCGGCGCCGAGGCTCGTGCAGCCGCGCCGAACCTCGATCCGGCACCTTGCGCCTCACGAGCGGACTCGCCCTCCGGCGGTGCGGCGCCGGCGTGACCCTGTTCCACGCTTGACCCTTCTGGCGCCGCGCGAACCTTACGGACGCTGCAGGCGCTCAAATTCTTCAGTTGCCAACAAACTATCAGCGGATTGACGATTCACCAAGGCTCTGACAGCAAAATGAATGAGGCACTCGGAGCGTGTGGGTCCGAAAGCCAAGGGCGTGAGGCGCGAAGTTGAGCATGGGCGAAGTTGGGGCCGGGGTCCGATGAAGCTGAAGACCTACGTCTGGCCGGCGATCGGCCTTGCGGCCGTGTGCTTCTCCGGATGGCTGCTTTACCACGAGCTGCGCTATACCTCCCTTGACGATGTCTGGGAAAGTCTCACGCTCATCCGGCCCTATCAATGGGCGCTGTCGGCGCTCAGCGCGGTCGTCGCCTATTTCGCCCTTGCCGGATACGACCACATCGCACTGCTCCATCTGCGGCGGCATGTGTCATGGCTTTTCGTCACCATCTGCTCCTTCACCACCTATGCCTTGGCGCACAGTATTGGCGGTTCAGTGCTGTCCGGCGCGGTGGTGCGCTACCGCGCCTATGGCAGCCGCGGCCTTTCCGCCCAGGAAGTTGGCATCCTCGTCGGCATCTGTTCGCTGACCTTCGTGGTTGCAGTGGTCTTTCTCACCGGGCTAGTGCTGGTGATCCACCCGAACCTGCTCGAACGATTTGCCGATTTGAGGGGCCTGCCGCTCTCCAAGAGCGCCGGTATCGTGATGCTCCTTGCGGTTGCTGCCTATGTGTTCGGCAGCTGGCTTCAGCTCAGGCCGCTGAAAATCGGCAAGTTCGAGTTACATTACCCGGCTCTGCCGATCGTTGCCCGGCAATTGATCATCGGCCCGCTGGAAATCCTCGCAGCCGCCGCCATCATCTATTTCGCACTGCCCGGCGTGGAAAACCCCGGCTACCTCACGGTGCTCGGCGTGTTCCTGGTCTCCTTCTCCGCAGCCCTGCTGTCGCACGCGCCGGGAGGACTGGGCGTCCTTGAAGTGGTCTTCATCGCCGGCCTTTCCGACATGGACCCGGCCTCCGTCATGGCGGCGCTGCTGGTCTTCCGGCTGTTCTACCTGATCATTCCGCTCATGCTGGCCATTCTGGTGGTGCTGGGCTTCGAGCGGTCGCAGCTTGCCAATGGATAAGCCGCCGGCGCAGCGCTTGACCCGCTCTGCATGCTCTCGACCGATTCCGGGCCGGTTTATGCTCATCTCGTCTGCTTGCCAGCTTGGGTGACCGTGCAAAACGGGCGGCTCGGGGTCGTTCCACCACGAGCCCAATAGAGGTCGGTCCGCGGCAGGGCTAAGAGCGGTCGTTCCCCAAAAAAATACCCCGGGGCGGTCGTTCAACTACGAGCCCAGGAGAGGTTCCACCAAAGGCGCCGAGGAGAGATTTCACCACAGGCTCGGAAGATCATCGAACTCGCCTCATATTGGATATGCGCTAAACCCGCCGTCCGTGGCCTTGATCGACCGGCAATATGTGTTAAAAGGCGCGCGCATCGACGATGTGCCTCTTCGACGCTCATCGTTGCAATCAAAGGCCGCAGCCCATATTGAGGGCAGCCGTCGCGATTGGGGAATAGGTTAACGGTAGACCCACGGACTCTGACTCCGTTAGTCCTGGTTCGAATCCAGGTTCCCCAGCCACTTGAAATCATTAAATAATTTGCTCTTTTTCCATCGTCGCAGATGATGGAGTGTAAGCCCGGTGTAAGCTTTTTAATCGGTTCCTCCGGCGGTGCCGACTGAGCGAAAGGCGGTGTCGGGCGGCGCGGGAAATGGCTCAAGGCGGAGGTCCGCGCCATGCATCTGGTCTTGGACCTAGGCGGCTCGTGCCATGCTATGCTGCG
>DATDBN010000147.1:0-32036 GCA_036524835.1 Mesorhizobium sp. | reverse complement strand
ACGCCTATCTGGAGCGCGGCGACCTCTATGTGCACCAGCTCGGGCGTGGCTATGCGTGGCTGGACACGGGGACTCACGACAGTCTCCACGAAGCATCATCCTTTGTGCGTACGATCGAGCATCGGCAGGGGATCAAGATCGCTTGCCCGGAGGAGATCGGGGTGGAAATGGGGTGGCTGGCGCCCGAACATCTAATTGAGCGGGCCAAGCGTCTGGGTAAGAACGAATACGCCAACTATCTACGCCGCCGTGCGACGGAGCTTGCTGTATGAGTATTGAGGTCAGGTCTCTGGCCATTTCGGAAGTCCTTGAGATCGTGCCGCCGAAATATGGCGACGATCGCGGCTTCTTTTCCGAGACCTACAGCGTTGCCGGGCTGTCTCGCCACGAAGTCGATCTGACCTTCGTGCAAGACAACATGTCGCTCTCGGTGGCGCGGGGGGTTGTTCGCGGCCTGCACTATCAACTGCCGCCATTTTCGCAGGACAAGCTTGTGCGGGTGACGCGGGGCGCGATCCTCGACGTCGCGGTCGATATCCGCCGCTCGTCGCCAACTTTCGGCAAATGGGTCGCGCTGGAAGTCAGCGCCGAGAAGTGGAACCAGGTGTTGATTCCGAAGGGTTTTGCGCACGGCTTCGTGACACTGATGGAAAATACCGAGGTCCTCTACAAGGTCAGCGCGCCCTATTCGAAGGAGCATGACCGGTCCATTCGGTTCGACGATCCGGCGATCGGCATAGACTGGGGCTTCGACGTTGCGAAGGCACAATTGTCGGACAAGGACCGCCACGCGCCGGCGCTAGTTGACGCCGAGATTTTCGAGTGATGCGGTTAATTCGGAGAGCTTGAGTTGACGAATATCCTGGTTACCGGCGGCGCCGGGTTCATTGGCTCTGCGGTGTGCCGGCATCTGTGTGCCAACCCCAGCTACAACGTCGTCAATGTCGACAAGCTGACCTATGCCGGCAACCTCGCCTCGCTGCGGCAGATCGAGAACTATCCAAACTATCGCTTCGTGCAGGCCGACATCTGCGACGACGCGACGATGCTGTCCTTGCTGCGCGATAACGCCATCGACATCGTGATGCATCTCGCCGCCGAGAGCCATGTCGACCGTTCGATCGATGGGCCGGCCGCTTTCATCGAAACAAACATTGTCGGCACTTTCCGGATGCTCAACGCCGCCCGCGCCCATTGGGAGGATCTCAAGGGCGATGCGAAAGCGAATTTCCGCTTCCATCACATCTCCACCGACGAGGTGTTCGGCGACCTGCCCTTCGACAGCGGCATCTTCACCGAGGAGACGCCCTATGCGCCGTCGTCGCCCTATTCGGCGTCGAAGGCCGCGTCCGACCATCTCGTTCGCGCCTGGCACGAGACCTACGGCCTGCCGGTCGTGCTGTCGAACTGCTCGAACAACTACGGTCCGTTCCACTTCCCTGAAAAGCTCATCCCGCTGATCATCCTGAACGCGCTCGACGGCCGTCCGCTGCCGATCTACGGCAAGGGCGAGAATGTGCGCGATTGGCTTTATGTCGAGGATCATGCGCGGGCGCTCGAGCGCATCGCCACGACTGGCAAGGCAGGCGAGAGCTACAATGTCGGCGGGCGGAATGAGCACACCAATCTGAACGTTGTCGAAACGATCTGCGATCTTCTTGACAAGCGCCGGCCCCGTTCCAGCGGCCGTCGCTATCGCGACCTCATCACCTTCGTCAACGACCGGCCCGGCCACGATCGCCGCTACGCCATCGACGCATCCAAGATCGAGCGCGAGCTTGGCTGGACGCCGCAGGAGACGTTCGAAACCGGCTTGGCGCGCACGGTGGACTGGTATCTCGCCAACGAATGGTGGTGGGGACCGATCCGCAGCGAACGTTACGCCGGGGAGCGCCTCGGCGCGAAGAAAGGTGCAGCGTGAAGCTGCTGGTCACCGGCCAGGACGGGCAGGTCGCAACCAGCCTCCTGGAGCGAGGGAGCACCGTCCAGGGAGTCGAAATCGTCACCGCCGGCCGGCCGCGGCTCGATCTCCTCGATGTGAATTCAATCCAGGAGACCATTGCCGCAGAGCGGCCTGACATCGTCGTCTCCGCCGCTGCCTACACGGCGGTCGACCAGGCGGAAGACGATGCTGAAGCAGCATTTGCGATTAACGCCGCCGGCGCCGGCGCGGTAGCAGCCGCCGCCGCAAGGATTGGCGCTCCCATAATCCACCTCTCGACCGACTATGTGTTTCCTGGCGATGGCGACCAGCCCTATACCGAGGAGGATGTCACCGCGCCGGCCTCCGTGTACGGGCGGTCGAAACTGGCCGGAGAAGACGCGGTCGCGGCAGCGAATCCACGACACGTCATCCTTCGCACGGCCTGGGTGTATAGCCCCTTCGGCAAGAATTTTCTCAGGACGATGCTGCGTCTGGCGAAGGACCGTGACGAACTGCGCGTCGTGGCCGACCAATGGGGCAATCCGACCTCGGCCCTCGATATCGCCGATGGCATCCTTGCCGTTGCCGGGAAACTGTCTCGCGGCGGGGAAGCCCACGGCGTTTTTCACATGACGGCGGCGGGAAGCACCAACTGGAGCGGCTTCGCCGAACATATCCTAAAAGTTAGCCGCGACGCCGGCGGCCCGTTTGCCAGAGTTCAGGGCATCGCCACCAGCGAATATCCGACGCGCGCCGTTCGCCCAGCCAATTCCCGCCTGTCCTGCGAGAAGCTGCGTTCAGCCTATGGCGTGGAACTACCCGCCTGGCAGGGATCGACGGCGCAGACCGTCCATAGACTTCTGGCGGCGGGAGAGTTTTGACGCGGCGGCGCAGCGCGCCGCAGCGTGATCACTCCATCCGGATCTGCAGCTTGACGTCGGTGGGCCGCGCTTCGACCGCTCGGTCGAAGGCGGCGATCGAATCGCGGAAGGAGAACGTCTCCGAAACCAGCGGCTTCAGGTCGACGCGGCCCGAGCCCATGAGCGCCAGCGACCGCTCATACTGATGCGCGTAGCGAAATACCGTCTCGATGCGCGCTTCCTTAGTCGACGCCGTCGAGATGTCGATCGGGGTCGGCGCGACGGGCAGGCCTACCGCCACGATGGTGCCGCCCGGCCGCAGCAGGTCGAAGATCGTCTGCCACGCCCTAGGCGACCCGGAACATTCGAACACGACATCCGCACCCCAGCCGTCTGTCAAGGCGGCGACCTCGGCGGCAAGATTGGCCTGTGAGATATTGACGGTCAGTACGCCTTGGTAGCGGGCGGCGATATCGAGCTTCGGCTGCGCCAGATCGGCGACGATGCAGCGGGCGCAGCCGCCGGCAAGTGCGGCAATCGCGACCATGATGCCGATCGGCCCGGCGCCAAGCACGATTGCCGTATCGCCGGGCGTGATCCCGGCCTTGGTCGCCGCTTGCATGCCGACGGCGAAGGGCTCGACCATGGCGCCCTCGGCGAAGCTGACATTGTCCGGCAGCTTGAATGTATAGTCGGCGGGATGGATGACATGCGGCGTCAGCACGCCATGGACCGGAGGTGTCGCCCAGAAGGTTACCGCGGGGTCGACATTGTACATGCCCAGCCTGCTCGCCCGGGAGTTGGCGTCGGGAATGCCCGGTTCCATGCAGACACGGTCGCCCACCTTCAAATGGGTCACCGCCTCGCCAACCGCGACCACCGTTCCGGCAGCCTCATGGCCAAGCACCATCGGCTCCTCGACGACGAAGGGGCCGATGCGCCCATGGGTGTAGTAATGAACGTCCGAACCGCAGACGCCGACCGTGTGAATCTTCACCTTTACATCACGCGGCCCGACCTCGGCAGGTAGGTCAATGTCGCGCAAGGCGAGTTCGTGCTGACGTTCGAGGACGAGGGCGGGAACAAGGGTCATGTGGGAGATAGTATGGCGGGCGGGTCGACGCGCCAAGCGGAGAGTTCGCGCTGCCGCGACATTCGCGGAATGGAGAGCAGACACACGAAATCGCCACCACGCTGCCTTGCGGCCCTGGAGCGTTGAACTTGCTTCCCCGGAAGTAGGGGAGGCAGTGCGCGCCTTTGCCGGGTTGCGACAAGGCCCGTTGCAGTTAAGTAGCGTTGCCCGTCAAGACGCGCACCGCCGGCGTTTCTGCCGCTGTCTTCACTCCTGTGCCCGAAGACCGTAGCGGTTTGCTGCGGCCAGAACCTGGGGCCGACTTCGGAGTTGCCTCCTCACTCGTCAACCAGGTGGCCACCGAGCCCCCCATGGGAGAGACGGGCAGATGATAGAACGCATCACCGGCTGGCGCGATATGCCGGGCTCATCAAAGGAATGGAGACTACATGGCCCGTCTTCCCATGGCGCAAGGGCCCGCGCTGTCAGGCTGAGCAACAGGCTGGCCAACGCCCGGAAACGCTCGGCGAGCCGCAGCGCGTCATCGGCACTGTTGCTTTCGTCAGCCGCGGGCATGGGCTGACCATAACCGGTTTCGAAGAGGATCCCCTGCGTGGCGAGTTCGGCGTTGCGCAGGAACATGAGCACGAGAGCGCGGACGTCCATCGGCGCGGCGGCGGCGCGCTCGGCCAGACCGGCCAGCGCGAACAGCAACGCCACAAGGCGCTGCATTTCCATCCCACTCCTCTCCGTCTGCCTACTTCCGTTCACGCCGCCTCGCTCCTATCAGACGGGTGTATTGTTGCGCGAGTTGGGCATATGCGAATTGCGGTTGGGGGTGGATACTTTGCAAGTTATTGAAAAGGCGCGATATTATTTTTCAAGCCTAGCCTGGCAGCGATTTTTCTGTCCACACCCCCTCTCAAGTTTCCACGGCAGCGCGCGTCGGGGATAAGGCAGCGCCGTCCGAATTTTCCTCCCCATTGAGGGGATCATAGCGCTAGCCCCTCGGGCGCAGCTTGGAGACGATGCGATCTATCGTTGCGGCGTCGCGAGCGCCGCGCGGCGTGTCGATCGACACGACCTTGACCACATGCCCCGGCCGTTCGGACAGAAGCACGATACGGTCGGCGAGTTCGGCCGCCTCGCGCAGATTGTGCGTCACCATGAGTGCCGCCGTGGGCCGGGCATTCCAGACACTCATCAGCAGCGTGCGCAGACGCTCCGCCGTGGCGTCGTCCAGTGACACGAACGGCTCGTCCAGGAGCAGCAGCGCCGGTTCCAGTGCAAAGGCGCGGGCGAGTGCGACGCGACGCGCCATGCCGAGCGACAACTCGCCGGGGTAGAGCCTCTCCGTAGCTGGTATGCCCAGCAATTCGAACAGCGGCGTCAGGTCTGCCGACGCAAGCTCTTCCGGCAGCGCCAGGCGAACATTCTGTTCGACGCTGCGCCAAGGCAGGAGGCGGGGCTCCTGGAACACCGCCGCGAGACGTCCTGATGGCCGCCGGATCGACCCTTCGAAGTCCGTGTCCAGGCCGAGGATCAGCTTCAGTGTCGTGGTCTTGCCGCAACCGGACGGTCCCGTGAGGCAAACAAACTCGCCCGGAGCGACCGTGAACCCCACCTCGCCCAACGCAGGCAGTTCCGCTCCGCGCGCCGTGCGGAACGATTTGGAGCGGATATCGACCTCAAGCATCGCGCTTGCGCCAGCGCGTTGCCTGGCGTTCCAATGGCTGGACGACAATCATCTCGACCAGCAGCATGACCGCCACGAAGGCCAGTGAATATCCCAGGATTGCGCGCACATCGAAGAACTGGAAGTAGGTGTAGATCTGGAAGCCGACACCGTTCGAGCGGCCGAGCAGTTCCACCACCAACACGATCTTCCAGATCAGTGCGATGCCCGAGCGGGTAGCCGCCGCGAAGTAAGGCTGAAGCTGCGGCAGGATGACGTGCCGCAACAGCCGTCCGGGCGGAAAGCGGAACACCTTGGCCATTTCGGTCAGCGTGGGGTCGATGGCGCGCGTGCCCTCGCGGATGGTTACCGCGACGTTGGGAATCTTGGTCAGCGCGACCGCGCCGATTGCCGAGACTTCGTTCAGGCCGAACCAGATGTAGGCGAGCACGATGACGACCAGCGCCGGCAGATTGAGAAGCAGGATCAGCCAGGGATCGAACAGCCGGTCGGCCAGGCGGCTGCGGCCGAGTGCAATGCCGATCGCCGAACCGATTGCCATTGCGATCAGGAATGCCGCCGCCACCCGCAGCAGGGTCATGCCGAGATGCAGCCAGAGCTCGCCATTCACTGCCTCGTTCCACAGGAAGGCGAAGACGGCGTCGGGTGCGGGCAGTTCCCGCGATTGAAGAATAGCGGCCATGCCGGCCCACAGCCCGTAGAGGACTGCGAGCGACAGGATGACGGTCAGGGCCTCGGTAGCTCTTGCCACGGCGAGGCGTTCAGTCGACATCTTTCAGCGCAGGCCAGTAGGTCCCCTTGGGCAGTGCTTTCGCTGAGCCGACGAGCTTTTCCCCGCCAAGGCCGGCGAGTACGTCGAAGAGCTTCGCGGCATCCGCCTCCTCGTCCAGCGCAGGCCGTGCAGGGATGCCGTCACGATAGCGGTCGCGAAGCTTGTCGAGCGCGGGCCCCTCGTCCTTGATCACGCCATCGGCATGCAGGCGCGTCCACTCGGCGTCATTGTTCTTGAGGAGTTGCTTCGCCTCCCGCGAGGCTTTCAGGAAACCGAAGACGGCATTCTTGTGTTCTTCGGCCCATTTGTCGTGGAAGGCATAGCCAAGCGTCGACACCGTGCCAGCCGCGCCGAGGTCGCGCGAAGCGTCGTCGGCACCGACGATGCGGCGGAAGCCGTCAGCTTCGAGGCGGGCGTTGAAGTGCCAGTAGTTCAGCGCGGCGTCAAACTCGCCGGCCCGCAGCTTTTCAGCCAGCAGCGGCGGCGCGCCGTAGACAATCTCGTTTTCCTTGGCGATGTCGAAGCCCTGCTTGGCGGCCATGCCCTGGAGCAGCAGCCAGCTCTTGTCGAGCGCGCCGCCGGCCACAGCCAGCTTCTTGCCCTTGATGTCGGCGAGCGACTGGATCGGCGAATCTGCTTTCACCATGATCGCGCCGGTGGATGACGAATAGGGCGCAAAGGTTACGTCCTGGCCCTGTCCCCGCAGCCGCGCCACTTCGAGCCAGTCGGTCACGATCATGTCTACCTCGCCGGCCTGGAACGCGACATTCGAGGCATCCTCGCCGGCGAAGTAGACGACGTCCATCTTGACGCCGTTCTTGCCGTCGAGGCCGTTCTTGGCGATTGTGTCGAGTTCCCAGTTGACGGTGCCGAATTTGAGCGCGCCGATGCGTACCGCGTCCTGCGCGGAAGCAGCCGGCGCAATGACAATAGCGATCACCGCCGCCGCGAAAGCAGCAAGCACGTTTCTCACCACAACTTCTCCTCCAACAGCGCCCCGGTCGGCCGGTTTTGCCGGCTGCTCAGCCCCGGGCGCGCGGTGCGCCTTGGGGAAGCTTTGTACGACTGCCTCGACGTTGTCAAAAGCAAACGCAGACGCGGTGGCGCGGAAAACACGGTCCTTTAGACGCATCGCGCCAAGGCAGTCCACCCAGCCAAAGTCATCATATAACAAAATGAAACTTGTATGTTGACATTATCTCTCCCTTTGCATAGCGGTGAAATTGGGAAGGAGGAGCCCATCTGATGCCATCGCTTGTCGACCGCAATGTCCTGTTTCCGGCGGAGCCTGCGGTTCGCGGTCTCGCCGGGTCGCTGTACGAGACGGTCGAGACGCTGCCGATCGTCAGCCCGCACGGCCACACCGACCCCAGATGGTATGCGCTGGACGAGCCGTTTCCCGATCCGGCCCAATTGCTGATTGTCCCCGATCACTACATCTTCCGCATGTTGTTCAGCCAGGGTATCGCCCTTGAGCGCCTTGGCGTGCCGCGCACGGATGGCGGTCCCGTGGAGACCGACGGACGCGCGATCTGGCGCCTGTTTGCCGAGAATTACTTCCTGTTCCGCGGCACACCGAGCCGGCTGTGGATGGACTATCAACTGTCCAGCGTCTTCGGCTTCGACAAGCCGCTCGACTCCGGCACCGCCGACGCGGCTTATGACTGCATCGCCGGGAAACTCAGCGAGCCG
Source organism: Mesorhizobium sp. (assembly GCA_036524835.1). GTDB lineage: Bacteria > Pseudomonadota > Alphaproteobacteria > Rhizobiales > Rhizobiaceae > Mesorhizobium_G. Next base: position 24,020 of record DATDBN010000147.1, on the reverse strand, counting down.
GCCTTTCGCCCGCGCGCCCTGTTCGAGCGTTTCAACATCGAGGTCATCGCCACCACCGATGGCGCCCTCGACGATCTGAAATGGCATCGCATGATCCGCGACAGCGGATGGCAGGGCAGGGTGGTCACCGCCTACCGCCCTGACGCAGTGGTTGATCCCGATTTCGACGGGTTTGTCGGCAATCTGGACAAGCTCGGCGAGGTCAGCGGCTGCGATACCGGGACATGGAAGGGTTATCTGGACGCGCACAGGCAGCGCCGTGCCTATTTCCAGGAGTTCGGCGCCACCTCTTCCGATCATGGCCATGCGACGGCCGACACGGCGAACCTTTCCACCGGCGAGGCGGAAGTGCTCTATGGCAAGGTGCGCGGCGGTAAGGCAGATGCCGGCGAACGCAGGCTCTTCCGCGCGCAGATGCTGACCGAGATGGCGAAGATGAGCATCGATGACGGGCTTGTGCTGCAGATTCATCCGGGCTCGATGCGCAACCATTCGCTGGCTGTCATGGCGGCGTTCGGCCGCGATAAGGGTTTCGATATCCCAACCCGCACGGACTATGTGACGGCGCTCAAGCCGCTGCTCGATGCCGTTGGGCTCGACCCCAAGCTGTCGGTCATCCTGTTTACGCTGGACGAGACGAGCTATGCGCGCGAACTGGCGCCGCTGGCCGGCGTCTATCCGTCGCTCAAGCTGGGGCCGGCCTGGTGGTTCCACGACAGCGCCGAGGGCATGCGCCGGTTCCGCGAGATGACCACCGAGACCGCCGGCTTCTACAACACTGTCGGCTTCAATGACGACACGCGCGCTTTTCCGTCCATCCCGGCGCGCCACGATATCGCGCGCCGCGTCGACTGCGCCTTCCTCGCCCGGCTGGTGAGCGAGCACCGCCTGCGCGAGGACGAGGCCTACGAACTTGCGCCCGAGCTTGCCTATACGTTGGCTAAGAAAGCCTATCGCCTTTGACCGTAAAGACCAAAAAGGGAGGAGACTAATGTTGCATCTTTCGAAGCTGGCCGCCGCAACCGCGCTGGCCGTCACGCTGATGGCCGGGTCTGCGCTCGCGCAGACGGTGCTGAAATCATCCGACACCCATCCGGACGGCTATCCGACCGTCGAGGGCGTCAAATATTTCGGCGATCTGGTGAAGGAACGGACGCAAGGCCGGTATTCGGTCGAAGTGTATCACTCGGCGCAGCTGGGCGAGGAAAAGGACACGATCGAGCAGGTGCGTTCCGGCGTCATCGAGCTGAACCGCGTGTCGATGGCTCCGTTCAACGGCACGGTAAAGGAAACGATCATCCCGGCGCTGCCCTATCTCTTCCGCTCCGAAGAGCACATGCACAAGGTGATGGACGGCCCTGTCGGCGACCAGATCAAGGCGGCGTTCGAACCGGCGGGGCTGGTGGCCCTGGCCTTCTACGACGCCGGTGCGCGCTCATTCTATAACTCCAAGAAGCCGATCAACACGGTCGCGGATATGCAGGGTATGAAGTTCCGCGTCATCCAGTCCGACATTTTCGTCGACATGGCGGCAGCGCTGGGGGCCAATGCGACGCCGATGCCCTATGGCGAGGTATACTCCTCTATCGAGACCGGCGTGATCGACGGGGCCGAGAACAATTTCCCCAGCTACGACACCGCCAAGCACGTCGAGGTCGCCAAGTTCTATTCGCTCGACGAGCACACGATCCTTCCCGAAGTCTTCGTGATGAACAAGGCGGCGTTCGACAAGCTGACGCCGGACGATCAGGCTATCTTCAAGCAGGCAGCCACCGACAGCGTGGCCAAGCAGCGCGAATTGTGGACCGCCGCTGTAACCAAGTCGCGTGCCGCTGCTGAGGCAGCCGGCGCGCAGATCAACACCCCGGACAAGCAAGGCTTTATCGACGCCATGGCGCCGGTTTACGAGAAGCATGTCACGGATCCAGTTCTGAAGAAGCTGGTCGAGGACGTAAAGGCAGTTCAGTAGCGTCGAAGTCCGGCGGGAGAGCAGGCCGCGCTGACGCGATCCGCGTCGCTTGCCTCCTGCCGGACATCTCTTCGAAAACACCTATCTCCCCGACATCGGGAGAGTGGGCCGCCGGCCGCGAATCCGCACCTGGAGCACGAAAATGTCAGGGACCAGCACGAGTACCGACCGCATTCATGGCGTGCCGTTCCTGTCACGCCTCAACACGGCGGCACTTTGGCTCGCGGGCATCGGTCTCGTGCTGATGACCGTGTTCGTCGCCTGGCAGGTGTTCTGCCGCTATGTGCTGAACGATTCGCCGAGCTGGACGGAACCGGGCTCGGTCATGCTGATGAGCTGGTTCATTTTTCTCGGCGCGGCGGTCGGCGTCCGCGAGAACAATCATATGGGCTTCGATGTGCTGCTCTATGTGCTGCCCCCGGCGGCAAAGAAGTGGCTGCGCATGATTTCCGACATCGTCATCTTCGCCTTCGGCCTGGGCATGATCTGGTATGGCGGGAGCCTGGTCGGCCTGACGTGGAACACTGTGCTTCCCGCGCTCGGCATCTCCGGCGGCTGGGACTATGTGCCGATCGTCGCGGGCGGGGTGCTGGTCGTGCTCTTTGCGCTGGAGCGCATCGGGCTTCGCCTGTCCGGCGCGCCGATCGACGAGGCGCTCGACGAGATAGCGCCGACCGAAATCGCCGTCGAACTTGAAAATATCGAAGCCGTGCGCGCGGACGCGGCCGAACAGGCCAGGAGGGGCTGACGCGATGGAACTCTGGATCCTCTTCGGCGCTTTCACGCTGTTGATGCTGATCGGCACGCCGATCGCGTTTTGCCTCGGCGTCGCCAGCTTCGCCACCGTGCTCTATATGGGCCTGCCGCCGCTGGTGGTGTTTCAGCGGCTGAATTCCGGCATGAGCGTGTTTTCGCTGCTGGCAATTCCCTTCTTCATCTATGCCGGCGACCTGATGGTGCGCGGCGGCATCGCCAGCCGTATTGTGGCGTTCGCAGCCTCGCTGGTCGGGCATGTCAGGGGCGGGCTTGGCCAAGTCAACATCGTAACCGCGACGCTGTTCGGCGGCATTTCCGGCTCGGCGGTTGCCGAGGCTGCCGCAGTCGGCGGCCTGATGATCCCGCAGATGAAGGCCCGCGGCTACGGCGCCGACTATGCGGTGAACGTCACCTCCATGGCGGCGCTGATCGCGCTGCTCCTGCCGCCCTCGCACAATATGATCATCTATTCGATCTCGGCCGGTGGAAAGATCTCCATCGCCGACCTCTTCACGGCAGGCGTCATTCCCGGATTGCTGCTTGCGGTCTCCCTGATGATCACCGCCTATTTCGTGGCGCGAAAGCGCGGCTATCCGACGGAACCGTTTCCTGGCTTCACCGCAGTGGTGCATCTTTTCGCGGTCGCGATCCCCGGCCTGCTGTTGATCGCCATCATCTTCGGCGGCGTACGCTCCGGCATCTTCACCGCAACCGAGAGCTCCTGCATCGCCGTTATCTACGCGCTGCTGGTTACGCTTCTGGTTTACCGGCAGATGAGCTGGAACGATTTCGTCCATGCCACCATGGGCGCGGTGCGCACGACCGCGATGGTTCTGCTGATCATCGGCACCGCCGCTTCATTTTCCTGGCTGATGGCGTTTCTGCGCGTACCCGCCTCGCTGGTCGCATGGATGAACACCATCTCCGATAATCCGATCATGATCCTGCTGCTGCTCAACCTGATCATGCTGGTGCTGGGCACCTTCATGGACATGGGGCCGACGATCATCATCTGCACGCCGATCTTCCTGCCGATTGCCCAGGCCTACGGCATCGATCCAGTGCATTTCGGCGTTATCATGATCCTCAACTTCGGCATCGGCCTGAACACGCCTCCAGTGGGAGGTGTGCAATTCGTCGCCTGCGCGGTGGGTAAAATAACCGTCTGGGAAGCGATGCGATCTATCTGGCCGTTCTACGGCGCCGGCCTGGTCGTGCTGGCGATGGTCACCTATATCCCGGCGCTGTCCTTGTGGCTGCCCGGCGTGTTCAAATAGGAGACGCGATGTCCGCGGACATGTCGCAGGACCTTAGAGTCGATCGGAAGCCCAAGCTTTCCGAGCATGTGGCGCAATCGCTGCGGACACAGATTACCGCCGGCGAATTCTCCGAAGGGGAGAAGCTGCCGACGGAAACCCGCATGACGGAAATCTTCGGTGTCAGCCGCACGGTGGTGCGCGAAGCGGTTGCGGCGCTTGCGGCCGACGGGCTGGTCGAGGCGCGCCATGGCGCCGGTGTGTTCGTCCTGAACAACACGGCGCGCAAGATCGGCGCGATGAGCGCCGACATCGGCAACAGGATCAGCCAGGCGATCAATGTGCTCGAAGTCCGCATGGGCATCGAGATCGAAAGCGCGGGCCTGGCGGCTCAGCGGCGCAACGCGGCCCAGGAAGCGCGCATTCAGGAGGCTTTCTTCGAGTTCGAGCGGCTGCTGCATGAGGGCGAGCCCACGGGCAAGGCGGACTTCGCCTTCCATCGGGAAATAGCCTCGGCCACGAACAACCCTTTCTATGTCGAGATCCTCGATGCACTGGGGGATCGCACCATTCCCTGCGACCGCAATTCGCCATGGTACTCCGTGGAAGTGCTTTCGACGGAATATCTGACCGGGTTGCAGCGCGAGCATCTTCGCATCCTGCAAGCCATCTCTGCAGGCAATGCGGACGCTGCGCGCGACTGCATGCGCGCGCATCTCGCCGCCGCGCAGGAGCGCTACCGCAAGCGCATGAGCGGCCAGCAGGCAGATTATTCCAACGCGGTCACCGCGCCGCAGACGCGCATCCGCAGTTTCTGAACTCATTCAATGAACAGGCCGAGCCATGTCCACAGACTACACATCCCGTTTTGCCATCGATCCCGCCGCAGCTGCCGCGATGGGCACCGATGAACTTCGCCACAACTTCCACATCGGCAATCTCTTTCAGCATGACCGGATCAATCTCACCTATACACATTATGATCGCATGATCGTGGGCGGCGCCATGCCCGCCGGGCGGGCCCTGACGCTTGAGGCAATCAAGTCGACCGGAACGAAGAGTTTCCTCGATCGACGCGAGCTTGTGGCGGTGAATGTCGGCGGCGCCGGAACCGTCACCGCGGGTGGCACGGCGTATGATCTCGGCGCGCGCGACATGATCTATGTCGGGATGGGACAGGACGTTTCCTTCACGTCGACGTCGAGTGCTGAGCCGGCTAAATTCTATCTGCTCTCGGCTCCGGCTCATCACACCTATCCGACGAAGCTTCTGTCCATCGCCAATGCCAAACGGCTCGATCTCGGCAGCCAGGACACCTCCAACGAGCGCTCCATCTTCCAGTTCACCAGCACCATCGAGACGTGCCAGATCGTCGTCGGCATGACGCAGTTGGCGAAGGGGTCGGTGTGGAACACGATGCCCGCTCATGTCCATGACCGGCGCATGGAGGCCTACCTCTATTTCGACCTCGCAGAGACCGCGAGGGTATTCCATCTGATGGGCGAACCCGACGAAACGCGCCACATCGTCATGGCCAATGAGGAGGCCGTATTGTCTCCGGCCTGGTCCATACACTCGGGTTGCGGCACATCGAACTACGCTTTCGTCTGGGCGATGGCAGGCGACAATGTCGACTACACCGACGTGGACCCAGTGCCGCTGGAGACGATGCGATGAGCGATCTCTCCGCCTTCAGCCTGGAAGGCAGGCGCATTGCGGTGACCGGCGCCAATACCGGCATCGGCCAGGGCATTGCGGTTGCGGTAGCGCGGGCCGGCGGCTCCGTTGTCGGCATCGGGCGCTCGTCCATGGATGAGACGGCCGCGCTGGTCGCTTCGCATGGCGCCGATTTCACACCGGTCAAATGCGACGTTGCCCACATCAAGGCCGCGGTAGGCATGCTGGACGAGTTGATGGCCGCGGCGCCGCTCGACGGCCTGGTCAACAATGCCGGCATTATCCGCCGCGCCGACTCCGTCGACTTTACCGAAGAGGATTGGGATGCCGTCATGGACGTCAACCTCAAGTCGATGTTCTTCCTGTGCCAGGCCTACGCCCGCAACGCGCTAGCCGCCGGCAGGCCGGGGCGCATCGTCAACATCGCCTCGCTGCTCTCCTTCCAGGGCGGCATAAGGGTGCCGTCCTACACAGCCTCCAAGCACGGCGTCCTCGGCATTACACGCCTTCTCGCCAATGAGTGGGCGGCCAAGGACATCAACGTCAACGCGGTCGCACCCGGCTATATCGTCTCCAACAACACCGAGGCGTTGCGGGCAGACCCAGACCGCAGTTCGGCGATCCTGGCGCGCATTCCGGCCAATCGCTGGGGCAAGCCGGACGACATCGGCGACGCGGCGGTGTTTCTGCTCGCCCCGGCATCGAATTACATGCATGGCGCCGTCATTCCGGTCGACGGCGGCTGGCTAGCGAGGTGAACATGGTCAGGAGCAAGGATATTTTCGCGCGTGCGGCCGATGGTGTGTGGGAGCCGACGCCAGACGGCAACAAGCGCCGCATCGTGGTCTATACAGATGAGATGATGCTGGTGGAGTTCGCCTTCGAGAAGGGCGGGGAAGGCTGGCTTCACTCCCATCCGCATGTGCAGTCGAGCTATGTGGCGGAAGGCAGCTTCGATGTGACCATCGACGGCCGCACCGAGACATTGAAGGCCGGAGATTGTTTCATCGTCCCCTCCGGTCTCGAGCACGGGGTCAAGGCGCTGGAGAAGGGCCGGTTGATCGACTCCTTCACGCCGCACCGGGCCGATTTCCTCGCCTGACAGCTTTCCCGGCTGGTCAAAGCGGAAGCAGCGCATTCCGTTTGCGCATTGCCCATTTGCGCAATGTTTGTGCAGATGCGTATTCTGGTGGCGTGAGTGGCACCAATCCGATGCGTGACAGCCAAGGCTTCGCCGCCATTTCTGGCGATATGACCGTCGCCGCATCTGGCACGGCCCTTGCTACCGCCACAAGCGAAGGTGCAATCGCCATGGGCAAACCGGAGAGAGCCGCGAACGCCGACATGTATCTCGACGCCCCATCGGCTGGCTTGGCAGACTCCCCCGCGCTGCAGCGGGCGCATGGCGTGGCGCGGCTGTCCTTTCGCCGCAAGGCCGACGAAACGCGGCTGGAGCAACTGTACCAGGAAGGCTGCGCCAAGATTCGGTTGCCAACCGGGACGGCCGGCGCGCCGCGCGAAGCGATTCTCATCAACACGGCCGGCGGATTGACGGGCGGCGATCAACTCACCACCGAGATCATTGTCGGTCCGCGCGCCGGCGCTGTCGTCACGACACAGGCCTGCGAACGCATCTACAAATCGTCGGGCGACGTTGCCACGGTGTCGAACTCCCTGCGGGTTGGCACGGGTGCGCATCTCGCCTGGCTGCCGCAGGAAACGATTCTTTTCAACGGCGGACGCCTCCAGCGAAAGCTGGACGTCGACCTGGCGCCGGACGCCGATTTTCTTGGCCTTGAGGCGATCGTGCTGGGGCGGGAAATGATGGGCGAAAGCGTAAATTCTGGTATGCTTCATGATCGCTGGCGCGTTCGCCGTGATGGGGTGCTGGTGTTTGCCGACGATTTGCGCTTTGCCGGCGATATCGCCGTGACGCTCGGGCGGCGCTCGGTGTTGAACGGGCGGCGCGCAATGGCCACGCTGCTTGCGGTGGGCGATGACAGCGAGCGCCTGCTTGACCCGGTTCGCGCTTTGATCGGCGAGGAGGAGGGCGGCGCAAGCGCCTTCGACGGAAGGCTGATTATTAGGCTCGTTGCGCCGAGCAGCTACTTGCTGCGCGGCCGTCTTGAACCGATTATCACCTTGCTGCTGCGTGGACGGGCACTTCCCAAGGTTTGGAGGCTCTGAGATTTTCGCATGAACCTGACACCCCGAGAAAAGGACAAGCTGCTCATTGCCATGGCTGCGATCGTCGCGCGCAAGCGGCTGGAGCGGGGCGTAAAGCTGAACCATCCGGAAGCCATTGCGCTGATCACCGACTTCGTCGTGGAAGGGGCGCGGGACGGTCGCTCGGTCGCGGACCTGATGGAGGCTGGCGCGCATGTGGTGACGCGCGAGCAGGTGATGGACGGCATTGCCGAGATGATCCACGACGTGCAGGTAGAAGCGACATTCCCGGATGGGACCAAGCTGGTGACCGTGCATGAGCCGATCCGGTGAATTCCAATCGAGGGAAGAGAAAAGCATGACCGATTTGCCGATGGCGGGAGTGTCAGGATGATCCCCGGAGAGGTGTTTCCCGCAGCGGGCGATATCGTGCTGAACAGCGGTGCAGAGGCCGTGACGGTGCTGGTCGCAAACACCGGTGACCGGCCGATCCAGGTCGGCTCGCACTATCATTTCTTCGAGACGAACAACGCCTTGACGTTTGATCGCCCGGCGGCGCGCGGCATGCGGCTCGACATTGCCGCAGGCACCGCCGTGCGCTTTGAACCGGGCCAGCAGCGCGAGGTGCGGCTGGTGCCTTTCGGCGGCAAGCGCGAGGTCTACGGCTTTCAGCAGCAAGTGATGGGGAAGCTCTGATGCCTGCAACGCTTTCCCGTGCCGCCTATGCCCAGATGTATGGTCCGACCGTGGGCGACCGCGTGCGGCTGGCGGACACCGAGCTCATCATCGAGGTCGAGAAGGATTTCACCCGCTACGGCGAGGAGGTGAAGTTCGGCGGCGGCAAGGTGATCCGCGACGGGATGGGTCAGAGCCAGGTTACGCGGGCAGAGGGCGCGGTCGACACCGTCATCACCAATGCGCTGGTCGTGGATCATTGGGGCATCGTCAAAGCCGATGTCGGCTTGAAGGACGGGCTGATCGTCGCCATCGGCAAGGCCGGCAATCCGGATACGCAAGCTGGCGTCGATATCGTCATTGGGCCCGGCACAGAAATTATCGCCTGCGAGGGGCGCATCCTGACGGCCGGCGGCGTCGACGCGCATATCCATTTCATCTGCCCGCAGCAGGTCGACGAAGCGCTGATGTCCGGCGTTACCACCATGCTCGGCGGCGGCACGGGGCCGGCGCATGGCACGCTGGCCACCACTTGCACGCCAGGTCCGTGGCATCTGGCGCGGATGATCCAGTCCTTCGACGCCTTCCCGATCAATCTCGGCCTTTCCGGGAAGGGAAATGCTTCCAAGCCCGCAGCGCTGGTCGAGATGATCGAGGGCGGCGCCTGTTCGCTGAAGCTTCATGAGGACTGGGGCACGACGCCGGCGGCAATCGACAACTGCCTCTCCGTCGCGGACGAGTATGACGTTCAGGTGATGATCCACACCGATACGCTGAACGAGAGCGGCTTTGTCGAAGATACGGTCGCGGCCTTCAAGGGCCGCACGATACATGCCTTCCACACCGAGGGCGCGGGCGGCGGCCATGCGCCCGATATCATCAAGGTCTGCGGGTTGAAGAACGTCATCCCGTCATCAACCAATCCGACGCGGCCCTATACGAAGAACACCATCGCCGAGCATCTCGACATGCTGATGGTGTGCCATCATCTCAGCCCGTCGATTCCGGAAGACATCGCCTTTGCCGAAAGCCGCATCCGCAAGGAAACCATCGCGGCCGAGGATATTCTGCACGACATTGGAGCGTTCTCGATCATCTCATCCGACAGCCAGGCCATGGGCCGGGTCGGCGAGGTGCTGATCCGCACATGGCAGACCGCGCACAAGATGAAGGTGCAGCGCGGGGCTTTGCCGGGCGAAAAGGGCGACAACGACAATCTGCGTGTGCGCCGCTACATCGCCAAATACACCATCAACCCGGCGATCGCTCAAGGGTTGTCGAAACATGTCGGTTCGATCGAGGTCGGCAAGCGCGCCGACCTGGTCATGTGGAATCCCGCCTTTTTCGGCGTGAAGCCGGAAATGGTGCTGGTGGGCGGTACAATCGCAGCCGCGCCGATGGGAGACCCCAACGCGTCGATCCCGACGCCCCAGCCGATGCATTATCGCCCAATGTTCGGCGCCTATGGCCGCGCACCGGCAATGTCGTCGGTGACCTTCGTCAGCAAGGCGGCGATGGATTTGCGGCTGCAGGACAGGCTTGGCGTCGCCAAGGGCATGCTCGCGGTGGAGAATACGCGCGGCGGCATCTCCAAGGCGTCGATGGTTCTCAATGACGCAACGCCGCAGATGGAGGTCGACCCGGAGACCTATGAAGTACGCGCCGACGGTGAGTTGCTGACCTGCGAACCGGCAACCCTGCTCCCGATGGCTCAGCGGTATTTTCTATTCTAACACGCTTTCGTCCAGGCAGAACCGCTCTGAGCCTTTGTTTAAGCCGCATTCTGCGACGCCAACCCTGGCTGCAAAATGCTCCGTATTGATGGCGAATGGTTGCACGTTGGAGATTTGCCGGACACAAGCAGGCTGATAAAAGCTGCTTCTATCATCCGGATGATAACGCATGACGCAGGCGCCGACATTTGTTTCCCTATCCACCATCCCGCCGCGCTTCGATGCGCTTGGGCCGACCTTGCGTTCGATCTTGTCTCAGGATTTAGCCGTGCGGGAGATACGCCTCTACATACCGGAGCAATACCGCCGCTTTCCGCAGTGGGATGGCAGATTGCCTGAGGTCCCGGAGGGCGTGACGATCCATCGTGCCGCCACCGATTGGGGCCCGGCCACCAAGATCCTGCCTGCGATGCGCGATCTGGATGGGCAGGACGTGGATATTCTCTTCTGCGACGACGACAAGATCTACGATGCAAGCTGGCACACCCGGTTCAAGCAGGCGCGCGCCGATTTGCCCAATGCCTGCATTGTGGAGGTGGGAGAGAACTTCCCCGACATCAGCGATTCGGCGCGGCCCAAAGATCGCCTCCCGCGCGCCCGGCGATGGCCCAAGGATTGGCGCTATCGCCTGACCCGCATTTTCAGTCTCGGTACTATCAAGCCAAATGTGTACCGCTTCGGCGGATATGTGGACCAGCTCTCCGGCTATGGTGGGGTTATGGTGCGTCCAGGTTGGCTAGACGCTGCGGCCTATGACATTCCGGAAATTCTCTGGACAGTGGACGACCCGTGGATTTCCGGTCATCTGGAACGCGCAGGCATCCCTATCTGGCTGATCGGCGGGCCTCGCCGGCAGACAAAGGGAAGTGCGGGAGGCCGACGCCACGCCCTTCAGGATCTGACGGAACAGGACCATGATCGGGTGCGGGCGGACCTCGCCGCCATCGGCTATTTTCGTGAGACATACGGCATCTGGCAGCCCTCGGGGCCGGTCGATCAGGATTACCGGCTCATGACGAGCTCAATGCGCGCGCTGGCGCGCCAGACGCTGGAAACTGGCAAGGAGAAAACAGCATGATCCGCGCCATCGACCATGCCCAGGCCAGCGACGCCGAGCCGTTCGGTACGGTCGTGCTCGATCACACGGAGCGGCACCTTCGGCGCAAGATGATCACCACCAGCCAGGGCGACAAGGTGATGGTCGACCTGCCGGAACCGGTCCTATTCGCGGATGGCGATGTGCTGGTGCTTGAGGATGGCCGCACCTTGGAAATCATCGCTGCCAAGGAGAAGCTCTACGAGGTGCGGGCTAGCGCCGGAGTGCCGCTACGCCACTTGGCCTGGCATCTCGGCAACCGGCATCTCGCCGCGCAGATTGACGAGGATCGTATCCTGATCCAGCGCGACCATGTCATCAGGGCAATGTTGGAGGGGCTCGGTGCTTCGGTCAGCGAAATAGTCGAACGCTTCCAGCCGGTGCATGGCGCGTATCACAATCATGATCAAGGCCATTCACACAGCCAGGACCTTCACACGCACGATCACGCCCATGACCATGGACATGGAGAGCACGGACAGGCCAAAGGTGAGGCCAAACGCGACAGATATGGACGCCTGCCTGGTGACCCCCACTACGGCCACAACCATGGCTGAGGACACATCGCCGGTTGCGCTTCTGCGGCTTATGACATGGCTGTCACCGGCGTTTCCGGTGGGTGCCTTCGCCTACAGCCATGGCATCGAGCGGGCGATCCATGACGGTCTGGTCCGGGACCGGGCTACCTTGGTGGACTGGCTGGGCGAGATCTTGACCCTGGGTTCGGGGTGGAATGACGCTGTGATTGCGGCCGAGGCCTGGCGAAAAGCCTCGGCAGGGGAAGATTGCCGCGACGTCGCCGAACTGGCCGAAGCGATGGCCGGTTCCCGCGAACGGCACATGGAGACAACGCTGCAGGGCGGTGCGTTTCGGGAGGCGGTCAGCGCGTGGCCGGGCGACCGGGAAATACCACAGGAAAGACGCGCTTCCGGTGGTCCGGAGGCTGGTGGCACAAAGCGACCCATTGCGGGAGATGCTCCCGCCAGACCTGTGCCTTATCCCATAGCGGTCGGTGCAGCGGCGGCTCTCCACGCAATCCCGCTGGAAGCAACGCTCACCGCATATTGCCATGCCTTCAGCTCGAACCTCATTCAGGCGGCCGTGCGACTTATCCCGCTTGGCCAGCGCGATGGCGTTGCCGCGCTGGCAAGCTTGGAGCCGATCCTCCTGGACACCGCGCAGCGCGCATTGCGGTCGTCGCTTGACGATCTCGGCTCCTGCACGATGATGTCGGACATCATGTCCATGCAACACGAGGTTCAGTATTCCAGGGTGTTCCGCTCGTGATGCAGCTCGCGCTCGCAACCGGCGGCACATTGCTCGCCATTGCCGCCCTCCATGCCTATTGGGGCGTCGGCGGTGTCTGGCCGGGAACCGATGAGCGATCCTGCGCCCGCACGGTGGGCGGCTTCCCTGGCGCTGTCCGCATGCCGGGGCCCGCCTCATGCTTTGCCGTCACCGCGGCCCTTTTCGTTGCGGCGATAATCGCTCTGGCCCTTGGGGGCATACTGACGCTGCCATTCCCGGCTTTGCTCCTGAGCCTCGGCGGGTTTGGCGCGGCCTTGGTGTTCGTCGGACGCGGCTTTGCCGGTTTTACTCTAATCTGGCGCCGGCACACGCCTGAGCAGCCTTTCGCGAAGCTTGATGTGCGGTACTACTCGCCGCTCTGCCTCGCCATCGGTGCTGCTTTCCTGATTCTGATCCTGCAAGGAGCGAACGGATGAGTTCTCCCAACGGTCCCTTGCGGGTCGGCATCGGCGGTCCTGTCGGCGCGGGCAAGACGACGCTCACCGAAATGCTGTGCAAGGCGATGCGCGACCGCTATTCCGTCGCGGCGATCACCAACGACATCTTCACCAAGGAGGATGCGCTGATCCTCAACCGGCTGCAGGCGCTGCCGGAGGACCGCATCATGGGCGTCGAGACGGGCGGTTGCCCGCACACGGCCATCCGCGAGGATGCCTCGATCAATCTGGCGGCAGTGGCGGAAATGCGCCGGCGTTTTCCCGATCTCGACGTGGTATTCATCGAATCAGGCGGCGACAATCTAGCTGCGACGTTTTCGCCTGACCTGGCCGACATTACCCTCTACGTCATCGACGTGGCTGCGGGCGAGAAGATTCCGCGCAAGGGCGGTCCCGGTATCACCCGCTCCGACCTGCTGGTTATCAACAAGATCGATCTTGCGCCGCATGTCGGCGCCGATCTCGACGTGATGCGCGCCGATACGCTGACGCAGCGCGGCGAGCGCCCCTTCGTGTTTTCCGACCTTCGCCGGCGCAAGGGTGTGGACGAAATTGTCGGTTTTCTTGTCGAAAATGGAGGATTGCGCCCCGCGCAAGCGCTGTGATGTTGAGGAAAATCGCATATAAGCAGTTTATCGACGAGACGGCGCATCACGACAAAGCCAATTTTCGACGGGACTAGCGGCGCCCCAACGCAACTTGATGGTTGCAGTCTTTCTCAAGTCACCCCTTTGAGCAGCCTACGAGCACCTTGGGTGAGGGATTTTCGTTCTGGAGGTTATCTGGTGGCAAGAAACGGCGGCAAAGGCGAAATCATCCCCGTCATCATGGCCGGTGGAGCGGGAACCCGCCTGTGGCCGGTATCGCGCGAGAAGATGCCAAAGCAATTCATCGGATTGATGCGCGACGGCCTTTCGACGTTTCAGACCACTTTGCAGCGCATCAGCGGTCCGGAATTCGCGCCTCCGATTGTGATCACCGGAAACGAATTTCGCTTCGTAGTCGCCGAACAGATGGAGCAAATGGGCGTCACAGGCACCATTGTCCTCGAACCGGAACGCCGCGATTCGGCGGCGGCTGTCGCGGTAGGCGCATTGATGGCGGCGCGCGCGGGCAACAACTCCATCTGTCTGGTGCTTGCCGCCGACCACGTCGTCACCGGGACGGCGGAGTTCGTCGCCGATTGCGTGGCCGCGAGCAAGGCGGCGCGGGAGGGTCACATCATGACACTCGGCATCGTCCCCACCGCGCCCTCTTCAGCCTATGGTTATATCTCCATCGGCAACAAGCTTGCGCAAAAGGATGCCTTCGCCATCGAGCGTTTCGTTGAGAAGCCGAATGCTGAAACCGCCGCGAAATATGTCGCGGAAGGGATGGTCTGGAACAGCGGCAACTTTCTGTTTCCCCCGGAAGTCATGCTCGCCGAACTTGCGGCCCGCGCGCCGAAGGTGCTGTCCGCAGCGCAGGATGCGCTCGACCAGGCGCAGCAGGACCTTGATTTTCTTCGCCTTGAGCCGGAAGCCTTCAGCCACGCACCGAAGATCTCCATCGACCATGCGGTGATGGAGAAAACGCAGCGCGCCGGTGTTGTGCGCGCGACCTTTGGTTGGTCGGACGTCGGCTCGTGGGACGCGCTCTATGAGATTGCCCCGGCCGATGCGAACGGCAATGTTCTCGAAGGCCCCGTGCTGGCGATGGACGCGCACCGTAATCTGGTGCGGTCCGAGGGGGTGCTGACGGCAGTTCTCGGGCTTAACGATATTGTTGTCGTCACCACCGCCGATGCCGTTCTGGTCGCGGCGAAGAGCCAGGCGGCCAAGGTCAAGGATGTCGTTGCGCAACTTGCAACGTCGGGCCACAGCGAGGCGACCGACCATTTGCGGGTACACCGTCCGTGGGGCTGGTATCAGCGCATCGATATCGGCGACCGCTTTCAGGTGAAGCATATCTGCGTGAAGCCCGGCGGAATATTATCGCTGCAGCGCCATCATCATCGCGCCGAACACTGGGTGGTCGTGCGCGGCACCGCTGAGGTGACGATCGATGGCGAGGTCAAACTCTACCATGAGAACGAAGCAGCCTATCTGCCGATCGGTTGCGTGCACCGCATGCGTAACCCCGGGAAAATCGACCTGAAGATCATCGAAGTGCAGGTCGGCAGCTACACCGGCGAGGATGATATCGTACGCATCGAAGACGTTTACGCCCGGAGCTGAACCGCATGTCGAGCCTGAAATTCGGCACCAGCGGCCTGCGCGGGCTGGTCACGGAACTGTTGGGTGAACCTGCAGCTCTCTGGACGGCGGCGTTCCTCCGCTATCTCGAGAACAGCACTCCGAAATGCGCGCGTACGCTCTATATCGGGCGCGATCTGCGCTCCAGCAGCCCTGCTATCGCAGGAGATTGCGCGGCAGCGGCGGCGAACAGGGGCTGGCTGGTCGTCGACTGCGGCGCGCTTCCAACACCGGCTCTGGCGCTGGCGGCAAGGGAGGCGGGCGCACCGGCCGTTATGGTGACGGGCAGCCACATCCCGGACGACCGGAACGGGCTGAAATTCTACACCGAGGCAGGTGAAATCACCAAAGACGACGAGGCCGGAATTCTGGCCGCGTTGCCTAAGTCGGTTTCCCTCTCTTCTGGAGGCGTGGAGACCCCGCAGGATGCATCTGCCGAGGCGATGGAACGCTATCGCCGCCGTTACACCGATTTCTTCGGTCCCGATGTGCTGAAGGGCCTTCGCGTCGGCGTCTACCAGCAAAGCTCGGTGGCGCGCGATGTGCTCACGGCCATTCTCGCCGATCTCGGCGCGGCGGTGATTCCCTTCGAGCGCGCCGACCGCTTCATCCCGGTCGACACCGAAGCGCATCGCCCGGAAGATCTGAGACTGCTTCGAGAGTGGGCTGGCGCCAACACTGTCGACGCAATCGTGTCCTGCGACGGGGATGCGGACAGGCCACTGGTCGCGGATGCTGCCGGCGAGGTCGTCCGTGGCGATTTGCTCGGCCTGCTGACGTCGCAATATCTCGGCCTCGGCACGGTTGTCACGCCGATAACGTCCAGTGCGGCGGTCGAGACGTCCGGCGTGGCGCAAACGGTCATCCGCACCAGGGTGGGATCGCCCTACGTGATCGCGGCCATGGATGAAGCCCTCTCCGCTGGCGCCAACGATGTGGTCGGCTTCGAAGCCAATGGCGGCGTGCTGCTGGCCAGCGATGTGGAATGCAGCGGCCGCCGGCTCGGCGCGCTGCCGACGCGCGACGCCGTGCTGCCGATCATCTGTGCGTTGGCCTCCGCGCGTTCCGCCGGCGTGCAACTGCGGGAGGTGGTGGACCGTCTGGGTGCCGGTCATGCGCTGGCCGATCGCTTGAAGGAAATCCCGGCGGAATTGAGCGCGCCGCTGCTCGCCCGGCTTGCCGATGATCCCATCTATGCCGAGCAATTCTTTGCCGAGATGGGCGAGATCGACTCGATCAGCCGGCTCGACGGCGTCCGATTCCTGCTCTCCGACGGCTCGACCGTGCATTTCCGCGCCTCGGGAAATGCGCCGGAGTTCCGATGCTATGTCGAGGCGCAAGATGCTGGCAGGGCTTCGCTTTTGCTCGATTGGGGTCTTGCCAAGGCAAGAGCGGAAATGCGGGCCGCTTGATGCGGCATTCTGCCGCCTGGATTTAAACAGACTGATCAATTTGCGGGAAAGCCGAATTCCTCGGTTGCAAGGCAGCCGCTGGCGATTCTACAATTCACGTGGCACCGGAAAGATAGCGTGTGAATGGCGGTTGCTTGGATCGGCAACCGGGAGACGCAACTTCAGCACGCCGCGGAGCACGCGGCGCAGCTGCTCGATGCGAGCAAGTGCCCGGTCTTCACCTTGGATACGGATGTCAACGGCGTGCGCGCCGCGATCATGCTCGCCGAGCGAATCGGTGCGGCAATCGACCTCGTCGATGCACGCGCCACGCATGCCGAGACGGCGCTGCTCACCGACAAGGGCGCGATGACGATAGCGCCCGGCGAGGCGCGCCGGCGTGCCGATATGCTCGTCCTGGTCGGCGATCTGCCTGCCATCCATGACGGATTGATCGCCGAGCTTGCTTCATCGACGCCGGACCTTTCCGGCGGAAAGCAGCGCGCGCTCTTCCGCGTCGACGCCGCGAAGAGCCGTAGCGAGAGGTCTTACGGTAAGCGCAGCATTACGCAACTGAACCTCGCAAGAGGGGGAGTGAATGGGGTGCTTGCCGCACTGCGCGCGCAGCTATGCGGTCGCGCCGTGGCATCGCCTGTCTCCAACTTCGCGGTTTTCGCGGATGTGCTGAAGTCTGCGGCGTTTCCGGTCTTCGCCTTCTCGGGCGCCAGCCTGGATGCGCTCGGACTGGAAATGCTTCAGGGCCTAGTCGCCGATCTGAACAAGACGCGCCGCGCCTCCACCCTGCATCTGCCGGCTAGCGAGCGCGGTTGGGGTGCTGTGCTGGCCTCGACATGGTCGACAGGCTTCGCACCGGGGATCGGGTTCGCGCGCGGCATGCCTGAATATGATCCGCACCGCTACGATGCGGCGCGGATGATCGCTGGGGGCGAAGCCGATCTCCTGCTTACAGTTTCGGCGGCAGCGCCGGGCCGCGAGGCGAAGCGTAAGGACATGACGCTCATCGCCTTGACGAAAACGGACCGCCCGGTCGCGGGCGCGGCTGTCACCTTTGCCTGCGGCGAACCCGGCATTGACCATGAGGCGGTGCTTTATACGGCGAGGCTCGGCACGCTCGCCTTCCGTGCCGCGTCCGAGCCTTCCGACCGGGCAGACGCCGCAGGCGTCCTGCGCCTCATTGAAGCGACGCTTCGCGCGGAGGCGCCGGTATGATCGTCAAGATCGCCAATGGCGAAATTATCGACCCAACCAATGGCCGCAGCGGCGCCGGTGACATCTGGCTTCGCGACGGGGTCATCGTCGATGCACCCCCTTCCGGCAAGGCAGACCAAATCTATGACGCCAAGGGCTGTGTCGTCATGGCGGGTGCAATCGACATCCACTCGCATATCGGCGGCGGCAATGTGAATACGGCGCGGCTTCTGTTGCCGGAGCAGCACCGCGCGCATCGCGTTCGACCCGCGCACACGCCTTTGTCAAATGCCGGATGGTCGACCTGGGAGACCGGCGTCCGCTATGCGCAGATGGGCTTTACCACGGTGGTCGAGCCAGCCATGTCGCCGGGTTCTGCGCTGCATACCCATCTCGAACTGGCCGACATCCCGATCATCGACAAGGGGACGCTCGCCATTCTCGGCAATGACGATTTTCTGCTGTCTATGATCCGCGACAAAAAGCCGGCGGCGATGATCGACGATTACGTTGCCTGGACAGTGGGCGCCACGCGCGCCCTCGGCGTCAAGGTGATCAACGCCGGCGCCGCCGCGGCCTTCAAGGAGAATGTGCGGACCTTTTCCTTCGATGATGAGGTGCCCTTCTACGGCGTCAGTTCGCGCAAGATCGTCAAGACATTGCAGGCCGCCGTCGAGCGGCTCGGCATTCCCCACCCCCTGCATGTCCACTGCAATAATCTGGGCGTCAGCGGTGCGGCCAATACCGCGGCGGATACAATCGCCGCGACAGAGGGCCAGCCGCTGCATCTCGCGCATCTGCAATTCTACAGCTACGGCACCGAGGGCAAGCGCAAGTTTTCATCCGAAGCCGCTCGGCTCGCGGCGCTGGTGAATTCGACCAAGGATGTCACCATCGATATCGGGCAGGTGATGTTCGGCCAGACGGTCACCATCTCCTCCGACGTCCTGCGGCAATTCCTGGCGCGTGGTTCGGCCAATCCCAAGAAGACTGTCATTCATGACGGAGACGGCAATGGCGGCGGCATCGTGCCCTTCCGTTATGGCCCTGATTATTATGGGTCGATGCAATGGGCGATCGGCCTGGAACTGTTCCTTCTGATCGACGATCCGTGGCGGGTTTTCTTCACCACCGATCATCCCAATGGTGCGCCCTTCACGACCTATCCCTGGCTGTTCGAATTGCTGATGGACCGCGATGCGCGCAACGAAGCGGCGTCGAAGGTTTCGCAAGCGGCGCTCAAACTGACCACCTTGCCGTCCATCTCGCGCGAATATTCGCTGGCCGAAATCGCCATCATGACGCGCGCCGCGCCCGCGAAGCTGCTTGGCCTTGGGGATCGCGGACATCTTGGGACGGGCGCCATAGCCGACATAGCCGTCTACCGGAAGGATAGGAAAATCTCGAAGATGTTCGGCGCGGCCGCATTCGTCTTCAAGAATGGCGACCTCGTGGTGAAGGACGGCGCGGTCACGCATTATCGCCCGGGCAAGACCCTGCGCCTGCAGCCGCCGGCCGACAAGGCGATGGTCCGCCGCATGGACGCCTATTATCAGGAGAAATATGGGCTGGGCCTCGAGGGCTTCGTCTTTCCGGATCATGCCATTTCCGCCGGACAGAATTTCGCGGAGGTTGCATGCGCCCGCTGAAGGTCAACGGCGTCGTCATCGATGACACATTCGCCGAAGCTTTCGGCATGAAGGCGACGGCGATCATCATCACCGGGCCGAACCGCAAATGGGCGCGGCAGGCAGCAATCTCGATGACCGGCTTTGCCACGTCCGTCATCGCCTGCGGGTGCGAAGCGGCAATCGACGCCGAACTCCCAGCCTCGGCAACGCCTGACGGGCGGCCGGGTGTGCGCGTCATGCTGTTTGCGGTGAGCACCGACGAACTGCAGAAGCAGTTGCAGACGCGCGTCGGACAATGCGTGCTGACATCGCCGGGCAGCGCCTGCTTTGCCGGGCTGGCCGCGCCGAACGAACTCAAGCTGGGGGCCGCACTGCGCTATTTCGGCGATGGCTGGCAGATCTCCAAGAAGCTGGGCGACCGCCATTTCTGGCGTGTGCCGGTCATGGACGGCGAATTCCTCATCGAGGCGACGACAGGCATGACCAAGGAAGCGGTCGGCGGCGGCAATCTGCTGCTGTTGGCCGAGAGCAATTCCAGGGCCCTGGCGGCAGCGGAAGCGGCGGTTGCTGCAATCGACAATGTGCCGGGTGTCATCACCCCGTTCCCGGGCGGCATAGTGCGTTCCGGTTCCAAGGTCGGCGGCAAATACAAGGGCATGATGGCCTCCAGCAACGACGCCTTTGCGCCCACGCTCAGCGGCGTGACGAAGAGCGAACTCGGTTCCAACATCAATGCGGTGCTCGAGGTGGTGATAGACGGCGAGACGAACGATGCGGTGACGGCGGCGATGAAGGCCGGCATTCGCGCCGTCACCGCGCTTGGCCCGGACAAGGGCGCGGTGCGCATCAGCGCCGGCAATTATGGCGGCAAGCTGGGCAAGTTTCACTATCATCTGAAGGCGCTGCTGCCATGAGCCGGCTAACCTTCACGCTGCGCGCCGAGCCCGAGGAGCGGCTGGACCTTTCGGTGCTTACCGCGCATCGCCTGGCGGACATCGACCCCACGGCTATCGCCGCCCTGCGGATAGGGCTCTCGCGCCGGGGCGCTTGCGTCGGCGATCTGTTCAAAGTGACTGGCAAGGATACGAACGAGATCGTGTTCGAAGGCGGCAGCGACCGCTTCGATGGCGTCGCCGAGGCGTTGCAGGGCGGCACCGTTCGCGTCATCGGCAATGTCGGTGCGCAGGCCGGACGGCTGATGGCTGGTGGCGTGCTGCTTGTCGAGGGCAATGCCGGCCCCCATGCGGGATCTGGCATGCGCGGCGGCCGGATCGAGATCTCAGGCGGCGCCGGCGACCGGCTGGGCGGTCCGCTGGCCGGCGAAACCGCGGGCATGAATGGCGGCGTGCTGATCGTGCGCGGCAGCGCCGGCGCCATGGCGGGCGATCGCATGCGGCGAGGCTTGATCGCGGTGCTGAAGGGCGCTGGCGACTATGCCGGCGCGCGCATGATCGCGGGAACAATCGTCGTTGCAGGCGGCGTTGGGGCGATGCCGGGCTATCTCATGCGGCGCGGCTCGATCCTGCTCGATGCCAAGCCGAAAACGCTTTCGCCGAGCTTCGTCGCCTGCGGCGCGCCGGACCTTGCCTTTTCCTCGCTGATAGACCGCCACCTTGTCGCCGAGGGTATTCTGCGCCGGCCAATGCTGGGCAGGGCGCCGGCGAAAGTCGGCGGCGACAACGCCGTGTTGGGATTAGGCGAGATTCTGTATCCGAGGTGAGTTCGCCGGTCAGTCGTACTTCACATAGGCGAAGCGCTGGTCGCCATGCGGCGTGCCTTCAAGCGCGCCGCCTTCGGCGCCGGGCTGCCACTGCACGACATCCTCGATCTTCCTGGCCAGTTCGAAGTCCTTGTCGGTAATGCCCTTGGCCGCATGGTTCATCAAGAGCACCTCCACCCAGGCATAGGATGCCTTAAGGTCCGGATGGTGCCAGGCGGCTTCCGCAAGATGGCCAACCGTGTTGATGACCATCAGCGTGCCTTTCCAACTGTTCGTCTTGTACTTTCGACGAATCCAGCCGTTCTCATATTTCCATTTCGGCAGGTCCTTCTTGAGCCGTTCTGCGATTTCTTCTTCGCTATAGACGCGTTCCTTGGACGTTTCTGGCATTCCCGCCTCCCATTCTGTGATGTCGCCGCAGCGACAGTTTGTACCGGCACGCCCGGCTTGCCCATCGGGTGAAAGCCGCTATCATGGGCGCGGGCACCTTCTTCCGTGTATACTGCACGATGCACCCATTGGGGAGCATATGTCGAGTTCTGTCGTCGTCAGGGTGCCCGCCCGGCTTCACCTTGGCTTTCTCGATCCCAGCGGCGATTCCGAGCGCCGTTTCGGCAGCATCGGCCTGCCGCTGAGCGAGCCTGAAACGGTGCTGTCGCTGGCCCGGTCGCCCCAGACCATCGTCGAGGGACCGGAAGGCGAGCGAGCGTCGCGTCATCTCGCAATGCTGTGCGATATGCTGGATGTGCGCGGTCATCACCGCCTGACGGTGGAGCAGGCCATCCCGGCGCATGCCGGCCTCGGCTCCGGCACGCAGATTGCGCTGGCGGTTGCCGCAGCGCTGCGAACCCTGCATGGCCTGCCGCTCGATATTGAAGGCGATGCCGTGCGGATGGCGCGCGGCCGCCGCTCCGGTGTCGGCATAGCCAGCTTCGGCGGTGGCGGCGTCATCGTCGATGCCGGTAAGGATGACAGTGCCGCCCCGCCGCCCGTTGTCGCACGGCTACCCTTTCCCGAGGACTGGCGGGTCATTCTCGTGTTCGATACGGCGGGAGACGGGCTGCACGGCGATGCCGAGATCGAGGCGTTCCGCGCACTGCCGTCCTTTCCCCGCGACAAAGTGGGCGAAAATTGCCGTCTGGTGCTGATGGGCGCGATGCCGGCGCTGATGCAGCGTGACTTCGCCGCTTTCGGTGCGGCGATCACCGCTATCCAGCAGAATGTGGGCGCGCATTTCGCGCCGGCCCAGGGCGGCGTCTTCACCTCGAGGCGTGTCGAGCGCGTGATCGGACGGTTGTCCGAGGCAGGCGCGATGGGTTGGGGGCAAAGCTCTTGGGGCCCTACCGGCTTCATCTTTGCTCCTTCGGAGGAGGTTGCACGTCGGTGCGTCGAGGCGGTCGGCGACGACGGGGATGGAACGGAACTGCGTATCGTGCGCGGCCGCAATGGCGGCGCTGAGATCGAAACGCACGATCTCGGTCTGGTTGCAAACTAGGCCAGGGTAGATTTTCGCGGGGAGCGCCCGCGCTGTTGAGGAGGAAAGATTTGGCTCGCAAGCATATACTGCACATGCTCACGCCGTTGGCGCAGATGAGTCCGTTCGATGTGAACATGGCGCTCGACGCCGGCTTCGACGCGGTGGTGCCTTACACCAACGTTTCGCTTGGCGAGGTCACCGGTCTGGTTCAGGACGCGATCTTCTCGCGGCCGCCGGACGCTGGCGCCGACACGGGCGTGTTCATCGCCGGCAAGGATGTTTCGCTGTCGCTCGATATGTTCGACGCGGCCCGCAAGGCGATGGTTCCGCCTTTCGTGATTTCGGTTTTTGCCGATCCCGCAGGCTCCTTCACCACTGCTGCTGCGATGGTGGCCAAGGTCGAGAAGGCTCTGGAGAAGAAATTCGACCGCAGCCTGAAGGACACGCGCATCGCCATCTTCGGGGCGACGGGCGTGGTCGGCTTCTGCACCGCCGTGATCGCCGCAAAGGAAGGCGCTGCGGTCACGATTGCCGGTCATGATGGTGTTGACCGGGTGTCCGCTATTGCCGCCGAGATGAAGAAGCGCTTCGGCGTCGAGGTTACGCCGGTCGATGGCTCGACTGACGCAAGAAAGGTCAAGCTGGTAGAGGCGGCGCAGGTCGCGCTGACTGCAGCGAAGGCCGGGGTGCAGGTTCTGTCGTCCAGCATCCTGAAAGGTGCTGGGGACCTGTTGATTGCCGCCGATGTCAACGCCGTGCCGCCTGCCGGCGTGGAAGGGCTTGCCGTCCACGCCAATGCAGAGCCGATCGAGGGCGTCAAGGCGCTCGGCATCGGCCCGCTCGCCATCGGCAACGTCAAGTACAAGGTCGAGTCCGGGCTTTTCAAGAAGATGATCGAGGCCGAAAAGCCGGTCGCCTACGATTTTCAGGATGCATTTCAGCTTGCTCGCCAGATCGCCAAATAGCAGCGAC
Source organism: Mesorhizobium sp. (assembly GCA_036524835.1). Lineage (GTDB taxonomy): Bacteria > Pseudomonadota > Alphaproteobacteria > Rhizobiales > Rhizobiaceae > Mesorhizobium_G. The sequence goes on along the minus strand of DATDBN010000147.1, from coordinate 313 downwards.
CCGCAGCGGGCTGGCCTTGAGCGGGCTGGTCTCGAACAAGCGGGCACCGTGCTGATCGCTTCGGTTTCCGGCCGTGCGCTGGCGCAAGCTGCACGGCGGGCCGGATATGGCGCGCGCGTTGCCGATTTCTTCGGCGATGACGATACGCGCGCGGCGACGGAGCACGTGGCACGGCTGCCGGGCGATCTTCGCGATGGAGTCGATGCGGATCGCGTGCTCTCCGCGCTGGACGGTTTGGTGGGAGAGTTTGGGGAGGCGGGTTCTGCCTGCCTTGCGCCCCCTCCACCGCCTTCGGCGGTCCCCCACCCCCGAG
>DATDBN010000146.1:0-3877 GCA_036524835.1 Mesorhizobium sp. | reverse complement strand
CGGCCGCGACGATCTCTGCGCTTCCATCGCCACCGGGCTGGAAGCTGGCCGCCTCGGCGCCATGGGGTGGCAGCGCCCGCCGCCTCCAATCCCGGCAAAACAGCCTGCCGCCGGCGAGATCGCGCTCGCGGTCTGTGGCGCGCACATGGCCGGCATGCCTCTCAATGGCGAATTGACGGCGCGGGGCGGGCGAATGATCCGCGCTTGCCGCACCGCGCCCGGCTATCGTCTGCACGCGCTGGCAGGTGGCCCGCCGTTCCGGCCGGGCCTTGTGCGGCAGGCCGGTGGCGCGGCAGTGACGCTCGAAGTCTGGGCGCTGCCGCGCGAACGGTTTGGCGACTTCATCGGCGGCGTGCCGTCGCCGATGGCAATCGGAACGATTGAGCTGGAAGACGGCTCAACCGTCAAAGGCTTCCTCTGCGAAGCCGCAGGACTTTTCGGTGCGACCGACATCACCAGCTTCGGCGGCTGGCGCGCCTATCTCGATGCGCAGGCGAAGAGGGAGGCGGCGGCATGATCCCGGTCATCGACGTCTCGGCGCTGGCCTGGGGCGATGCAGGCGCGGCTGCGCGGGTCGCCGATGCGATTGGCGCAGCCTGCCGCGATGTCGGCTTCTTCTACGTCGTCGGCCATCCCATCGCGCCATCGCTGATGCAGGCGGCCCTCGACGCGGCGCGCGTCTTCTTCGACCAGAGCGAGGCGGTCAAGAAGCAGACCCTCTACACGGCTTCCGGAAATCGCGGCTATGTGCCCATGAAGGGCGAAGCGCTCGATCCCGGCCATCCGGCAGACCTCAAGGAGGCCTTCAACATCGGGCTGGAGTTACCGCCCGACGACCCGGAACGGGTTGCTGAAACGATGTTCCGCGCAGAGAATCTGTGGCCGGCAACACCAGGCTTCCGCGATACGATGCTCGCCTATTTCACCGCGTGTCATGACCTTGGACAGGCGCTGCACCGGGCGTTCGCGATAGACCTTGGCCTTCAGCCGGACTTCTTTACCGACAAGCTGGACCGGCCGATGGCGGTGTTGCGCCTGTTGCATTATCCGCCGGCCCCCGCGCGTGCAGAAGAGGGCCAGCTCGGCGCCGGCGAGCACACCGACTATGGCTGCGTGACGCTGCTCGCCACCGACGGGGTGGGCGGGCTGGAGGTGCGCACCCGCAACGGCGAATGGCTGAAGGCGCCGCATGTCGAAGGAGCGTTCGTCTGCAACATCGGGGACTGCCTGATGCGTTGGACAAACGACATCTACGTCTCCACGCCGCATCGCGTCGTGAGCCCGGCCGGCAAGGAGCGTTATTCCATCGCCTTCTTCCTCGACCCCAATCCGGACGCCGGCATCGCCTGCCTTCCGGGCTGCGCGACCGCCGAGCGGCCGGCCCGCTACCAGCCGATCAGGGCCGACGCTTTTCTGCTCAGCCGGCTGTCGCCGACCTATGCGAAATCCGGCCTGGCTTTCGAGCCGGCCAAAGCGGAGGCCGCCCTGACATGACGGTCAGCCGCTCGCCCGCAATCGTTAATCCGGAAGGCGGACACCGGTTTTGCCGCCTCCCGATCGACAGAACGGCCGCCGACCAAGGCCGCAGCCAACCCTCTAGCCGCTGGAGCCAGCCATGATCCGTTCCTTCCTGACCCGTCGATCCCTTCTGAAGGCCGGCGCCGCCGGTCTTGCCGCCTCCGCCCTGCCTGTGAGCTTCGCTCGAGCCCAAACGCCGATCGTGCTTGGCGCCGTTTATGTCGGACCGCGCGACGATTTCGGCTGGAACCAGGCGCATGCGGTTGCGATGGACATCCTCAAGCAGGTGCCGGGCGTTACCGTCGTCGAGGAGGAGAACGTGCCGGAGACCGACGCGGTCACCCAGTCGATGGAGTCGATGATCAACCTCGATGGCGCCAACCTCGTGCTGGCGACCTCGTTCGGCTACTACAAACCCTTCGTCGTCGAATCCGCCAAGAAATATCCGAAGGTACAGTTCCGCCATGCCGCGCCGCTGTGGAACAAGGACACCGATCCGGCCAATGCCGGCAGCTATTTCTGCTACCTCAATCAGGCGCACTATGTGAACGGCGTGGCCGCCGGCCTGTCGACCAAATCGAACAAGATCGGCTTCGTTGCCGCCAAGCCGATCCCGTCGGTCCTCTCCAATGTCAATTCGGTGCTGCTCGGCGCCAAGAGCGTCAATCCTGACGCGACGGTGCAGGTCATCTTCACCGGCGAGTGGTCGCTGCCCGTGCGCGAGGCGGAGGCCTCGAATGCGCTGATCGACGCCGGTTGCGATGTCATCACCTGCCATGTCGATGGCCCGAAGGTGGTGATCGAGACCGCGGAAGCGCGGGGGGCGAAAAGCTGCGGCCACAATGCCAGCCAGGCTCCACTGGCGCCGAAAGGCTTCATCACCGGGGCCGAGTACAAGTGGGAGACGATCTACAAGATCTATGCCGACGCGCTGGCCAAGGGTGAGCCGCTGCCCAATTTCATCGCCGGCGGCTATCACAACGACATGCTGCGCAATTCGCCATTCGGTGCAGGAGCGACGCCCGAGGCGGTCAAGGCGGCCGAAGCTGCCATAGAGGGCCTGAAGTCGAAGAAGCCGATCTATATCGGGCCGCTCAAGGACAACAAGGGCAATGTCGTGATTGCAGCGACCATGGACAATTACGATCCGGTGCTCGACGGCATGGACTATCTGCTTGAGGGCGTTGTCGGCTCGACAACGTGACGGAGGAGGCTTCCATGCTCAACCGTCCCGCCGCTACTCCTCGTCCCGCAGGTGCGCATCGACGTGCCCCCGGAGAAGTCCGGCGCGGCGCGGCGCCTTCCGTGCGAGGCGGGAAACCGGGGGTCGGGCGGATGGCGCGGCGGCTTCCAGCAACCGACGGTTTCGCGACCTCTTTCCGGGGAGATGTTCAATGACCGCCGTCGTTTCATCCGCGCCCATGGCGACCCGCAGCCTCGATCCGCGCGCTATCGGCATGATCGAGGCGGTTGTCATCCCGGTCGGGGCGCTGGTCGCGTCGGCGGTGCTGTTCTCCATTTTTCTCCTGCTGCTCGGCAAGTCGCCCCTGACTTTCTTCAACCTGGTCTGGGCGGGCGGTTTCGGCTCGGCCTTCTCCATCCAGAACACGCTGCAGCGCGCAGCGCCACTGATCCTGACCGGTCTTGCCTTCGCCATCCCCGCCCGCATCGGCCTGACGCTGATCGGTGCGGAAGGGGCGCTCGTGCTGGGCGGTTTCTCGGCAGCCGCGATCGCCATTCCGCTGGTCACAGGCGGCTGGCCGGCAATCATCGGCCTGCCACTCATGGCGATCGCGGCGATGCTGGTAGGCGGTCTCTGGATCGGGCTTGCGGGATGGCTGCGGCACTATCGAGGCGTCAACGAAACGATCTCCTCGCTGCTGCTGTCCTACATCGCCATCGCCATCATGAACTTCTTCGTTGAGGGCGCACTGCGCGATCCGGCGTCTGCAAACAAGCCGTCGACCATGCCGATCGGCGATGCCTACCGCGTCGGGCAGATCCCCGGAACCTCGGTTCATTGGGGTCTCGCCGCCGGGCTCATTCTGGCGGTCGCGCTCTACATACTCATGACGCGCACCACCTTCGGCTTCGCCGCCCGCATGACCGGCGGCAATGTCCGCGCCGCGCAGGCGCAGGGCTTGCCGGTCGGTACGCTAGTCGTCTGCTGCTGCGCCATAGCAGGGGCGTGCGCCGGCCTCGCCGGCTTCTTCGAGGTTGCCGCAATCCACGGCCAGGCCAACGCTTCGCTGGTGGCCGGCTACGGCTTTACCGGCATCCTCGTCGCCTTCCTGGCGCGGCAGAACCCGCTGGCCGTCATTCCGGTCGCCATCATGTTCGGCGCGCTGGATGCGGCGGG
>DATDBN010000145.1:0-6479 GCA_036524835.1 Mesorhizobium sp. | reverse complement strand
TCCCGCGCATGAACAACATCTCGTTCTGGCTGCTGCCGCCGGCGTTCATCCTGCTGCTCAGCTCGATCTTCATGCCTGGTCCGACGGGGGCATATGGTGTCGGCGGCGGATGGACGCTTTATCCGCCGCTCTCCACCCAATCGCCTGGACCGGCGGTCGACCTCGCCATCCTGGCGCTGCACATCGCCGGCGCCTCGTCGATCCTCGGCGCGATCAACTTCATCACGACGATCTTCAACATGCGTGCACCCGGCATGACGCTGCACAAGATGCCGCTGTTTGCCTGGTCGGTGCTGATCACCGCATTCCTGCTGCTGCTCTCGCTGCCGGTTCTGGCGGGCGCCATCACGATGCTGCTGACCGACCGCAACTTCAACACCGCCTTCTTCCAGCCGGACAATGGCGGCGATCCGATCCTGTTCCAGCACCTGTTCTGGTTCTTCGGCCACCCTGAAGTGTACATCCTGATCCTGCCCGGCTTCGGCATCATCAGCCACATCGTCTCGACCTTCTCGCGCAAGCCGGTGTTCGGCTATCTCGGCATGGCCTACGCGATGGTGGCGATCGGCGCCGTCGGCTTCATCGTGTGGGCGCACCACATGTACACCTCAGGCATTTCGCTCGACGCCCAGCGCTATTTCGTCTTTGCCACGATGGTCATCGCAGTTCCAACCGGCGTGAAGATCTTCTCCTGGGTCGCCACGATGTGGGGCGGCTCGATCTCCATGCGCACGCCGATGCTGTGGGCGATCGGCTTCATCTTCCTGTTCACCGTGGGCGGCGTCACCGGCGTGCAGCTGGCCAATGCCGGTCTCGACCGTTCTCTGCACGACACCTACTATGTCGTCGCGCACTTCCACTACGTGCTGTCGCTGGGCGCGGTGTTCGCCATCTTCGCCGGCTGGTACTACTGGTTCCCGAAGATGACCGGCTACATGTATTCCCCGCTCATTGCCCGCACCCATTTCTGGGTGACGTTCGTCGGCGTGAACCTGATCTTCTTCCCGCAGCATTTCCTTGGCCTGGCCGGCATGCCGCGCCGCTACATCGACTATCCGGATGCGTTCGCGGGCTGGAACCTTGTCTCGTCCTACGGTTCCTACCTTTCGTTCTTCGCGGTCTTCATCTTCCTCTATGGCATCTTCGAAGCGTTTTCGAAGAAGCGCATCGCTGGCGCAAACCCGTGGGGCGAAGGTGCGACGACACTGGAATGGCAGCTGCCTTCGCCGCCGCCTTACCACCAGTGGGAGCAACTGCCGAGGATCCGCTGATCCTCGTCTGACAAACACGGGACCGCGCCTTGCGGTCTCGGCAACGGAAGTGATTGCCGCGCATGGCGCTAGTCGACAACAGACTTGATAGTGGCGTCCGCCTCTCCGAGGCGACGGCGTCGGACTATGTCGCGCTGTTGAAACCCCGCGTCATGTCGCTGGTCGTCTTCACCGCCTTTGTCGGCATGGTCGCAGCGCCCGTTCACCTCAATCCGATGGTGGCGGTTACGGCCATCCTGTGCATCGCCGTCGGGGCAGGGGCCTCGGGCGCCCTCAACATGTGGTACGACGCGGATATCGACGCGATGATGTCGCGCACCGCGAGCCGCCCCATTCCGGCCGGCCGCGTGCAGCCCGGCGAGGCGCTCGTCTTCGGCCTGGTCCTGTCGGTGCTTTCGGTGCTCACGCTGGGCGTCTTCATCGACTGGGTCGCAGGCGCGCTGCTCGCCTTCACCATCTTCTTCTACGCTGTCATCTACACGATGTGGCTGAAGCGCTGGACGCCGCAGAACATCGTCATAGGCGGCGCTGCCGGCTCCTTCCCGCCGATGATCGGCTGGGCGGCCGCCACCGGTTCGATCAACCTGGAAAGCGTCCTGCTCTTCCTCATCATCTTCCTGTGGACGCCGCCGCATTTCTGGGCGCTGGCGCTGTTCAAGTCGGAGGATTACGCGCGCGCCGGCATTCCGATGATGCCGAACGTCGCCGGTGCTGCCTCGACGCGCCGCCAGATCTTCGCCTATGCGCTGCTGGTCGCGATCATCGGCGTGCTGCCATGGGGCTTCGGCTTCACCGGCGACATTTACGGCGCCGCCGCGGCAGCGCTTGGCGCCGGCTTCGTCTGGTATGCCTGGAAGGTGCTGAGGATGTCCGATGCGGACCGCGCCATGCGGCCGGCCAAGGCGCTGTTCGGCTATTCCCTGCTCTACCTCTTCGCCATCTTCGCGATCTACCTCGCCGACAGCGTCGCATCGCGCGCCTTCATGACGGCGGCGGGAGCATGAGCGCGGTGGAAAAGCTGGAAACCGTCACACCCACCGATGCGCAGAAAAAGGCGCAGCGCAGCCGCTCGGTCGCAATCGGCATTGCCCTGGTTCTGTTCGTCCTGATGGTCTACGTCACCAGCATCGTGAAGCTCGGCTCCGCCGTGTTGACGCGCGGTTTCTGAGGCCCATGCGATGACGCCGCCCCGTGAGATCGATCCTGCGACAGAGCGCGGCAACCGCCTCACCGCGATCATCTGCGCCGGTGTCTTCTTCGGCATGATCGGCGTCGCCTACGCCTCCGTCCCGCTCTATTCGCTGTTCTGCCAGGTGACCGGCTACGGCGGCACCACGCAGCGCGTCGAGCAATATTCCGACCGAATTCTCGACCGCACGATGACGGTGCGCTTCGACGCCAATACCAACGGGATTTTCTGGGACTTCCAGCCGGTCAAGCGCGACGTTGCGATGCGCATCGGCGAGACGGCGCAGATCCACTACACCGCGACCAACCGGGCCAGCACGCCGGTCACCGGCGAAGCGCGGTTCAACGTCACCCCGGAGCTTGCCGGCGCCTATTTCAACAAGGTCCAGTGCTTCTGCTTCACGGACACCACCTTGCAGCCGGGCGAGACCGTGGACATGCCGGTCGTCTTCTACATCGATCCGGCCATCGCCGATGTGCCGGAACTGAAGCACGTCAAGACGATTACGCTTTCCTACACATTTTTCCAGTCCGGAGCCGAAAAGCCGATTGCAGCGGCGGTTCCTTCAGGACAAAACAGCGCATTGAAGACCGAAGGACTCGGGGGTTGATATGGCAGACGCACACGCCAAGCCGCAGCACGACTATCACATCATTCCTCCAAGCCCGTGGCCGTTCATCGGTTCGGTCGGCGCGCTGCTCATGGCCTTCGGCGCTGTCGCCTACATGCAATACCTCAAGGGCAATGCCTTCCCGCTGCTCGGCGTCAACATCGCCGGCCCGTGGCTGCTGCTGATCGGCCTGCTGGTCGTTCTCTACACCATGTTCGCCTGGTGGTCGGACACCATCAAGGAAGCGCATGAGGGACATCACACCAAGGTCGTGTCGCTGCATCTGCGCTACGGCATGCTGATGTTCATCGCCTCCGAGGTGATGTTCTTCGTTGCCTGGTTCTGGGCGTTCTTCGACGCTTCACTCTATGCCAACGAGGCGGATCAATATGCGCGACTGGCTTTCACCGGCGGTACCTGGCCTCCCAAGGGCCTGGAAGTGCTCGATCCCTTCCATCTGCCGCTGTACAACACGATCATCCTGCTCCTGTCGGGCACGACGGTCACCTGGGCGCACCACGCCCTGCTGCACGATGACCGCAAGGGGCTGGTGTGGGGTCTCGCCATCACCGTGGGGCTGGGCGTGCTCTTCTCCTTCGTCCAGGCCTATGAATACATTCACGCGCCGTTCGCGTTCAAGGATTCCATCTACGGCGCCACGTTCTTCATGGCGACCGGCTTCCACGGTTTCCACGTCTTCGTCGGCACCATCTTCCTGGCGGTGTGCCTGATCCGGGCGATGAAAGGCCATTTCACGCCGAAGCAGCATTTCGGCTTCGAGGCCGCTGCCTGGTACTGGCACTTCGTCGACGTGGTCTGGCTCTTCCTGTTTGCCTGCATCTATGTCTGGGCCTCAGCCGGCGCACCGATCGCGCACGGTCACTGACGATTTCCATCCCGGAGGCGGCCACGAAAAATGCTGGCCGCTTCCACCCTTTCGTCCAACTGACAGACGAGCTTGCCGCGCATGGTTCACCGCGCGCCGTCATTTCTCCTCTGCCTGGCCGCCCTTCTTGGCGGCTCTCCAGCTTTCGCCACCGACGCCGCTTTGACGCCCGATCCCGGACTGGCGGTCGAGGAGGCGCTGAAGCCGCGAAAGGTCACGGTGGTGCGGGTCGACAAATCCGAGCGCCGCATGTGGCTGATCGCCGGGAACTCGCTCGTCAAGACCTACAGGATAGCCCTTGGCGGCAACCCGGTCGGCCACAAGGGCGCCGAAGGCGACCAGCGCACGCCGGAAGGCCGCTATGTCATCGCTGGGAAAATCCGACCAGCGTCGCCTACCGGTCCATGCACATTTCCTACCCGAACGGCACCGATCGGGCGCGAGCGGTGAAAGCCGGCCTCTCGCCCGGCGGCAACATCATGATCCACGGCCAGTACAATGGCTTTGGCTGGGCGAGCTGGCTGGTGCAGCGTTTCGACTGGACGAGCGGCTGCATCGCTGTCACCAATGCTGAAATGGATGAAATCATCAGCCTCGTCGCACCCGGCACCCCGATCGAGATCACACCGTGAGCGACGACAAGGCGCATTGGCCTCCGGTCGATCCGATCTCGGCCGGATTGAGCGGACGCTGCCCGCGCTGCGGCCAGGGACGCATGTTCTCCGGGCTTGTGGCCCTGTCGAAGCGCTGCGGCGTCTGCGGCCTCGACTATGATTTCGCCGATTCCGGCGACGGTCCGGCGGTGTTCGTCATCCTGATCATCGGTTTCATCGTCGTGGGTCTCGCGCTGTGGATGGAGGTTTCCTACAACCCGCCGCTCTGGCTGCATTTTCTGCTTTGGATCCCGCTCACGGTGGTGCTCAGCCTGGCAGCTCTCAGGCTGATCAAGGGGGTGCTCATCGCCTTGCAGTTTCGCAACAGGGCGGCCGAGGGCCGCATCGACGGCGGCCAATGACCGGCAGCGTATCAGCAAACGCCGCGGTCGCGCCGCGGGCGCGTATCTTCGCACTGATCGGCGGCCTGCTTGCCTTCGTCGTGCTCATTGCTCTGGGATCGTGGCAGGTGCAGCGCCTGCACTGGAAGGAAGGGCTTCTGGCTGAGATTGACCAGCGGATCCATTCCAAACCTCTGCCGCTTGCCGACGTCATCCAGCGCTTCACCCAGACGCAGGATGTGGACTATGTCCCGGTTACGGTGACCGGCCTCTTCGATTACAGCAAGGAGCAATACTTCTTCGCCACGCATAACGGCGCGACCGGATATTTTGTCTATACGCCGTTCTTGCCGCAGGGCGACGCAGAGGTTGCCAACTACAACGCCGTTCTCGTCAATCGCGGCTTCATTCCCTATGAGCGCAAGGATCCCGCCAGCCGCATGCCAAGTGTGGTCGCAGGTCCGATCACGATCACGGGGCTGGCCCGCAATCCCCTTGGCGAAAAGCCGTCATGGGTGGTGCCCGACAACGACCCGGTGAAGAATATCTATTACTGGAAAGACATCACCCTGATGGCGCGGCAGGCCGGGATTGAGGGGCCCGGACTGATACCTTTCTTCATCGATGCCGATGCAACGCCGAACCCCGGCGGCCTGCCCATCGGCGGCGTGACGATGGTCGACCTCCCGAACAGCCATCTGCAATACGCCGTCACCTGGTTCGGCCTGGCGGCGGCGCTCGCCGCCGTGCTCGGCGTCTGGCTGTGGCGGGGCAGGGCGGGAGCAGTGAACTGACGGCTCGTTGACGAGTTGCGAGAGAGCGCGTGGTATTGAGGAGGATCACCTCAATGTGGATTCACTTCGGTCTTCGCGTTCGTTATCATAATCATCATCCGCCGCGCCGCCCTCATTCTGGACGGATTCTATGTCGGAGAATCCACCCCGACAATGTAAATATCGACCTCGCTGGGGATGTGAACGAGACTCCCGTGAGCGGGCAAATATTTGCCAGCGAAATCAACGTCTCCCAAGAATCTCGCGCATATCCCATCCACCACCTTTCAAAACCGCACGATGATCCCTCCACCAGTCGAAGGCAGGAAGGCGGCGATGGTGGAAAACAAAATCGCGGTAGACCGAAACCACGCAGCGCTGAAGCGCATCCTGGCCAGCCTTGTCGCCATGGCGGGATGGACTGCTACGGGTGGAACCTTTTTGCGCGCCCGAGGCGACGCGGGCAGCGCTTCCACACTGCCGCGCCATCTCTATGTCGCGATCCTGCGGCTCCTGCGTCCGGCCGAAGCCGCCACGCGGCGGCTGGTCATTGTCCTGGCACGCGGGATTTCCGTCACGCTGCCGCCCCTGCGGGCGGCCAAGCCAAAGCCCGGCCCGGTATTCCTGAAGGATGGCAAAGGCACCGGCATCGTCGACACCGGCATCTCCCTCTACAGGCTCGGTCTCGCCAATGTCGCACCGCCGCCCATTGTGCAAAAGCGCGCCGCTGCTGCGACCCGCCCGCTCGCCTTCCCG
>DATDBN010000144.1:0-3101 GCA_036524835.1 Mesorhizobium sp. | reverse complement strand
GGTGAGTAGGCCGGAGGAATTGCACCTCCGGCCCCTCGCAGAACTGTGCATGAGACTCTCGCCTCACACAGCTCCCATCAGGTAAACCCGCCGCTCATCATTGAGCGGCTTGTCTGTTGCATTCATCGCGTCCTCCTGTTTCCAGTTGTCACGAGAAGGCAACCACCTGATCCGATCCCTTTGCTCCAGCCCCATTACAGGGCCTTCATCGCTCCTACGGATCGGTCCGCCCCAGTGCTCCGCATTGGTACTCTCGCCTCGTGGTTGTCGCCACTTGAGCTTCTCCCTTGACATCGGAGCGACTGGTTCCCGCAGTTCCACACGAGAGCCTGTGTCGGCTTCACGCCCCCTTTACGCCGGTCGCCGCCTGCCCAGTCATCAGGCTCCCGGCAGGCTTGTCCCGGGAGATCGTGTCACTCCCGGTTTTGACGACGGTCCTCTCGCTAACGACGCGTCTTCGAAGGGTTCACTTTCGTTCGTCTCTCCGACACATACCTGCTCAAGGTATTTCCTTGAACTTTTCCTCCAACGCTCACCACCACGGCTCTTGACCGCAGCAGCTTGGAGTGGTTTGAGACCCGCTCCTGAAAGCCGATCCCGAGGGGCCAACCCTCATCTCCCGCACAGCTTGTCTACACGGTCTGTTCGTTCACGTTGAACTCCTTTCCCATGTACGTCTGCAGCACACACACCATCTTCGAGCGGACCGAGGGGCACCTCGTCGCTTTCATCGAGATCGCCTTCATCTCGATCCTGTCCCGCCGCCTGGTCCGCCTTGTAATACCAACGGCGGGTGAAGGGTTCCAATGAAGGGATTTGGCTCCCATTTACTGAGCATGGGAAGCAAGGTTTATCTGATTGAACATCTTGATGCCGATGAGTTGTATCATCGGTATCGGGAGGAACAGGACCCGATCAAGCGCACGCATCTCCAGATTCTCTGGCTGCTGACAAACGGCCGGCCGGCGAAGGTCGCGGCCGAGATGACCGGGTATTCGCAACGCTGGATCAGCGTTCTTGTCGGACGGTATAACGAGGCCGGGGTTGACGGGCTGGGCGATCTGCGCCGCTTCAACCCCGGCTCCAGACCGTTGCTCGACGCCGAACAGCGCGAGCGCCTTGACCGCGCGCTCGATGATCCACCGCCTGATGGCGGCCTGTGGACCGGCCGTCTGGTCGCGCAATGGATCTGCGGCCTGCTCGGCCGTCTGGTTTCACCGCGACGCGGCTTGGAATACTTGCGGCGCCTGGGGTTCACCCGTCAGGTGCCGCGTCCGCGCCATGCCCGGGGCGACTTCGCCGCCCAGGAGCGGTTCAAGGCCGATTTCCGCGCCCGTATGGAAGAGCTGGCGCGCGAGGAGCCGGGCCGGTCGGTGCAGGTCTGGGCCTTCGATGAACATCGCGCCGGCCTCAAGCCGGTCATCCGCCGGGTCTGGGCGCGCCGCGGCCAGCGCCCGCTGGCGCTCGGCCATCACCGGTTCCAGTGGCTCTATGTCTTCGGCTTCGTGCGGCCGGCCACCGGCGAGGTGGTCTGGTTCCTCGCCGAGGCGGTCAACACGGCGATGTTCAGCGAGATCCTGGCCGCCTTCGCCCGTGAGGTCGGCGCCGGACCGGACAATCTGGTCGTGCTCGTGCTCGATGGCGCCGGTTGGCACGTCGCCACCGATCTGGTCGTTCCCGAAGGCATCCACCTCGAGTTCCTGCCGCCCTATTCTCCCGAACTCCAGCCGGCCGAGCACCTCTGGCCCTTGATCAACGAGCCGCTCGCCAACCGTCATTTCACGACCTTGGCCGATCTCGATCAGGCCTTGGGCGAGCGGTGCTGTGATCTCGCCGACGATGACGACAGGATCAGATCCTCAACCCAGTTCCATTGGTGGCCAGCTTTTATCTGAAAACCCATCAGCGGAAGCTTTCACCCGCCGTTGGTATCAGCAAGGATGGACAGCCAAACATGCAACGCCCCGCGCTTCTCGAACCTTTCTCCCTCAGCTACGGCTTCGCGCTCCGCAATCGCGTCGTCATGGCGCCGATGACCACCTGGGCCGGCAATGACGACGGCACGGTCTCCGCAGAAGAAGAGGCCTACTACCGATTGCGCGTGAAGGACGTGGGCCTGGTGATTACCGGCTGCACCCATGTTCAAGAAAACGGGATCGGATTCACCGGCGAATTCGCCGCCTATGATGACAAGTTCATCCCGAGCTTGAAGCGCCTGGCGGCAGCAGCAAAGAGCGGCGGCGCACCGGCAATCCTTCAGATCTTCCATGCAGGCGTCAAAACTCACCCTGACCTCGTCTTGGATATCGTCGCGGCGAGCGCGGTCCCCGGCGACGTCGGCCCGTTCGCGCCCTCGGTCACGCCGCGCGCGCTTGCCGACGAGGAAATCGAAGAGGTGGTCCACGCCTTCGGCGAAGCAACCCGCCGCGCCATCGAAGCGGGCTTCGACGGCGTCGAGCTGCATGGGGCGCACGGCTTCCTGCTGCAAAACTTCTTCTCCCCTTATTTCAATAGGCGCAGCGATCATTGGGGCGGCTCGCTCGAAAAGCGGATGCGTTTTCCGCTCGCGGTCGTCGACGCGGTGCGCAAGGTGATTGCCGAGAAGGCCGAACGTCCCTTCGTGCTCGGCTATCGCATATCTCTGGACGAACCCAATCAAGGCGGACTGCGCAGCGGTGACTCGCTGCGCCTCGTGGACCGTCTGACCGAAGCGCGTATCGACTATCTGCACGTCTCGCTCGGCAACGCGCTCGATGCGAAGCCGATTGGCGGGGAGCATGGGCCCACGATCCTCACGCTGATGCGCGACCACATCGCCGGGCGTATTCCGCTCATCGCTGCCGGCCATATCCGAACGCCCGAACAGGCCGAACAGGCGATCGCGGCTGGGTTATCACTCGTCGCCATAGGCCAAGGGCTGGTGATGAATCCGGACTGGGCTGCATTTGCGCGAGATAACGCCTCCGGCGCCGTAGCGCTCGAACTCGCCGCTTCCGACGTCGCGCGGCTCGCCATTCCCCCAAAGCTATGGGCCGTAATCGAAGCCACAAAAGGCTGGTTCAAGGTCCGCCAGGCCGCGTGAGCGGTGTCTTCCCGCCTTC
>DATDBN010000143.1:0-37049 GCA_036524835.1 Mesorhizobium sp. | reverse complement strand
GAATGCCTATGCCAATGTCTATGCCTCGCTTGGCATCAACCCGTTCCCTGCAGGGATCGACTTGAGCCAGCCTGTCGACGTGGTTGCAAAACAGCTGCGCGACATGTGGACGGAACGAGGCAACGCGCCTAAATTGCTGGTGGCTACCGCCGAGTAGGCGAGAGGATTCCACGATGAAGGTTAGGCCCCGCTTACGCGCTTTGCTTGCCTCGCAGAGCGTCATGGCGGCGGCTCTTATGGCCTCTTACGCCTTTGCCCAGGAATCTTCTCCATCCATGCGCGGCATCGTCAAGGCCGTGAACGAGGCCTCGATCTCAAGCGACCTCGGCTTCAGGATTACGGAATTGCCGTTTCGCGAGGGGCAAAGCTTCAGGAAGGACGACACGCTTGCGGCGTTCGATTGCGAGGGCCTCAAATCCGAGTTGCGCTCCGCTGAAGCGCGTCAGGCCGCCGAGCAGTTGACCTATCAGAACAACGCACGCCTTGCGAAGTTGAACGCTGTAGGACGCTTCGAGGTCCAGCTTTCCAAGGCAAAGGCCGATCAGGCGGCGGCGGAGACCGATACGTTTCGCATCAAGCTCGATCAATGTACGATCAAGGCGCCGTTTGACGGCCGCGTGGCGGCGCGTCTTGCGAATGTCGGCGAACTCACCGACCGGACCAGGCCGTTGATGCAGATCGTTGGCAATCAGCGCCTGGAGATCGAAATGCTCCTTCCGGCGAACTGGCTGCGTTGGCTGAAGACTGGAGAAACGTTCAGCATGAACATCGAGGAAAACGACAAGTCCTTGAATGCTGAGGTGGCTGAGATCGCGCCTGTCGTTGATCCTGTCAGCCAAACAATCAAGGTGATCGGCCGCTTTACCGGCGATTTCGAGAGCGTGCTGCCCGGCATGAGCGGACCGGTGCGCTTCACAGTGCCAAATGGCTGAGCCCCGCAACAAGGACAATGTCGTTTCGGTAGCGCCGCCGGCTCCGGCCGCTCCGGCCTCCCCACCGCCACCGGATCCTGCGCGCTCGGGCTTTGAACTGCTGTTGAAGACCGAGTCCGAGGCGCGCCGCGCCGCGACCGTCGGCGAGCTTCAGTTCCTCATCGCCAATGAGACCATGAAGCTGGCGCGCGCCAGACAGGTCTTCGTGCTCACCGGCACGGGCATGAAACCGCGCATCGACCAGGTCTCCTCCATCGGCAAGGTCGATCGGGATGCACCTCGGCTGCGCTGGATCGAATCGCTGGTTGCCGCGCTGGGCGCCGATACCGGTCTGGATAAAATGCGCGAATTCGTGTTGCCGGCCTACTGCCAGCCGGATGACCTCGAACACAAGGAATACCCCTATCGCTTCATTTTGTGGGTGCCGCTGACGACGCGCGACAAGAAGGTCTTCGCCGGCATGCTGCTGTCGCGCGAAGTGCCTTGGAACGAGCAGGATGTAATCGTCTCCGGCCGCCTCTCGGAGACGTATGCGCATGCCTGGCTGGCGCTGGCCGGCAGGCGGAAGGTAGCCCCGAGGTTCAAGCTGAGCTGGCTGGGCGCCGCCGCTATCGTGTCGGTCGCGGCTGCGGGTTTCATTCCCGTTCCGTTGACGGTACTGGCGCCTACCGAAGTCACAGCCATCGATCCGCGCGTCGTTGCTGCGCCGATGGACGGTGTCATCGAAAATATTCTTGTCGCACCAAACCAGCAGGTCGGCGACCACCAAGTGCTGGTCCGCCTCGCTGCGACGGCGTTGCGCAACGATCTCGCTGTTTCGGAGCGCAATATCGAGGTTGCCGAAGCGCGGCTGAAGCAGGTTACGCAGAGCGCCGTCGCCGATCCCCGCATGCGCGCCGAACTGGCTGTCGCAAGAAGCGAGCTCGCGCTGGCTCAAGCCAAGCGCGACTATGCACGCGACCTGCTCAACCGCAGCGAAATTCCGGCTCCTTCGGCAGGTGTGGCTGTGTTCAGCGATCCCCGCGAGTGGATTGGCCGTCCCGTGGCGACGGGTGAGCGGATCATGGAGATCGCCGACCCGGGCCGCATCGAGCTGCGCATCGATTTGCCTGTCGCCGATGCAATCGCCCTGAAGGAAGGAGCGAAAGTGCGCGCCTTTCTGGACTCCGATCCATTGAAGCCAATGGATGCCGTCGTGCGCTCGGTCTCCTTCGAAGCCCAGACGATCGAAAACAACACCATGGCCTACCGCATTTACGCGACGCTTGCCGCAGGTGAGGCTGCCACACGGCTTGGGACACGCGGCACCGCGCAGGTCTATGGCGACAAGGTCCCGCTGGCTTTCTATCTCTTGCGGCGCCCGGTCGCGGCAATGCGGCAATGGCTGGGGATCTAGCCTCTCAGGACATCCCGCTGCCGCCCCTGCGGGAAGATCTGCAGATCGTCCGTGGCGGCGTTAGCTATTCCGGTGCGCCGGTCTGGATAGTCCTCGATCCGATCCGCAACCGGTTCTTCCGCATTACTTACGAGATGTTCCAGTTGCTCTCCGTGTGGAACCGCGCCCGCACCGTGTCGCAGCTGAACGCCGCGGTGGCTGGAACCTTTGGGCGCGAGACCAGCCCCGAGGAAATCGGCGCCGCGATGAGATTGCTCGACGCCAGCTTCTTCTTCTCGATGCCATTGTCAGGCTCCTGGCGCAGCCTCCACGAAGCGTCGAAGGCCCGGCATTCGCTCTTCATGCAGGTGATCCACGGATACCTGTTCTTCAAGATTCCGCTGGTGCGCCCAAGCCGTTTCCTCAAGGCCACCTGGCCGATGGTCTCGCTGCTCCTCAATCGGACCTTCTTTCTCATCACCGCTCTGGCGGGGATTGTCGGGCTCTACTTCGTGTCGCGGCAGTGGGAGGCGTTCAAGGGAACCTTCCCCTATGTCTTCACCCTTGAAGGTGCCGCGATCTCCCTGCTGTCGATTACCCTGATCAAATCGCTGCACGAGCTCGGCCATGCCTATGTCGCTCACCGGTATGGATGCCGCGTGCCGACGATGGGCGTGGCGATGATGGTTCTGATGCCCTTGCTCTATACGGACGTTTCAGACGCCTGGCGTCTGAAGTCGCGCAAGCAACGGCTGGCGATCGACTCTGCCGGAATGCTGGTCGAATTCGCGGTTGCCGCCTATGCGCTGCTTCTCTGGTCGTTCCTGCCGGATGGGCCGTTGCGCAGCGCGGTGTTCGTTGTCGCGGCTGTCGGCTGGGTGCTCAGCATCATCGTCAACACCAATCCGTTCATGCATTTCGACGGCTACTACATTCTCGCCGACGCGGTCGGCATCGAGAATTTGCAGCCGCGCGCGTTTCGCCACATGCGCTGGCGGCTGAGAGAATTTCTGTTCGCGACAGGCTCACCCCCACCGGAATATTTTCCGCGTAGCGTCGACGCTTTTCTCACGCTCTATGCGATCGCCACGGCCATCTACAGGCTGATGCTCTATTTGGGTATCGCGCTTCTGGTCTATCATTTCTTCATCAAGATCGTCGGCATCATGCTCTTCGCGGTCGAGATCGGATTCTTTATCACCCGCCCGGCGTGGCACGAACTGAAGGAATGGTACGCCATGCGTCAGGATATCTTGGCGAGCCCGCGCAGCTACATTACCTTTGCCGCCCTCGGTGTCGGCATCGCCCTGGTTTTCATCCCTGTCTCCACCCGGGTCTCCGCGCCTGCGGTGCTGCAGCCCGAGCTGTTCGCGAGGCTGTTTCCGCAGGAGCCCGGACGTGTGACGGCTGTCCGGGTCGAACGCGGCCAGGAGGTCAGGCAGGGAGACATCCTGTTTGAGATCAGCTCTCCCGCCAGCGCGCAGGAGCGCAAGCTGGCGGATATCGAAATAGCGCTGGCAGAACTGCGGCTGGCGCGCATCGGCGCCGACACAGACGATCTGACGGCAAGCGGCACGATCGAGCGTCAGCTCGCCTCCCTGCAGGCGCAGCGCGCGGGACTGGAGGAACGCGAGCAGCGGCTGATCGTCCGCGCGCCCTTCGATGGACGCATGGCCGACATCAGCGCATCCGTAGTGCCCGGCCGGTGGATCGGCCGGTCGCAACAACTCGGCTATCTGGCGCGCAGCGGGACGCTGGCGATCAGAGGTTATGTCGAAGGTGATGACAGGGCGCGCATCGCGGACGATGCCAGCGCAATTTTCGTCCCCAACGACCTGACGCGGTCCAAAATATCCGTGAAACTGCAAGCGATCAGCGCCTATGGCGTCACACGGGTGGATTTGCCCGAGCTCGCGTCGGTGCATGGCGGACCTGTTGCGGTCTATGAACTCGCCAACCACACGCTGAGCCCGGTGACCGCGCACTATGCGGTGCGGGGCAACGTCGTCGGCGACATGCCGCCGGTCAATCAGACGGTGCGGGGAACGCTGCTGATCGACGCCAGACCGGAAAGCCTGGCCGCACGGCTGTGGCGTTGGGTCGGCCGCGTCTTTGTCCGCGAGTTCGGTGTTTGATCCCTTCGAAGACAAAGGGTAGCCGGATCGCAGTAGGCGCTACGGCGTGACTTGCGGTATATCGGCCGGCGGCGCGGGTGGGAAAATCCCATTGGCCGTCGGCGGAGCCGCGGGTTCGGGAATATCCGCCGGCGCGGGGTCTACGCCCTGAAGGTCGAGCGGCTCCGGCGTACCCGGGGAAGGCATGGCATCGACCCGCACAGGCGGCGGCCCGAAAATCCCCTTCTTCGCGCTTCTTGCCTGCTCCGCAGCCTCCGCATAATCCCCACCCTCGGCGGCGCGCGCCCAACCATTGGCGACAAGCCATGCCGAAAGGTCGGTATTGCCGATGCGGCAGTCGGTGGTGATGGACTCCGACTCCGGCTTCGCCGGGACGACGCACTGCACGGCGCGGGCGCGCAACCAGGAGCGAAACGCGGTTCTGGCCCGCGCACCGCAGGGCCATGTGCGGCCCTCGAAAGTGCATTCGTCGTCGACCAGCACCGGATCGACCCCTTCCAGCGCCACGCGATAGCCCTGCGCTTCGATCACGCCGGCAGAAACCGCGACCGGATTGAACAGCCGCAGCGATTTCCACGCTTGGTGTCCAGGCTCCGGGCTCTGGGCGCCGTCCACGTCGCTCAGCGGAGCGCGCGGCGCGACGCGCTGTAGGTCATCGCCGGCGGGCGGCTCGCCGGAAGCTTCGGCTTCATCGGCCTGGTCCGGTTCGGCGGTCTCCTCGCCGCTCTCACCCTCGGCAGCGCGCAGTGCAAGCTCTTCCGTGTCAGCGTCGAGTTCGATGCTGGTGGCTGCCGCAATGGCATCCTGTTGCGCGGCGAGGATGCGGCCGGCCGCATGGATTCCGGCCACTCCCGCAAGTACACCGACAACCGCAATGGCGGAGGCTGCGAAGCGGTTCATGCGCACGCTACTGGCTGGCCCAGACAATGCGCGCGACCCACTCGATCTCGCGCGCGGCGAAGCGCCGGTTGGGGTGCTCCGGGTTGAGCGACCGCAGCTCGACTTCCTCCGTCGAGCGGCGCGCCAGCACTTTCGCCATGACCTCGCCGCCCACGGTGCGCACCACCACACGGTCGCCCTTGCGAAGGGTCGCCTCGGGGCGCACCACCAGCACGTCACCGTCGCGGTAAAGCGGCAGCATGGAATCGCCCTGCACCTTCAAGGCGTAGGAGCCTTCCGCCTGCCCGTCGGGCAGTTCGATCACGTCGAACCCCTGCCCGACCGGGAAGCCGGCATCCTCGAAAAACCCGCCCCCGCCCGCCTGAGCAAAGCCGAGCAGCGGCACGGTCGCGCGGCGGCGGACACGCTTTGCTGGGCGCAACGCAGCACCCTCGCCCAGCAGGCTCATGAATTCGTCAAGCGAGGAATTGGTAGCGTCGATGATCTTCGCCAGCGACTCGGTCGACGGCCAGCGCGGGCGCCCGTCCACCGACAGCCGCTTCGACTTGTTGAAGGCGGTCGAGTCCAGTCCGGCGCGTTTCGCAAGGCCTGAGGCCGATAGCGAATTGCGCGCGGCGAGCGCATCGATCGCGGCCCAGACGCGCTCATGCGACAGCATGCTGCGCTCCTTCCAAGAGGAAAATATGCCTGTCCGGTGTAGCCTGCTGATGAAGGGATGTCCATCGCTTAGAATGCCATGTCATTCGGGTTCGAGTGCATGCGCCCGCCTACGCAGCATGGAGTTCTGCCCTCGCCTGTTCATATTCGCGCGTCAGCCGCTCAATCAGGGCGGCAGCGGGAACCACCGCCTGAACCGCGCCAATCCCCTGGCCGCAGCCCCAGATCTGCTTCCAGGCCTTCGCTTCGGCGGTCGCGAAATTCATGCTGGTCGGATCGGACTGCGGCAGGTTCGCCGGATCCATGCCCTGGGCGACGATCGAGCCCTTGAGATAATTTCCGTGAACGCCGGTGAAGAGGTTGGAATAGACGATGTCGGCGGCATTGGAGTCGACGATCATCTGCTTATAGGCGTCGACCGCCCGCGCCTCTTCCGTCGCAATGAAGGGCGAGCCGATATAGGCCATGTCCGCACCCATCGCCCGTGCCGCAAGTATCGCGCGGCCGGTGGCGATGGCGCCCGAAAGCAGCAGCGGCCCGTCGAACCAGCGGCGGACCTCCTGAACCAGTGCAAAAGGCGACAGCGTTCCGGCATGTCCGCCGGCGCCCGAAGCGACCGCGATCAGGCCATCGGCGCCCTTCTCGATGGCTTTGCGCGCGTGACGATCGTGGATGATGTCGTGCAGCACGATGCCGCCGTAAGAGTGCACCGCCTGATTGACCTCCTCGACCGCGCCGAGCGAGGAAATGACCACGGGCACTTTGTATTTGACGCACATCTGAAGGTCGTGCTCGAGGCGAGTATTGGATTTGTGCACGATCTGATTGACGGCAAAAGGCGCCGCCGGACGCTCCGGATTCGCTGCGTTGTAGCGAGTCAGTTCTTCGGTGATCTCGGCCAGCCATTCGTCAAGCTGTGCTTCGGGGCGCGCGTTGAGCGCCGGAAATGAGCCGACGACGCCCGCCTTGCACTGCTCCACCACCAAGGGCGGATGCGATATGATGAACAGCGGCGCCGCAACCACCGGGACACGAACGTTCTTTCGCAGGATTTCCGGCAGGGCCATGCACATAACCTCAGTCTATTTTGACGTTTTCGTAAACGTAAGCCTTAGCAAATTGCCGCGCCTTTGCAATGTGCAGCCCACCCCGGAATTCGCCGCCTGACGAGGCAGGTTTGCAATTGTCGGGAAATGCGGGAATATCCGTTGTGTCGTGGCCGGTGAATCGAGTGCGAATCACTGGCTGCGCGGGATTTGGCGCGCGCTCCTGGAGTGCGGAGCCTGCAGGATGGGGTTGTTGCTTGGACGCTATCGAACGCGCGATACGCAACGCGCTCGAAAAGGGCGCAGCGGAAGACAGGGCTTTTCGCGAGAAGGTCTACCGGCAGGCGTTCGCCGCGCTTGAGCGCGCCTTGCAGGCAAACCCGTCCGTGACGGTCGAGACGGCAATTCGTCGTCGCAAGGGCCTGCAGGCGAAGATAACAGAAATCGAAGAAGAGTTCCTGCCGCCGGTGACAGAGACCGCCGCGGAAAGGGAAGACCATCAACCCTCCGAGTCCGAAGGCGAGCCTCCTGCGGACGCGCCAGCCGTCTCTGTGGCGGTGGACCCTCCCGCCGAGCGTCCCGAGGCGACTTTCACCGGGCATATCCAGATGCGGCCGGACACGCCGGCCTCCGTGGAGACGATACCGGTTGCGCCCGAGATACGCGTCGAGTCCGCCGCGGGGCCGACACCTGCCGTGCCGGATATCATGCTGGAGACCAAGCCGGACGTACGGCCGATCGCGGAGCCGACTGCCAGCGGCGTTGCCGAAATAGCAGATCGCAGAACCGCCCGCGCCGAGAAGCGGCGGCCTTTTGCGGCAATATTTCTGGGCGTGACGCTGCTCTGCCTCCTGGCAATCGGCGTGTGGTGGGCGATCCAGACCGGGCTGATCAACCCGCCGAGCCAGGAGATCACCGGCATCGAGGGTCCGGCGTCGGAGACCGAGGATTTCGAACCGGGCACAGAAGGCGAGCCGGCGAAGCCCGGCACGCCCGAGCCCGAGCGAACCTGGATTTCGGTCTTCACGCCAACGGATCCAACGACGGTCAGCGCGCCGGGCGACACCTCCGCTGACGTGCTGAAGGAAGCGTCCGGCGAATTCATGCGCATCCGCTCCGGCACATCCGGATCCGCGATCATTTTCGATGTGGGTCAAGGCATATTGGAGCAGATCGCGGGCAAGAAGGCGACGTTCGACGTGGTCGCCCGCGCCGAAGAGGGCAGCTACACGGAAATGTCCGTTGCCTGCAATTTCAGCGAACTCGGCGACTGCGGCCGCAAGCGCTACGCCGTCGGGGGGACAAAGGCGGATTACCTGTTCGAGATCGACGTGCCGGCTGCAACACCGGGCGCCGGGGGGACCATCGCAATCAACTCCGACTTCTCGAATTCAGGCAAGGCGGTCGACGTGTACGAGATCAAGGTTTCCGTCGTGCCTTGACGCCCGGCCGATACGCATTCGCGGTCGTCGGGACGCGTCAGTCCAGCATCGCCGTCAGCGTCTCGATCCGGTCGGCCTCAGCCGGCGGTTTATCCCAGCGCAGCCGAGAGATACGTGGGAAACGCATGGCGACGCCGGATTTGTGGCGCGTCGACCGGTTTAAGCCTTCGAAGGCAACCTCGAGAACGAGGCCCTGCTTGCGATCCGCGCGCACGGAGCGCACGGGGCCAAAACGCTCAACGGTATTGTCGCGCACATATTTGTCGATCTGGCGCAGTTCCTCGTCGGTGAAGCCGAAATAGGCCTTGCCCACAGGCACCAGTTCCTCACCGCCATCCGGCCCCGACCAGACTCCAAATGTGTAATCGGAATAGTAGCTGGAGCGCTTGCCGTGGCCGCGTTGCGCATACATCAGCACCGCGTCTACCGTGTGCGGGTCACGTTTCCACTTGAACCACGGACCCTTCGGCCGGCCGGCCAGATAGGGCGAGTCGCGCCGCTTCAACATGACCCCTTCGATGATCGGATGCGGCGGCGTGCGGCGCAACTGTTCAAGCCGTTCCCAATCGTCGAAGTCGATGTTGCGGGACAGGTCGAAACGCGCCGGATCGGCGCTCCGCAGGAAATCCGTCAGCGCCACGCGGCGTTCCCGGTAGGTCAGCGCGCGCGTGTCATCCGGCCCACGCTGCAACAGATCATAACAGCGCACGAAGGCCGGATAGCGATCACGCATCTTAGGAGAGACGGTCTTTCGGTTGAGCCGCTGCTGCAGATCGGAAAAAGTGCCTGTCTTGTCGCGCGGATCGCCGACCAAGAGTTCACCGTCGAGCACCGCATCGAAATCCATCGCCTCGACGAGATCGGGAAACGCGCCGGATATGTCGTCTCCGGTGCGCGAATAGAGCCGGCGCAGGCCGCCCTCGGCGACTACCTGCACCCTGATGCCGTCCCACTTCCATTCGGCGGCATAGTCGGCCGGGCTCAGCTTCACGAGGTCGCCGTCCTCCACCGGCGTCGAGAGCATGACGGGGCGGAACAAAGCCTTGGCCGTTCTCTCGGGCTTCGGCGCGGTTCCCTCGAGCCACGCAAACAGTTCGCGATAGGGCGGCGCCAACCCGTGCCAGAGTTCCTCGATTTCCGAGACGTCGACCTGGCCGAGGTCGGCAAGCGCTTGCTTGGCCAGGCGGGCGGAGACGCCGATGCGCAAACCACCGGTCACCAGCTTGATGATGGCGAAACGGCCGGGAATGTCGGTCGCGTCAAGCAGGCGCGCCAGCACTTTCGGGCCATCGGAGCGGCTTGCGGACTGCAAAGCGTGCACCGCTCCGCCAAGCGTCATGGCGTGATCGGGAGCAGCGTCCGTCTCAGGCCACACCAGCGATACCGTCTCCGCAAGGTCTCCCACATAGTCGTAGGAGTAGCCGAACAGCACCGGATCGAGGCGCTCCGTCACCAGTGCGCGCAACATTGCGGGCTTGACCGCGGCGATGTTCAAATCGCCGGTGATCGCGGCGAGCGCGAGACCGCGGTCGGGGTCTTCGGTCGTGCGGAAGTAATCCGTCATCAGCGTCAGCTTGCCGTTGCGCGACGGGGTCAGCACAAGGCGGTCGAGCAGTTCGGCGAAGCGCTTCATTGGCGACGACCCGGCCCGGCCAGGGAGGAGACATAGCGCACCATCAGTCGCCCTCATCCTCGAAGCCGACCAGATGCAGCGCCCGCGCGGCGATGCCGGATAGTTCGCACCACCGCACCAGCGCCTCTTCGCGGCCGTGGGTGACCCATACCTCACCGGCGCCGGTCTCCAGGATCGTGTCCGTCAACTCGTTCCAGTCCGCATGGTCGGAAATGATCAGCGGCAGTTCGACCCCGCGCTGCTTGGCGCGCTGGCGGATGCGCATCCAGCCGGAGGCAAAACACGACACCGGATCGGGAAATCGGCGCGCCCAGCGATCCGCGAAAGCCGACGGCGTGCCGATCACGATCGCGCCGGCAAAGTCGCTCTTCGCTCCGGGCGCAACCGTCGCTGGCAGCAATTCGCCGAGATCGATGCCCTGGCTGCGGTAATAGTCGCAGAGTTTCTGCAAAGCGCCATGAATATGGATCGGCTGGTCGTAGCCGGCATCGCGGATGAGACGGATGACACGTTGCGCCTTGCCCAGCGCATAGGCGCCGATCAGATGCGAGCGCTCCGGAAACTGTGCCACGGACTTCAGCAGCCGCGCCATCTCCTCGGCATCCGGCGGATGGCGAAACACCGGCAGGCCGAAGGTCGCCTCGGTGATGAAGACATCGCATTGGATAGGCTCAAAGGGTGGGCAGGTGGGATCGGCGCGGCGTTTGTAGTCGCCCGAGGCGACGATGCAGGTGCCGCCATGCGCGACGCGGATTTGCGCCGAGCCAAGGACATGCCCGGCGGGATGGAAGCTCACCGTGACACCGTTGACCGTGGTCTCCTCGCCGAGCTTCGCCGCCTGCACCTGATCGGCGAAGTCTTCGCCGTAGCGCAGCGCCATGATGTCCAGCGTCTGGCGGGTGGCCATCACCGAGCCATGTCCGGCGCGCGCGTGATCGGCATGGCCGTGCGTGATCAGGGCGCGGGGAACCGGCCGCACCGGATCGATAAAGAAATCACCCGGCGGGCAGTACAATCCTTCCGGGCGGGGTCGAAGGAGGTCGTGAGCGCGCATCCCGTCAAGATAGGGCTTTCGGGAACGATGCAAAGTCCTGTTGATACTGTCTGCTGACAGCGGGTATGTGCAGCGCGACAGTGCAAGGTGCATATCCATTTGAAACCGCTACCCCGCTCCTCCGGCGACCTGCTTGCCGATCGCCGCGCCGACTATGCAGAGATGCTGTTCGGCAATGGTGAGCCGGCCGCCGCCGCCGAACTGATGATGGGAGCCATGGAGATGGCCCCCGACTGGGCTCTGGGCTGGTTCCGCCTCGGCGAGTTTCATGAGGCGGCGGGGGCGACCCCGCAAGCGATCGAGGCCTGGCGCATGACGCTGAAGCTCGACCCCGACGATCGCGCGGGCGTGGCGCTGAAGCTTTCGCTGGCCGGCGCGGCGCCCGCGCCGGAAGCGCCGCCCAGCGCCTTTGTCGAGGCATTGTTCGACCAGTACGCACCGACCTTCGACACCTCGCTGGTCGACAAGCTTGGATATCGCGTGCCCGACCTTTTGCTCGATGCGATCCGTGCGCAGGACGAGCGGCGCTTTGGAACCGCGATCGATCTCGGCTGCGGCACCGGGCTGATGGGTGAGCGCCTGCGGCCCCTGGCCGGCACGTTGATCGGCTACGACATCTCCGCTGCCATGCTCAAAAAGGCCGCTGACAAGACGGTCTACGACCATCTCGAAAAGGCAGACCTCCAGACGCTGGACGGCTCAGGCATGAACGCCGATCTTGTGACGGCGGCGGATGTGCTGATGTATCTCGGTGCGCTGGGGCGAATTTTCTCGAGCGTCGCCCGCATGCTGGTGCAGAACGGACTGTTTGCCTTTTCGGTGGAGGCGCATGACGGGCCCGAAGGTTTCGTTCTGCGCGCCTCACGCCGCTACGCACATTCGCAAGACTATCTGCGGGGACAGTTGGGAGCGAATGGATTTTCTGTCATGTCCCTGAACCGCCATATCATCCGCATGGATCGCAACGAGCCCATCGATGGGCTGGTGCTGGTTGCTCGCCGTGACTGACGGCGCTTGCAGCAAGAATTTATTCTTGCTTTGTTCTATTTTCTTGAACTTGGCCACGCTCCCGCGCTAGCTCTTTGGCGTGACTACGCAAACTCATATCGCACCCGACAGCGGTCTGGCCCGTCTGCCGCAGACATTTGTCGACTGGTTCGCCGAGCGGGGCTGGTCGCCGCGCGCCCATCAGATCGAGTTGCTTGCCAAGGCGCAGGCTGGGAGCTCGGTACTATTGATCGCGCCAACAGGGGCGGGAAAGACGCTGGCCGGCTTCCTGCCCAGCCTTACCGACCTCGCCGAGCGGCCCAACCGCAAGGCCGGCGAAGCGTTTCGCGGCATCCACACGCTCTACATTTCGCCGCTCAAGGCGCTGGCGGTCGACATCGAGCGCAATCTCGGCCGTCCAGTCGCCGACATGCACCTGCCGATCGCGATGGAAACGCGCACCGGCGACACGCCGCAGCACAAGCGGCAGCGCCAAAAGCACAGCCCGCCGGATATTCTGCTCACCACGCCGGAGCAGTTGGCGCTGCTGACATCGGCAAACGATGCGCGGCGCTTCTTCAAGGACCTCCGCTACATCGTGCTCGACGAACTGCATTCGCTGGTCACGTCGAAGCGCGGACATCTCCTGTCCCTCGATCTGGCGCGGCTGCGCAAGCTCGTGCCCACCGTGCAGGCCATCGGACTGTCCGCCACCGTCGCGGATGTCGAGGGGCTGCGCCGCTGGCTCGTGCCGCTGAGAGCAGAGGGCGGAGAGGTGGCGTTTGCCTCTCCTTTGAGAGACGAGCAGGCGGACATGCCCCCACTCGACGATCCCGATGTCCAGCCCTTGAGGGACACACCGTCCCCACGTCCCATGGCCGACCTCATCACCGTAACCGGCGGGGCAAAGCCGCACATCACAATCCTCGACTCCGAGGAGCGCGTTCCCTGGGCCGGGCATCAGGCGCGTTACGCCATTCCGGAAATCTACCGTGAGATCCGCGATCATCAGACAACGCTGCTGTTCGTGAACACGCGCAGCCAGGCGGAGATGCTGTTTCAGGAGTTGTGGCGGGTCAACGAGGATTCGCTGCCAATCGCCTTGCATCACGGGTCCCTCGATGTTGCCCAGCGGCGGCGCGTCGAGAAGGCGATGGAGAGCAACAGCCTGCGCGCCATCGTCGCCACCTCCACGCTGGACCTCGGGATCGACTGGGGCGACGTCGATCTGGTGGTGCATGTCGGCGCGCCGAAAGGCGCCAGCCGGTTGGCGCAGCGGATTGGCCGTTCGAACCACCGCATGGACGAGCCTAGCCGCGCCATCCTCGTGCCCGCGAACCGCTTCGAAGTTCTGGAGTGCCGCGCGGCGCTCGACGCCAACTATCTCGGCGCGCAGGACACGCCGCCGCTGGTGGACGGCGCATTGGACGTGCTCGCGCAGCATATTCTCGGCTGCGCTTGCGCCGAAGCGTTCGATGCCGGCGACCTGTATGACGAGGTGCGCAGCGCCGAACCCTATGCCAGGCTGCCGCGCGAAACCTTCGACCGCGTGATCGACTTCGTGGCGACCGGCGGCTACGCACTCCGCAGCTACGAACGCTACGCCAAGATCCGCCGCAGCAAGGAGGGCAAATGGCGCGTCAGCAATCCGATGGTCGCGCAGCAATACCGGCTCAATGTCGGCACCATCATCGAGCAGCCTTATCTCACCTTGCGCTATGCGCGGGCCGGGCGTGGCATGGCCGGGCGCGGCGGGCCGACGCTCGGCAAGATTGAGGAAGGCTTTCTGGAGTCTCTCGCGGCGGGCGATACCTTCATCTTTGCCGGCAAGGTGCTGCGGCTGGAAGGGATTCGCGAAACCGAAGCCTTCGTGTCCAACGCGGCGGGCAATGATCCGCGCATTCCTGTCTATGCCGGTGGCAAGTTTCCGCTCTCGACCTACCTTGCCGAGCAGGTGCGGGAAATGCTCGACGATCCCAGCCGCTGGAAGGCGCTGCCCGATCAGGTGGCTGACTGGCTGCGGGCGCAGGAGGAGAAATCCGTGTTGCCGAAGAAGGGCGAGTTGCTGGTGGAGACCTTTCCGCGCGGCGAGCGCTTCTACATGGTCGCCTATGCCTTCGAAGGCCGCCTCGCCCACCAGACGCTGGGCATGCTGCTGACACGGCGGCTTGAGCGCATGGGTGCGCGTCCGCTTGGCTTCGTGGCGACCGACTATTCGCTGGCCGTCTGGAGCCTCGGCGATCTGGGCCATATGATTAAGCGTGGGAAGATCAGGCTTTCCGAGCTGTTCGACGAGGATATGCTGGGCGACGACCTCGAAGCATGGCTGGCCGACAGCTGGCTGCTGAAGCGCAGCTTTCGCGCCTGCGCCACGATCGGCGGGCTGATCGAGAAGCGCCATCCCGGCAGGGAGAAGACTGGACGGCAGATGACGGTTTCCGCCGACCTGATCTACGATGTGCTGCGCTCGCACGAGCTGGACCACATCCTGCTGCAGGCAACGCGGGCCGACGCGGCGACCGGCCTGCTCGATGTCAGGAGACTGGGCGAGATGCTCTCGCGCATCCGCGGGCGAATCGTGCATAAGCCGCTGGAGCGCATCTCGCCGCTTGCCGTGCCCGTCATGCTGGAAATCGGCAAGGAGCGGGTAAAGGGCGAGGCGCATGACTCGCTGCTGGCGGAGGCCGCCAGCGCATTTGACGAAACGTCCCTGGTCGAAGAGGCGATGGGTAGCAGCGCGTGACTTTTTCCCCCGCTCTCAAATTGAGGTCTCCCCGCACCAACGAAATCGACATCGCCGGCGAAGAGGCGGTGTGCGACCATGGCGGCGCGCTCTACGTCCCGGCGCTGCGGCTGCTTGCGGTGTCGGATCTGCATCTGGAGAAAGGCTCCGCCTTCGCGCGCCGCGGCATGCTGATGCCGCCCTACGACACCGCCGCCACGCTGCTGGCGCTGCAGGCCGTCAT
Source organism: Mesorhizobium sp. (assembly GCA_036524835.1). Lineage (GTDB taxonomy): Bacteria > Pseudomonadota > Alphaproteobacteria > Rhizobiales > Rhizobiaceae > Mesorhizobium_G. Next base: position 21,922 of record DATDBN010000143.1, on the reverse strand, counting down.
CGCGCGCTACGATCCGCGCATTGTGATCAGCCTGGGTGACAGCTTCCATGACAGCTGGGGCGCCGAGAGGTTGCCCGGCGCGTTCCGTGAGATGCTGCTCGCGCTGATGGCAGGGCGCGACTGGTTCTGGATCGCCGGCAACCACGATCCCAGGCCACCGGCGGATTTGCCCGGAACCACAGTCGCGGAACTGGCGATTGCCGCGCTGCGGTTTCGTCACGAGCCGCAAGCCGGCGCACCGGACGGCGAGATCGCCGGTCATCTGCATCCCTGCGCGCGCATCTTCCAGCGGGGCCGGTCGTTGCGCCGGCGATGCTTTGCCGGCGATGGCGCTCGGCTCATCATGCCGGCCTTCGGCGCCTATACAGGTTCGCTCAATATTCTCGACCGTGCGTATGCGGGCTTGTTCCGGCGCGAAAGCCTGATGGCCTATATGATGGGCGACAGCGGCGTCTTCCCCATCGCCGGGTCCCTGCTCAGACCGGGCTGATCGGCTTCTGCTTCAATCGCGGCGGAAGATGATGCGTCCGAGCCAGCCGATTACCATCGCCACCGCGACGGCTGCCAAGCCGTAGTAAAAGCCGTGCACCTGTGCGGAGCGGTAGATCCACTGTTCGAAACCGGATTTGAGGATGGCCAGCTGGGCGGAATTCTCTTTCACGAAGGCGCCATTGCGAAACAGGAAAGCGCGCGCCTTGTGGGTGCCGACCGGCACGTTCGGCGCAAGCTTCAGCGTGGCGCGGAAAAGGGTCTGGGACAGGAACTCAACGCCGCCGAAATTTGTGCTGTAGAGATTGGTCGCGCGCTTGCGGTCGCGCAGCGCCCTGGTGAATTCCTGGAGCGTCACCGGGCTCTGCCGGGGATTGAGCGGCTCCATATGGATCGCCCCAACCCCAAGGGACAACTGCCGATAGCTTTTGGGATCGGTGATGTCCTGCGGCATGCGCGTCGTCGCCATGGAATAGGAGATCGGCACATTGACGAAGGTTTCGGACTTGGTGTTGATCCACATGCCGAGTACGCGCTCCTTGCGCCGCACCACTACCGGCTTTGCCGGTCCTTCGAGCACGACGATGACGTCATAGCGGCCCTGTCTGGCGAGCAGGGGATCGATGTTCTCAAGCGCCCCGAAAATCGTCAGGTCCGTCCCGGAAAACCCGGCCGTCAGCACCACCTTGTCGGTGGAGAGGCCGATCTGCACATTCTCGGTCACGCCGGTTTGCGAGGAGGCCTGCGGGACCAGAGCCAGCAAACATGCACCGAGTGATGAGAGGAAAAGACGCCTCATCGCCAGCCTAAAGATTGGTCAGCGAGTAGACATCGTTCGGCCGAACGAACAGGTCGAAGGCCAGGCGCAGCGCGACGGCGAGCACGAGCAGCGCAAGCAGCGCCCGCAATTGCTCGCCCCGCAGCCGCTGGCCGGCCTTGGCGCCATATTGCGCGCCGGCGACGCCGCCGATCATCAGCAGGATCGCCAATATGACATCGACCGTCTGGTTGGTCGTGGCGTGCACGATTGTCGTGTAAGCCGCGGTAACGACGATGTGGAAGAGAGACGTGCCTACAACGACATTGGTCGGCACCTTCAGCATATAGATCAGCGCCGGCACCATGATGAAGCCGCCGCCCACACCCATGATCGAAGCGAGAAAGCCGATCGCAGCGCCAATGCCGATGACCGGGATGACGCTGACGAACAGCTTCGAGGCGCGGAAGCGCATCTTGAGCGGCAGGCGGTGGATCCAGTTGTGCTGACCGGGCTTCTTCATCGTCACGGTGGCGCCGCCACGCGTGGCGCGAAGTGCGTTCACGCTCTCGATCAGCATCAATCCGCCGACCGTTCCCAGCAGCGCGACATAGAGCAGCGAGATGAACAAATCGAGCTGGCCGACCGCCCGCAGAATGGCGAAGACATAGGCGCCGATGCTGGACCCGACGATGCCGCCCGCCAGCAGCACGAAGCCAAGCTTGAAATCGAGGGAACCGCGCTTGAAATGCGCCAGAGCTCCCGAGAAGGACGAGGCGATGACCTGATTGGCGCCGGTCGCCACCGCGATCGCCGGGGGGATGTTGTAGAAAATCAGCAGCGGGGTGATCAGGAAGCCGCCACCGACGCCGAACATGCCCGAGAGAAAGCCGACGGCCGCGCCCATCGCGAGCAGCACGAGGGCGTTGACCGACATTTCGGCGATCGGAAGATAAATACCCACCCGACAGACTCGAACTTTGCTTGTGCGGCGTGAAGAACCGCAACGGCCCATATGACCCAGATGCGCCGACAATACGGCACGCTGAGCTATTCCACACAAAGGATAGGGACAACTGGTTAAGGAGCCATGCCGCTACGAGATGCCGCGCCAACGGAGCGGCGCGACCTTCAGATTCAGCGTCGCCGCAAGCCCCTACTTCCTGGCGATCAACGCCTCGACCAGCGCCCTGTCGACGGAGCCGGTGGGCTGCAGCCCATTGTCCTTCTGGAAGGCTTTGATCGCCTCGGCGGTGCGCTCACCCATCACACCGTCCGGGCCGCCCGCGTCGTAGCCGTTGCGGTTGAGGATCGCCTGCACGTTGCTGATTGCCCTGTGCATGTCGATGCCGGCGGTCGTTTCCCGGTCTCCCTGCCAGCTCGACGGGATCTCGGCCGTGTTGGCTTCCGCGTTCATTTCCCCGGATTGCCACAACTCCACGGCCGAACGCGCACGTTCGAGCTGTTCGGGCCGCAGCGATCTGGCGACCTCGTCGCGCTTGGCCGCGGCATCCTGATCACCCGTCTTGGCGACAATCGCGAACCATTTGTAGGACTCCTCAAGGCTTTGCGGCACGCCGGCGCCCTTTGCGGAAAGAATGCCCAGGTTGAACTGGCTATCCTTGACGCCGAGATTCGCAGCCGCGATGAACCAGCGCGCGGCTGCCTCGCTATCGGTGGTGCCGTCGGCGCCCATCGCGAAGAGAACGGCGAGGTTGTGCATCGCCGCAGCGTTGCCCTGTTTTGCCGCCAGTTGGTACCAGTTCTTGGCCTTGGCGAAGTCGCGTGCAACGCCGTTGCCCTTTTCGTACATGTTGCCGATGCGGTATTGCGCGGGGGCAAATCCAAGTTCGGCCGACTTCTCGTACCAAGCCGACGCATGCGCCAAATCCACCTTAACGCCCCGGCCTTCCGCATAGCGTGCGGCGACTTCGAAGAGAGCCTTGCTGTCGCCGCCCGCCGCCGCCTCGCGCAGCGCCAGCGGCCCCGCATCGGCCGGTATGTCGATCAGTGCTGCTGCCGGGGCCGGCTCTGCAGGAGCGGGCGACAGGGCTGCACTTTCCTGTGGATCGATATCCATCGCAGAAGCGCCCAAGGCGGCCGCCTGCATTATTTCGGCAGCAGCGCTGACCTTGACGGGGGTCGCGGCAGACGCGCCGGTTTCAGCGGCAGGCTTGGCAACCGGTTTGCTTTCCACTGCCTTCTGTATCCCCTGTTTCTCGCCCAATAGTTTCTGGCCGGCGAGTTTCTGACCCGCGAGCGGAGCAGGCTCGGCATCGGTCGACGTCAAACCATTTGCGCGGAACTGCGGCTTGCCCAGTTGAAAGCCGGCAATGGCGATCATGACGGCCGCGGCCGCCAGCAGGATGGGTTTGCGATTTGCCTTCAAGCTGTTGGCGAAAGAGGCGCCGCCGCCCGGATTGACCGTGCGCGCGCTGCGCTTGAGGATCTCCGCTTCCGCTGCCGCGGCCTGGGCGGCACGGCGCGCCGCCGCGATGAAATCGGTCTTCGCGGCCTCGGCTTCAATCTGCAGTTCCGGGCGCGCCCGCTCATCGCGAACGCGCTTGATGATAGCGTTGAGATCGGGGGCTCCGGACCCTGGCTCCAGCGGACGATTGGCAACCTTCGGGTCAAGCGGCTGCTCCAGGGCGACCGGCTCCTCGATCTCCACCGGCGCTTCCAGATTATCGATGGCGGTTGACGTCTCACTCCGCGGATCGATTTCCTTGTTCACGCTCTTCTTGCGCGAGAAGGCGCGGGACCATCCGCGCAGCACCGACCGCCTTGCGATCGCAGCTCCGGCGGCAGGCGCTTGGCCGACATCCTCCAGCGCGGCCTCGGCGGCAGCGACAGCGGCCTCGGCCGGGCTCCGCTGCACATCAATTTCCGCGCCGGACGCAGGTTCTTCGTCTTCCTCGGAATCCCCGCCTTCCAATCCAAGCGGATCGATCGAAGGCGTTTTAGGACCGTCAAGAACGCGGCGTGGAGTGGCGTCCCTATCGGCACGCCTGGTGTCTTCAAACGAACCCAGCCGATCGACGATCTTCAGCAATGTGTCGTGGATAGCCTCGAACGTCTTGGCGTTACGCTCGTCCGAGCGGCGGGTGAGGCTCTCCAACTGCTTCAGATCGCCGGCCAGGCCGGCAACGGCCTCCACCTCGCCGCGCGGGCCGCCGGCAAGCAACTGCACCGCACGCTCAGCGGCTTCACGGGCGGTCTCGACCACTGCGTCCCGGCCGACGAGCACAGTTTCCTCTAGCCTGTCGATCCGGGGGCTGAGCGCGTCAAGGCGCCCATTTGAAAACTCCGTGCGGGAAAGAAACTCGGACAGGCCGGCAATATGCGCTTCGAGACTGCCGACAAGAGTTGGATCCAGCGCCGGGAAGGCGCGGTCGCCATGCTCGTCAAGGCGGGAAGCAATCGTTGCGAGGCGGTCTTCCAGACCGAGAATCGCCTCATCGCTGGCGCGCATCGCATCCAGCCGGCTGGCAATGTCGGCGAAGCGCCCATCCATCGCGTCGAGAAACGCTCCGTCGGCGTCCTTCGCTTCGATAACCGCGTGCATGGTCTCGATGCGCTGCGCCAACTCGGCCAGGCGGGACTCCATCGCACTGAGCGCGCTCGTATCGCTGACTGCCTGCAGCGGTTCATCGAGACGGCTGGCGATGCCGTGGACCTGACGGGAGATCGAATCCATCCGGTCGAACGCCTCCCCAAGCGGGGTGCCCGAAGAAAACGCTTCGATCTGGTTCGACAAGGCTACGATACGCGCCTCAATCCGCCTTGACTGCTCGGGATCGGGGTTGGAGCTTGCCGACACCGTCGAAGCAACAATCGCCCGCGAAATCTCGTCCAGCCGATGCTCGATGGACGCCTGCAATTGCGGATGGCGCTTGTCCTGCTGCTGCACGAACTGTTCGACCGCGATCAACAGCGAGCGCATCTTGTCGTCAAGCGAACTCAGGGGAAGCGTATCCGGCAGGCCGAGCAGCGCCGCATTCATCTGTTCGACGCGATCCGCCAGGGCCTCAAGGGCAGCATCGGCGGGTCGCTCGCGAAGGTCCGATGTCACCGTCTCCTGAAGCACGTCTATGCGGCGCTCGAAAGCGTCCCAACGCGCCCCAATCGAGCGAACGCTGTCTTCGCGGGCCAGCAATTCCATCGCGGCGCGCGCCTGCTCGAGTTCCAACCGCAAGACATTGAAAGGCCGCTCATCCGTTCGCTGTCCCAGGCTGTGAACCGCATCGGTCAGGCGCTCGATCTCCGACCGCATCTCTGAAATTTCGGCCGACTGGCTTTGGGATAGGCCGCGCACCGGCTCCCGGTCGGCCAGACTGCGGCGAGCTGCGTTCAGTTGCTGGCGCATTTCCTCGCGCAGCGTTTCAAGCTCCTTCGCCAACTGGCTGAGCTGCGTCTGGCCAATATGAGCGCGATGATCGGTCTCGCGGTCAGCCTTCTCGTCCCGGACCGCGTTGAGTTCAGCCGTCAGCTCGATGCGGAGGGCTTGCAGTTCCTTGGCGATCGTCGCCTCTTCGTTGATGCGGCTTGGAACGGGCTCGGTCGCGCGGCTCTCGCGCTGGGCATCGTCAGGGCTTGCAGTCGGCAATTTCCGCGCGGCTTGAGAGGCCGTGGCGTGTTCTTCGCCATAATAGGCGGCCTCCTGCGCCAGGCGGTGTTGGCCCTGCCTCAACGTCTCCCGCTCGAGCCGCTGCGCGCCCCGTTCCTCAAGCTGCCGCTCGAGCTGTTCCAGCGAGCGGTTGAGCTGATCGAGCGTCATCTGCGGGCGACGAACGCGTCCTGCGTTCAGGGAATCAAGGTATGACCGTCTGCTTTCCATCGCGATGCCCGTTTCGACGCCACCGAGCCGGCAAAGCCGCCTCGCCCTATTCTTCGGCCGGGAAGGGAACGCTGTGCTTTTTGCCTGCGAAAATGCGGCGCCGCCTCGTTCCGAAAACCGTGAAAACTATAGAAAACAACCACGGAGACCGACGAACGCACCTTTCTCCGAACGTGGTAAATAAGCGATTAATCAACCTTAAGATTGTCCGTTTTGGAGTTATAGTCGGGCCGTCTCGGCTGTCCACACTGGGCTCTTGCGAGACGTCAACGGATGCGCTATATGCCGTTTACGTAAACGTAATGCTCGGGGTGTGCGGCGTTACGATCGGCACGTGTTCGAGAGTCAACATTCTATCGGGGCAGGAGCATGACTGGATTTTCGAATCTCACCACGCAACTGGGGGCAGTTGAAGAGCTCTCGAGCACGGCGCCGAACGATTTTCTACGCATTGGTGAGATTGCACGCAGCTACGGCATCACCCTGCGTACCTTGCGCTTTTACGAAGACAAGGGCCTGCTGAAGCCCAAGCGCGACGGCAGCACGCGGCTTTATTCACGGCGCGACATCGCACGGCTCAGGCTGGTGCTGCTTGGCCGCAAGGTTGGCTTCTCGCTGCGCGAGGTCAAGCAGATGATGGACCTCTACGATCCGGCCGGCACCAACATCAAGCAGTTGAAGGTCGCTCTCGACAAAGCCGACCGCCAGTTGGGCAGGCTTGAGAAGCAGCGCCAGGCGGTCGAGGAATCGATCATGGAATTGCAGACCGCCATGGCCATCGTTCGCGAGAAGCTGACCGAGCGTCTGCCCGGGCAGAACCTGGCGAACTGATTTTGACCGGCGCGGCACTCTCCGCGCCTTTGCCGTTCGGCACCTGCGCGGGATACCTGGGGGAAAGGTAATCCGCACTCTGGATCAATTGACGTTTACGCAAACGTCAATAGACTGCCTAGCGGAAGGATGACGTGCCACGAGGCGTTCCCACGTCGGTGGTGATCTGAATCGGGTTGGAGGAAATCGATGCCGACATACCAGGCGCCTGTAAAAGACACGCTTTTCGTCCTCAACGAGGTACTCGGCTTCGAGCGCTACAGCAATCTTCCCGGGTTTGCGGATGCGAGCGGCGACATGCTGGACGCCATCCTCGGCGAAGCGGCCAAGCTGGCCGAGAACGTCATCCAGCCGACGAACCGCGACGGCGATTTGGAGGGCTGCGTGCGCAACGCCGACGGCTCCGTCACCACTCCGAAGAGCTTCAAGCAGGCCTACGACCAGTACCGCGAAGGCGGCTGGATGGGCTTGGCCGTACCGGCCGAGTATGGCGGTCAGGGTCTCCCCTATTCCGTCAACCAGGCCGTTGGCGAGTATTTCGTCTCCGCCAATATGGCTTTGATGATGTATCCCGGCCTCACCCATGGCGCGATCGCCGCGATCCATGTGCATGGCACGGAAGAGCAGAAGAACACCTGGCTGCCGAAGATGGTGGACGGCGTGTGGACCGGCACCATGAACCTCACGGAGCCGCATTGCGGCACCGATCTCGGCATGCTGCGGACCAAGGCGGTTCCAAACGGCAATGGCGCATACAAGATCTCCGGCCAGAAGATCTTCATCTCGGCCGGCGAGCACGACATGTCGGACAACATCGTGCATCTGGTGCTGGCGCGCGCCGAAGGCTCGCCCGAGGGCATCAAGGGCATCTCGCTCTTCATCGTGCCGAAGTTCGTACTCGATGCCGAGGGCAATCCGGGCAAGCGCAACGGCGTGACCTGCGGCTCGATCGAAGAGAAGATGGGCATCCACGGCAATTCGACCTGCGTCATGAACTATGACGACGCCGAGGGTTACCTGATCGGCGAACTGAATGGCGGCATGCGCGCCATGTTCACCATGATGAACGAAGCCCGCCTGGGCGTTGGCGCACAGGGCCTTGCGATTTCGGAAGTCGCCTACCAGAACGCCGTGAACTACGCCAAGGACCGTATCCAAGGCCGTTCGCTGACCGGACCGAAGGCGCCGGACAAGAAGGCCGACCCGATCATCGTCCACCCTGATATACGGCGTAGCCTGATGACGATGAAATCGTTCAACGAGGCAGGCCGCGCGCTGATGCTGTGGACCGCGCTGAAGTCCGACATCGCCCACCGCTCGGGCGACGATGGGGACCGCCAGCAGGCGGACGATCACCTCGGCCTGATGACGCCGATCGTGAAGGGCGTCCTGACCGACAAGGGCCTGGAGCACGCCGTAATGGCGCAGCAGGTCTTCGGTGGCCATGGCTACGTCGAAGAGCATGGCATGAGCCAGTTCGTGCGCGATGCCCGCATCGCCATGATTTATGAAGGCGCAAACGGCATTCAGGCGCTCGACCTTGTCGGCCGCAAGCTCGGCTTGAACGGCGGCCGGGCGGTGCAGGCCTTCTTCAAGGAAGTCGGCGAATTCTGCGAGGAAAATCGGGCGGTCGAGAGCTTGGCTCCGTTCACCAAGGCGCTGAAGAAGGGCCTCAACGATCTGCAGGCCGCAACGATGTGGCTGATGCAGAACGGCATGAAGAACCCGGACAATGCCGGCGCTGCGTCCACCGACTATATGCACCTCTTCGGCCTGGTCTCGCTCGGCTATATGTGGGCCCGCATGGTGAAGACCGCGCAGGACAGGCTGGCGAACGGCGCCAATGGATCGGCTGACTTCTACCAGAACAAGCTGACCACCGGCCGCTTCTTCATGGAGCGCGTGATGCCGGAGACCCAGGCGCATCTGGCTCGAATCTCGACGGGCGCCGAGACGATGATGGCGCTGCCGGCAGAGGCGTTTTGATGACGGGCGCGGCGCGATCCCTCCCCCTTGTGGGGAGGGTGGGCGCGAAGCGACCGGGTGGGGTCGCTGCGGCAACGCGCCAACTTAAATTGACGTCAACTCAATGGAGGGTACCCCACCCGGCCGGCCTTCGGCCGTCCACCCTCCCCTCGAGTGGGAGGGACCAAAGTGAACCCCGCTGAAATCCTCGGCCTGCCGAAGCCAGCATGGGCCGCCGACGACGTGGCCATGCTCTACGACATGTCGGTGAAGTTTCTCGAGGGCGAAATCGCGCCGCATTACGACCGCTACGAGAAGGAAGAGATCGTCGAGCGGTCGGCGTGGGAAAAAGCCGGCGCCAACGGCCTGCTGTGCGCCTCAATGCCGGAGGAATATGGCGGATCGGGCGGCACCTTCGCGCATGAGAGCGCCATCGCCGAAGCGCTCGGCCATGTCGGCACCGACGGCTTCGGCATCGCGCTGCACAACGCGATTGTGGCCCCCTATATCCTGCATTACGGCTCGGAAGAGCAGAAGAAGCGCTGGCTGCCGAGGATGGCGAGCGGCGAGCTGATCGGCGCTATCGCGATGACCGAGCCCGGTGCCGGCTCCGACCTGCAGGGCGTCAAGACGCGGGCCGAGAAATCGGGCAACCAGTACAAGATAAACGGCTCGAAGACCTTCATCACCAACGGCCAGAACGCCAATCTGATCATCGTCGTTGCCAAGACCGACCCTTCCAAGGGCGCAAAGGGCACGTCGCTGATCGTCGTCGAGACGGACGAGGTGGAAGGCTTCCAGCGCGGCCGCAACCTCGACAAGATCGGCCTCAAGGCCAACGACACCTCGGAACTGTTCTTCAACGACGTACGTGTGCCGACCGCCAATCTGCTGGGCCATGAGGAGGGCCAGGGCTTCATCCAACTGATGCAGCAACTGCCGCAGGAACGGCTTCTGGTCGGTTCGCAGGCGATCTCCATGGCCGAGCGCGCGTTGGCGCTCACCATCGACTACGTCAAGGACCGCAAGGCCTTCGGCAAGTCGATCCTCGAGTTCCAGAACACCCAGTTCAAGCTGGCCGAGGTGAAGACCGAAACGACCATCGGCCGCGTCTTCTACAATGACTGCGTGGCGCGCCATCTGAATGGCGGGCTCGACCCGGTTACCGCCTCAATGGCGAAGTATTGGCTGACGGATCTGCAATGCAAAGTCGTCGATGAGTGCCTGCAACTGTTTGGCGGCTATGGCTATATGAACGAATATCCGATCGCGCGAATGTACCGGGACGCCCGCGTGCAGCGAATTTATGGCGGTACCAACGAGATAATGAAGGTGCTGATCTCGAGGAGCTTGTGAGCAACTGATGGCGAAGCACGTCGCCAGGACGGTCTGGACACTCGGGGACGGCGAGGACTTTCTCGCCGGCCGCTATTCCCGCGTTCACGAACTGCGCTTCGACGGCGGCGCCGTGATCACCGCCTCGGCCTCCCCGCATGTGGTGCCCGCACCCTGGAGCGATGCGGCGGCGATCGACCCGGAAGAACTGTTCGTGGCGTCGCTGTCGAACTGCCACATGCTTTGGTTCCTCGATTTCGCCAGGCAGGCCAGGATCGAGGTCCGTGCCTATGCTGACGAAGCCGAAGGCGTGATGGAAAAGAACGCGGACGGCAAGGTATCGATCACGAAGGTCACGCTGCGGCCGCTCGTTGAGTGTAATGCAGACGTCACGGTTCTCGAACACCTTCATCACAAGGCGCACGACGCCTGCTTCATTGCCAATTCGGTCAAGACGGATGTTTCGATCGACATCAGATTCAAGAGCTAGAGGAAGAACAACCATGGCCGACGTATTTGTCTATGACGCGGTTCGCACGCCGCGCGGCAAGGGTAAGAAAGACGGCTCCCTGCATGAGGTGCCGGCCGTTCGCCTCGGCGCGCATGTCCTGGAATCCATCCGTGACCGCAACGGCCTCGACACCGCAACGGTCGACGACATCATCTTCGGCTGCGTCGATCCGGTCGGCGAAGCCGGCTCGGTCATCCCGCGCTCGGCCGCGTTCGAGGCAGGGTACGACATGAAGGCGCCCGGCCTGCAGTTGTCGCGCTTCTGCGCGTCCGGTCTCGATGCCATCAACCTTGGTGCGGCCAAGATCGCGCAGGGCGCGGACGAGATCGTCATTTCGGGCGGTGTCGAGTCGATGTCGCGCGTTGGCATGGGCGCTTCCGGCGGCGCATGGTTCATGGATCCTTCGGTCGGCCTGCCTGCCTGGTTCATGCCGCAGGGCGTGTCCGCCGATCTGATCGCCACCAAATACGGCTTTAGCCGCGACGACGTCGACGCTTACTCAGTCGAAAGCCAGAAGCGCGCCGCGCATGCTTGGGAAAAGGGCTATTTCAAGAAGTCGGTCGTGCCGGTGAAGGATGAAAACGGCCTGATCATTCTGGATCATGACGAGCATATGCGTCCCTCGACCGACATGCAGTCGCTAGCTTCGCTCAACCCGTCTTTCGTCATCCCCGGCGAGATGGGGGGGTTCGATGCTGTTGCGGTGCAGCGCTATCCGGAGCTCGAGGAAATCACCCATGTGCATCATGCCGGCAATTCGTCGGGTATCGTCGATGGTGCGGCCGCCGTTCTGCTCGGCTCCAAGAAAGCCGGCAAGTCGATGGGCCTGAAGCCGCGCGCGCGCATCAAGGCTTTCGCCAATATCGGTTCCGAGCCGGCCATCATGCTGACCGGCCCTGTCGACGTGACGGAAAAGCTGCTGAAGCGCGCCCGCATGACGCTGAAGGATATCGACCTGTTCGAGCTGAACGAAGCCTTCGCGTCGGTTGTCCTGCGTTACATGCAGGCGTTCGAAATTCCGCACGACCGGATCAACGTGAACGGTGGCGCGATTGCGATGGGCCATCCGCTGGGCGCAACCGGCGCCATGGTATTCGGCACGGTGCTTGACGAGTTGGAGCGGCGCGACCTCAACACGGCGCTGGTGACGCTGTGCATTGGCGCCGGCATGGGCACCGCAACGATTATCGAGCGCGTCTGATGGCGCGCCAACCGACACGCCGCAAGGTCCTGACGACGCTGGGCGCGACCGCGCTTGCAGCGGCCACCGAACCGTCCAGCGCCGGTGGTCTGGTCGAGATACGTGGCGATGTGACCTACTCCACCGGTGGCCCCATACCCGAGGGCTATCTGAAGATTCGCCTGGAAGACCCGAACGGCGGCAGCAAGGCACAGCGCCGCATCGCGGAAGTGCACGTGAAAAGCAGCGGCGCCGTCGACACCGAACCGTTCGTGCTCAACGCGCCACGCTCACGCGTGGAGGGATCGGCGCCGCTGGAAGTTGTCGCGCGGCTGGAACGCGAGGATGGCTGGCTGATTGCGCGTGGCTCCCAGCACTTTCGCGGCTCCGGGCCGGTTTCCGTGACACTCAACACGGTCATGTACTGAAATTATGGAAAATACCCGTCTGCCCTACATCCTGGTCCTGTCGCTGCGGTCCGACCTGTTCGATCCCAGCGCCTGGACGGATGCCGACCGGCAGGCGGTCGGTGCGCATTTCGCCATGCTCCAGCGCGAGGCGGCAGCGGGCCGGATCCTTTTGGCCGGCCGGTCTGACGATCATGACGAGCAAGGCTGGCTGCATGCCGAGGTGCTGGGCATCGCCGTGTTTCTCGCTTCCTCGCGCGAGGAAGCGGAAGCCTTCGCGGCAAATGATCCGGCGGTCCTGGCCGGCGTGATGAAAGTTCGTGTCCACCAATTCAACCTGGCAGTCCACGCCGACGCGGCGACCTGGGCAGCCCTTTGATCAGAAAAACAGGGGAGACCCAGATGAGCTACCAGAATTTCAAGGTCGAGACAGACGCGGACGGGATCGCGCTGGTTACCTGGGATATGCCCGGCAAATCCATGAACGTCATCGATGAGAGCGTCATCAGCGAGTTGGACAAGATCATCGACGAGATTGCCGGCGGCGCGGAAATCAAGGGCGCTGTGATTGCCTCCGGCAAGGACGCCTTTTCGGGCGGCGCCGATCTCAAGATGCTGCAGCGGCAGCTCGGCATTTTCGCCCGCGAGAAGGGGAAGGACCTCGACAAGGCCACCAAGGACCTGTTCGAGGGCACCGGGGTTCTGACCGGCGTGTTCCGCAAGCTGGAGACCAGCGGCAAGCCGTGGGTCGCCGCGATCAACGGCATCTGCATGGGCGGCGCGTTCGAACTGGCGCTCTCTTGCCATGGCCGCGTCGCGGCGAATGCCGAGAAGGTCAAGATGGCGTTGCCGGAGATCAAGGTCGGCATCTTTCCGGGCGCCGGCGGCACGCAGCGCGTGCCCCGCCTCACCGACACGCAGTCGGCGTTGCAGATGCTGACCTCCGGACAGAGCCTGACGCCGCAGAAGGCCAAGTCGATGGGGCTGATCCACCAGGTCGTCGAGCCGGACAATCTGATCCAGGCCGCCAAGGACATGATCCTGGGCGGGCTGAAGGCGGTGCAGCCCTGGGACGAGAAGGGCTTCAAGCTGCTGGGCGGCCCCGTCTATTCGGCGGCGGGCGCGAATCTTTGGCCGCCGGCCATCGCCATCCTGCGCCGCGAGACCAACGGCAACTATCCGGCTGCCGAGGCGGTGCTGAAATGCGTCTATGAGGGCCTGCTGGTGCCGTTCGACACCGGCCTTCTGATCGAACGCCGCTACTTCACGAAGATCATGCAGTCGAAGGAAGCGGCAGCGATGATCCGCTCGCTCTTTGTCTCGCTGCAGGAGCTCAACAAGGGGGCGCGCCGCCCCGCGGGCGTCGAGGAAACGCGCTTCAAGAAGATCGGTGTCCTGGGCGCCGGCTTCATGGGCGCGGGCATCGCCTATGTAACCGCCAAGGCGGGCATCCCGGTCGTGCTGCTCGACCGCGACCTGCCGTCTGCCGAAAAGGGCAAGGCGCATTCGGAAAATCTTATCTCCGACGCTTTGAAAAAAGGCCGCGCCACGCAGGCCGACAAGGACAAGCTGTTGTCGCTGATCACGCCGACCGCCGACTACGCCGATCTCGACGGTTGCGACCTGGTGGTCGAGGCAGTGTTCGAGGATTCCGAGGTGAAGAAGGGCGCGACCGAGAAAGCGGAAGCCGTGCTCTCCTCCAAGGCCGTTTTCGCCTCCAACACCTCGACCATCCCGATCACGGCGCTGTCAAAGAACTCGTCGCGGCCGAAGAATTTCATCGGCATCCACTTCTTCTCGCCCGTCGACAAGATGATGCTGGTCGAAATCATTCTCGGCAAGAAGACCGGCGACAAGGCGCTGGCCGTGGCGATCGACTTTGTGCGGGCAATCAAGAAGACCCCGATCGTCGTTAACGACACGCGTGGCTTCTACGTCAATCGCTGCGTGCTGCGTTATATGTCGGAGGCCTTCAAGATGCTGATCGAAGGCGTGCCGGCGCCAATGATCGAGAATGCAGCCAAGGCCGCCGGAATGCCGGTCGGGCCGCTCGCCCTGACCGACGAGACGGCCATCGACCTTGCCCAGAAGATCATGCGTCAGACGATCAAGGATCTCGGCGACAAGGCGGTGGATCCGAAGCAGTTCGATCTGATTAATACGATGGTGGACAAGTTCGTCCGCCACGGACGCAAGAACGGCAAGGGCTTCTACGACTATCCGGCGAAGCCGGCGAAGAAGAAGCTTTGGCCCGGCCTTAAGGATCTCTACCCGCAGCTCACGCCCGAACAGGTTGACTTCGACGAATTGAAGAAGCGCTTCCTGACGACGATTGCGCTGGAGGCCTCCCGCGTTATGGCCGAGGGCATCGTCACCGATCCGCGCGAGGCTGATGTCGGCTCGATCCTCGCCTTCGGCTTCGCGCCCTACACCGGCGGCGCGCTGTCCTACATCGACTTCATGGGCACCAAGGCTTTCGTCGCACAAGCCAAGGCGCTGCAGAAGAAGTACGGCGCGGATTTCAAGGCGCCGAAGCTGTTGCTTGAGATGGCCGAAACGGGCGAGACCTTCTACCAGCGCTTCGATCCCTACGCGAAGTCGGACCAGAAGCAGGCGGCCTGATACGACGCCTGGTAGGCGGGGAGGTTTGCGCCCCCTCCACCGCCTTCGGCGGTCCGCCTCCCCCGTAAACGGGGGGATTTAGGTTGCGGCCTGCCTCTGCGCCGATCCTCCCCTGCGAAGCGGGGGAGGGGGACCGCCGAAGGCGGTGGAGGGGGCGCAAACCATTCCCTTCAAGGAATTCCACGCAATGTATGTCTGGGCACGCTTCATCCACATGATGGCAACCGCGACGCGACGCGGCCCGTACCGCTCCGGCGAAGAGAGCCGTTTCGCCTTTCGCTGCCTGCCGACCGATATCGATTTCAACGGCCACATGAACAATGCCCGCTATCTGATGCTGGCTGACATCGGGCGCATCGATATCTTTCAGCGCTCCGGCATGATCCGGCTGCGGCGCGATCGCGGCTGGGCGCCCATGATGGGCGGGGTGCAGATCGCCTTCATGCGCGAAATCAAGCTTTGGCGCCGCTTCGAGTTGGTCTCCACGATCGAGACCTGGGATGGCGTGCAAGTCGTGGGGCGGCATCGCTTCCTGTTCGAGGACGGAACGGTAGCCGCAATCGCCTTCACGACCGCAGGCGTCTACGATCTACGCCAGCGCAGCTTCGTTCCCTTCGAGGAGGTGATGCGGGCAAGCGGCATCAGGGCAGAACGGCGCGAACCGACCGATGCCGAACGCATCTTCGTCGAGTCGCATGCCGCGCTGCGGACGCTGGCCAAAGGCCAGGCTGACGGCAGATCACCATAGCTGCTTGGGTGCAGTTGCCTGGGTGCGCTGTTCCGCGCTTCGAAATGACCGGCCCGCGGGGCGCTAAGCCAGCTTGATTTCCTTGCCGGACTTGTCGCTGGCAAAGGCGGCGTCGATGATCTGCTGCATCTCGGCCGCCCGCCGAAACGACAGGCCGCCATTCACGCCCGAGGCCAGCGCGTCGGCAAACCGGCGCGCATTGCGCTTGACCTGCGGCAGTTCCAGTTTGCGCCAGCGAAACTTCTCGACGTCATTGCCCAGACATCCCCACAATTTCGACTTGCGGCCATCCGTCTCAAGCTTCAGCGAGCCCTTGGTGCCGTGCAGCGCAAGCGCCAGATCGTTCATGTGGCCGGTGGCGTAGCGCGTCGCGACAATCGTCGCCAATGCGCCGGAGGCCATCCGGCCGGTCATTGCGAAACTGTCATTGGCGTCCAGGCGATAGTCGCCGATGCGGTCGCCTTCCGCCTTGCGGAAGGTCGCAAGGTCCGCCTTCACCGTGACGATCTTGTCGCCTGCGGCATAGGTGGCGAAGTCGAGAATGTGCACGCCGACATCGCCAAGGACGCCTGTCGAGCCGTGCGCTTTCGAAAGCCGCCAGAGCCACTTTTCGTCGGTGCGCCAGTCTCCCCAGGCCTTGCTGACCAGCCAGCTTTGCCGATAAGCCGCTTCGACATGGCGCAATTCGCCGATCTCGCCGGCTTGGACCATCGCCCGCGCTTCCTGCACCGCCGGCGAGTTGCGGTAGGTCAGGTTGACCATATTGACCAGCCCGGCCTTTTCCGCCGCCTCCGTCATCTCCATGGCGTCGGGATAGTTCGGCGCAAGGGGCTTTTCGCAAAACACATGCTTGCCGGCGGCGATCAAGGCGAGCGTGGTCGGCTTGTGCACGGCGTCGGGGGTGCAGTTTATCGCCGCCTCGAAATCGCCCCAGGCGATCGCTGCCTCGAGGCTCGGGAACGCCTCGGCAATGTGGTAGCGGGCGGCGAAGGCGTCCGCCCGGCCCGGCACGCTGTCGACGCAGGCGACGATCTTGACGTTGGGCAGGTCCGCAAATTCCTGTACGTGATGGGTGGCGATACCGCCGGTTCCCAACAAAAGAATTCGGCGCGTCGCCATCTCAGCGAAACCCTTCCTCGCCGTGCGTATGCAGCTTGAAGCCCTTCTCGGTCAGCTTTTCGCGCGCCTTGTCGATCGGCACATTGGGCGCGGTCACGATATCGGCCCAGGCCGGCGCGGGATTATGCGCCCAATGGACCGCATTGCGCAGGATCTGGTGCACCGTCGGATTGTGATAGATCGGGTAGGTTTCGTGTCCCGGCGAGAAGTAGAAGACCCGCCCCGCCCCGCGCTGAAAGGTCATGCCCGAGCGAAAAACCTCGCCGCCTTCGTACCAGGAGATGAACACCGTCTCCATCGGCTCGGGCACCGTGAAGGGCTCGCCATACATCTCCGTGTTGGGCAGTTCGACATATTCCGGCAGGCCGCGTGCGATGGGGTGGTTGCGGTTGATCACCCAGAGGCGTTCGCGCTCGCCCGCTTCGCGCCATTTCAGTGAGCAGGGCGTACCCATCAGCCGCTTGAAAATCTTCGAGAAATGGCCGGAATGCAGGACCAGCAATCCCATCCCCTGCCAGACACGCTCAGCCACCCGCTCGACGACTTCATCGCTGACCTCGCCATGCGCGCGGTGACCCCACCACAGAAGGACGTCGGTCCGCGCCAGCCGCTCTTGGGTGAGGCCGTGCTCCGCATCCTGCAGGGTGACCGTCTCGGCCTCGATGGCCGGATCCTGGTTCAGCCCGCCGGCAATCGCAGCGTGCATGCCGTCGGGATAGAGCGCCCGAACATTGGGGTCCGTCTGCTCGTGAATGTTTTCTCCCCAGACTGTAGCCCTGATCGCCATCGGTCCCTCCAAAGCGCTTTGAGATATGCCTTTACAGTTCAAGCTTAAAGTTGACCAGAGCCAGAAGGGATGTTTTCATGCAGCCTTGATCTTGGCGGACAATAAGGCTATCAGGCGCACACTTCGCGGGCAGCACGCTGCCTCGCCGGGGCCGCATTAGCTCAGTTGGTAGAGCATCGCATCGTAATTGGCGGGTCCGCCAGAGAATGAGATGCAAAACCAGTTGGTTAGAGCTGCAGAGTTTGATTTAGTAGGGCCATAGTAGTGTGGTCCTTCATTGGTAGGCCGCTTTAGCTCAGTTGGTAGAGCATCGCATTCGTAATGCGGGGGTCAGGTGTTCGAGTCACCTAAGCGGCACCACCAAGTCTCTGAAATAACTCACTAAATTCGAAATAGCTAGTAGGACGGCCGGCGCAATCGCGTCCTACTAAATCCTACTAAGGCTTGGCGGCATCGAGCGCATCAACGACCCGGTCAAACAGAGCCGATGGTCTCGCTCCCATAGCCTTTGCCAGCGCGATGAACTCAACCACATCCAGCCGCCGCTCACCGCCCTCCACCTTGGCTATATATGACTGAGGCTTGCCGACCTTTTCAGCCACATCCTGCTGAGTAAGGCCACTCTCCTTCCGCGCCGCGATGAGAACGCGAATGAGCGCGACGTAGTCGGGTGTGTGAAGACTTCGGGTCATAGCTTCCGCCTTTGGAAGCTTGACCGGTAATCCCAGTTTCGGATTATCCCATTTTGGGTTATTCAAGCTCTGCCGAGCAGGAGCGCAAAGCGTGGAACCCTATAACTTCTGGCAAGATTTCTTCGACACCTACCAGTCGCTGTCGGACTGGCTGAAGACACTCTGGCTGATCGTTCCGCCGGTTTTCATTCTCGGACTGGTTTGGCTTTGGCGGCGGCACACGACGCCACCGGCAACGCTCGAAGCCGATGAGCAGGGCCGATTGCCTTTTTCGAGGTATCGCGACAGCAATGGTCAAATCCGCATCGTCAGCGACGTTGCGCCGTCTTCAGATCAGCCGGGCTTCCTACAGCTTAATCCATCCGACCTTGACCGTTCCGGCGGTAATGGTGCGCTGGCCATTGAGACGCGACACAAAGACGAGCCAGAAGGCCGCTGAGTGCAGGGGGCCTGCCGGCAACGCCAACAGGCAACATACCGCCTTACCGGCGCTGGAGCCTGTCCGAGCGCCTTCTGAATGCCGTCTGACGCCATATGCGGGCCAGCGCTTGCCACCACTTAAGCGTGGCGGCGGTGCGATACCGGGCAACGCCGCAAGCGCCACTAGGTTTGACGGGTTTGGGCAGGTTTGCCAGCCAAGCGCAGCCCGCAAAAACCTGCCAAACCCTTCAAAACCTGCCGCGCCGGTCAAATGGAATTTCAGAACGGCGCAGCGTCTGCCGCAGTCCCTCCATCTGTCCGCCCTGATGTAACGACCCTGTAGCGCTTGATGCCTGACGGGTCGCTGACCGCTTGCAACGCAAGACCGCCAACAACCCGGTCGAGGTGGTTGCCAAGAAAACGCCCAACGCTTTTCGGATTAAAGCTGTTGTGGAAGCGCGTATTGGATGCGAGTTCCTCGACAAGCCTCCTGATTGCCGGGTCGTCGGTCTCCTCGGCAAGGTGAGACAGCTCTAACAACGTCACCTGACGGTCAGCCAACGCCTGTCTCCATAGACGCAGGAGATCGAGCAGAACTTCCTTTTGCGGGTCGTCAGCAAGCACGCGATTGCGGGTGACGGCAGGGTCTTTCGCTCCAAGCCAGACCAACACCTCGCGGATGATATTCCACTTCTCGAAGGAGCCGATCTTCTCCATTGGATTTGGCCGGTCAGCAACAATGTAGGCGCGCAGGATTGTCAGTCCAGCCGCGACGAGCAGAGGCCGGTCACGCGAAGCCTCGTCGCGCGGGTCGAAATCGAACTGGCGCTGGTCCGGTCGCTCAATCCCCAAATCCAACCTGCACATGAGCGCGCGCCGGGTAACGTCGCCTGCGAGAGTTAGATTGTTGCCGGTCGCCATGACAAGACAACGCGTCGGCAGTCGCCGCATCTCCGACTTGCCAAGTATGCGCGGCTGAACGAGTTCCTGCGTCAGCATGGTGCAAAGAAAATCGCCCTCTATCGGGTTCCGGCAATTGTCGATGACCATGACTTGGTCACCGGCCATCAGCACTGACGCCAGCCGCTTCTCGTTCTCTTCGTCTGACTTGCCCTGAGACATCATTGCTGGCTTGTGCCCAGTGGCGATGATGCCGATGGTTTCAGACAGCAACGACTTGCCGCTTCCGGCAGTCGGCGCATCGAGTGCAAAGAGCGGAGCCGCCGGAAACATGGCGCGCACCAGCGCCGTCAAGACGGCCGCGAGCGCAACGCTTTTGTCGGCCTCGTCAGAAAAGGCGAACGCACCAAACGGGCTTTCGAGAACATCCAATGCCGCCCTTGCCTGCGCCTCGCTTGGCGCATCCCGCACAGGCGGAAACACGACATTGCCGGGATCATAGAGCAGGCCAGACGCTGCGTCATATCCCGGTTCTTGCAGCACAGTTCCGTCAATGCGCAGCGTCGGGCTTTGAGTAATGCCCTGCAGGAAGCGCAACTTCCATTCGCCGACCCGCGCAAGATAGGTCGCAGCAATGTCCGGCGGCGGGTCGATCCGCTTCATGCCTCTGCTTTTGCCCATAGGTTGCTCCCAGCGCGCCACGCGGGCGAATTGTTCGCGCAGCCAAGGTGCGGGGACAGGTTTCAAGACCAGCGCGCCGCTATCGCGGCCAATTCCTTCCTCG
This sequence comes from Mesorhizobium sp., assembly GCA_036524835.1. GTDB lineage: Bacteria > Pseudomonadota > Alphaproteobacteria > Rhizobiales > Rhizobiaceae > Mesorhizobium_G. The sequence goes on along the minus strand of DATDBN010000143.1, from coordinate 1,538 downwards.
TCCACCCTGACCGTGATCGGTACGACACGAACCAAGCTGTCGAAGCGCTGATAGATGCCGATGCCTTCGCGAAGCAAAGCCTGTTCGGCTGCATCGACGGCTTGCGGCAGGAAACCACCCCTGACCGTAATTGCGCCGCTGCTTTCGCCGTCATCGCTCGACAGGCCAAGCCATTTGCGCAGCGTGCTTTCCATTGGCTGGATGCCGAGAAATTCGCACAACGCGGGTAAGCCCCAAATCTGCTCCCCGGCGTCATGCTTTTCCCGGCTGGCCGCTGCCTTGCCGCCGCGCTTGTCGGCTTCTTCGTCGCCGGCCAGTTTGGCGACAAGCGCAACCCATCTGTCTGTCTCCTCATCGGATATGTCGGCACGGACGAGCGCGCCGGTTAGGGCCAGACAGATATTGTCCCGGTTGCCGGCGACACGCGGATATTTGTTCAGGACAATGGAAAGGAAGGCCACATATCCGGCGCGGCGTTCCAACTCGTCGGGATCTACCTCAGGTATATGATCGAAACTGTCATGCCAGCGCACCAGTTCTTCGGACGGGTGAACCGAAGGCGGCACCATTGTTTGCAGACCGTCGCCGCGAAGCTCCATCACAGTCAAACGACCGTCGGGAAACAGGTCCGAAGCATTGGGCGGTATCTGATACCGGATGTTTTTTTGCAGCTTAGCTTTGACGAAGCGATGGCTATAGGGCGAGCTTGCCCTGCCGAAACTCGGCAGGTCGGCAAAGACCTCGCGACCGATTAAAGCCGCTTCTGGCCGGTCGAAATCTATATCGGCCAAGCCGCCAGAACGCTCACCAAGCGCGATGCCGATATTGCTGATGTGCGAGAAGGCGTGAAACAAATCTTCGTCGCTTCGCTCAGCCAGATTGCCCCATTTGCCCTTCGGCTTCTTCTCGCGGGCCGGGAGCACGAGCGGCTCCCAACCCTTTGACTTGTAGTTGACGGCGGCATCGCTGGGCGAGTCGAACTGGCGTTCGGAGTTGAGCCGGAAGTTAGCCATGACGCGCCTCCCCCGGATTGCATTGCTGGTCTTGCATCCACCGATGAAGCTCACTGAGCCGATAGCGGATTGCGCCAGCCTTTGAACCGGGTCGCTTTAACTGGAAAAAGGGCGGTCCAAAACCGTAGACGCGCCCCTTCTCTACCCACGACTTGCTCATGCCGATTTCGTGGGCAGCTTGCGCTGTATTCAGAAAGCGCTCGACAAAGGGCTTTGGCGACGGAATGGCGGACACGGCAAAGCCACGTCCGCGTTGTTCTGTGACAGATAACATTGGATTGCTCTTTCAAGGTCGCGTGAAGGGTCACGGCAGGGGTTTGCGCCAATGCCTGAATGGGCCTTCGTTGATCGACCTTGGGCGGGGCATCGCCCGCTAAGGTGTAGTGCGTCAGGTCAACGCCTGAGCTCACCTCCAACCGGAATTTCCGGGTGATGGATGTCAACCCATCGACGTGCAAATGATGCCACAGCATCGCCTGCCTATCAACTAGACTAAGATTAGCTCTACAGTTGCGCTTTTGATTG
>DATDBN010000142.1:0-2739 GCA_036524835.1 Mesorhizobium sp. | reverse complement strand
CAGACCAAGCGGCAAGCCTTCGATGAGGACATACGCAATGGATGGGAGAAGGATGGCGTAGACCACCGGGAAGCCGAGCAGGAACAGGGCTAGGAAGGCGATGACGACCGCGAACCCCATGCTGGTCAGACCGCAATGTTCGTGTCGGCCTGCGGCGGCTCGCGCAGGTGCAGGAGGTGAACGAATGCTGCTCCTGCGAACCCGAACAGGGTCGCGCCAAGGAAGATCCAGAACGGGATGCCAAGCGTCGGCGTCGCGTTGGTCAGATTCCGAGAGATGTTGGTCGCGGTGACATAGGCGATGAACCCTGTGGCCGTGATCCCCAGGATCGAGATCGACAGATTGACGATGCCGCGCAGCCCCGCCGGCATTGCTGCTTTGAACTCGCCCATTACGATGTTCTCGCCGTTTTTCACCACCAGGGGGTAGGCGCAGAAGATCAGGCAGATCAGCAAAAAGCGGGTGAATTCCTCTGCGCCGATGAACGGCAGCACGAAAACACCGCGCATGACGACCTGGCCGGTCGGCACAAGCACCAGTCCGGCCATGATGATCACGACGAAAGCCGTGAGAATGCGCTCGCCTATGTGCATTGTGTCCTCCCTGCAGGCCAGCGTGAGGGCCCTTAACGCGACAATTTCCGCGACGCGTCGGCCGGGCACAAGGCCCCGGCCAACGCTCAATTCACTTGACCGCCTGGATTTGCTCGATCAGCGGAGTGAAATTCGGAAAATCCTGCGCAATCTGCGCGCCGACCTTCTCGCGGAAAGCCGCGACGTCGAGTCCGTCGGCTTCCGTGATGATCGTCATGCCGCGCCCCTTCAATTCCTCTACCAGCTTCGCTTCGCCCTCCTGGGCCATATGGAGAGACTTCTTCGCCTCATCATCGAGCACTTTGGTGATCGCGGCACGTTGGTCTTCCGGCAGGCCCTGCCAGACTTCCTCGTTGACGAACACCGCCAGCACGGCGCGCATGTGGCCGGTCATCGAGATGTGCGACTGCACCTCGTTGAGATTGTTGGAAGCGATCATGGTCAGCGGATTCTCCTGCCCGACGACGACACCAGTCATGAGCGCTGTCGGCAGCTCGGCGACCTCGACGGGGGTCGGGATCGCGCCAAAGCCCTTCACCATTGACACCCAAAGCTCCAGCGGCACGGCGCGGAACGGCTTGCCGGCGAGGTCAGCTGGCGTCTTGACGGGGAAGTTGGACGAGATCTGGCGGTCGCCGCGGTAGATGCGGCCGATGATGCGCACTCCCTGGGCGACCAGTTTCTCGTTGATCGCCTGTAGCGCGGGAGATGTCGCCGGATCAGTCGCGGCGAGCGCATGCGCGCCATCTCGGTAAATGAACGGCGCGTTGAACACAGCGACCTCCGGCACCAGTCGGGCCAACGAGGCGAAATCGTGATGGCCCATCTGGATCGAGCCCATCTTCACGCCGTCGACCATCTCGGCCACCCCGCCAAGCTGGCTTGCCGGATAGACCGTGACGGTCACACCGTTGCTGGTCGCTGCGGCGATGCCCTTTGCGGCTTCCGCGGCGTAGATCGTCTGGATGTCGCCCTCGGCGCCAACGTGAGCGTAGCGCAACTCGGCGGACAGTGCGGCGCCGGTCATAGCAAGACCGACCGCGGCGCCAGTCAGTGTCTTGATGATCGTCTTGTGTAGCATATCGAGGTCCTCCCTTTGGATTGTTGATTGTTGCTTGTTTCTTAGGTCTGCGGCCTCCGGGTGAAGGCCGAGATGAGACTGCGACGGCGGAACTCGTCGCCGATGGCGAAATGGTCGCGGAGCTTGCTGTCAGCTGCGTCTGGACTGCGCTCAACGATCGAGAGGAAGACCTCGCGGTGCGCCTCGACGAGATAGTCGACGATGCCCGGCTCCGAGACTGTCACCTCACGCCGTTGCACGTGGCTGCGGCGCAGGAGTTCTCCAATCGCTCCGTAGAGTGTGGTCAACGCATCGCTATGCCCTGCCTCGACGATTGCCAGGTGGAATGCGAAGTCAGCGTCTCCTCCCGCGACCGGATCGTGCAGTGTGTCCATCAGACGCGTGAGTTTGGCGCCGATACGCTTGAGATCACCTTCGGTGGCGCGTTCGCATGCGAGACGGATCGCCTGGCACTCAATGGCGATGCGCGCCTGCATCACGTCGTCGAGGATGTCCGGCTGTTGAGCGAGGCTGAAGGTGAAGAAGTCGGCGAGGACGTTAATGTTTGCTTGCCGGACGTAGGCCCCTTTGCCGTGGCGGATATCAAGAAAGCCAAGCATGGCCAGCGAGCGCAGCGCCTCCCGCAGAAGTGGTCGTGATACGCCGAGCCGGAGCGATAGCTCACGTTCGCCGAGCAGGCGTCCGGCAGGCTTCAAGGAGCCATCCAGCAATGCGGCGCGGAAAAAGGCAAATACCTTTTCAGCGCCCGAAAGGTCGTGGCCTTCGGCAAGCAGGGTCGACAAGCCGGCGATTCCTCCCAGTGGCCTTACAGTGGTCTGACCACTGATTGCTGAAAGGGAGATCGAAGTCAAGCGGGCGCGCTTGGGACAAGTCGTAACAGTGTCAGTGGGTTGGCCTGAGCAGGCTCGCGCTAGCGCCGGGGACTTCAATTTGCTTTGGTGGAATGTCGGCTATCGACACTGCGGTATCACGAGCTGCCGCCCCTCTTCCGGCCCCGAGACTGTGGGTCAGCAATGCGCCTCAATGTCGCCATTCAGCCGATCAAAACGAAAGCTCCAAAGCAGA
>DATDBN010000141.1:0-17847 GCA_036524835.1 Mesorhizobium sp. | reverse complement strand
GCCTCCCACAATGGCGTGGCGCGCATTGCTGCAACCTTGGGTAGAGCGCCGGTACAAATACCGATTGTTCTCGCTAACGCAGCCCACACCATGTAAGCTTGCCAAGTCGGCAGCCATTTCAAGGGCGCTGCTGGTTGAGGGCGGCCATTCGTACCCTAGCCCCAGCCATAGGAGGGACAATGTCCCCCGTTCACCTTCCACTGAAGCCAGCTCCCCAGTCTGCATTGGCGACACTGAAGAAATATGCGCAGATGAATTTCCTGCACGGCGTAAGCGCTGGCTGGGTGGTTCCCTTGATTGGCATCTGCGTGCTGGGATCTCTGGTCTACTTCCTTATGGCCTGAAGCAATGGACCTGTGATTTAGCGACGCCGGGATCGCCAGCCTGCGGGGGCTAAACGGCTAGCGATCATGTGCCTCGATTTGACCTGCCTCAGAACGGGCTTTCGACATTCCCGGTCTCGACATAGACCGACTTCAGCTGCGAATAATGCCCGAGAGCGGCAACCGCGTTCTCGCGGCCGATGCCGGATTGTTTGTAGCCTCCAAACGGCATCTCGACCGGCGTCAGATTGTAGCTGTTGATCCAGCAGGTGCCGGCCTGCAGGTCACCGATCACCCGATGCGCGCGCGCAAGATCTCGGGTGAAGACGCCCGCCGACAGGCCGAATTCCGTATCGTTCGCCCGCGCTATGGCCTCTTCCTCGGTGTCGAAGGAAAGGACGCTCATCACCGGACCGAAAATCTCCTCCCGCGCGATGCGCATCGTGTCGGTGACGCCGGTGAAAACGGTAGGCTCGATGAAAAAGCCGCCTTCAAAACCTTGCAATGACGGAATGCCGCCGCCGCAGGCGAGCGTCGCCCCTTCTAGGCTGCCGATCGCGATATAGCCGCTCACCTTGTCGTGCTGCGCCTTGGAGATCAGCGGCCCCATTTGCGTTTCCGGGTCGAGCGGATCGCCGATACGGATCGCCTTTGTGCGGGTGACGAGGCGGTCGAGGAAGCGATCCTCGATGCCGCGCTGCACGAAGACGCGCGTGCCGTTCGAGCAGACCTGTCCCGTCGAGTAGAAATTGGCGAGCATTGCTCCGCCGACGGCGTTTTCGACATCCGCATCGTCGAAGACGATCAGCGGCGACTTTCCGCCGAGTTCCATCGTCGCGTGCTTCATTTTGGATCCGGCGAGCGCCAGCACTTTCTTGCCGGTGGGCACCGAGCCGGTAAAGGATACCTTCGCCACGGAGTCGTGGCCGGCAAGTGCCGCGCCGACATCGCCGAAACCTTGGACCACATTGAACAGGCCGTCGGGAAGGCCCGCATCGGTGAAGATTTCGGCCAGCGCCAATGCCGTCAGTGGAGCGGCTTCGGATGGCTTGAACACCATGGCGTTGCCCATGGCGAGCGCAGGTGCGGCCTTCCAGCCCGCGCCCTGGATGGGATAGTTCCACGCGCCGATCCCGGCGACGACGCCGAGCGCCTCGCGCCGCGTGTAAGCGAACGGGCCGCCGAGATCGATATGATCGCCGTTGAAGCCGGCGGCAATGCTGCCGATGAACTCCAGCGCATCGGCAGCCGAGGCTGCATCGGCGACAAGCGTCTCCTGAATGGCGCGGCCGGTGTTCAGGGTTTCAAGTCGCGCCAACTCCTCATTGCGTTCCCGCAGGAGATCGGCGGCGCGGCGCAGGATACGGCACCGCTCGATCGGCTTGAGCCGCGCCCAGGCCGGCTGCGCGGCGCGCGCCGCCTCGACAGCGAGTTCGACGACGTTGGGCGTTGCGGCGTGCAATGTGGCAATCGTCTCGCCTGTCGCGGCGTAGACGACGTTGAGCGGCGCGCCCTGCGGGTCGTCGATGTAGCGCCCGTTGACGTAGTGCGAGGCTTTCGGCTGGGCGTTCATGAGGGTTCTCCTAGCGATCGGCAACGCGCCAGCGCGGATTTATCCAGGGTTCGAGATTGGACGGCGCCAGGGGCGCGCGGCCGAGAATATGGTCTGCGGCCTTTTCGCCGGTCATGATGGACGGCGCGTTGAGATTGCCGTTCGTGACGCGCGGAAAGATCGAGGAATCGGCAACACGCAGGCCATCGACCCCGATGACACGGCATTCAGGGTCGACCACGGCCATCGGGTCGCTGGCGAGGCCCATGCGGCACGTTCCGCATGGGTGGTAAGCGCTTTCGGCATGCTGCCGAATGAAATCGTCGAGTTCGGCGTCGGTCTGTGCAGCCGAGCCCGGCGATATCTCATTGCCGCGAAAAGGCGCGAAGGCCTTTTGGCCGAAGATCTGGCGTGTCAGCCGGATACAATGGCGGAACTCGGTCCAGTCGTCCGGATGAGACATGTAGTTGAACCGGATCTCCGGCTTCTGCCACGGGTCGGGAGACCGCAGGGTCACAGCACCGCGCGACTTCGACCGCATGGGGCCGACATGGGCCTGAAAGCCATGCGACCTGGCGGCCGCCTTGCCGTCATAGCGCACAGCGGCGGGCAGGAAATGGTACTGGATGTCGGGGTAGTCGATACCCGGCGCAGACCGTACGAAGGCCGCTGCCTCGAAGTGGTTCGTCGCACCGAGGCCGGTCTTGAAGAACAGCCATCGCGCCCCGATCAGCGCCTTTGAAAATGGGTTGAGCACCGAATACAGCGTGATCGGCTGGATCGATTCCTGCTGGATGTAGAGCTCCATATGGTCTTGCAGGTTCTGCCCGACACCCGGCCGATCCGCCACCACTGCAATACCGTGCGACCGCAACTGCGCAGCAGGGCCGATGCCCGACAGCATGAGAATCTTGGGCGAGTTGATCGACGAGGCGGCCACGATCACCTCGCGTCTCGCCTTGATGATCTGAACCTTGCGACGAGACTGGATCTCAACGCCCACGGCGCGTTGATTCTCGATGACGACACGGCGCGCGAAACCACTGATCAGGCGCACATTTTCGCGCTTCATGGCCGGGCGGAGATAGGCGTTGGCGGTCGACCAGCGGCGGCCATTGAAGATCGTCTGTTCCATCGCCCCGAAGCCTTCCTGCTTGGAGCCATTATAGTCGTCGGTGGTCTCAAACCCGGCCTGCCTGCCGGCCTCCACAAACGCGGCGTAGAGTGGATTGGTGCGCTTGCCGCGCTGAACGAAGAGCGGACCGTCCTTGCCGCGCCAGCCGTCTTCACCCTGCAAGGCAGATTCCATGCGCATGAAATAGGGCTGCACATCGGCAAAGCCCCATCCGGTTGCTCCCTCTTCGGCCCAATGGTCGAAATCGCGCGCGTGGCCGCGCACATAGACCATGCCGTTGATGGAAGACGACCCGCCCAGCACCTTGCCGCGCGGCGTCGCCAGGATACGGCCGCCGAGATGCGGCTCGGGTTCGGTCGAAAAGCCCCAGTCGTACTGGCTCATATTGAGCGGGATCGACAGCGCCGAGGGCATTTGAATCAACGGGCCGTAATCGCTGCCGCCATACTCGATGACGATCACCGAATGCCGGCCGTCCTCCGACAGCCGATAGGCCATCGCCGAACCGGCGGAGCCGGAGCCGATGATGACGAAATCGGCCTCCAGATCACTGCTCATGAGAGAGCCTTGGTCGCCAGCTTGGCATCGACATAATCCTCGATGATGGCGACGGCGCTGAACGGATTGGGCAGCCCGTCCCGCAGGGCGCGGCGGATATAGAAGCCGTCGATGAGAGCGGCCACCGCTTCGGCCGCCTGCTCGGCGTCCTGACGGGGCATGAGCCTGGCGAAAGCCGACAGCAGGTTCGACCGCATGCGGTGAACGTAGATGCGCAGCAGGCGGCGCAACGTCGGAGAACGCTGCGCCTCGACATAGAAGGCGAGCCATGTGGCCACGACCTCGGGGCTGAACTGGCCGACCGAAAAGCTGACTGCGACGACAGTGGAGATGCGCTCTCGCGGACTGTCGGCCGCCTGTAACTTGCGGCGCAGTTCCAGACCGAGATCCGCCAGCAGATGCCACATCGTGGCCGCCAGCAGCTCGTCCTTGGCGCCGAAATAGTGATGCGCCAAGGCGGTGGACACGCCGGCGCGGCCCGCAATGTCCGTCATGGTGACGTCGAGCGAACCGCGTGCGCCTATAGCCGAGATGGCTGCATCGATGAGCGCGCGACGCCGGATGGGCTGCATTCCGAGCTTTGGCATTTTCAAGCCTCCTGGCTGGTTGCATATTTTTTGTTGATTGATTGATCAAGAAAAATATCACGGTGCGCCCGCACAGAGATTGTGCCTCGCGGGCTCAGCTATTCATCGGCGTCGTTTTCTCCTGTACCGTCGCACCCGGATGATGCGAGGTTCGGCATGCGGCAGTCCGCGGTGGTGATCGGTGGAGCATCTGGAATAGGCTTGGCCACGGCCGAGCGGCTGCTGGAGGAGGGCTGGCTGGTCGCGGTGGTCGACGCCAATGAGGAGGCCCTGACGACGGCGGAAGACACGCTGGCCAGCGACGACGCGATTTTCCTTCGCGCCGATGTGACGGACGAGGAAGAAGTCGCCGAAGTCTTCGACGAGATTGTCGATCGCCTGGGCCTGGTCGGGGCGCTGGTCAACTCCGCCGGGATCGCCCGCGATCTTGCCGCGGAGGAAACGAGCGCGGAACTGTTGCGCCATATGCTCGACGTCAATCTGGTGGGCACGTTCATCGCCTGCAAGGCGGCGCTGGAGCGCATGGGCGAGTCACTGGCGATCGTGAACATCGCTTCGGTCTCCGGTCTGCGCGCCAATCGGGGCAGGGCGGCCTATGGCGCCTCCAAGGCCGGCGTCAAACTTTTGTCGGAGGTTCTGGCGCTGGAATGTGCCGGGCGCGGCGTGCGGGTGAACTGCGTGGCCCCCGGACCAATCGACACGCCACTGGTTTCGCGCCTGCATTCGCAGGAGGATCGCCAGGTCTGGCTGCGCCGCACGCCGCAAGGCCGCTATGGAACGGCGGATGAAGTCGCCGCCGCGATTGCGTTCCTGATCTCGCCGGAAGCCAGCTTCATCAACGGGCAGACGCTTGCCGTGGATGGCGGCTTCGTTTCGGCTGGCATCATCGGCGATCGTTGATCTGCAAGCCGGCGCACGTATAAGAGCGCAAAACCGTCGAGCGCGTCGGCGAGAAACATCTGGGAGGGGACATGACGGATCCGGTGCTGGTCGAGGTGCTGCGGGGCGACATCGTCGAAAGCGTCCATCGCGGCGCGGTGGCGGTAGTCGATGCGGCTGGCAAGCTCGTGCTCGAGCTCGGCAATATCGACCAGACGGTGTTTCCGCGCTCGGCGGTGAAGTCGATTCAGGCGCTGCCGCTGATCGAGACCGGCGCTGCGGACCGCTATGGGCTGACGGACAGGGAGTTGGCGCTTGCCTGCGCCTCCCATCTGGGCGAACCCGACCATGTCGCGACCGCGCAGACCATGCTTGGGAAGTGCGGGCTTGGCGAAGAGGCTCTGGAATGCGGCGTGCATTGGCCGACAAGTCACGACGCGACGATCACCCTGGCGCGCAGCGGCGCTGCGCCCAGCCAGCTGCACAATAATTGTTCCGGCAAGCACTCCGGCTTTCTTACCGTCTGCCGCCATTGCGGCATCGAGAACAAGGGCTATATCGCCGCCGGGCACGAGTTCCAGGAAATGGTCAGAGAGACCATGCAGGCGGTGACGGGCGCCGAACATAGCGCCGACAATCGCGGCACCGATGGCTGCTCGATCCCGACCTACTCGATTCCGCTGCGCAATCTGGCGAGCGGATTTGCCCGAATGACCAGCGGGCAGGGATTGGGCGCACAGCGTGCTGCCGCCGCCACCCGCCTGATGAGCGCGTGCATGGCGAATCCCTTCTTTGTCGCCGGCACGAAGCAGGCGGACACCAATCTGATGGAGCTTGGCGCCGGTCGCATCTTTACCAAGGGCGGGGCCGAAGGCGTGCACTGCGGCGCCATTCCCGAACTCGGCCTCGGCATCGCGTTGAAATGCGGCGACGGTGCGGGGCGGGCGGCGGAGATCGCCATGACGGCAGTGCTGGCCAAGCTGCTTGCAGGGAACGCTGAGCTGTCGTCCGGCCTGCGTGAGATGTCGCACCGCACGCTGAAAAACTGGCGCGGCCTGCAGGTCGCGGGGCTGCGCCCGGGCGCTGCGCTGAACTAGGGTTTCCCGGCGCTTCCGCGCCGCGTCGAGCGCGAGGGTCGCCTATCCCAGACCCTCATTCATTTGGCGCAGGTGACGTTTGCCTGCATGCCATGTATTCATTTGACATTGCTTGAACTTTGACTTGCCGCCGCAGCTTCCCCTGCCTACGTTGATGCTATGAGCAGAGCATTCACACGCGAAGACGACAATGAAGCGCTGGCCGACATCGGAGAGCGTCCGGTCAGCGAGGCGCGCAACCTCGTGACCCAGGAAGGGCTGGATCACCTCGACCGGATGGTGACGCAGTTCCGCGAGGAGTTTGCGCGCGCCGAGGGCTCGCAGGAGCGCGAGCAGATGGCGCTGGCCGCGCGCGACCTGCGCTATTGGCAGACGCGGCGCGAGAACGCCGAACTGTCGGTTCCAGAGCCGGGCGAGGATGTCGTGCGCTTCGGCATGAGCGTGACGATCGAAAATAAGGGCGGCAAGAAAGTGTCGTGGAAGATCGTCGGCGAGGATGAGGCCGACGCCAACGCCGGCAAGATCAGCCACGCCTCGCCAATGGCGCAGGCGCTGTTCGGCAAGGCCGTGGGCGAAACCGCGACCGTGAGCGGCAAGGAATGGGAGATCGTCCGGCTGGGGTAGGCGTAGGCTCTGCTTCGCCTTGGTGGATGAACTATCCAACTATTTGTATGATGACTAAAGAACGTGCGCGGCAATGTGAGATTACTCAGATCGACGCCATCACCCAGGAGAGTACGGAAGAACTCGACGCCGAATAGGTCATCGTCGTAGCGCGGCATCCTGGCAGGCTGCGCGGGAATGGGGCCTGAGGCAGCAACCCGAGTGCCTGTAGCCGCAGGGAGGAGACTCATAATCGAGCCGAGTCGCGGCAGTCGGCGTCGTGAGAGCCGCCGAAGTAGGGCCGGGAAGCAGCTCCAATGCCGCCAGGATGATCTTCAACAACCATCGGCGGTTGATCATCCAGGTTACTCTACTCGAGGTGCTGTTTTCGGTGCTTGAGCGTGTATTTTTGCATCTTCACGCGCGCAGCCTCCACCCCCGCTTTCATCTCGTCGGACATTGAATCTGGATTTGTCAGCGCGGCAAAGACATCGCGATGTCTGTCCATGAGCTCGCGCGCAATCTTCAACTGTCGTTCGAAGTGCTTTTGCTCAGACATTCCATTTCTCCGAGCGGAATTCTAGCACTGGTTGCAGAAATTTTCAATTGCGCGTCTACTGTTCCCCCTCCGGCGTCACCGGCGGCGCCCGCTTGTGGGCGCTTGAGCGATAGAACTTCAGGATCCGCGCTTCCGATTCCTTGCCGATCGTCTTGCCTTCGAGGAAATCGTCGATCTCGTCATAGGTGACGCCATAGGCATCCTCGTCGGGGCGCAGCGGGCGGTTTTCCTCCAGGTCGGCGGTCGGCACCTTGAACACCAGCTCCTGCGGCGCGCCGAGCTGCGAAGCGATGGCGCGGATGCGGCGCTTGTTGAGGCCGGCCAGCGGCAGGATGTCGGCGGCGCCATCGCCGAATTTGGTGAAGAACCCCATCAGCGCCTCCGCCGCGTGGTCGGTGCCGATGACGATGCCGCCCAGCGAGCCGGCCAGGGCATATTGCGCCACCATGCGCTGGCGCGCCTTGATGTTGCCGAAGTGGAAGTCCGCGCCCGCCGCATTCCAAAGTTCGCCCGAACTGCGCCGCACCGCCTCCAGCATGGCGTCTGCGGCGGGCTTGATGTTGACCGTCACCGTGCGGTCCGCATCGACAGTCCGCACGGCGCGCTCGGCGTCCGCCTCGTCGCGCTGCTCGCCATAGGGCAGGCGAATGGCGACGAACCGCGCCTCGTAGCCGCCGTCACGCAGCCGCTTCACCGCCGCCTGCGCCAGCATGCCGGCGGTGGTCGAATCGACGCCGCCGCTGATGCCGAGCACATAGGAGCGCAAGCCGGAGGCTTTCAGATAGTCGGCCAGGAAGGCGATGCGCCGCTCGGCCTCGGCTGCGGCGTCGAAGGTGGAGGCAACGCCAAGTGCGTGGATGATGGAGGCTTGAATGGAGGACATGGGCTGGCTCATCTTTTCGAGACTACTCACCGCCACCCCAGGCCTGGCGCGACATATTTCAGGATCGCCTCGATGACATGGGCGTTGTAGGCGACGCCGAGCTGGTTCGGCACGGTGAGCAGCAGCGTGTCCGCCTCGGCAATCGCGGTATCCTCCTTCAATTGCTCGACCAGTTTGTCCGGCTCCGCCGCGTACGAGCGCCCGAACACCGCGCGCTTTTCCGGTTCGATATAGCCGAAATGGTCCTGGCTCTGGTCGCCGCCGAAATAGGCGCGGTCCATGTCGTTGACGAGCGCGAAGATCGAGCGGCTGACCGAAACGCGCGGCTGCCTGCTATGGCCGGCGGCTTTCCACGCGGCCTTATAGGCGCGGATCTGCTCGGCCTGCTGGATGTGGAACGGCTTGCCGCTTTCGTCGAACACCAGTGTCGAGCTTTGCAGGTTCATGCCCATCTTCCCCGCCCATTCGGCGGTAGGGGTGGTCGCCGCACCCCACCAGATGCGCTCGCGCAGGCCTTCGGAATAGGGTTCCGGCCGCAGCCGGCCCGGCGGATTGGGAAACATCGGGCGCGGATTGGGCTCGGCGAAGCCCTGGCCCTCGATCACCGTCAGGAATGTCTGCGCATGGGCGCGCGCCATGTCGGCGTCGGTCTGGCCCTCCGCCGGCGCGTAGCCGAAATAGCGCCAGCCGTCGATCACCTGCTCCGGCGAGCCTCTGGAGATGCCGAGTTGCAGCCGCCCGCCCGAAATCAAATCCGCCGCGCCGGCGTCCTCGGCCATGTAGAGCGGGTTCTCGTAGCGCATGTCGATGACGGCCGTCCCAAGCTCGATGCGCTTGGTGCGCGCCCCGACCGCCGCCAGCAGCGGGAAGGGCGAAGCCAGCTGCCGCGCGAAATGATGGACGCGGAAATAGGCGCCGTCGGCGCCAGCTTCCTCGGCGGCGACCGCGAGGTCGATCGATTGCAGCAGCGCATCCGACGCCGAGCGCGTGCCGGATTGAGGGGAGGGCGACCAATGGCCGAAGGAGAGAAAGCCGATGTTTTTCATGGGAGGGATGTAGCGCGGGCAGCGCAGGGATCAACCCCGTAATGGCGGCTCGCCGCTCGCCGCTGGGGACAGCTTCCCTTTTCTCTGCAGAAAAGCGTTGCCGCCCGAGCGGATCGAGCAAGCGGAAGGGCGGCAGGCTGTCCCGCGCGCTGTCATGATGCGCCGTCAGGAGGGCCCTCATGAGGTGTCGCGACGCGGGTTCTCCAGTGCGTAGAGGGCCATCGCGTGGGCGTGGGCCAGAACCTCGTCGACCTCGCGGATCCTGCTCAGCCGCCTGGCGACCGGATCGAAGCGGGACAGACGGCCGCCGGGCGGGCGACCCGGCCGCAGTGGCCAGATGCGGCGAAATCTACCTGGAGAAGTTGGCTGCCCGCGCATCCTGTCGCGGTGGGCGCGCCAGCGCGCGAAGCGGAGAGCCTGGGCCGGCATGTCGTCCAGCGCCGAGGCGAGGGCGGCAAGGCGCTGACCAAGACGCGTGGCGTCGATCGGATCGTGGGGCGATGGGAGCCGCACCCGAATGGCATGCCGCCCGGTGAGGTCGTGCAGGCAACGGGGAACGGCGGTGCTCGGCTTCGAGCTGCGGCGGGGGCGGTGGGGGAATGGATTGCGCAAGGGGTCGAGCAGGGGGAAGGCGATGGGGCGGGTTGGAGAAGCTGCGGGTGGGCGCAATGGGCGGAAGGACATTGGCGAGACCCAGCCGGTAGAGGGAGATGCCGGTGTCGACGATGCCGGTGCCTTTGCCATCCTTCAGCAACACCGGTCCGGGCTTTGGCTTTGCCGCTCGCAGCGGCGGCAGCGTGACGGAAATCCCGCGTGCCAGGACAATGACCAGCCGCCGCGTGGCGGCTTCGGCCGGACGCAGCAGGCGCAGGATCGCGACATAGAGATGGCGTGGAAGGGTGGTGGCGCTACCCGCATCGCTGCAGGTGCGCAAGAAGGTACCGCCCGTGGCAGTCCACCCCGCCATGGCGACAAGGCTGGCCAGGATGTGCTTCAGCGCTGCGTGGTTGCGGTCTACCGCGATCTTGTTTTCCACCATCGCCATCCCCCTCAAGTTCGGAGAGATCATCGCCCGGTGTTGGAAGGGGTGGGTCAGGCGGCGGCGAATATTCTTACAAGAGATTGATTTTGTTGCAGGCATTGGCCAGATCGGCGGAATCTCGTCCACACCCCTGGCAAGCGGAGACGCCATGATTCGGCGCTGCCGGAGTGGGTTCCCTCGCATAGAATCCGTCCAGAATGAGGGAAGCGCCAGCTTTCGAGCGCCGCGCTGCCCCTCACCCTTACCCTCTCCCCGTAAGAACGGGGCGAGGGGGACACCGGCGCTGCTGGCAATCGCCGCCGTCGGAGACTGGCTTCAACGCTGACGCCCCCCTCTCCCCGTCCTTACGGGGAGAGGGTAAGGGTGAGGGGCGTCACGGCGGATGAAGGGTGTTGATAACGCGAGCGCCGACAAACATTAAGTTGGCGAGCCGCCATCTGAAGACAAGCGCGACTCGCTTCGAACCTACCCCAAGCGCGTCTCGCCTCAAACCTACCCCAACCGCCCCAACAGCCGCTCCGCCGCCTCAGGTATAACCGTACCCGGCGGGAAGATTTCTGCCGCGCCGGCAGCGCGCACGGCGTCGTAATCCTGCGGCGGAATAACCCCGCCGGCGACGATCAGGATATCGTCGCGTTTGAGCTTTTTCAGCGCGTCTTTCAGTTCCGGCACCAGCGTCAGGTGACCGGCGGCCAGCGACGATGCGCCGACGATGTGCACGTCGTGCTCGACGGCGAGCTTGGCGATTTCCTCCGGCGTCTGGAACATGGCGCCCACGGTGACGTCGAAGCCGAGATCGGCGAAGGCGGTGGCGATGACCTTTTGCCCGCGATCATGGCCGTCCTGGCCCATCTTGGCCACCAGGATGCGCGGCTTGACGCCGTGCTTCTTCTCGAAGGCCTGCACGGCTTCCTGCACGCGGTCGACCACGGCGTTTTCGCCCAGCGCCTTGCGATAGACGCCCGAAATCGTCTGCACCGTGGCGACGTGCCGCCCGAACGCCTTTTCCAGCGCCAGCGAAATTTCTCCCACGGTGGCCTTGGCGCGGGCAGCCTTGACGGCGAAGTCGAGCAAATTGCCGTCGCCCTCGGCGGCATTGGTCAGCGCGGCCAACGCGCTTTCAACCGCGCCGACATCGCGCGTGCCCTTCAGTTGCTGCAGCTTCGACAATTGGCGGGCGCGCACCTCGGCATTGTCGACCTTCAGCACGTCGACCTCGATGTCCTGCGTCGGCTGGAACTGGTTGACGCCGATCAGCGCCTGCTGGCCGGAATCGATGCGGGCCTGCGTGCGCGCCGCGGCTTCCTCTATGCGCAGCTTCGGAATGCCCTTCTCGACCGCCGCCGCCATGCCGCCCAGCTTCTCGACTTCATCGATGTGGCTGAGCGCGCGCGCGGCGAGGTCATGCGTCAGCCGCTCCACATAGGCCGAGCCGCCCCAGGGGTCGATGATGCGGGTGGTGCCGGATTCCTTCTGCAGGATCAGCTGGGTGTTGCGCGCGATGCGCGCCGAGTGATCCGTCGGCAGGGCAAGCGCCTCATCGAAGGCATTGGTGTGCAGCGACTGCGTGTGGCCTTGAGTGGCCGCCATCGCCTCGATCATGGTGCGGGCGATGTTGTTGTACGGATCCTGCGCGGTGAGCGACCAGCCGGACGTCTGGCAATGGGTGCGCAGCGAGAGCGAGCGCGCGTCTTTTGGCGCGAAATTCTTCTGGATGAGCGCCGCCCAGAGCAGTCTGGCTGCGCGCAGCTTGGCGACTTCCATGAAGAAGTTCATGCCGATCGCCCAGAAGAAGGACAGGCGCGGGGCGAATTTGTCGATGTCGAGACCGGCGGCGACGCCGGCGCGGGCATATTCGATGCCGTCGGCGATGGTGTAGGCGAGTTCGAGGTCGGCCGTCGCGCCCGCTTCCTGCATGTGATAGCCGGAAATCGAGATCGAGTTGAATTTCGGCATGCGCTGCGAGGTGTAGGAGAAGATGTCCGACACGATCCGCATCGAAGGTTTCGGCGGATAGATGTAGGTGTTGCGGACCATGAACTCCTTCAGGATGTCGTTCTGAATGGTTCCCGCGAGGTCCTTTTCGGCGACGCCTTGCTCCTCGGCGGCCACGATGTAGAGGGCGAGGATCGGCAGCACGGCGCCGTTCATCGTCATCGACACGGTCATTTCGTCGAGCGGAATGCCGTCGAAGAGCTGGCGCATGTCGAGAATGGAATCGATCGCGACACCCGCCATGCCGACATCGCCGGACACGCGCGGATGGTCGCTGTCATAGCCGCGATGGGTGGCGAGGTCGAAGGCGATCGACAGGCCCTTCTGGCCGGCGGCGAGGTTGCGGCGGTAGAAGGCGTTGGACTCTTCGGCCGTGGAGAAACCGGCATACTGTCGGATCGTCCAGGGCTGCTGGACATACATTGTGGGGTAGGGGCCGCGGATGAACGGCGCCGCACCCGGCCAGGTGTCCAGATGATCGATGTCGGCGAGGTCGCTCTCGCCATAGAGGTGCTTGACCGGAATACCTTCCGGCGTGTGCCACAGCTCGGCAGTGCGCTCCCGCTTCTCGCGGGCGTTCTCCGTCCAGTCGAGCTTGGTGAAATCGGGGATCATGTGGGTTGTCCTGCAGCGCGGGACCCGCGCCCCCTCCACCATGCTGCGCATGGTCCCCCTCCCCCGCTTTGCAGGGGAGGATTTGCCGTCGATGCCGACCGCAGCCGTGATCCTCCCCCGTTTACGGGGGAGGGGGACCGCCGAAGGCGGTGGAGGGGGCGCACGGCTGATGCGGTGGACAGTCTCACGCTCCACCCCCCAACGTTTCATCAATCCGCATCGGCTCCAGCCGCTCGCATGCGATTTTCGCATGCGCCGCCGTCGGCGCGACCGGTATGCGCCGCTCGACATTCAGCGTCGATACGGCGCGGTTCGTGGCAGGCGGAAACACCGTGGTGCCGACGATGGCGCGCGACTTCGAGGCAAACTGCCTGGCGCGCGCTTCCCGCGCGGCGACGACGCGGGCCTGGATTTTACCGGCCGCGAGGCTGACCAAGGCGCCGCCTTCGGATTCGATGCGCTGGAATTCGCTCCACGCCGCCTCGCACAGCTCATCGGTGAGCGTTTCGATGCCGCCGGCGCCGCGCCCCGGATCGGCGACGAAATCGAGGTGGCTTTCGCCGATCATGATCAGCTGCTGGTTGCGCGCGATGCGGCGCGCGACGGCGTCAGGCAGGCCGTGCGCCACCGTATGCGGCAGGATGGAGATCGAATCCGCTCCGCCCATCGCCGCGGCGAAGGCGGCAATCGTGCTGCGCAGGATGTTGGTCTCGGCATCCCGCGCCGCCATCATGCGGTAGGATGTCTCGGCGTGAATGGTCGCCCAGGCCGGCGGGATCAGGCACATCTCGGCGACCCGCGCCCAAAGCTTGCGCAGCGCCCTGATCTTGGCGATCGACAGGAATTGATCCTGGTCGACGCTGAGCGCGAAGCCGATATGCGGCGAGGCGTAGACCAGCGCCTGGCGCGCTTCCTCGAACATACGCAGATGCGACGTGGCATTGGAAAGCACGATCGCCAGTTCCTGCGCCTCGGTGGCGCCGGCATTGTGGAACACGCGTCCGTCTGCCTCCAGCAGCACGCCCGGCAGGCCGAGCGAGAAGAAATGCGCCAGCGACTGCGGCATCGACGCTTTCAGCGCCTCGATTGACATTCTTAGATAACCGCTGGAGGCGAAGACGGCGGCGGCATCGATGCCGAAGGACAGGCTGAGCTTGCTGGGCTCCACCCGCTGCCTGGAAAGGAAGGCCAGCATCCATTCGGCCATGCCGCGGCTGCCGGGATGGACGTCGACACGGACATGGGTCTTGTTCAGTTGCACGCCATCGAGGACGGTTTGCAGCGCCTCCGGCGAGTTGGGAAGTCCGTAGCCGAACGCACTCGGCGCGCCCTCGAAGACCAGCGAAATGCCGGTGGCGCCGTGCTCGATATCCTCCAGCACCTGCCGGTTGGCGCGCTTTGGATCGACATCGTCGGCGCGCTGGATGACCAGCCATGGCGCGTCGGGCTTCCTGCGTGGGATTGCTTGAGCGGCCGCCGCGCGCTCGTAGATCGGTTCGATGCGCAACCCATCGTCCGAGTGCGAAACCAGCTTCTCCTCGAAATCGCCACCGGCCAGCGCCTTGTCGGCAAGCTGCCGCCACCGGGCGCGATCGCACGCTGCGAAGTCCGTCTCCCCGAGTAAGGACTGGAGGTTCATCATCTTCCCTAGAGCAACCAATACGGGATGCCAAACGCAGGGAAGGCGCGCAAGGACAAATTGCCGTTTGGCCGGCCAGATCGAAAAACTATGGCATGCGGAGCCAACGCCGGATCGCCATTGTTCCGCCACCCGTGGCCCATTATAGCAATGCCAAATCAATGCCGCAGGAGTCTCGTGAACATGGCCGAACCGGAGACCATTTTTGTAGGCGCCAGCCGCAAGCCGGACGATACGTACCAGAAAGCTGAGACCTTGCTGCTCGGCTTCGCCAACCGGCACGGCATGGTGACCGGCGCCACCGGCACGGGCAAGACGGTGACATTGCAGATCCTTGCCGAAGGCTTCTCCAATGCCGGCGTGCCTGTGTTCTGTTCCGACGTGAAGGGTGATTTGTCGGGCATCGCGATGCCCGGAGAGGCCAAGGATTTCCTGGCCAAGCGCGCCGAGCAGGTGAAGCTCGATCCCTACACATTCGAGCAGTTTCCGGTGATTTTCTGGGATTTGTTCGGCGATCAGGGCCACCCGATTCGCGCCACCGTCTCCGAGATGGGGCCGCTTCTGCTCTCCCGCCTGATGAATCTGACCGAGGCGCAGGAGGGCGTCATCAACATCGCTTTCCGCCTGGCGGATGAGGAAGGCTTGCTCTTGCTCGACATGAAGGATCTTCAGTCGCTGCTGTCGCATATGGCCGAACGGGCCGAGGAGCTTGGCGCGAAATACGGCAATGTCACGAAGCTGTCGGTCGGCGCGATCCAGCGCTCGCTGCTGATCCTCGAACAACAGGGCGGGGCGAATTTCTTCGGTGAGCCGGCGCTGGACATCAAGGATTTGATGCGGACATCGCGCGACGGTCGCGGCGCCATCAGCGTGCTCGCCGCCGATAAGCTGATGATGAACCCGCGTCTCTATGCGACCTTCCTGCTGTGGTTGATGTCGGAACTGTTCGAGCAGTTGCCCGAGGTCGGCGACCCCGACAAGCCGAAACTGGTCTTCTTTTTCGACGAGGCGCATCTGCTCTTCGACGAGGCGCCGAAAGCGCTGATCGACCGCATCGAGCAGGTCGTTCGCCTGATCCGCTCCAAGGGCGTCGGCGTCTATTTCGTGACGCAGAATCCGCTGGACGTGCCCGAAACCGTGCTGGCGCAGCTGGGCAATCGGCTTCAGCACGCGCTGCGCGCCTATACGCCGCGCGAACAGAAGGCGGTGCAGGTGGCGGCGGACACGTTCCGGCCGAACCCCGATTTCAGTTGTTCCGAAGCGATCACGAAGCTCGGCACCGGCGAGGCTCTGGTCTCCACGCTCGAAGCCAAGGGCGCACCGTCGATGGTCCAGCGCACGCTGATCCGACCGCCATCATCCCGCCTCGGGCCGATCACGCCGCAGGAGCGCGCGCAGATCGTGCGCCAGAGCCCGGTCTCCGGCCAGTATGACAGGACGGTCGATCGCGAGTCGGCTTTCGAGAAGCTGCAGCATCGCGCGGCGAAAAAGCAGGCCGACGTCGCGGCAGAGGAAGAGCAGCAGGCCGGCTCGGGCTGGACCATTCCAGGCTTTGGCGACGACAAGCCGGTGCGCCGGGGCAAGTCGACCGGCGCGCGCACCTCCGGACGGCAAACCGTCGCCGAGGCCGCCATCAAGTCGGTGGTGCGGTCGGTTGGCACCTCGGTCGGCCGGGCGATCGTACGCGGGATTTTGGGGAGCTTGACGCGGCGGTAGTTACGCGGAGGCGGCACAAGCTTCATAGCCGAGGGGCGAAGGCCGGGGAGCTAGGCAGATTATACAAATAATTTTGCATGCCTAGCTGCTTCGTTTCCTGGGGGAAGCAGTCTTCGAGACTTGGGCCTCCCCTGTTTCAGCGAAGCGGGAGGCAGGATTTCAATCTCGACAAGATGCAAGCTGCACGCGAGCCCAGCGACTGGAAGCCCATCCGCACAATGGAGCGGGGGTATTCGAATTGCGGATTTTGTCCTGCATTGTTTCCAGAAGACTCAAGCCACGAGCAAAGCGGATCTGGAGATAGCAGAGGCTCGATACCGTGAACTGGCGAAGGAGTTGAACCGATGATGGACGACGAATTCGAGAGCGTATGGGACGCGGGAGTCCTGACGCCGCGGTAGGGCTAGGCGTCTGCGCGTTCGAATTCGGTCAGCGCGTCGGATACAACTGTTTCCGGCATCATGCGAAGTTCGGAAGGCTCGAACGGTAGGTGCTGCATATGGGTCTTGGCCAGCTTGGCGACAAGCAATGATTGGGCGCGATCGCGGACGCGCTTGACCGCGTCGCGTTCAGCGCGGGACGAGACCCATAATTTATGAATGGCGAAGACGCGGGGATCCGCTGCGATCATTCTCAAGGGAAATCCACGCTCATCGATGACCACCTGCTGGAACGAGGGCGCATTCTCCATCCAAACAAGACCTTCGATCTCGGCCGCCTCCAAGTCTTGGCCTTCGCTCAGCTTCATCGCCCCCTTGGCCCAGGGCGGATTGGACATCGGCTTAATGAGATCAACCAGAAAGCCTTCATCGTTGCGTGCGCGAAAGGACTGTCGCGCCATGGTGAAGGAGCGGTCTGCACGTTTCAGCAGTTGAAAAAGCGTGTCGTCGGGCAGGTCTGGGTCGCCGACCAGACGTAACCGTCGCCGTGAATCGAAGAGGAGATCGACATCCTCGGTCGTCGTTACACTTGCGTCGAGAATGACACCGCAGGCAGCTTCATATGCATAGAGGGCATTAGTCCCCACCACACGGAGGCCTCTGCCGAGCAGGCCTCGCCGGTCGAGCAAGCGCAATATGCGCGCTGTCAGGAGCGGCACACGGCCAAGGCCCAGCGCTCGGTTGATGGCAGCCTGGCGCCCAATGACAACATCCAGCTTCTTCCGGGTGCTGACAGCGTCAAGACGCCCTTCGTCAAACCGCTGCTTCAACGCGATGGTTTCAGGGCTTTCGGGTCCGAGCGAGCGTTGTCGGCGGAGGCCCTTTTCGTCGTAGTATGATCGCAGCAGATAGCGCCGGCCAGCCGTTTCATCCCATACCATGGAGCCGCGATAGCCATGCTCGCGTTCGGCAGCCTCCCTCCATGCTTGAAACCGCTGCGCCGTATTGATGCTCTCACGGCGCTGATCATTGTTGAATTCTATGAAGTCAGCCATTTCCAACAGTTTCAGCCAATAGTGCGCCTAAGTGTTGGAATACTGGAAAAATTGTTAAATATCAATAACTCCAACAGATGACTCTGCATTTCGTTCAAACTGTTGGAAACCCGTGAACGGTTCAGGTCCGGCTGAAAACCGGACGACCCTCTCCAGTAGGCATTAGCCGAGTTTATGCGCCGC
>DATDBN010000140.1:0-84891 GCA_036524835.1 Mesorhizobium sp. | reverse complement strand
TCCCAATCGAGCCAGGTGATATCATTGTCCTGGCAATAGGCGTTGTTGTTGCCCCGCTGGGTGCGGCCGAACTCATCGCCGGCCGTGAGCATGATCGTTCCGCGCGAGGCAAACAACGTCGCCAGCAAGGCGCGCACGTCGCGGCGGCGCGCCGCGATCACATCGGCCTTTCTGGATTTTCCCTCGACACCGTTGTTCCAGGAGAGATTCTCATTGTGGCCGTCGCGGTTCTTCTCTCCATTCGCTTCATTGTGCTTGCGCTCATAGGCCGTCAGGTCCCCCAGGGTCACGCCATCATGCGCGGCGATGAAATTGACCGTCCGCGTCGAAGCCTGCCCATTGTGGCGGAAAACATCGGACGAGCCGGCGAGCCGGGTCGCCAGCGCCCCGACCATCGCCCGGTCGCCGCGCCAGAAGCGGCGCAGGTCGTCGCGGTATTTGTCGTTCCATTCCAGAAAGGGCGGCTGGAACTCGCCGAGGCGATACCCCCCCATACCGATATCCCATGGTTCGGCGATCAGCACGCGATCGTACAGGACCGGGTCCGTCGCAATCTCGCGCAGCAGCGGCGCATGGGCGTCGAAGCCGGCCGCATTGCGTCCAAGGATCGGCGCCAGATCGAAGCGAAAGCCATCGACGCCGGCATGACTGACGAAATGCCGTAGCGAATCCAGTATAAGACGCTTGGCCGCGGGCTGGTCGCAGGCGATAATATTGCCCGTGCCCGTGTCGTTGACGAGCTTGCCACGCCGTGTGCGGTAGTAGGCATTCGCGTCCAGCCCGCGCAGGGAAAGGGTCGGGCCCTGCCCGTCGCTCTCGGCCGTGTGGTTGAAAACGAGATCGAGGATGACGCCGATGCCCGCCGCGCGCAGAGCCGCCACGGTCTCGCGCAATTCCTCCACGCCGCCGGGGCATAGACGCGGATCGAGCGCCATGAATGACGCCGGATTGTACCCCCAGGCGTTGGTGAGCCCGAGCGGCTGCAGATGGCGCTCGTCCATCCAGGCCGTAACAGGCATAAGCTCGACGGCCGATACGTGCAGCTTCTTCAGATGGGCAATGATCGCGGGATGGCGCAGCGCCTTGACCGTGCCCCGCTCGGCGGGGGGAATGTCCGCGTGGCGCATGGTGAAGGCGCGAACCTGCAACTCGTAGATCAAACCGCCGGGCTGGAAAACCGGAGCCATTGGAGCGACCTGCGGCAGCGATTTCGCGATTGTTTTCGGCATCAAAGGAGCGGTGTCTCCACCGCCGTTGCGGGGCGTTGCGAGCCGAGCATCATATTGGTAGGGCCGGTCTATCTCGACCGCGTAGGGATCGGTCAACAGCTTGTAGGGGTCGAACCACAAGCCTCGCGTCGGCGCGTACTCGCCATCGGCCCGGAAGCCGTAGCGCGTGCCTTCCTTGAGGGCGGGCACATGCACTTCCCAGAAGCCACCGAGACTGCGCTTCAGTTCATGACGCGCCGTCTCCCGATCGCCATTGGCCGAGAAGATCGAGACCCAAAGCTTCTTGGCCGCGTTCGACCAGACGGCGAAGCGAATGCCGCTATCGGTAATTGTGGCGCCAAGGGAGGAATCGGCTGATGTCATTGCCGAGGTTTGGCGCGGAAGCGGGCGGGTGTCAAAACCCACCCGCTCGGACTGCAAGGCTTTCCGTGTCGTCAAGGAATGACGATCAGGTGATAACCGTCGGCTTCTTGCGCCCGGTATGCTTGACGATGCCAGCGATTTCATCGGCAGCCTTGATCAGATCCGCAAGCGCCTTTTGCGTGTCCTTGCCGTGCTTCCTTGGATCGGGCTCGAAACGCTCGATATAGACGCGCAGCGTCGCCCCCGAAGTGCCGGTGCCGGACAGGCGGAACACAACGCGCGAGCCGCCCTCGAACAGGATGCGGATGCCCTGATTCTTCGACACGGACCCGTCGACGGGATCGTGATAGGCAAAGTCGTCGGCGCTGGCGATGGTGAGGCCCTGCACCTTGCGGCCGGGCAGCGTGGCGAAACTTGCACGCAGCGCATCCATCACGGCGTTGGCCTTGTCGGATTCGACCTCCTCATAATCGTGGCGCGAATAGTAGTTCTGGCCGAACTCGGCCCAATGCTTCTCGACGATCGCCTTGGCGCTTTCCTTGCGCACCGCCAGAATGTTCAGCCAAAGCAGAACGGCCCACAGCCCGTCCTTCTCGCGCACATGATCGGACCCGGTGCCCGCGCTTTCCTCACCGCAGATCGTCGCCATGCCGGCGTCGAGCAGGTTGCCGAAGAACTTCCAGCCGGTCGGGGTCTCGAACAGGCCGACGCCCAGTTTCTCCGCAACGCGGTCGGCCGCGCCGCTGGTCGGCATCGACCGCGCGATGCCTTTCAGCCCGGCCTTGTAGCCGGGGGCGAGATGCGCGTTGGCGGCCAACACCGCCAGCGAATCCGACGGCGTGACGAAGATCTCGCGGCCGATGATGAGGTTGCGGTCGCCATCGCCGTCTGAGGCAGCGCCGAAATCCGGCGCGCCCTTGCCGAACATCTCGTCATAGAGGTGCTTGGCATGGACGAGGTTCGGATCGGGGTGATGGCCGCCGAAATCCGGCAGCGGGTGGAAGTTCCGCGCGGTACCCTTCGGCGCGCCAAGCCTGCCTTCCAGGATCTCCTTGGCATAGGGGCCGGTCACGGCGTGCATGGCGTCAAACGCCATGCGGAAGCCGCCCTTGAACATGGCCGAGATCGCCGGGAAGTCGAACAGGCTTTCCATAAGTTCGGCATAGTCAGCAACGGGATCGATCACCTCGACCGTCATGCCGCCAGCCTCGACTGAACCAATTTTCGACAGATCCACGTCGCCGAAGTCGGCGATCTTGTATTCGCTGATCGTCTTGGTGTTGGCGAAGATCGCATCGGTGATCTTCTCCGGCGCCGGGCCGCCATTGCCGATATTGTACTTGATGCCGAAATCCTCATGCGGTCCGCCGGGATTATGGCTGGCCGAAAGAACCAATCCCCCGAACGCCTTGTATTTGCGAATGATATTGGAGGCCGCAGGCGTGGAGAGAATGCCGCCCTGCCCGACCATTACCTTGCCAAATCCGTTGGCGGCGGCCATGCGAATGGCCTTCTGGATCACCTCAAGATTGAGGTAGCGGCCGTCGCCGCCGATCACCAGCGTCTTGCCTTCAAACCCCTCCAGCGAGTTGAATACGGACTGAATGAAGTTCTCCGCGTAGTTTTCCTGCTGAAACACAGGGACTTTCTTGCGCAGGCCGGAGGTGCCGGGCTTCTGGTCGCCATAGGGCTTGGTCTGAACGGTCTTGATCATCGATTGGTCGGTCTCGCTTGTGTTCGTGTCGGCTGAAGGCCTGCGGGCCAGCAGGTTCCTGTAAAGGTCGGCATATTTCTTCGCGCTGCGTTCCCACGACACATCGGCTCTCATGCCGGACGTCTGCAGCGACTGCCACACATCGTTGTCGGCATAGGCAGACGCAAGGCGGCCGATGGCGTGCAGCAGCGCGGGCGCACTGCTGGGCTCATGGACAAATCCGGTGGCGACGCCCGCGGCCACCGCCGCCTCATTGGCATCGATCACCGTGTCGGCAAGGCCGCCAGTCCGGGCCACGACCGGAATACAGCCGTAGCGTAGTCCGTAGAGCTGCGTCAGGCCGCACGGCTCGAAGCGCGAGGGGATGAGGATTGCGTCCGTCCCGCCCTGCATGAGATGCGACAGCGCCTCGTCATAGCCGATGACGACGCCAATACGGCCGCGGTGGCGCGCCGCCGCGGCAAGCAATTGCCCCTCAAGCGCGCCATCGCCCGACCCCAGCACGACCAGCTTGGCGCCGGTCGCGACGAGATCGTCGGCAATCGCGGCCAAGAGGTCCATGCCCTTCTGCCACGTCAGGCGGCTGACGACGCACAGGATCGGGCCGCTGTCTGCATCGAGGCCGAACCGTTCCTCCACAGCCTTGCGGTTGGCCGCGCGATTGCCCAGCGCGGTGGCGGTATAGTTGGCGGTCAGATGCTTGTCCGTCGCCGGATTCCAGACATCGGCGTCTATGCCGTTGACGATGCCGTAGAGATCGGGCGAACGCAGATTGATCAGACCGTCCAGGCCCATTCCGAATTCGGCGGTCCGGATCTCCTGCGCGTAGGTCGGGCTCACTGTGGTCAGCGCCCAGGCGGATTGCAGCCCGGCTTTCAGATAGCCGACGCCGCCATAATATTCGACGCCGTCGACTGTCATTGCCTCGGCGGGAAGGCCAAGGTTGCCGAAGATCCCGGCGGGATAGCGGCCCTGGAAAGCGAGATTGTGCACGGTGATGACGCTCGGCACATCCCGCGCGGGGCCGAACTTCATGTAGGCGACCGTCAGAGCGGACTGCCAGTCGTGGGTGTGCACGATCGCCGGCACGAACGCCTCGATCTGGCCTTCGGCGAAGTCAGCGCCGACACGGCTCAGCGCCGCGAATCGCTGCCAATTGTCCGGCCAGTCGGCGCCTGTCGCGTCGCCATAAGGCCCCCCTGCACGGTCATAGAGGTGGGGCGCGTCGAGGACAAACAGATCCAGCCCGGCGATCTTCGCCGACAGCAGTACCGCCGAGCCTCCGAACAGGCCATGATACTGCCGCACGGGCGCTGCGCCCTTCAGCGCGGCCATCACCGCCGGATATCCGGGGACCAGCGAGCGCATATCGACGCCGTAGTGCTTGAGCGCCAGCGGCAGCGCACCAGTCACATCGGCCAGGCCGCCGGTCTTGATCAACGGAAAGAGCTCCGGCGCGACCGATAAGACTTTCATAGGCTCTTCCTTAAGCGGCGCGCGACGGTGCGCCTAAAGCTGCAACTTGTTGATCATCTCCTGGGTGATCAGCGCGATGCCCTTTTCGCTGACCCGGAAACGCTTGGCGTCGAGCTTCGGATCCTCGCCGACGACCAGCCCCTCGGGAATGACGACGCCTGCATCGACCACGCAGCGATTGAGGATCGCCTTTCGTCCGACGATGCAGTCTGGCAGCATCACGACCTCCTCGAGCTTCGAGTAGGAGTTGATGCGCGCGCCGGTAAACACCAGGCTGCGCTTCAAGGATGCGCCCGACACGATGCAGTCACCGGAAATAACGGAAGAGATAGCCATGCCGCGGCGGCCATCCACGTCGTGGACGAATTTTGCCGGCGGCTTCAATTCGGCATAGGTCCAGATCGGCCATTCGCGGTCATAGATATCGAGTTCGGGAGTGATGTCGGTCAGGTCGATATTCGCTTCCCAATAGGCGTCGATGGTCCCGACGTCGCGCCAATAGGCCTCCGCCTCGCCCGAGGACCGCACGCAGGATTTGGCGAAGCGGTGCGCCACGGCTTTGCCGTGCTCGACGATGTAGGGAATGATGTCCTTGCCGAAATCGCGGCTCGAATTCGGGTCGGCGGCGTCCTGGCGCAAGAGTTCCATCAGATATTTGGTACGGAAGACATAAATGCCCATCGAGGCCAGCGCCAATTCGGGCTGGCTGGGGATCCCGGGAGGATCGGATGGCTTTTCCACGAAGGCAATGATCTTGTCCTGCTCGTCGACATGCATGACGCCGAAGCCGGTGGCTTCCATGCGCGGCACTTCGAGACAGCCGACGGTGACGTCCGCCTTCGAGTCGACGTGCTGGCGCAGCATCAGCTCGTAATCCATCTTGTAGATGTGGTCGCCGGCCAGGATGACCATGTATTCGACGCCGTAGCTCTCGATGATATCGATGTTCTGATACACGGCGTCGGCCGTGCCTTCGTACCACTGCGTCTCGGAAACGCGCTGGCTGGCCGGCAGGATGTCGAAGCTTTCATTCCGCTCCGGCCTGAGGAAGTTCCAGCCGCGTTGCAGATGGCGGATGAGCGAATGCGCCTTGTATTGGGTCGCAACCCCAAGGCGGCGAATGCCGGAGTTCAGCGCGTTGGACAGCGCGAAATCGATGATGCGCGTCTTGCCGCCGAAGTGGACCGCCGGCTTTGCGCGCCGGTCGGTGAGCTCCTTGAGCCGGCTGCCACGCCCGCCCGCCAGCACATAGGCCATGGCGTCGCGCGACAGTGGTTGGCTTCTCTTGAGATCGGCCATGTATTCCCTCCCACTCTACACTGTTTAGGCAACCGCCTCCTCGACAGTCGCCTTTTTCTTCCTTGATTTGACCTTTTCATTCGCGGACGTGTCGGCCTGGTCCGACGCGCTTTCGCTCGCCGCCGCATCGTCAACCAGTTCCAGCATGATCGTCGCCAGCGGTGGCAGCAGCATCACTGCCGAGGCGTTGCCATTGCTGTCCGCAACGGCCTCGACCATTCCGTCATTGCCTCGTCCCGAGCCACCATAATCGGAAGCGTCGGAATTCAGCACCTCACGCCATTTGCCGGCGCTGGGCAGCGGCACGCGATAGTTTTCGCGCACCACCGGCGTAAAGTTGGAGATGACGGCAATCGGCGCGCCGCCCGGCGCCTTCCGCAGCCAGGCGAAGACTGAATTCTCGTGATCGTCGACGATCAGCCACTCGAACCCTTCCGGCTCGCAGTCGCGCGCGTGCAGCGCGGGCCTGGACCGGTAGAGGTAATTCAGGTCACGGACCAGCTTCTGCACGCCGCTATGCGGCGCGTATTGCAGCAGATCCCAGTCAAGGGACCGCGCTTCGCTCCACTCCCGGCGCTGGGCAAATTCCTGCCCCATGAAGAGGAGCTTCTTGCCGGGATAACCCCACATGAAGCCGTAATAGGCGCGCAGATTGGCGAACTTCTGCCAATCGTCGCCCGCCATCTTGCCGATGAGGGTGCCTTTGCCGTGCACGACCTCGTCGTGCGAGAGCGGCAGCACGAAGTTCTCGCTGAAAGCGTAGATCAGCCCGAAGGTCAGGTCGTTGTGATGGAATTGCCGGTGGATCGGCTCACGCGCGAAATATTCGAGCGTGTCGTGCATGAAGCCCATATTCCACTTGAACCCGAAGCCGAGGCCGCCATTGTCGGTTGGCTGCGACACATTCGGCCATGACGTGGATTCCTCGGCGATTGTCATGATGCCGGGGTGGGCGCCATACACCGCCTCATTCATCTTTTGAAGGAAAGCGACAGCTTCGAGGTTCTCGCGCCCGCCCTTTTCGTTGGGGATCCACTCGCCCTGCTTGCGGGAATAGTCGAGGTAGAGCATCGACGCGACAGCATCTACCCGCAGCCCGTCAATGTGGAATTTCTCCGCCCAATAGAGGGCGTTGTTGACCAGGAAGGAAAGCACCTCCCGGCGGCCGAAATTGTAGATGGCGGTGTTCCAGTCGGGATGGAAGCCCTTGCGCGGATCGTCGTGCTCATAGAGCGCGGTGCCGTCAAATCGCGCGAGGCCGAATGTGTCGACCGGGAAATGCGCCGGCACCCAGTCGAGGATCACGCCGACGCCGGAACGGTGCGCTCCGTCGATGAAGCGGGCGAAGCCCTCCATGTCGCCGAAGCGGGAGGACGGCGCGAACAACCCGGTCGTCTGGTACCCCCATGAGGGATCGTAGGGATGCTCGGAGATCGGCAGGAACTCGATATGTGTGAAGCCGGTTTCGACGACATAAGGGATCAGCGTTGCCGCCATCTCGTCCCATGTCTGAAACTCGCCGGCGTCGTTGCGCCGCCACGATCCGGCATGAACTTCATAGATGGAGATGGCTTCGCGCCGCGCCTGCGTGCCGGCCCAGAAGCTGCGATGCGCCTCGTCGCCCCATTCGTGCTCAAGCGCCGGCGTGGTGATCGAAGCTGTCGCCGGACGCAACTCGGAATGGACCGCGAACGGATCGGCCTTCAGCGGCAACCGAACGCCATCGGCGCCGATCACCTCATATTTGTAGGCGCGGCCTGCGCCGATGTCGGGCAGGAATATTTCCCATATGCCGGTATCCTGGCGAAAGCGCATCGGGTTGCGTCGGCCATCCCACTCGTTGAAGTCGCCGACGACAGAGACACGTTTTGCATTCGGCGCCCAAACGGCGAAATGAACGCCGTCTACGCCATCGTGATGAATCAGATGCGAGCCGAGCTTGTCGAACAGCCGCAGATGCGAGCCCTCGGCGATATAGTAGTCGTCCATCGGCCCAAGCACCGGGCCGAATGTATAGGGATCGGTCACCGTCCACCCGCCGCCCTCATTGGTGACGCGATAGCGGATCGGCTGGCGGTCCGAGACATCTACGGGACCTTCGAAAAAGCCCCTGCCATCCCGGCGCGACAAAGGGCCAATCTCGCGGCCGTCGAGCGTGAAGGCAACGATACTTTCCGCATGGGGGATGAAGCAGCGGGCTACATAGCCGTTTTCGGTCTGTTGGTGGCCCAGCACCGCGAAGGGATCGTCATGGGTGCCGGCGCAGATGGAGGCTACGGCGCTGTCGCTCGCTCGAGCCGATTGCAGCGTCGTCTCGCCTGGCTTGGCCGACTCGACTTCACCGGACTTGCTTACCGAGGACGCACGCGCCGGCTTGGGCTGAGCCACCTTCCCGGACGACCGTGTCGTCTTCTTCATCCTTCTCACCCCTCCCTGGGCTCGACGCGCTCTGTCGGCGCATCGTCATGCAATCACATCACACCGGTACGTTCCAGATGTCCGTCGCATATTCCTTGATTGTGCGGTCCGATGAAAACCAGGCCATGCGGGCGACGTTGTGGATCGCCTTCTTCTGCCAGCCGGCTTCATCGGCCCAAAGACCGTCGACGCGACGCTGCGCATCGGCATAGGCGTCGAAATCGGCCGCAACCATGAACCAGTCGCTATTGTAAAGGCCGTCGATCAGATCGCGATAGCGCCCCGGCTCTCCGGGCGAGAAGACGCCTGAAGAAATCGCCTTGAGCGCCTGCGAGAGTTCCCGCGAGGCCTCGATGATGGCGCGCGGATTGTAGCCATTGGCGCGGCGGTCCGCGACCTCCTGCGCGGTCAACCCGAAGATGACGATATTGTCGTCGCCGACATTTTCCTTTATCTCGACATTCGCACCATCAAGGGTGCCTATGGTCAAGGCGCCATTGAGCGCGAACTTCATGTTGCCCGTGCCCGAGGCCTCCATGCCCGCCGTCGAGATCTGTTCGGACAGGTCGGCCGCCGGCATCATGATCTCTGCCAGACTGACATTGTAGTTCGGCACGAACACCACCTTCAGCAGCCCGCGCACCGCCGGATCGCGATTGATGACCCGCGCGACATCGTTGGCCAGGCGAATGATGTGCTTGGCG
This sequence comes from Mesorhizobium sp., assembly GCA_036524835.1. GTDB lineage: Bacteria > Pseudomonadota > Alphaproteobacteria > Rhizobiales > Rhizobiaceae > Mesorhizobium_G. The sequence goes on along the minus strand of DATDBN010000140.1, from coordinate 75,688 downwards.
TTGTAGTAGCTCGGCGCCGCCTTCCCGCCGAAGAACTTAACGCGCGGCACCCAATCCTTCTCCGGATGGGAGCGGATCTGGTCGTACAGCGCGACCGCTTCAATGATGTTCAAAAGCTGGCGCTTGTACTCGTGAATGCGCTTGATCTGGATGTCGAACAGGGCGGAAGGATCGACCTTCAGGCCAAGCCGTTCGCGCACTCTATCCGCCAGGCGCTGCTTGTTGGCGCGTTTCACCGCCGCAAATTTCTCGCGGAAGGCAGCGTCATCGGCGAATTTGTCGACCTTCTGGAGTGCGTCGAAATCGTCCATGAAGCCATCGCCGACAGCCGAGCGGATGAGGTCGGTCAACCCCGTATTGCACTGGAACAGCCAGCGGCGCTGCGTGATGCCGTTGGTCTTGTTGTTGATGCGCTTGGGGTAGAGCTGATGAAGGTCGGCGAAGACGGTCTGCTTCATCAGATCCGTATGCAGGGCTGAAACGCCGTTGATGGAATGCGAACCCGCGAAGGCGAGGTTGCCCATGCGCACGCGACGCTCGCCATCCTCGCCGATCAGCGAGATGCGGCTGATCTGCCCTCCATCGAACTTGCCGGAGGCGCGCGCCTCCTTCAGCAGTTGCGCGTTGATCAGGTAGACGATCTGCATGTGGCGTGGCAGCAAGGCCTCGAACATCGGCAGCGGCCAGCTTTCCAGCGCTTCGGGCAGAAGCGTGTGGTTGGTGTAACCGAAGGTACGTTTCGTCGTGTCCCAGGCTTCGGCAAATTCGAAGTCGTGCACGTCGATCAGCAGCCGCATCAATTCGGCGACAGCGATCGCCGGATGCGTGTCGTTGAGATGGATCGCCGCCTTTTCAGGCAGCGAGCGCAGGTCGCCGTGGCGGCTGACGTGACGCTGCAAAATGTCCTGCAGCGAAGCGGACGAGAAGAAATACTCCTGGCGCAGGCGCAACTCCTGGCCGGCCTTGTGCGAGTCCGCGGGATACAGCACGCGCGACAGCGAATCCGCCTTGTTGCTCTCCGCCAGAGCACCCGTGTAGTCGCCCGCGTTGAAGCGGTCGAGCAGGATCGGGTCGACGGGCATGGACGACCACAGCCGCAGCGTATTCACCCGCTTGCCGCGCCAGCCGACCACCGGGGTGTCATAGGCAACCGCCAGAACGTGCTCGTCAGGGGTCCATTTGGAATGCTCGGCTTCCCCTTCGGTGTCGACCGTCCCGCCGAAGCCAATCTCGAACGAGCGTTCGCGACGCTCGAACTCCCATGGATTTCCGTGTTCGAGCCAGGTCTCCGGCAATTCCACCTGCTGGCCTTCGGAAATCTGCTGGCGGAACATGCCGTTGACGTAACGGATGCCATAGCCATGCGCCGGCACATCGACGGTCGCCATGCTCTCCATGAAACAGGCGGCGAGCCGCCCAAGGCCGCCATTGCCCAGCGCCGCATCAGGCTCCAGCGCCGCGATGATATCGAGATCGACGTCGAGCTTGGTCAGCGCCTCGCGCATGACGTCCATCATCCCGATATTGGAGAAGGCGTCGCGGGTCAGCCGCCCGATGAGGAATTCAAGGGAGAGATAGTAAACCCGCTTGGTGCCCTTTTGGTACGCATCCTTTGTCGAGGCAATCCACTGATCGATGATGCGGTCACGCACCACGCGGATAGTCGCGTTGAGCCAGTCGTAGGATGTCGCGACAGTACGGTCCTTGCCGAAGCGGTAGCGCAGAGCCCCGACGATCTCGGCGGCGAGTTCGTCGGCGCTTGGGAGGCTGATTGCTGGGATCGTCTGGGATTTCATCGATAGAGACATTGGTAGACCTGAAACTTAGACGCGCACAACGATATTTGCCAAGCGCGCAGAGAGAATTTTGACAACTGGCTAACGCGAAAGGGAGCCAGCCTTCAATCGATTAAAACGCTGCGGATTGTCGCACCGTATCGAAGCGCAACGCAAGGCATGAACGATGCAGAATCGTTAGAACGATCCGTACGCTGTCAACCGACGGTAAAGTGTCGCGAAGTTGCGCTACGCCGCGAGGGCATCCTCCGGCGGCTTTTTCGCACCGGTCATCAACGCCACGGCGTCGGACATGGAAATCTGCTTCGGGTCGACGACGCATAGTCGCTTGCCAAGCCGATGAATGTGGATGCGGTCGGCAACCTCGAAAACATGCGGCATGTTGTGCGAGATGAGAACGATCGGCAGGCCGCGCTTCTTGACGTCCAGGATGAGTTCGAGAACCCGGCGCGATTCCTTGACGCCAAGTGCGGCCGTTGGCTCATCCATGATCACCACCTTGGACCCGAAGGCAGCGGCGCGAGCCACCGCCACGCCCTGCCGCTGGCCACCGGAGAGTGTCTCGACGGCCTGGCTGATGTTCTGGATCGTCATCAGGCCGAGTTCGGTCAGCTTGTCGCGCGCGCGCTTTTCCATCGCCGGCCGGTCAAGCATCCGGAACCACTGCCCCAGAATGCCGGGCTTCCGGATTTCGCGGCCGAGAAACATATTGTCGGCAATCGACAGCGCCGGCGACAGAGCAAGGTTCTGGTACACAGTCTCGATGCCGGCATCGCGTGCCTCCATCGGCGACCTGAACAGGACTGGCTTGCCTTCGAGCATGATCGTCCCTTCATCCGGCACGGCCGCGCCGGAAATCGCCTTGATCAGCGAGGATTTGCCGGCGCCGTTGTCGCCGATAACAGCCAGAATTTCGCCCGGGTAGAGATCGAAATCGGCATTGTCGAGCGCGGTAACCCGGCCGTAGCGTTTGACCAGCCCGCGGGCGGTGAGAAGTGGTTCGCGTGCCATCAGCCTGCAACCTTTCTGATCCACTGGTCGATGCCGACTGCGCCGATAATCAGCACGCCGGTCAGAAGCACCTTCCACTGCGGGTCGGCGCCGAGCATGTTCAAGCCCATGGAAACAACGCCGACGATCATCGCGCCGAACAGGGTTCCGAGGATCGATCCGCGGCCGCCGAACAGCGAAATGCCGCCGATCACCGTCGCGGTAATGGCCTGCAAATTATAGTCAGTTACCGCCCAGGAGGGTGAAATAGAACCGTTGCGGCCAATGGCGACCCACGCCGCGAACGCCGCGATCAGGCCGGCGAGCGAGTAGACCGCCATGATGACTTTCTTCGTCTGGATGCCCGACAGCTTCGCCGCCTCCGCGTCGTCACCCACCGCATAGACATGCCGGCCCCAGGCCGTGTGGTTGAGCACGTACCAGAGCACCAGCACCAGGACGACCATCGCCACGACGCCAAGGGTCAAGACCGCGCTGCCCACTTTGAAACTCGACCCGAACAAATGAAGGAGCGGCGCCTGCGCGGCGACATCCGTGTCGCGGATCGTCTCGTTTGCCGAATAGATGAAGTTCGTCGCCATGACGATGTTCCAGGTGCCGAGCGTCACGATGAACGGGGGCAGCCTGAGATAGGCAACCAAAGCGCCGTTGAGCAGGCCGCACAGAGCGCCGACAGCGAGCCCGATTGGAACTGCTATGATCGCTGGCCAGCCATAATTGACGGCGAAATTGCCCATCACCACGGCTGATATCACCATGACCACGCCGATCGACAGGTCAATGCCAGCCGTGAGGATAACCAATGTCTGCGCCGCACCCAGAATGCCCACCACGGCAATCTGCTGCAGGATGAGCGTCAATGTGTAGGACGAGAAGAAGCGACCACCGATCGTCAGGCCGAATATCAGGATCGCCAGCACCAGGACGATCAAAGGCACAGCCGCCGGGGTCGAGTGCAGGAAATGCTGGACACGTTTCACAAGGGATGTGCCGTGCTCCTCGAAGGAGGCGACACTGGTGTCGCTCGCCGTCAGAACCTTTTCGAATTCTTGCGCTTGCGCCATCTCATTCCTCCCATCCGCGCGCATTGAGCCACGCGCGGGTTTAGCCGTCCTTTTCCCGGTCTTGTTCCGGAGTGGCGATGGTGAAGGACAATCTATCGTCAGTCTAATTCGGTCAGGGATCAACCCCTGACCGAGATTATAGAGCGGTCGCCCGCATGAGCCACGGGCAACTCGCGTGCAGCCGAGTGAAGTCCTGAACCGTAAGCCGGTTCACTTCACGAGCGGGCTGTCACCCCCAGCACTTCGCTGTGCCTTCCTTGGTATCGATCGAGGTAACACCGGTGGCCGGCTTGTCGGTCACAAGGTTGACGCCGGTGTCGAAGAACTGCTTGCCCTCGGTCGGCTTCGGCTTGGTGCCATCCTTGGCGAAGGCGGCAATCGCCTCGATGCCAAGAGCCGCCATCTGCAACGGATATTGCTGGGACGTGGCGCCGATGACGCCGTCCGCCACCGACTTTACGCCCGGGCAGCCACCGTCCACGGAGACGATGAGCACATTGGCCTCCATCCCGACAGCCTTGAGCGCCTGGTAGGCGCCGACTGCGGCAGGCTCGTTGATCGTGTGGATCACATTGATCGACGGATCCTTCTGAAGGAGGTTTTCCATCGCCTTGCGTCCGCCTTCCTCATTGCCGTTGGTGACGTCATGACCGACGATCCGCGGATCGTCTTCGTCGCCGATCTTGTTCGCGTCCTTCGGGTCGATGCCGAAGCCGATCATGAAGCCCTGGTCGCGGAGCACGTCCACGGTCGGCTGGTCCGGCGTCAGGTCGAGGAAGCCGATCTTGGCCTCCTTGGCCTTGTCGCCCAGCGTAGCCGCGGCCCAGGCGCCGATCAGCCTGCCTGCTTCGAGGTTGTCGGTGGCAAAGGTAGCGTCGGCCGAATCCAGCGGATCGAGCGGCGTGTCGAGCGCGATGACGAGCAAGCCGGCGTCGCGTGCCTTCTTGACGGTCGGGACGATGCCCTTCGTATCCGAAGCGGTGATCAGGATACCCTTGGCGCCGTCGGCGATGCAGCTTTCGATCGCGGCGACCTGGCTTTCGCTGTCGCCGTCAACCTTGCCGGCATAGGCTTTCAGCGTAATACCGAGCTCCTGAGCCTTGGCAGTCGCGCCTTCCTTCATCTTGACGAAGAAGGGATTGGTGTCGGTCTTGGTTATCAGGCAGGCCGAAACGGCTTGCGCCGATGCGGGGGCGGCGAAACTCAACATCGCCGCTGCGGCTGCAACGAATACAGACGATTTCAATAGAGATTTCTTCACGTCATTCCTCCCAGTGGAACGCTACAAGACCGCTAAGCGGCGGATTGACACGAGCCATACGCCTCCCGGGCGCTCGTGTTCCTCTCACCCAACACGAAGCCCGCGCCTCTGTCAATAATTAAATCACTCTTATTTATTATTGACACCACAGGGTGCGCGTCGCATCTTGCGGGCAGAGTGTGCTGCTCGACAGCACACCGGGAGGAACGATTGGACGAGGCAGGCACGGGCGGCGGTTCGCCGGAATCCGCCCCGACACGGTCGCATCGCGGCGCCAACCAGAGCGGCATTCGCGACCACAACGAGCGGGTGGTGCTGTCGCTTGTGCGCCTGCATGGGAGCCTGTCCAAAAGCGAGATCGCCCGCATGGCGAACCTGTCGGCGCAGACGTCGTCGGTCATCATGCGCCAACTCGAGACCGACGGCTTGCTGTCGCGCGGCGAACCGCAACGCGGCAAGATCGGCCAGCCATCCATTCCGATGTCGCTCAACCCGGGCGGTGCGCTGTTCCTCGGCCTGAAGATCGGGCGGCGCAGCGCCGAGGTCGTGATGATCGATTTCCTGGGTCAGGTGCGCGGCATGCGCCACCACGCCTACCGCTACCCCACCCCGGCGGACACGGTCGCCTTCGCCATCGACGCGATTGCCAGCCTGCGGGCGCCGCTGAGCGGCGAACACGACAGGCGCATAGCGGGCCTCGGCATCGCAATGCCTTTCGAGCTTTGGAACTGGGCGGAGCATATCGGCGCGTCGAGCGCCGACATGGAAGGCTGGCGCAGCCGCGACATCAGGGCCGAGTTGCAGCAGCAGTTCAGCTTTCCGGTCTATGTGCAGAACGACGCGTCCTCCGCCTGCGGCGCCGAACTCGTCTTCGGCCAGATCGGCGCGCCGCGCGACTTCATCTATTTCTACATCGGCGCTTTCGCCGGCGGCGGCGTGGTTCTCGACGGGCGGCTTCATGTCGGCCCAACCGGCAACGCTGGCGCGCTCGGTTCCATGCCGGTGCCTGGACCGGACGGCAGGCCGGTCCAGTTGATCGACATCGCGTCGCTGGCGGTGTTGGAGCGCCACATCCGCGCAACCGGCGCAGACGCGTCCTATCTGTGGACGTCGCCTGAGGATTGGGACGGGCATGAGCCGGACTGCCGGGCCTGGGTTGCGCAGGCCGGCCGCGCGCTTGCCTACGCGATCGTATCGGCATCCGCAGTGCTCGATTTCGCCGCCGCAATCATCGACGGATGGATGCCGGCGCATATCCGGGCGGCCCTTGTCGCCGCGACCGCCACCTCGCTGGCCGAGATCGATGTCGAAGGTCTGCAACTGCCTGCCATCCGCGAGGGAACGGTTGGTATCCACGCTCGCGCCATCGGCGCGGCGAGCCTTCCGCTTTCCGAACGATTCCTCGTCGGACCCGCAACGCTGACATAGGACATGCCTCATGCTGATCGGTATACCCGCAATCCTCGGCCCGGAATTGCTCGCGACCTTGCGGGCGATGGGCCACACCGACGAGATCGCTCTCGTTGACGGCAACTACCCGGCGTTGGAACATGCACGACGGCTGGTTCGCGCGGACGGCCATGACCTGCTGTCCGTGCTCGACGCCATCCTCCAGGTCCTGCCTGTCGACGACTTCACACCGGAAGCGATCTTTCGCGCCTCCGTCATGGGAGACCCCAAGCAGTCGGATCCCGTCCACCATGAAATCGAGGCCATCTGCGCGGCGCGCGCACCGGGTCGCAAGGTGACAGCGCTTTCCGGTGACGCATTCTACGCACGGGTGAAAGCCGCGCATACGGTGGTTGCCACCAGCGACCCGCGCCTCTATGCGAATGTCATCGTCCGAAAGGGCGTGATCTATCCGGTTTGAGAGCCCAGCCGGCGAAGGAGGGAACCCGTGATCGTTTGCTGTGGCGAAGCCTTGATCGATATGCTCCCGCGCGAGAGCCGGGCGCGCGAGGCGAGCTTCGCACCCTATGTCGGCGGCGCTGTCTTCAACACAGCTGTGGCCCTGGGCAGGCTGGACATTCCGGTCGGTTTTTTCACTGGCATCTCGAGCGACTTCTTCGGTGCGATGCTGCGCGACGCGCTGACCGCCAGCAAGGTGAACCTGGACCTGGCGAAGATCTCCGACCTGCCGACAACGCTGGCTTTCGTGCGCCTGACCGATGGCCACGCCAGCTACCTCTTCTATGATGAGAATACTGCCGGGCGCATGCTTGAAGAAAGCGACCTGCCGGCAATCGGCCAGGATGTCGAGGCGATGCATTTTTCCTGCATCAGCCTCATTCCCGAACCGTGCGGCTCAACTTACGAAGCACTGATGCGGCGCGAGCAGGCCAAGCGGGTGATGATGTTCGATCCCAATATCCGCGCCGGCTTCATCAAGGACAAGCCATCCCACCTGGCGCGGATGAAACGCATGCTCGCCATGGCCGACATCGTCAAATTATCGGACGAGGATCTCGACTGGTTCGGCGAGACCGGAACGACCGAGGAGATTGCCGCACGCTGGCTCGACGCGGGACCGAAGCTGATGATCGTAACCAAAGGCGCCGAGGGTCTGGTCGCTTACAGCAAGGCGCACAGCGTGGCCGTTCCGGCCGAGCGTGTGACGGTGGTCGATACTGTGGGCGCCGGCGATACGATCAATGCCGGAATCCTCGCATCGCTGCGCGACCAGGGTCTGCTGACGAAAGCGGCCGTCTCCGGACTGACCGAGGATCAGGTCCGCAAAGTGCTGATTTTCAGTGCGAAGGCGGCGGCGGTCACCGTGTCCCGCGCCGGTGCAAACCCGCCTTGGCGCAACGAGATGGGCTGAGCGTAACCATCACATTATGTTTCGCGGAAACGGGCACTGAAAACGCCTTGCCGGCATTTTCCCTTGCGTTTCCGCCATTTGTCGCCCCGGAACGCGCATATGCGCCTGTAACAGAATGGCCGTACAGGGCCGTTGGCTGTGCTTCCGCACTCCCGGAGCTTCTGATATCAGCGGCGCAACCAGCCCTATCCTGCTGATTTCCGGAGCTAAAATGCAATTCATCGATCTTGGCGCACAGCGCGAGCGTATCGCCGACAAGCTCAAAGTCGCCATCGATACGGTCGTCAGCGACGGCCGCTATATCCTCGGTCCCCAGGTCACCGAGTTCGAGCAGAAGCTGGCCGCCTATGTCGGTGTTAAACATGTTATCGCTTGCGCCAACGGCACCGATGCGCTGCTCCTGCCGCTGCTTGCTTCGGGGATTGGGCCTGGCGACGCCGTGTTTGTGCCGAGCTTTACCTTTGCCGCGACGGCCGAGGTGGTGGCACTGGCGCATGCGGAGCCGGTGTTTGTCGACATCGACCCCGACACCTACAATATCGACATCGCCAGCCTGGAAGCCGCGATCGACATGGTGAAGACGGAAGGCCGGCTGAAGCCCAAGGCCATCATTCCAGTCGATCTGTTCGGTCTTGCGGCTGACTATGAGGCAATCGACAAGATCGCCAAACGCGAAAAGCTGCTCGTCATCGAGGACGCCGCCCAGTCGATCGGCGGCAGGACGGGCAAGACGATGTGCGGCGCCTTTGCCCATGTCGGCTCGACCAGCTTCTACCCGGCCAAGCCGCTTGGCTGCTATGGCGACGGCGGCGCGATGTTCACCAATGACGACGCAGTGATGGAGAAACTGCGTTCCTATGCGTTCCACGGCAAGGGCGCGACCCAATATGACAATATCCATGTCGGGCTGAATTCGCGGCTGGACACAATTCAGGCGGCGATCCTGATCGAAAAGCTGGCGATCCTGGAAGACGAGATGATTGCCCGCCAGCAGGTTTACAAGCGCTACAATGAGGGCCTGAAGGGTGTCGCCAAGGTGCCGGAGATCCCCGCCGGGTCACGATCGGCCTGGGCGCAATACGCCATCGAAGTGAAGAACCGGGACGGACTCAAGGCGCACCTGCAGTCGCGCGGCATTCCATCGGTCATCTACTATGTGAAGCCGCTGCACCAGCAGGTCGCCTATGAGAAATTTCCACGCACGCCAGCCGGCCTGCCGGTCTCGGAATCGTTGCCCGAGCGGATCCTCTGCCTGCCCATGCATCCCTACCTGACGGAGGCCGACCAGGACCTGATCATCGCAGCGGTGCGGGAATTTGCGGGCAAGAACCAGGCGGCGGCGTAATTTCCGCAAACACTTGATTTGTCCGTACACGGGCCGTACAAGGGGGCCAAGAGGTAAATCATGGCACGGACATTGTCGGCAGCAAGCCAAGGCCGCGAGCGCAATCAACGGCTTGAGACGCGTATCACCGCCGATCAGAAGCGGCTCATAGAACGCGCTGCGGCTGTGCAGGGTCGCACCGTTACGGATTTCGTCCTGGCCAGCGTTCAAGAAGCGGCCAAACGCGTCATTGAGGATCATCAACGCATTGACCTGACCCTCCGAGATAGTGAGGCCCTCGTCGAGGCCTTACTCAATCCGACGCCTGTGAATAGCCGCTTACGGCAGACCATCGAGACGTATCGCAAGATGACTGGCGCCTGAGACGTCCAGAGTGGCGCTTGCAGTCCATCCGCTCAACGCCGCTCATGATCGGACACGCTTCCACTGCTGCGTGCCGGCTCTCGATCAGTATTTCAAGACACAGGCGAGCCAGGACGCCCGCAAAAACATCGCCGCGCCTTTCCTATTAGCTGAGCCCGGCGGCGGGATTGTTGGCTACTACACCCTGTCCGCAACGTCTTTGGCGCTGGGCGAACTTCCGGATGCCATTACGAAGAAATTGCCCCGATATCCCCTTATCCCCGCAATCCTGCTGGGACGGCTTGCCGTGGACCTGAGTTACCGTGGCAAGGGGTATGGACGGTTTCTTCTGGCGGACGCCCTGCACCGGGTAGTCCGAAGTGACATTGCCGCGTTCGCGGTTGTCGTGAATGCCAAGGATGAGCAAGCACGGCGCTTCTATGAACGCGAGAGTTTCCTCGGCTTGCCTGACCAAAAACTGAAGCTCTTTCGCCCCGTCGCGGACATCCGGCCGCTATTTGATTAGACGGGAACCGCTACCCGCCGCTGGCCACGAAGTGCGGGTTGGCGAAGTCGCTGTCGTGCGCCTGCTGTCGCTTGCCATAGCGCAGCGGCGAGCCATCTAGCGTCTTGGTGATGCCGCCGGCCGCGCGCAGGACGGCATCGCCGGCGGCCGTATCCCACTCCATCGTGCGGCCGAAACGCGGATAATAGTCAGCCTCGCCGGCCGCAAGCAGACAGAATTTAAGCGAGGACCCGACCGAAACCAGTTCGGCAACGGAAAATCCGGCGATGTAGGTATCGGTCTCGGGAGTCCGGTGCGAGCGACTGGCAACAATGGTCGGCGGCACAGCGCAATCGCGCACCGCAATCGCACGCCGCTCGCCGGTATTGTGGTTGTCGCCGGTGATGATCATCTCCGCCCGGCCAGGCCGTCCAACGAACATCTTGCCCGACACTGGCGCGTAGACAACACCGACCTCAGGCACGCCGTTCCGGATCAGTGCGATATTGACCGTGAAATCCGGATGCTTGTTAACGAACTCCTTGGTGCCGTCGAGCGGGTCGATCAGAAAGAATTGCTGCCCCAGGTCCGGCGGCAAATGTCCTTCGGCGATTTCCTCCTCGGCGACGCACGGAATATCGGGGTAAGCGCCCCGAAGGCCGGCGAGAATGATTTCCTCCGCTGCCTGGTCAGCGGCGGTGACGGGCGATGCGTCAGCCTTGTGCTCGACTACGCACTCTCCCTCGAAGATTGGCATGATCGCGCGCCCTGCCTCAAGCGCCAGGCGCTCGAAGACCTCGAGCATCGCGTCGTCAGATGCCGGCATCGAAGGCATCAGGCCCCTCATCCTCGGCGCCGGCCGCCAGCCATTTCTCGACTTCCTCAACCAATTCGTCCGGCGAACGACCGCTCGTCTTCAAGTGAACCTCTGCATTCTCCGGAGTCTCGTAAGGCGAATCCACCCCTGTGAAATTCTTGATTTCGCCAGCAAGCGCCCGTGCATAGAGGCCCTTCGGGTCGCGTCGGGCGCATTCTTCGAACGGCGTGTCGACAAACACTTCCACGAACTCGCCCGCGCCCATCAGTTCGCGGGCCATCCGGCGCTCCGCGCGAAATGGCGAGATGAAGGACACCAGCACGATCAGGCCGGCATCCGCCATGAGGCGCGCGACTTCAGCCACGCGGCGGATGTTTTCGACACGGTCTTCCTCCGTGAAGCCCAGATCGCGATTGAGACCATGGCGAACATTGTCACCGTCCAGAAGGTAGGTGTGACGGCCGGCGGCAAAGAGCTTTTTTTCGAGCAGGTTTGCGATGGTCGACTTGCCGGAACCGGACAGGCCAGTGAACCAAAGCACTGCGGGCTTCTGGTGCTTTAGCTGGGCGCGCGCCTTCTTGTCCATGTCAAGCGCCTGCCAATGAATGTTGCCGGCGCGTCGCAGCGGGTGAAGGATCATGCCGGCCGCCACCGTGGCGTTGCTCACGCGGTCGATCAGGATGAAGGCGCCCGTGGTGCGATCCTCCGAGAATTTGTCGAAGGCAATCGGCGACTGCAGCGATATGTTGCAAACGCCGACTTCATTCATTTCCAGCGATTTCGCGGCTTCGTGGGCAAAATTATCGATGTTGATGCGATATCTGAGATCGGTCACCGTCGCGTTCGACTGATCCGTCTCGGTGCGTAGAATGTAGGCCCGCCCAGGCATCAGCGCGTGTTCGTCGAACCAGACGATGTTGGCCGCCAATTGGTCGGCGACCTGCGGACGGGCGGCCGGGGCGACCAGCATATTGCCACGCGAAACCTCGATTTCATCGGCCAGAACCAACGTAATCGCCTGCCCTTCGATTGCCGATGCCAAATCCCCACCCTGCGCGACAATACGTTTGACGCGCGACGGCTTGCCGGATTTGGCGACGACAACCTCGTCTCCCACGGCGACCGAACCGGAGGCGACCGTTCCCGCGAACCCTCGGAAATCAAGGTTGGGCCGATTGACATACTGGACCGGAAATCGAAACGGCCTGCCGGAACGATCCTCATCCAGCGGCACGGTTTCCAGATGCTCAAGCAAAGTCGGCCCGTCATACCAACTCATTTTGTCCGACTGCTTGGTCACGTTGTCGCCGTAACGGGCCGACATCGGAATGGGCGTGATCGAGGTGAAGCCGAGATCTTTCGCGAAGGCCAGATAGTCGGCGCATATGGTGTCGAACACGCCCTGGTCGAAGCCGACCAGGTCGATCTTGTTGATCGCCAGAACAATGCGGCGAATACCCAGCAGAGAGGCGATGATGGAATGCCTGCGCGTCTGCGGGAGAATGCCTTGTCGCGCATCGACCAGAACGACCGCAAGGTCGGCGGTGGAAGCGCCGGTCGCCATATTGCGGGTGTACTGAACGTGGCCCGGTGTGTCGGCAACGATGAATTTGCGCTTCGGCGTGGTGAAGAAGCGGTAGGCGACATCGATCGTGATGCCCTGCTCGCGCTCCGCCTCCAGCCCGTCGACCAATAAGGCAAAGTCGATGTCCTCGCCCGTCGTGCCATGCTTCCTGGAATCACGCTCCAGCGCTGCCAGTTGATCCTCGAAAATCAACTTCGTGTCGTATAGCAGCCGGCCGATCAGCGTCGACTTCCCGTCGTCGACCGATCCGCATGTCAGAAAGCGCAGCAGGGACTTTTCGGCTTGCTGAGCGAGATAGGCTCGCACTTCATGCGCCGGTTGGTCGAGCACGACATCCACCTTCGCTTGCAGCATCTCAGAAATAGCCTTCGCGTTTTTTCTTTTCCATCGATCCCGCTTCGTCCTTGTCGATGAGGCGGCCCTGGCGCTCCGAGGTTCGCGCAGTCAGCATCTCGCTGACGATGGCTTCCAGCGTGTCGGCGTCGGACTCAATTGCGCCGGTCAGGGGATAGCAACCAAGCGTTCGAAAGCGAACCATGCGGTTTTCCACGGCTTCGCCCTCACGCAGCTTCATACGATCGTCATCCTGGAGAATGAGCATTCCGTCGCGCTCAACCACTGGCCGCTCCTTGGCGAAATAAAGCGGCACAATCGGGATGCCCTCCTGCAGAATGTACTGCCAAATATCCAGTTCCGTCCAATTGGAGAGCGGAAATACGCGGATCGATTCGCCCTGCGCAATGCGCGTATTGTATATCTTCCACATCTCGGGCCGCTGGTTCTTCGGATCCCAGGCATGCTGCGGGTTGCGAAAAGAGAAGATGCGTTCCTTTGCGCGCGATTTCTCCTCGTCGCGCCGCGCGCCACCGAACGCCGCATCGAAGCCGTATTTGTCGAGCGCTTGACGCAGACCCACAGTCTTCATGACGTGAGTATGCGTATTGGACCCATGGTCGAAGGGATTGATGTTATCGCGAATGCCGTCCGGGTTTATGTGGACGAGGAGATCGAAACCGAGCTTGCGTGCCATTTCGTCGCGAAAAGCGACCATTTCGCGAAACTTCCACGTCGTGTCGACGTGAAGGAAGGGAAATGGGGGCTTCGCAGGATAGAAGGCCTTCATAGCCAAGTGAAGCAGGACGGACGAATCCTTCCCCACGGAGTACAGCATCACCGGCTTGGAAAACGTTGCGGCAACCTCACGAAAAATGTGGATCGCCTCGGCTTCCAGCCGATCGAGATGGCTCAGTTTCGCAAGCATGATATACCTTCAAAGCGAGCCTCAAGAGGCTCGTAGGGCCCGTCGGATGGCGCGCGGTGAAAAAATTGCGCGGAATCTGTCACAAAACGCGTAGTCTTCAAGGCCGCACATACCCGCAACGTCACCGATGGCGCACAAGTGTTGCCGTGAAGCACGAGCTAGTGGAATGTCATTCCGGAGTAAAGTATAGCCGCTCCTAAGCGTGGTGGGCATTGTCGCCATAAGCCGCATGGGAGCCGCTGCATTGCAGTGGCGCCCTTGGGGATTTGGTGCCATAAGCTTCGCCTCGTCGTCTCCTCCGTGACATCCCCGCAACCCTAGAAACACCAGGCCAGCGACAACCGTGCGTAGAGACGAACTGCTAGCCAGATTACCCAGCTACGCGCTTACCAACAGGTTTTTCACCTTCGCCTGCACAGCCCTACCGGCGGCGCTTGGATCGGTTGTCAGTTTCGTCTTTCACAGTGGCGCCATCGTGTGCGTCATCGAGGTGATCAGCGGGCAATATCCCCTTAATCGAGACCCCGCGATGTTGAGACTGGCCGCCGCACTATACGCGTTCGTGGGCGTCAATATCGTCTCGACGCTGGTGAATAGCGGACCGTCCCATTTCATGACGTTGATGTCGGTCATTGCGCTGCTCGGGTTTCCATTTTCCTACTCGATCTGGTCCATTTCCCGGAAAGAAGACATCGCCGTCGCAGCCATCGCAGGTAGCGCGCTGTCGTGCTACGCGGCCGCCATCCTCGCGCTCATCCAGTTCAGCTTCCTGGGGATGCGCGCGGAAGGCGGAGCGGGCAATGCGCTCGTGTTCGCAACAGTCACCTGCCTTGCTACGGCTACAGTGCTCGCCGGCGCATTCTATCTCGAACGGAAGCGGTTGCCCTTGCTGTTGGGCGCCTACGGCGCCGGGGGCGTCGCCCTGCTCTACTCCGGGTCGCGACTCGCCTGGGCCGCTCTGTTCATCTCGACACTCATCATCCTTTTTGTGCACCGGCGCGAGATTCTGGCCCGGTTCTCGACCGCTACGCTTTGGACAGCGCTCGGCGTGGCGATGGTTGCCCTCATGCTGGCAAGCATCCCCGCTGCGGGCCGCTTCCACGCGTTGCTGGAGGACTGGACCAACCTATACTCGAAAGGGGATTATTCTACGTCTCTCGGGGTTCGCGCCGCGCTTTGGCAAATCGGCGTCGACAAATTCCTTGAGGCGCCGCTGCTTGGCCACGGGCAGGCACAAAGCATGGAACTCATCGCAAAAGAATTTCGCGACCGGTTCGGGCTGACCCAGTCCTTCACCCATTTCCACAATGGCTTTCTCACCGCTGCCGTGGAATCGGGTGTGCTCGGACTAGGAGCACTGCTTGCCGTTTTCATGCTTGCGTTCAAGAATGGCGTTGACGCCTTGCGCGGCGAGCCAAGTCCCGAAGAAATCTTCGGGGCATTGGTCTTGCTTACAGGCGCGTCAATCTATGTCACGATCGGCTCAGCAAACCTGATGCTGGGCCATGACATTCTCGACACGATGTTCCTGGTAACGATGGTGCTTGGGACGTATCTCGGCTCGGGTCGCTCGCTGCTTGCCGAGAAAGCAGTCGGCGAGCCAACGCAGGCATCACCGGCCTGAGGCGGTCCCCGGCAGGACCGTCTTTGCGAGAAGAGCGAGGTCAAGCCAAAGGGATGCACAGGCGAGATAGTCACGGTCAACTTCCGCGAGGCGCTGGGGCGTCGACATATCTACACCTTGTACCTGGGCATGGCCGGTGATCCCAGGCCGCACGGCAAAAACACCCATTCGATCGCGACAGGCGATCAGCTCGAATTGAGTGGGGAGACAAGGTCGCGGACCCACCAGGCTCATCTCCCCGCAAATGACGTTCCAGAGTTGCGGCAGTTCATCGATCTTGGTTGCCCGCAAGACGCGGCCGACGGGCGTGATTGCCGAGAGGCTGGCTTCATGCGTGGGAACATTTGCGGTTCCTTGCCACATCGTCCTCAATTTGTGGCAGCGGAAAACCTGCTGGTTCCTGCCCACCCTTACCTGGGAAAAGAGCGGCGACCCTCGCGTCGTTGCCCAGATCAGGGCGGCACCAACCAAGACAAGCGGCAGTCCGACCGCTGCGAGAGGCACAGCCAGGGCAACATCAAGAAAGCGCTTGGCCCGGCTCAAAACGTAAGGGGTCGGAACAGTGGGTGCCATGTCACAACCGGCGAAACGCGGTTGCCAGGGCGATCGCCGCTGTGCCGATGGCGGTCTGGCGATATACTCCGGAGGCCCGCAAGCGTCGGAGCCTGGTGATCATTCCGCCCTCTCGCGAACTGCGGAACAAGTCGAAAGCTTCCCAGGCATCAGCGGTGAGGAGATCGCGATTCAGCGATAAACCCCTGATGTTCGCAGTCGTCCAATCGAAGAATTGCCCGGCCATCAGGCGTCTCAGGCGATCGAGGCGCGCGCAAACGGAGACATTCTGACCCACCGCATTGCCCCCATGCTGGCGATAGCGGACCAACGGTTCAGGAGAGAAGCAGACGTCGCCGCCGGCGCCGCTCAGCACCAGATAAGCCCACCAATCATGACTGACAAAGCCGGTTCGGGCCGATGCCTCCGCCAGGATATGTCTGGCTGTGCGGTTCATCACCATCGTATTGGCGCCCGCTATGCTTTGAACAAGTGCGTTGCGAAAACTCGGAGGACGTTGGAACCTCGGCGATCCGCCCCGAATATGGCCGGTTCCGCTCATCGTAGAAGTCCGGGACCCGAAGAGCAGCGGCCGATTGTCAGGCTTGGTCTGGAACCAGGCCATTGCGGTGGAGAGCTTTTGCGGCTCCCAGATGTCGTCCTGGTCGCTGAAGGCATAGTAGTCAGCATCGATGTCGGCGTTGCAGATCAGCGCGCGATAGTTCTCAGCGAAGCCAGCACGCGGCCCCGATAGGGTATTGAGCCGGCCCTTCGTCCACCTCTGCTGCCAATCCTGCAGCATCCCAAGTGTCTCGTCCGTCGAGCCATCGTCGGACGCCCATATGTCGATATGCTGCAGGTCTTGCGCTTCGATCGACGCAAGTTGTTCGCCCAGGAAGCGAGAGCCGTTGAACGTCCCCATCAGAACGGCAATCCGGGAGGGGCGGGGAATAGCGTGGCGATCCGCGGCTGCGACCGCGTGCACAGACTCAGGTAGCGACATAATCGAAGAGGATTTCCCTTACCTCATCCTCGTCACGCGCAGCTACCGCCTCATGCAATTTGGCCACCATCACCGGGACTTCGCGCGCCCGCGCATTGAGGACCCGGCCCCGCATGATCTTCGGATGGGCCGTCGGCGTCACCCCATCAGGATCGTAGAAGAGTTCCTCATGGATCTTTTCGCCATTCCGGGCCCCGACGATCTCAATGGCGATGTCGCCCTCTGGATCGTCGTCATCGCGCACCGTAAGACCGGCCAGCAGTATCATATCGACAGCCAACTGCATGATACTGACCGGTTCGCCCATCTCCAGCAGCAATATATCACCCGACTCCGACAGCGCGCCCGCCTGGATGATAAGCTCGGCCGCCTCGCGAACCGACATGAAGTAGCGCGTCATTTGCGTGTCGGTCACCGTTACAGGACCGCCGGCGGCAATCTGCTCCTTGAACAATGGAACCACCGAACCGCTTGAACCGATGACGTTTCCGAAACGCACTGACGCGAAGTTGCGCTTCACGTTGCCGGCCGACTGATTGCCATAATACCGCACAATCAATTCAGCCCACCGCTTGGTGGCGCCCATGACATTTGTCGGTCGGACAGCCTTGTCCGATGAGATGAGAATGAAGTTTTCGACGTTGTTCTCATGTGCGGCACGGGTCAGTTCTTCAGTGCCGAAGACGTTGTTGCGAACTCCCTCAAGGATGTTGTCCTCGACCAGACCGACATGCTTGTAGGCAGCGCAGTGGTAGATCGTCGTGACACCATGTTCGCTGATCGTGCGGTCGAGGAGTGCTCCGTCACAGATGGATCCCAGCACCGGCACCACCGGAAAGGTCGCGGATTTGAGGATTTCCCTGTTAATTTCGTACAGTCCATGCTCGTTGAATTCCACCATGATCAGCTTGGCGGGCTTGAGCCCCGCCACCCTCTTGGTGACAGCCGACCCGATCGAGCCGGCGGCGCCGGTGATCATAATGACCTGATCCTGGATCATTCTTGTCAGCAGGGCGGGATTGGCCGGCACTTCGGATCGCCCGAGCAAATCCTCAATGTCGATGTCGCGGAGATAACTGACCAGATACTTCCCCGCCGCCAAATCGGCGATAGGCGGCAAGATTCGAATTTTCACCGCAGTCGAGCCGATGCCGGCCAGCAGGTCTCGCTGCTTTGCCACACTCGACGCCGATGTGATGATGATCTCGCCAATGCCGAAATTCGCCACCAGCGCCGGAATATCCGTCGGTGCGTAAACGCGAACACCCATAATATCCATGCTAACCAGGGATGGATCTTCACTGACAAATCCGATGACAAGGCGCTCATTCGTTGAGCGCAGCGCACTTGCCAACTGAGTCGCGGCATCGCCAGTGCCATAGATAAGAGTCTGCCGGGTCAGGAGTTGCGCCCGAGAAGGCCCCCACAATAGCCACTTCGCGCCAAAACGACTGCCAGCGATGACGGCAACGCTCGCGACCCAATAGATGACGGGAATGGTTCGCGGGATACCTTCCGCGCCCGTCATTCGCGTGAGAAATGCCAGGCTGACCCATATCAGGGTGGCGATCGACACGGCTTGGACGATAGTCCAGATCACGCGTTCCGGCAGATAGCGAAGCACCGAACGGTACAATCCCATCCTCACGAACACCGGGAGCGCAATAGCGGGCGCGGCGAGAATTATGAGAAGCTGTTCCGCATTGGGGACAAAAAAAGCGCTGAAGCGGATGCAAAAGCTGACCCAGACAATCGCGACCAGCGCAAATATGTCGAAGAAAATGAAAAAGACCCGCTTCCAGTTGCGCGGCAATTCAGCCGCCCACTCGCGGAGCGCACTAGCCCGTGCGAAACGAGCCGGGCGGGGATGTCCACCAGAGTTGTTAGTCATGCGCCCGACGCGTCCATGCGATGCCAAAAGAAGTTACAAGTGCCCCAGATGCCAGCGAGCGGCCCTTAACGACGCGCGCACTTTCCCACAATGAGGAGAGATATAATCTCCCCCATACAACCGAGACATGACAACCGGACATTGCTCCCCGCGAGGGCGTTTGAGTTGGACGTATCTTAACAACCTCACTCCCACCAAGCTTCAGCGAAACTCGCAAGAGTTAAGCTTGAGGCTGGGGAATATTGCGTTGGAGACCTTCAAAATGAGTGATCGAAATACTCAATCCCCACAGTGAAGGCAAATCTTGTTTTCTCCCGAGGTCGGACCCGCAGAGAACCTCGGGGACGCGTCAATCCGTGCCTTTCCGACGCGGCTTGCATGTGGTAGCAGCGCCAACCTGCAGAAAGGCCGGATAAAAATGCTTCAGCCCGTTTCAGAAGCAGTTGGAGACCTTAGAGCGGCCTGGCGAGGCCGACGTATTGCAATGGCCTTCGCCCACGAGGATGTGGCCGATGCCTACCGCAAGACGTCGCTCGGCCCAATCTGGATGCTCATCTCGTATCTGCTTTTCAACTGCGCGATTGTATTCGTCGCAGGGCATCCCGCAGATATCCCAAACTACATCGGGTTCGTGGCATGCGGATTGCTCGTCTTTCAATTTATGAGTGAAGTGATTTCGGATGGAGTGACGCTCTTCCACCGTGAGCAACCCTATATCAAAGGTACCACGCTACCGATTTCGATCTATGTCTTCCGCTTGACTTGCCGATCCATGCTTCGCAATGCCTATCCGCTGGCCGGAGCGGTGGGTTTACTCCTCTACAGCGGCGAGATCCCCAACGTGGCTTGGCTCTATGCGATCGCGGGGATAGTTCTGATTATTCTTGCAACGCCGGCGGTGGTCACTGTCGCAGCCATCATAGGCGCCCTGTCGCCCGATATGGGCTTCGTGGTCCAAAACGTTCTACGCCTGTCGTTTTTCCTTTCTCCAGTTTTCTGGGACAAGACCGAGGATCCCATTCGCGAGATCTTCTATCATTTGAACCCCTTCACCTACTTTATCAGCATCGTACGCACACCGATTATAAAGGGCTATCCGGATGCGTTCGCATGGCTTGTTGCAATAGCGATTACGCTGGTGTTCTGGCTGATCGCAATTCTGTTACTGGGCCGATTCCGTAATCGCATAGTCTTCTTGGTATAGCGGGCGTGTCTCACGGAACGCAGCGAGGAACATCATGGTCTCTCTGACAGTCGAAAACGTAGGACTGCGATATCCGGTCCCGTGGAGATTTTCGCTGGCCCGCCGACGGACCACCGCACACGCCCGCGGTCATATCGGCGGGCATGTGGAGATAGGCAGCGATGGCCGAAAATACGTTAATGCGCTGGAGGATGTAAGCTTCTCGCTGGCTTCCGGCGACCGCCTTGCAATAGTCGGACCTAACGGTGCGGGGAAGACGACACTTTTGAAGCTTCTCTACGGGATATTTAAGCCCTCCACAGGAAGGGTGACCCGTGAGGGACGCGTCGATGCGCTGTTCAATATCAATCTGGGTTTCCGGCAGGAGGTCTCGGGGCGAAGGAATATTGTGCTGCGCGGGCTTATGAACGGATGGTCGCGTCAGCAAATCGAAGAGCGCATGGAAGAAATTATCGATTTTTCGGAACTCGACGAATTTATCGACATGCCGTTCAGCGCCTACTCACAGGGTATGGCGGCCCGGCTCGCATTCGCGACCGCTACCAGTTTCGAACCTGAAATCCTCCTCATGGACGAATGGATTGGTGCCGGCGACCAAAACTTCGCGGAACAGGCAAGCCGACGGCTTCACGCCTTGGTGTCGCGTGCAGGCATTATTGTGCTGGCGTCGCACAACAACGATCTCCTCAAGCGAATCTGCAATAAGGCGATAGTGCTAAAACACGGGCGGCTCGAGGCTTTTCTCGATACCGAACAAGCATTCACCGAGTACCTTTCGGCTCCCAAAGTGGCGTCGCCGGCTGCGAAACCGGCGCCGGGGAGCCCGATCTCGGCCCTACCAAGCAGTAAACATCAACTTCGGATCGGGCCAGCGTTGCCACCCTGGCACTTTCTTGTGCAGGTCCTCTTCCGTGCTGTGAACCTAGAGACGGTTAAGGCAGCAGGCGACATAGAGGCTCAATTGCCCGGCCCAACTTTGTCGGTAGATTCCGATCCTCTGGAGGGCTGCGAACCGCTCTGCCATCGGCTCGTCGCGCAATGCCCAGAACTGCTTCGCAGTCGCGAGTGCGGCGGGCGAGAGCATATCGTCGCATTTCTCCAACCCGGCGCGGTTTAGATCCTTCCAACTGGCGAATCGCCCCCGCAACAAAAGATCCAGCCGGCTCACGCGAGCCACCCAGGAACTGTTTGAGCCGACAAGATTGTTGCCATGCTGGCGGTACAGAACCCGAGGCTTGAGGGCGTAGTGAACCTCGCCGTCTGCGGCCGTGACGAGAAGGTAGCTCCACCAGTCATGCGTGAGGAAGGCGGTGCGGCGAGCCGCTTCAGACAGCAGGGCGTACGCCGCCCGGTTGAACACCATCGTGTTGCCGCCCGCGATGCTCTGGACCAGGGCGTTGCGCAAGCCTGGCGGGCGAAGGAATGCCGGAGAAAACCCGATATGCCGGCCCCCCTCGTCTATGAGTTCCGTGCGTGAACAATAGAGCGCCGGGCAGTCGGGCGGACGGCTCGCCAGCCAGGCAATTGCGGCCTCGAGTTTGTCAGGCCGCCAGATATCGTCCTGGTCGCTGAAAGCAAAATAGTCCGCATCGATATCGGTGCGGGCCAGCAACGACCTGAAGTTGTCGGCGAAGCCCTGGCCGGGTCCCCGCACGATGTCGAACCTACCCTTCGGCCAGTTCGCCGCGAAGGATTCCAATATGCTCGATGTGTCGTCGGTCGATCCGTCGTCCGAGGCCAAAACATCGATCTCGGCAATGGTCTGCTCGCGAATGCTTTCCAGTTGCGGGGTTAGAAAGCGGCCACCATTGTAGGTGGCCATCAGTATCGCAACACGACCTGCTCGACGCGGCGAATCCACGAAACTAGATGGCAGATCGTTGACGCAAGCGTCCTAGCGTGCCGCCCTGACGATAGACCAGGCAGCCGGAATCAGCGTCGCAGCAAGTGCCGCCTTGATGAGATCGGGCACAACGAACGGCACCATGCCGAACTGCCAGGCCTTTTCGGCACCGATAATCGTCGCAAGCCAGCCAGTGCCCATCAAGAGCATGATGGCGTCGGCCAGGATCATGACGCCAAGGATTTTCAGGACGTTGCGGTCCCAGCCGCGATCGGCTGCCCAGCCGACAAGACCCGCCATCACGACGAAACCAGCAAGATACCCACCCGTCGTTCCCAGCATGTAGGGAATGCCGAGGCCTTTCTCGGGCGTCGACTGAAACACCGCGAAGCCCGCCGCGCCTTCGGCTAGATAAAGCAGAAGCGTGGCGAAGCCGAGACGCCAGCCAAACGCTGCACCGATCAGCAGCACGACCAGGGTCTGCAGCGAGAGATCGACCGGACCGAGAACGACTTTGGTCTTCGCGGAAAGCGTGAGCGCGACAGTGCCGAGCACCGCAAGGCCAATCTGCGCGAGCAGCCGAAGCGGACCGCTTTGCGGCAGCGCCAGAGAGATCATCGGTGCGGAAACGGTGGTTGCGGCGGCCATCCAGAAAATCCCCTATGCGTCAATCGAGACCGAAGGTCGATTTTCCCTATATTGAGTTCCGTGCTATGCGGCAAACGCTTTTGACGCGAACAGGCGGTTGTTGTCGGCATGGATTTCGAGACGCGCTTCGCGCCATCCTACGGCGTCGCCGTTCCGCTAGCGGATGGAATACGCCGCCTCACCGTCAACAACCCAAGCCCGTTCACGTTTTACGGCACGAATAGCTACATCGTGGGAACCGACACGTTGGCGATCGTCGACCCCGGTCCCGAAGACGACGCCCATTTCAGCGCGCTCATGAGTGCCATAGGCGATCGTCCGGTGAGCCACATTCTTGTCAGCCACACCCATCGCGACCATTCGCCGCTTGCGGCACGACTGAAGCACGCGACGGGCGCACTGACTGTCGCGGAAGGTGTGCACCGCCCCGCGCGCCCGCTGAGAACCGGTGAGGTCAACGCACTCGATGCCAGCGCCGACAACGACTTCCGACCCGATATCGTGGTGGCCGACGGTGCCCGGATCGAAGGGGACGGATTTACGTTCGAAACCGTTCTGACGCCTGGTCACACCGCGAATCACGCTGCATTCGCGCTCGCCAACACCGGCATCCTGTTCTCGGCGGACCATGTGATGGCATGGGCTACTTCCATCGTCGCGCCGCCGGACGGGGCGATGTCGGATTACATGGCGTCCCTCGACAAGCTGCTGGAGCGGGACGATACAATGTATCTGCCCGGACATGGCGGACCGGTGAACACCCCTGCCCCGTTTGTCCGTGGACTGCGCACGCATCGCAAGATGCGCGAGCGCGCCATCCTCGAGCGCGTCCGGGCGAGCGATAGGACGATTGCCGACATGGTTCGCAGCATCTATCGCGACACCGATCCGCGCCTGCATGGCGCTGCCGGCCTTTCAGTCCTGGCGCATCTGGAAGATCTGGTGGCGCGCGGCCTGGTAAAGGCGGAGACCGGGATCGCCATCGACGGAACCTACCAACCGGGATGATTATTGCGGCGGCACATCCTCAGGGATAGGCGGCGTGAGCGGCATTTCAACCTCCGGCGTCTCGGCGGGCGGCGCGATGCCGGCCAACGCCGCAGCCTGCGCGTCGAGCTCCACGAGGAAATCGGTGATGCGTTGAGCGTTAACGCCGAGATCGCGCGCGCCATAGCGCGAGGACGATCGCATATCGACATAGGTGGCGTTGCCTTCATCGGTGACGCGAACCGCCACGTCGTAGGGCAGCGCGAGGATCGGGAGTCGCGCCAGCGCCTCGAAGGTGAATTCCATCTCACCGCCTGTCGGCAGCGGGGAGACGATTTCCCAGCCGCGAAGCTTCATCAGGCCGTCCACTGCCCCGGCGATCTGCTCGAACGGCGCTTCGTATCGCCGTCCTGTGATCGCCGGATAGGCCTTCTCCTGCGTTGCACCTTGTTCCGGCGTGATTGGCGCCACCGGATTCATGCCCGAATCGCGGAAAGCCGCGGCAGCGGTCAGACGCGGCGGGTCACCCAGATCGGTCGAGATGTCGGAAAGCGCAGGGGTCGTCCACGCCAGCCAACCGCCTATAGCGACAGGCGCCATCAGGACAGCGCAGATCAAGATCGCCAGGGCGATATCGCCACCGCCGCGTTCGCCAAGATACCAGACCCGTTGAAAGCCTGCCGCAGCCAGCAGAAGCGACAGCATCGCGATGACCATCACCAGACCGACAACCCAGAAGAATGGCGGCGTCTGAATGAGTTGAAGGCGGTGGGCCAAGATCGCGACAGCGGCCAGCACCAGGTCGAAAACGGCAAGGCGGCGCGACCAGGACGCCGCCCAGGACCGTCTTTCCTCGAAATGCCCCCCTATGCTGCGCGAGATTGGCACCGGATAACGTTTACTCCGTCGGCAGGCGATAGTCCTTGAACTGATCGCGCAGCTTGGTCTTCAGGATCTTGCCGGTTGCGGTGTGCGGAATCTCATCGACAAAGGCCACATCGTCCGGCATCCACCATTTGGCGATCTTGCCCTTGAGGTGACCGAGCAGCGCTTCCTTGGTCGGCTGCTTTCCGGGTTTTCGTACAACGATCAGCAAGGGCCGCTCGTCCCATTTGCGATGGCGCACGCCGATCACCGCCGCTTCGGCGACGTCAGGATGACCGACCGCCATGTTCTCGATGTCGATGGTGGATATCCATTCGCCGCCCGACTTGATGACGTCCTTGGCGCGATCGGTGATCTGCATGTAGCCATCGGGATCGATATGGGCCACGTCGCCGGTGTCGAACCACCCCTCCGCGTCGAACTGTTCCTGGCCCGCGCCACCATAATAGGCACGCGAGATGGCCGGGCCCCGCACTTTCAGCCGACCGAAGCTTTTGCCATCCCAATCTTTCTCGACATTCTCGTCGTCGGTGATCTTCATCTCGACACCGAACGGCACATGCCCCTGCTTCTCCTTGATATCGAAGCGCTTCTTGCCCTTCAGGCCATCGACTTCCGGCTTCAGCGTACCAAGGGTTCCAAGCGGCGACATCTCGGTCATACCCCAGGCGTGGCAGACCTCAACCTTGTAGATCTTCTCGAATTTCTCGGTCACGACGCGCGGACATGCCGACCCGCCGATGACCACTTTCCTGAGATAGGGCAGCATCTTGCCGGTCTCTTCGAGATATTGCAGCAGCATCAGCCAAACCGTTGGCACGGCTGCGGAAAATGTGACCTTTTCGGTATTCAGAAGCTCATAGATCGACGCGCCGTCCATCTTGCCGCCCGGCATGACGAGCCGTGCGCCGATCAGCGGTGCGGCTTGGCCAAGCCCCCATGCATTGGCGTGGAACATCGGCACCACGGGCAGGATCGTGTCCCGCGACGAGATGCCCATCGCATCGGGCATCGCGGCAATGAAGGCGTGGAGCACATTGGAGCGGTGGCTGTAGACGACGCCCTTCGGATCGCCCGTCGTGCCCGAGGTGTAGCACATGCCGGCGGCGGCACCCTCGTCGACCGACACCCATTGGAAATCGCCATCGGCGCCGGCTAGCCAATCTTCATAGGCGACGACATTGGGCAAATTCGTTGCGGGCATGTGCGCGCTGTCGGTGAGCACGATCACCTGCTTGAGCGATTTCACGGTCGGCGCGATCTTTTCGACAATCGGCATGAAAGTGAGATCGACAAAGATCGCCTGGTCCTCGGCATGGTTCATGATCCAGGCTATCTGCTCGGGAAACAGGCGCGGATTGAGGGTGTGGTAGACGCCGCCCATACCCATGATGCCATACCAGGCCTCGAGGTGGTTCGCGGTATTCCAGGCCAGTGTCGCAACGCGGTCGCCCGGCTTGTAGCCTTCGCGCGCCAGGAGTTGCGCCACCTTGAGCGCCCTCTTCTTGATGCCGGCGTAGGTGGTGCGAACGATCGGCCCTTCGATCGAGCGAGACACGATCTCGCGCTTGCCATGGTTCCTGGCCGCGTGATCCAGAATTTTGTGGCACAGCAGCGGCCACTCCTGCATCAAACCCCGCATGCGAATGTTCCTCCCTTTTTCCGCACATTTTGGTGGGATTGACGCGGAAGTCTAGGGGAAAGGGTGGTCGGGCAGACATTCCCAAACGTCAATATGCGTTATCGGCAAAACGGGAGCGGGAAAAGAAGCGCCCGCGACGCGGGAGATAACCCTACTGCCCTACTGCAATATTGCCCTACTGCCCTACTGCCCTCTCACCCCGCACGACCTTTCTGGCCCAAGCGGCCGGGGGTGGTTTTCCGAGGGAAACGGGGATAGCACCGGGAAACCGCGCCGACTTCGCCAGATATCCTGTTTCCGAGGAAGATCATGAACGCACAACCGCCGCTGACCAATCTGCAGGCACGCGATATCGCGTCGGTGCTGCATCCCTATACGCCGCTGCACAAGCTGAAAACCACGGGACCGTTGGTGATCAGCCACGGCAAGGGCGTCTATGTCTACGACACCCAGGGCAAGGGCTACATCGAAGGCATGGCCGGCCTGTGGTGCGCCGGTCTCGGCTTCGGGGAGGAAGAACTGGTGGAGGCGGCGACCGAACAATTGCGCTCGCTTCCCTACTACCACCTGTTCGGCGCTAAGGGCACTGAACCGGCCATCGAGCTGGCTGAAAAGCTGAAGGAAATCGCTCCTGTGCCGATCTCCAAGGTGTTTTTCACCTCCTCGGGGTCGGAGGCCAACGACACCCAGGTGAAGCTTGCCTGGTACATGAACAATGCGCTGGGCCGGCCGAACAAGAAAAAGATCATTTCGCGCGTGAAGGCCTATCATGGCGTCACCATTATGTCGGCCTCGCTGACCGGCCTGCCCTACAACCATATCGGCTGGGATTTGCCGATCGATCGGGTGCTGCATACCGACTGCCCGCATTACTACCGCTTCGGTCAGGACGGCGAGAGCGAGGCGGAGTTCGTCGCGCGCTGCGTTGCCTCGCTGCGCGACCTGATCGAGCGCGAAGGGCCGGACACGATCGCCGCCTTCATCGCCGAGCCGGTGATGGGCGCCGGCGGCGTCATCGTTCCGCCCAAGGGCTATTACGAGGCGATCCAGGCCGTGCTGGACGAGCACGACATCATGATGATCGACGATGAAGTCATCAACGGCTTCGGCCGCACCGGCAATTGGTGGGGCTGCCAGACACTCGGCATGACGCCAAAGACCATCTCCGCCGCAAAGCAACTGACGGCTGCCTACGCGCCGCTCGGCGCCGTGCTTGTGCCGGAAGATGTCTACCAGGCCTATGAGGACCACTCGGCCCAGATCGGCACGTTCGGCCATGGCTTTACCTATGGCGGACACCCGCTTGGCTGCGCACTCGGCGTGAAGGCGATCGAGATCTACCAGAAGCGCGACATCATCGGTCACGTGCGCACCCTGTCGCCGACGTTCCAGGCGCGCATGGAAGCGCTGCGCGATCATCCGCTGGTCGGCGAGACCCGCTTCTGCGGGCTGATGGGGGCGGTGGAACTGGTCGCCGACAAGAAGACCAAGCGCAGCTTCGATCCCAAGCAAGGGGTCGGGCCGGCGATGGCGAAGTTCTGCGAGAGCGAGGGTGCGATCCTGCGCGCGGTCGGCGATTCCATCGCCTTCTGCCCCCCGATGATCATCACCGAAGCCGAGTTGAACGAGTTGTTCGACCGCTTCGGCCGCGCGTTGCAGCAGGCCGAGGCATGGGTCGCGAAGGAAGGCTTGCGGACGGCGGTTTAGCGCCCTTCCAGGAAAAGTGCGTAGCGGATTTCTGGTCGGAACCCGGTACGCATAGACAGAGAACGGCTGAACGATTCCGGGGACTCGGCAACCGCTCGACGGCCAATCGGCCTTGCATTTCGCGGCGAGTCGGCGACATTGAGACGATGATCACGACCCCGGAACGGATCGGGCTGACACGGCCGCAAGACAATCGGCGGCGTATTTCCTTCGCCGCCATTCTGGCCCTCAGCTTCAGCGCGCTTATCATCCTGGCCGTGGGCGGCGTGCTCACGGTCTCGGTGGGGGCGAACTACCGCAACACCGTCGACCTCATCGGCGCGCGGTCCAGCCTGCTGATCGATGCCATGGAGGATGCGCTTCAGGACCACATGAGCAATGCGGAAAGCGCGGTGGACGGCGTTGCCCGCATCTATGCCGAAGGCGGATTCGACATCGACGACGCGGACAAGATGACGGCGGTGCTTAAAGGGGCGCTCGCCTCCGTGCCGGAGGCAACCGGCTTGTTCATCTACACCCACGATCTCGTTCAGCGTGGCGTCGTGCGCGTTGCCAAGGAAGGCAAGGGCATCGTCATCGAATCCCTGGATCGAGATGTCGAGACGTCGCCCGAGGTCATCGCTGCCATCAAGCAAAGGATGGCGGTGCCCGGGCGCAACTGGGGACCGATCATCACAAGCCAATTCGGCGTTTTCGCCAATGTCTCGACCCCCCTCATCCGCGATGGGGTGAACAAGGGCTTTGTCGTGGCGCCCTTGGAGATGACATCGGTGTCCGTCTTCACCGAGGACCTGTCCAAACGGTTCGGTACGCACGCATTCATCATAGACGGCCAGGACAAGGTGCTTGCACACGAGCTTTTGGCCGATCCGAAGGCTACGGAGCGCGGTATCAGACCGCTGGCGCCGCTGGCGACGTTCGGCGATCCGGTATTGGCGGCATATGATACCAGGCAGCCGGTCGGAGACGAGCCGCTTCCAAATTTGGAGGTGGGCGAGATCCGCGTCGATCTGCCCTCCGGTCCAAGATCCTACGTCGCGATGACGCGCAAGATTGCTGGCTATTCGGACGAGCCGTGGACCATCGGCGCCTATTTCGAACGTCAGGAACTGGATCAGGAGCTTCGCCGCGCCGCGGTCTCGGCGCTGATCGGGCTGGGCGCCCTGGCCGCCGCGCTGGTAGCCGCCATCATGCTCGGGAAGCGGCTGTCGCGGCCGGTCCAGGCGATTGCGGGCCATGCCAGGCGCGTCGCGGATTTCGACCTGGACGATCTCGAGCCGCTGCCGCGCAGCCGGGTGCGCGAGCTCGACGACCAGGCTTCGGCCTTCAACGCCATGCTGATCGGGCTGCGCGCCTTCTCGACCTATATTCCGCGCTCGCTCGTCGCCAAGCTGGTGCGCAGCGGCGAAGGCATTGCCGAGCCGCGCGAGGCGGTGGTGACCGTGATGTTCACCGACATCGTCGCCTTTACCACGCTTTCCGAGCACATGGACGCGGCGGAAACCACCAGGCTGCTGAACGCGCATTTCGAGGTTCTGTGCAAGGCGGTAGACGCCTATGACGGCACCGTCGACAAGTTTCTCGGCGACGGCATGATGGCTTTCTTCGGCGCGCCAGACCATCTGGAGGAACACGCGATTGCGGCGGTGAGCGCGGCAGTGCAGATGCGCCGCGAGATCGAGGCCGACCACGCGCGGGCGCAGGCGGAAAACCGCACGGCGTTCCGGGTCCGCATCGGCATCCACACCGGCCCGGTGACGGTGGGCAATATAGGCGCCCCCGACCGCGTCAACTACACCATCATCGGCGACACCGTAAACGTCAGCCAAAGACTGCAGGGGCTGGGAAAGACACTGGCCCCGGACGCCGACGCGGCCATCATCGTGTCCAGCGAAACGGCCTCGCTGCTGGATGAACGCTTCGAGAAGCTGCCGGCAGGGTTCCACAGCCTGCGCGGACGCGGCGAAGCTATGGAGGTGTTCCTGATCGGCGCGGTCGATCTGCACGCAACTTCGCAGCTGCCGCAGGAGAGCGTCGACGCTGCCTAGCATTTTGCTGCCAGCTGGACTCATCCTGGGCGCATAAATGCGGCTAAGATGAAGCGTGGAGCGGCCGTCCGGTCTTGTGGATGCCAGCCGCTCCGGACGTGCGAATGCCTACGCATCAGGGAATGCTTGCGATGCCGCAAGCGTCTGCAGCGCAAAGGAGCGACGCCATGGAAGTCTTGCCAAATCCCTCCCCCGGATTCCGCGACCATCCGGAACACACGATCACCGTGAAGCCCTTCCGGGGTGTCGTGGTCGTCACCTTCGCCGAGGCGATCATCGCGTCGAGCGATCATGCGCTGCAGCTCCAGGAGGCGAACTATCCGCCCGTCTTCTACATCCCGTTCAACGACATCTATTTCGACTTCCTGAAGCCGACCGCGACGACCACACACTGTCCGTTCAAGGGCGACGCTTCCTACTGGAGCGCCAGCGCCTCAGGCGAGGCCGCCTCCGACGTGATGTGGGCCTACCAGCAGCCCTATGACGAGATGGTCGACATCAAGGATCACGGCGCATTCTACCCAAACAAGGTGCGCATCGACGCGCGCGCAGCGGAGTAGAGGCTGCCGGGGGATGCCTCCGCGCCGCGCAAGTGAAGGCGTGGCTTTCCCCCTCGCAAAAACGACTCCGCTACCCCTTCGCGCGGATCGCCGCCTGCGCCGCCGCCAGTCTGGCGATCGGCACGCGGAAGGGTGAACAGGACACATAATCCAGCCCGACTTCCTCGCAGAAGGTGATCGAGGCCGGGTCGCCGCCGTGCTCGCCGCAGATGCCAAGCTTGATGCCCGGCCGTGCGGCGCGGCCCTTCTCCGAGGCCATGCGGACGAGTTCGCCGACGCCGTCGATATCGAGCGAGACGAACGGATCCTGCTCGATGATGCCTTTCATGCGATAGGTTTCCAGGAAGGACGAGGCGTCGTCGCGGGAGATGCCGAAGGTGGTCTGGGTGAGATCGTTGGTGCCGAAGGAGAAGAACTCCGCGGCCTCTGCAATGACATGTGCGCGGATGGCAGCGCGGGGCAGCTCGATCATCGTGCCAACAAGGTAGTCCAGCTTGACGCCGCTCTCCTCCATCACCTCTTTCGCCACCTGGTCGATGCGCGCCTTGACGAATTCCAGTTCCTTCAGGATGCCGACAAGCGGCACCATGATTTCGGGCACGACGGGGCTGCCGGTCTTCCTGCCGGCCTCCACCGCAGCCTCGAAGATGGCGCGCGCCTGCATCTCGGCGATCTCGGGATAGGACACCGCCAAGCGGCAGCCGCGATGGCCGAGCATCGGGTTGAATTCATGCAAGGCATCGGTGCGCAGCCGCAGCTTTTCGGCCGAAACCTTCATGGAGGCAGCCACCTCCGCCACCTCTTCCTCGGTTTTCGGCAGGAATTCGTGCAGCGGCGGATCGAGCAGGCGGATCGTGACCGGCAGGCCGGCCATGATCTCGAACAGCTCCAGGAAATCCGAGCGCTGCATCGGCAGGAGCTTGGCCAGCGCGGTGCGTCGGTCCTTCTCGGTGTCGGCCAGGATCATCTCGCGCATGGCTACGATGCGCTGGCCGTCGAAGAACATATGCTCGGTGCGGCAAAGCCCGATGCCTTCCGCGCCGAAAGAACGCGCCGTCTTGGCGTCGTTCGGCGTCTCGGCGTTGGTGCGAACCTTCATGCGGCGCGTCGCGTCGGCCCACTTCATGATGCTGGCGAAATCGCCGGAGAGTTCCGGCTGCAGCATCGGCACCCTGCCCTTCAGCACCTGGCCGTTGGAGCCATCGATGGTGATGATGTCGCCCTTGCGGAAGGTCTGGCCCAGCGCCATCAGCGTGCCGGTGCGGTAGTCGACGCGGATCGAGCCCGCGCCCGACACGCAGGGCTTGCCCATGCCGCGCGCCACCACCGCCGCATGGCTGGTCATGCCGCCGCGGGTGGTCAGGATGCCCTGCGCGGCATGCATGCCGTGAATGTCCTCGGGGCTGGTTTCGATGCGCACCAGGATGACCTTGCGGCCGGCCGACTTCATCTCCTCGGCTTCGTCGGAGGTGAAGACGATTTCGCCAGTCGCAGCACCGGGTGAGGCTGGCAGCCCTGCGCCGATCACTTCGCGGCGCGCATTCGGGTCGATCGTCGGGTGCAGGAGCTGGTCCAGCGAGCCCGGCTCGATGCGCAGCACCGCCTCCTTTTCGCCGATGAGCCCTTCCGCCGCCATCTCGACGGCTATCTTCAACGCCGCCTTTGCGGTCCGCTTGCCGGAGCGGGTCTGCAACATCCACAGTTTGCCGCGCTCGATGGTGAATTCGAGGTCCTGCATGTCGCGGTAGTGTTTTTCCAGCCGCGCGGAAATGTCGACGAAGTTTGAAAACGCCTCCGGCATCAGCTTCTGCATCGAGGGCTTGTCCGAGCCGGCCGCGATGCGCGCGGCTTCCGTAATGTTCTGTGGCGTGCGGATGCCGGCAACCACATCCTCTCCCTGCGCATTGACCAGGAACTCGCCGTAGAGCTTCTTCTCCCCGGTCGAAGGATTGCGCGTAAAGGCGACGCCTGTGGCGGACGTATCGCCCATATTGCCGAAAACCATGGCCTGAACGTTGACCGCCGTGCCCCAGCTCTCTGGAATATCGTGCAGGCGGCGATAGGTGATGGCGCGGTGGTTCATCCAGGAGGAGAAGACAGCACCGACGGCGCCCCACAATTGCTGCCTGGGATCCTGCGGGAAGGATGTACCCAGTTCCTCCTCGACCTTCGCCTTGTAGAGCAAGATGACCTGCTGCCAGTCCGTGGCCGAAAGTTCCGTGTCGAGATCGACGCCGAGCTTGGCCTTCTCGTCCTCCAGGATCTCGGCGAAAATATCGTGATCCACACCCAGCACGACATCGGAATACATCTGAATGAAGCGGCGGTAGCTGTCATAGGCGAAGCGCGGATCGCCGCTGTCGGCAGCCAATGCCTCCACCGTTTCGTCGTTCAGCCCAAGATTGAGCACGGTATCCATCATGCCGGGCATGGAGGCGCGGGCGCCCGAGCGCACTGAGACAAGCAGCAGCTTTTCCGGGTCGCCGAAGCGCCGGCCGGCAATGCGGGCGATATGGTCTAGCGCCTTGTCGACTTGCGCCTCCAGTTCGGCCGGATAGGCCTTGCCATTGGCGTAATACCAGTTGCAGGCATCGGTGGTGATGGTGAAACCGGGCGGGACCGGCAAGCCCAGACTGCACATTTCGGCAAGGTTCGCTCCCTTGCCGCCCAGCAGGTTCTTGTCCTTGGCGCTGCCCTCGGCAGCACCGTCGCCGAAAGTGTAGACCCACTTCGCCATTTGCAGTCCCTCCGACGCCGCGCCACTCTCCTGGCGCCCGCAAACTCCTTGGACCGTTAAAATGCTGCGCTGCGAAAGGCAACACGGCCGTTCGAGCAGGCAGGATAAGAATCGATTAGAGCGCCTGTAGTCGCATCCTCCAATCGGCTCTGGGCTTGCCTGTCCGAGCTATCTGCCCTAGAACAATTCAAGAACACATTGAGGTCTACCATGAAATCGACCGGCAAGCTCGACTATCTGGAATTGCCAGCCACCGGCGGCACGCTCGACACCGTAAAGTCGTTCTATGCGAGCGCGTTTGGCTGGTCGTTCACCGACTACGGACCGACCTATGCGGCTTTCAACGAAGGGCTGGACGGCGGCTTCCAGGCCGACGCCGAAGAAGCGCCCGCGAAACCGCTGCCGGTCCTGTATTCCGATGCGCTGGAAGAGACCGCCGCAGCGGTGGAAGCTGCGGGCGGCACGGTCAACGTGCCGATCTTTTCGTTTCCGGGAGGCCGGCGGTTCCATTTCGTCGACCCGGCCGGAAACGAACTTGCCGTCTGGGGTGAATGACAGCGCGCGTCCCCGCCTAATCCGCGTCCCCGCGCGGCGCACTCCACCTAGACGTAGACGCCGATCAGGCGCACGAAGCACGTGCTCAGCGCCGAACCGGCACCCAGCGTTTCGCGCACGAACAAAAGGTTGGTATTTGAAATCGGCGACAGGACCGGCGTGAACACCGTCGACGATCCGCCGTTCCCCGTCCCGTTGGTCTGGGAATAGTTGCTGTAGGCTGTGTTGCCCGCACCGGAGCCGGAAAGCCCCATCGAGACATCGCCGCCGACACCGGTGACGACCGTAGCGGCCAGTAGGCCTTTTTGCCGGAACTGGACGCCGAAATTGGTTTGAATATAACCGCTGATGTCGACTGCGATCATGCCGAGCGTATTGGTGCCGGTCGGGTTTGGATCGCCCAGGCGGATCGTCTCGCCATTCGTCCATGTCGCGATGTGCGCCGCGTTGGAGACCTGCGCGACCGTGGTCGACACATCATAGATGACCCAGGCCGACTGAGCCGGCACCTTGCTCGTGTTCCAGATGCGCACCGCCGACAGCCCTTGCATATAGGTCGAGAATATCTGGCTGACGCTGGCTGCGCTGAGGGTCAGCTGATCGCCGCTGACAGTCGAAACCGTGTAGGTTCTCGGCGTGGTGACGCGACTAGTATCAAGGCGAAAGATGTCGCCAGGGGGACACGGCGCAAGCATCGCCAGCGCCGCGCCCGTAGCCGCATGCGCCGCGCCTGAGGGAAAGCTGACGGCCGCGCTGGCGCGGTCGACATGCAAGGCCTCCTTCCATGTTGCGCCGTCTGGCGAGACCTTCAGCGTCACATCGTCATTGCCGATCAAGCCGATCTCGGCGCGGCCGGAGAAATTCGTCTGCAGGAGCAGCGACAGCACATCGGCCGCCGCCTCCTTGTTCAGAGTGTAGCGCAGATCGCCGTCGCCGCCTTCGGCCGCCGTTTTGGCGGTCCAGAGCGCCTTGTTCAACTTGGCTGAGAAAGGATTGGTGGCGTCGGCGGTGGTGCCTAATCCGATCAGCGACAGGTTCTGCAACGCCGACAGCGATCCGGCGAGCGGCGACCAGGCGTCGCCATCCCAATAGACCAGAATCGCCTCATCGACGACCCAGGCCAGCCAGCCGGCTTTCGGGACAACGAATTGCCATGCGCCGTCGCGGCGGTAGGCAATATGGTCGATATGCCCGGCCCACGCGCCGGTGGCAGGCGCTTTGACGATGTAGCGAGTACCCTCCGCAGGGACGCCGGGTGGTTCGGAGAGGTCACGATCGACAATGGCGAGTTGCACCAGCGCGTCGAGCACCTGCAAAGCCTCATTGTGGGTAACGTGTTTCTGTGCCTGGGAAGCCAGAATATACGGCAGTTGCAGATTGGCTGTTTCGTCCACTTCACTCCTTTCGCCGAGCGGCGCGGCACCTGCGCGCCCTCTGCCCGGCCTCCCCGTGAGACTACGGAGGTTGCGGTGAGGGTGGACAAATCGGGCCTGCTTTTCGATTGGCGGGGAGATGAATCGCGATAAGCCATTGACGCTGCAACGACTTTTCTCGGCGGAACATCCGCTAAGCGCGTTTTTCATCCACACCCCGCCTGCCCGGTCGAGATGCCCACGGCATTGGCTGCACAGTGACTAGGAGCCGGAATATGAGACGCGCTGAACGATTGTGCTTTCGAATACCACTCATTATAAGGCCCGACATTCGACTCGATGGTCGCTGTTGGGGCGTCGCCAAGCGGTAAGGCACCGGTTTTTGGTACCGGCATTCCCAGGTTCGAATCCTGGCGCCCCAGCCAATATGCTCTGCAAAGCTGCTGATCGCCGAGGTTCCAGGTGCTCCGTCGAACCTGATGGCCATCGCTACTGCCACAATCATTCTGCGCACCACTCTCTCCGCGACGAACCAGCCAAGGTTCAAAATAACCGTCTACAACTCACTTGTATGTTGTCATACAAGCTGCTATGAGGATCGAGACGGGCTTTGGAAGCTTGAAGGCTTCAACGAGCCGGGATTGGCAGCGAAAGCAGTGGGAGGAAGCGATGCGGATCGTCGATATCAGCGTCAAGGTGTTCGAGCACACGACACGCCGTCATGCGGACAGTGCCGGCCACGCACATCCCGGTCCGCCCCATAAGGTGAAACTCGCCCTGCTCGCGGTGATCGCCGACGATGGCAGCACCGGTTATTGCTTTTCGCCACCAGAGATCGTTCGGCCGCATGTCATCGAGAAATTCGTCGCCAAGGTTCTCATCGGGCAGGACCCGTTCGACCGTGAGCGGCTCTGGCAGGAACTGGCCCATTGGCAGCGGGGCAGCGCCGCCCAGCTGACCGACCGCACGCTGGCTATCGTCGACTGCGCCCTGTGGGATTTGGCTGGCCGTCACCTCGGCATTCCCGTCCACAAGCTGATCGGCACCTATCGCGACAAGGTGCCCGCCTATGGCTCGATCATGTGCGGGGACGAGCTTGAGGGCGGTCTCGCCACTCCGGACGATTACGGCGTTTTTGCCGAGGAACTGGTCAAGCGCGGCTATAAGGGCATCAAGCTGCACACCTGGATGCCGCCAGTTTCCTGGGCTCCCGACGTCAAGATGGACATCAAGGCCTGCGCCGCGGTGCGCGAGGCGGTTGGCCCGGACATCCACCTGATGCTTGATGCCTTCCACTGGTATTCACGTACGGAGGCGCTTGAACTCGGCCGCGGCCTGGAGAAGCTCGGCTTCGCCTGGATCGAAGAAGCCTTGGACGAGCAGAGCGCGGCGTCTTATGTCTGGCTGGCCGACAATCTGGACATTCCCGTCATCGGGCCCGAGAGCGCCGCAGGCAAATATTTCTCGCGCGCCGAATGGATCACCAGCGGTGCCTGCGATATCCTGCGGACCGGTGTCCACGACGTAGGCGGCATCTCGCCGGCCATCAAGACGATGCACCTTGCCGAAGCCTTCGGCATGAATTGCGAGGTGCACGGCAATGGTGCGCCTAACCTGATCGTCACCGCCGCGTGCAAGAATGTACGCTGGTACGAGCGCGGTCTGCTGCATCCCTTCCTCGAATATGACGACGGGTTCGAATATCTGAACGCGCTGGTCGATCCGATGGACGAGCATGGCTACGTTCACTTGTCTGACAAGCCGGGCCTCGGCGAAGACATCAACTTCGATTTCATCGACGCAAATCTGGTCGGCTGATCCAGCCCGCCGCGCCTCTCCCCTTGCTTCCCGAAAGGATCGCCTGAAATGAATTTCAGTCCCGCCAATCGTACATCCATGGACCCACAGCAGTTGAAGACCGTGCTGTCGTCGGGGCTGATGTCGTTTCCGCTGACCGACTTCGACGCCAATGGTGATTTTGACGACGCAGGCTATCGCGGCCGCCTGGAGTGGCTGATGCCCTACGGCGCGACGGTGCTGTTTGCCGCCGGGGGAACGGGCGAAGGATTTTCGCTGACACCGGCCGAGCACCGGCAGGTGATCCAGACCGCCGTCGAGACATGCGGCGCGCACACGCCGATCGTCGCAGGCGCCGGCTACGGCACGCGGCTTGCGATCGAGATGGCGCAGTCGGCGCAGAAGTCCGGCGCGGCAGGCATCCTGCTGCTGCCGCATTATTTGACCGAAGCCAGCCAGGCAGGCCTGTCCGCCCATATCGAGGCCGTGTGCCGCTCGATCGATATCGGCGTGATCGTCTACAACCGCAACAATTCTCGTCTCAGCGCCGATACGCTGGAGCGGCTGGTTGAGCGCAATCCCAATCTCATCGGATTCAAGGATGGCGTGGGCGACATCGAGGCCGTCACGACCATCCAAAACCGCCTGGGTGATCGTGTCAGCTATCTCGGCGGCTTGCCGACGGCCGAGGTCTTCGCCGAGGCCTACAACGCCGCCGGTTTCCCGGTGTATTCGTCGGCGGTTTTCAACTTCATCCCCAAGACCGCGATCGAATTCTACGAAGCGGTGCGCGAGGGGAATCGTGAGGTCACTGTGCGCCTGCTTCGGGAGTTCTTTCTCCCCTACATCGAGATCCGCAACCGTTCGGCCGGTTATGCGGTATCCATCGTCAAGGCCGGCGCGAAAGTGGTCGGCCGTTCCGCCGGCCCGGTGCGGCCACCGCTGGCGGATTGCACGGAGCGCGATATCGCCGACCTGAAGGTGCTGATTGACAAATTGGGGCCGCAGTAGCCCCACCTTTTCGCCAGTTACGGCCTCAAGAGGCTATCCAGCCAGGAAAACGCGGCGTCCTGTTGCGCCGCGTCGAAGACATGGCCCCAGTCGCTGACGTGCATGGCAAGCCCGTCGCGCTGACCGGCCGCGGCCCAAGCCGCTTCGAGCGTTGCGAAGGCCTGCCTGACACCCGCCTCTGGAAAATGACGATCCTTGCTCCCCGCCTGAAACAGCGCCGGGCGTGGCGCAATCAGCGATGCGAAATCGGGAAAGTCCAGCTGTCCAGCCAGAGCGGGATGCAGCATGTAGAACGCCGACTGGCCGCGCAGAATGTTGTTACCGGGTACGAGCAGCGCCCGCAGCGTCGACATCCAGTTGGCGCAGACCGTCGCCGCAATCCCTTCAACCAGCGCTGCCGTCTGCCATGCGCGAAATCCGCCAAAGGAGAAGCCAGCGGCCGCGACACGGGACGCGTCAACCTGTGGATGAGCCATCAAATAGGCCGCGGCCTGCACATCCTCTCGCGCGACGACTGCGGCGAGCGATGTGCCGACCTGCATCAGATTCGCGGCAAGCGCCTGCTGGGAGGCATAACCATTGCCTTGCCGGCTGCCCCAGCCAATTGCATCGGCGCACATCACGCAATAGCCCCGCCGGACGAGTTCGGCGCCGAGTGACCGTCCACCGTAGAAGCGCGCGCTCCAATCGCGATGCAGCGCGGCCGCATCGAAGTCATCCCACGGCTCGATCAGTTTCTCCTTGCCCAGCCGAAACTCGGAGCCATGGTCATGAAAGAGCAGAACCGCCGGAAAGGGCCCGCGTCCGGCAGGGGTAAGGAGAAATGCTTCCGTCGTTTCGCCATCGGCAAGCCTGAGCCTCAGCCGTTGCGACACGCCGTTTTCGCTGGTGGCCTCGGACATGATTTCGGCGGTGGCGGATGAGAGAGTGCCGATTTCGAGGGTCGCCCTGACCAGTTCGCGGGTCTTGTCCCTCCACCGCCTGAAAGGCTCGCCTGAACGGGCAAATGACATTGGAAAGTCGAGGCGGTCGCGCCAATGCCGAGCCGCCTCGGGCAGATCGTCCTCGATCACTGCTTCGCTTTGGCGGACTGAATGAGGCGATCGCGGCTCCCCGCAAGATGAACGCGCATGGCGGCGCGTGCGCCTTCCGAATCCCGGGCGCGAATAGCGGACAGTACCTGCCGGTGCTCCTGATTGATGCGGCTCAGATATTCACCCAGCGTGGCGGAACCGAAATGGTATGTGGGGACGCGCGAGCGGGGAATGAGCACCTTGCCGAGATAGTTGAAAATATTCACGAAATTCGGATTTTGCGTGCTGCGCGCCACCGAGAGGTGGAAATCGAGGTCGGCCTGGATGTTGCCTTCCCCGGTTTCGATCGCGCGGTCCATCGCCTCGCAGGCAGTTTCGATGGCTGACAAATCCTCGTCCGTTCGCCGCATGGCGGCCAGCGACGCGGCCTCCAGCTCGATGCCGATCCGAAGCTCCAGCCCGCGCACGACCTCCTCGATCAGCTGCATATTGTCGGTGACGATTCGGAAGGACGGCGGGGGCGCATCCTCCATCACAAATGCACCGATGCCCTGATGCGTCGAGACGAGCCCCGCCGCTTTCAGATTGGATATAGCCTCGCGCACCACGGTGCGGCTGACGCCGAACTCGTTGATCAGCTCTTGTTCGGTCGGCAGTTTCGACCCACGCGCAAAGGTCCCTCCATCGATGCGGTCGGTCAGCTCGCGGACGAGCTGCGTCGTGAGGGTTTCCCTGCGTTTCATAAGCATGGCGGTCTCGTCTCAATTCGTCTGTTGTCTGACAAAAGCTGTCGATTCTGGCAACACGTCAACAAAACACGAAGCGAACAAGCGCGGTCGCCGGCAGTCTTCCTCTGGAGATTTGCCCTACGCGACCTTGTCATAAGCCAGGCTCGCTCCGATCAATTCGCGCGCATACGCATTCTTGGCCATGCCGCTGGACAGGGCCGAGCGGTCCATTATCTCGACAATGCGCCCAGCCTGCATGACCGCGAACTCGTTGCACATGTGATCCACCACCGCGAGGTCGTGAGAGACGAATAGATAGGTCAGCTTCTGGCTTTGGCGAATATCGCTGAGCAGGTTCAACACCTCCGCCTGGACCGATACGTCCAGCGCGGAGGTCGGCTCGTCCAGCAGGAGGACTTTCGGTTCGAGGATGAGGGCCCGCGCGATGGCGACACGCTGGCGCTGGCCACCCGACAATTCGTGCGGATAGCGCGCTAGGAAGGACCCGTTCAGCCCCACATCGGCCAATGCCTGCTCCGAGCGATCCTGCGCATCGACCATGCGATGGATGCGAAGCGGCTCGCGCAGCGCTGTCGCGATCGACTGGCGCGGATGCAGCGACCCGTAGGGATCCTGAAAGACCATCTGGACTGTCCGGCAGAAAGCCATGGGCGGCATTGTCTTGACCGACTGGCCGTCGATC
The DNA here is from genome assembly GCA_036524835.1 of Mesorhizobium sp. Lineage (GTDB taxonomy): Bacteria > Pseudomonadota > Alphaproteobacteria > Rhizobiales > Rhizobiaceae > Mesorhizobium_G. The sequence goes on along the minus strand of DATDBN010000140.1, from coordinate 35,348 downwards.
GAGATATCGCCCGTCCAGCTCGTGAACAGCTTGGCCATGCAGCGCAGGATCGTCGATTTGCCCGATCCCGATTCACCGACCAGGCCGAAGGATTCGCCGGCGCCGACGGAGAAGGACACAGAGTCGAGGATCTTCTTTGAAGCTGCGCCGAGTCCCAGCGCAATGTTCAGGTCGCGAACGTCGATCATGATACTGCCCCTGCCCCTTCGGTCTTCCATTCGGGATCGCGCTTCAGGATCGGCAGATGCTGGCGCGATCCCCCGATATGCGGCTGCGCGGCGAGTAAACCTCTGGTGTAGGGGTGGGTGGCGTTCATCAGGTCGCGCGCGGCGCGCTCTTCCACCACTTGCCCCGCATACATGATCAGCACCCGGTCGCAGAAGTTCCGCACCAGGTTGAGATCATGGCTGATCATGATCAGGCCAATGCCCTTGCTCGTCACCAGCGTGTCGAGAATGCCCAGGACCTGCATGCGTACCGTCACGTCTAGAGCCGATGTGGGCTCATCGGCGATGATAACCTCGGGCTCCGGGATGAGCATCATGGCGATCATGACGCGCTGCCCCATTCCGCCTGAGATTTCATGCGGATAGAGCTTGTAGACCCGCTCGGGGTCGCGAATTTGCACCGCCTCCAGCATTTCCAGCGTGCGGGCCTTGGCTTGCGCCCGCGACGCTTTCGAATGCACGAGGTAGGCCTCGGCAATCTGATCGCCGACGCGCTGAACCGGATTGAGCGAGAATTTCGGGTCTTGCAGGATCATCGACATGCGCTTGCCGCGGATGCCGAGCATCTGCCTTTCGCTGGCTGCCAGAAGATCGGTCCCGCCAAAGGAGAGCTTGTCCGCTGTGATCCGCGCCGAGGGCAACAGCTTCAGCAGCGCTCGTCCTATAGTCGATTTGCCCGAGCCGGATTCGCCGACAATGCCGAGACGTTCCTTGCCGAGTTGGAACGAAACGCCGCGAACGGCGTCTGCGTAGCCCTTGCCGCTGCGATAGCAGACCCGCAGATTTCGTGCGTCGATGAGAGGCGTCTGGCTGCTCATGATCGTCCTCCTAGTGCTTCTTCGGATCAAGCGCGTCGCGCAGGCCGTCGCCGAGCAGGTTGAAAGCAAGACTGACCAGCAGGATGGTGAGGCCCGGGAAGGTGACGAGCCACCAGCTGTCCAGCATGTAGTTGCGGCCGGTCGCGATCATCGCGCCCCATTCGGGGAGCGGGGGCTGTGCGCCGAGGCCGAGAAATCCCAGGCCGGCGGCAGTCAGAATGACCGAGGCCATGCTAAGCGTGATGCGAACCAGCACCGAGGGAATGCACATCGGGATGATCGACTTCCCGATGATGCGAAGCGTCGACGCGCCCTGCATTCTGGATGCCGAGATGTAGTCGGCATTTCTGAACGTCAGCGTCTCGGCCCGCGCAAGACGCGCAATCGGCGGCCAGGACGTGAGCGCTATCGCCACGATCGCATTCTCAAGGCCCGCGCCCAAAGCGGCGACGAAGGCGAGACAAAGAATGAGGCTGGGGAAGGAAAGGAAAATGTCGGTGATGCGCATCATCACTGTGTCGACCCAGCCGCCGAAATAGCCCGACGTCGCGCCGACGATCAGTCCAAGCGGCCCGACGATGATCGAGACCAGCACGATGATGAAGAGGGTGATGCGCGAGCCGTAGACGATGCGGCTGAAAATATCGCGGCCCAACTCGTCGGTGCCAAACCAGTTGGCGCCGCTGGGCGGCTTCAGAGCATTCGGCAGGTCCACCAGGATCGGATCATGCGTCGCGATCAACGGTGCGAAGAGTGCCGTCAGCAAGAGGATGGCGACCACGATCACGGCGAAGCCGGTCGACGGGTCTCTCATGAGACGGGCGAGCGATGCGCCCAGCCGTCCGAGAGCGCCGGTTCCATAGCCGCGTGCCGATACAGGCGCGGTGACGGGGGAGGATGCCATGGTTCCAGCCATCATCTCGTCCTCGGATCGAATATTTTGTAGAGAAGGTCCGACAGAAGGTTCAGGGCGATGAAGATCACCCCGACGATGAGGACACAGGTCATCACCGCGTTCATGTCGCCGACAAGCATGTTGTTCGTCATGTACTGGCCGAAGCCCGGCCACGAGAATACTGTCTCGATCAGCACCGCGCCTTCCAGCAGCCCGCCATAGGCAAGCGCCACGATGGTCACGAGTTGCACGCGGATGTTCGCGAAGGCGTGCCGCCAGATCGTGCGCGCCGTCGACAGTCCCTTCACCCGCGCGGTGACGATATATTCCTGGTTCAGCTGATCGAGCATGAAGCTTCGGGTCATGCGTGTGATGTACGCCATCGACGAATAACCCAGGATGCTGGCCGGCAGGATCAGATGGTTGACGCCGTCCCAGAACACTTCCCAGTCGCCCGCCAGCAGCGCGTCGATCAGCAGGAAGCCGGTGGGCTCGTCGATCAATCCGACATTATAGTCCGACAGGCGCCCGCCGCCGCCGACCCATCCCAGTGCGGCATAGAAGATGATTAGTCCGATCATGCCGGTCCAGAAGATCGGCATTGAGTGGCCGAGCAGTGTCAGGAAGCGGATGATGTGATCGGTTGGACGATTGCGCCGGACGGCTGCCAGAATGCCCAATGGAATGCCGAGCCCTGCCCCGCACAGAATGGCGATGGTGGCGAGTTCAATGGTCGCCGGCAGCACGCGGCCGATATCTTCAATAACCGGCTTGCCGGTTCGCACCGAGGTGCCGAAATCGCCGGTCGCGATGTCGCCGACATAGCGCAGAAACTGTTGGTAGACGGGCTTGTCCATCCCCAGGCGCTCGTAGACCATTTCATAGGTCGCCTTGTCGGCTTCCTCACCGACGATGGCGCGAACCGGGTCGACCGGCATCAGGCGGCCGATGCAGAAAGTCAGGGCAAGCAGGCCGATCAGCGTGACGAGGATGGTGGCCGCCTGGCGCGCAAAGGCTTGGAGATTGGTGGCGTTCATGACTCATGCTCCCAAAACCGGGGTGAGATCGAGGCCGCGCCGCCGCGCTTTGGACGGCGGCGCGTTACGCCGCGCCTAGCGGCTCTTGGTGACGACGCTGAGATCGGTCGACCAGGACGGGTTCAGCGCCAGGCCCTTGATGTCTGCGCGGGCAGCAACGGAGTCGACCACTTCCGAGAAGGGCTGGATCGAAGGAACCTCTTTCTCGATATAGGTCTGGATCTCGCCATAGTCCTTGGCCTGGACCGTCTTGTCCGTCTCGATCAGCGCATTGTCGATCAGCGTGTTGAGCTTTTCGTCGAAGAAGGAGGTGCGCCAACCCTGAAAGTTGGTCAGCTTCGCTTCATCGGAATTGTCCGGGTTGTAGGCGATTGCGCGCAGATTGGAGTCGGGGTGCGGCAACTGTCCGCCACCGCCACGGCCCACGATCAGCTCGAAATTGCGTTCGCGCATCGCACCGTAGATCTGATCGCCGGAGCCGGTCATGACCTCAGCTTTGACGCCACCCTGTGCCAGCGTCGCCTGAAGCGCTGTGGCGAGGTTGAGGAACGGCGCATCCGACAGCGCCCGCAGCGTCGTTGTAAAGCCGTCCGGATAGCCGGCTTCGGCGAGCAGGGATTTGGCCTTGGCTACGTCCAGCTTGTAGCCGGCATTTGGCAGCGCTCCGAGAAAGCCGTCGGTAATCGGCCGATCGCGCGGCACGCCATAATAGGGAAGCACCGTCTGGTTCAGGCCCTCATAGTCGATCAGGTAACGTAAGGCTTCACGCACCTTCGGCTTCGCAAACCGCTCGTCCTTCATCGACACGGCAAGATAGTAGAAGCCGCTGCCGCCATTGGATTGTACGACGACTTCCGGATTGGCGCTCAGCGCCTTGAGGTCGGCGGCGGCGAGTGAGTATGCGACGTCGATGTCGCCCTTCTCGATCATCAGCCGTTGACCCTGCGATTCTGGGATGTGGCGCATGATGATGCGCTTCATTTTGGAAGCGCCGCCCCAATAGTCATCCGACCGCTTGAGAATAATGCGCTCGTTGGACTTCCAGTCCTGCAGGCTGAACGCACCGGAGCCGGCCGAGTTGGTGGTCAGCCACGCCGCGCCGAGATCGCCATTGGCTTCATTGGCGAGGACGGTCTTGCTGTCGAGCACAGAACCGGGTCCCACGATCGCCAGCGTCATGATGATGATTTCGGGATCGACCTTCTTGGGCAGATTGATTACGACCGCGCCAGCATCGGGAGCGGTGAAGCTCTTATCCGCATTGTCGGCGGAAAAACCATGGGTTTTGAGGAAAGATGCCTGCGCGAGGTTCAGCTTCATCAAGCGCTTGAGCGACCAGACGACATCTTCCGAGGTCACGGGATTGCCCGAGGCGAAGGTCGCGCCGGGGCGCAGCTTGAACGAAATGCTCATCTTGTCGTCGCTGACTGTCCAGCTTTCGGCAAGCTTGGGATTGACGGTCGAGCGGTTCGCGGCATCGAGGGAGACAAGCCCCTCATAAACATTCGCCAGAACCTGAACGGTCTCACGGCCGGTAATAGCAGCCGGGTCGAGCGTCAGGATATTCGACATCGAGAAGCCGACAACTAGTTGGTCGTCGGGCGTTTCCGCGAAGGCGGGCGCCAGCCCGCCGGCGGCGGTCGTCAGCATCAAAAGCGCGGCGAAGGACGCGGCGCGAGCAAAGGGTTTCATGATGGCTTTTCCTCCGTTCGGTAGAAATTCGCGAGTGACGGTCGCGGGTACGCCGCCAAAGCAGCGACTCTCCTCCATCCCTACCTATAGGATGTATGACATCTTATGACTTGTGTCAACAGCCCTGCTCTTGAGGCAGCAACATTCTTTACGTTGGGGAAATCCAGGGAGTTGGTAACGACCAGGGGGCGTGTGCCAATCGGACTCGAGGCGCGGCCGCTTGGAGCAGGATTTCTCCCGCTCTCACCCATGATCGCTGCTAAACATGGAATGCAACTGAGGCAGAAGGTGGCTCAAGCGGCCAAACTCGCCGCCACTGACGCGCTAGCAGATCTGAAGCGCGCCGAGCTTCGGCTATTCGAACGCCCCGAGCTCCTCCAGCCCGACCAGCTTGCCGGTTTGACTGCTTTGAAGCGCGGCAAGACCAGTCATGACCGACATTGCACCAGCCCGCGAACCGGCGCGTTGGCCTAGCCGGTCGTCTCCGTCGCGGAAGATCATATTGCGCATCAGATTGTCGCCGCCATAGTGACCGCCGGGCGCGTGCTGCACCTTGATCCGCTCGACGCTCCCGCCAAAGCTCTTTACCAGCACGATTTCGTCGTGATCTGGCGTCTGCCAGGGCTGCTGCTCGAACTGCCGCATCTCCATGCGGCCGCGGGTGCCGTTAAAGGCGATCATGTGGCCCTCGATAGGCATGAAGGCGTTGAGCGAATAGGAGGCGACGACCTTGTTCGTGTAGCGGATGGTGGCCGTCATCGTGTCGTAGATGTCGATGTCTTCGCGGTAGACGCAGCCATCCCGGAAATAGCCATCCACTTCCGACGGGTCTTCATACAGCGTATCGAGGAAGGGATCGGCGCCGAGATCCATGAAGTAGTCGCATTCGCGCGCGTGAACGCAGTCGGCGCAGCGAGGACCCCTGAATTTGCCGTTTCGGCCATATTGCCGCAATTCCCCAAAGGCTCCGACGGCTTCCGGATCGGCGGAGATATACCAGTTCAGCAGGTCGAAATGGTGGGTGGCCTTGTGGATCCACAGGCTGCCGGAATTCTTCACATAGGCATGCCAGCGGCGGAAATAGTCAGCGCCATGGCGGTTGTCGAGATACCAGTGGAAGTCAACGGAGGTGAGCTCTCCGATGGCGCCGTCGAGCAGCAAGGACTTCAGCCTGGCGGCCGTCGGCGCATAGCGATAGTTGAACGACACATCGACCCGCTTGCCTGTGCGCCGCTCTGCTTCGCGGATGCGGCGGATCTTCTCCAGCGTTGTCGTCATCGGCTTTTCGCTGATCACGTCCGCACCCGACTCCAACGCCGCGATGATGATGTCGTCGTGGCTGTGATCGGGCGTACACACGATAACGAGGTCAGGCGAAGCCTCCCTCAAGGTCTCCTCGATCGAGGTGTAGATCGGCGCGTTCGATTTGATCATCGTGCGCGCCCGCTCCGCCCGCAGCGGATTGGTGTCGCAGATTGCAACGAGGTCGACGTCCTGCCGCCAGCCCTCCAGAAGTTCGCCGCCCCACATGGTGGTTCCGCGATTGCCGGTTCCGATCAACGCGTAGCGCCGGCGCGATTTGGACATTTCAGCCCCTTCCCTCGTCAATAGTCCTCCCCTGGCGTGATCGCCAGAACGGACATTGGATGTATCGGCAAATCGCCCGCCCCTCGCATGCAGCCTCATCGGGGTCGATCCGCTTGACCGATATGGCACCCTCTCTTACTATACCAACTGGTTACTTGGATACATGCCTAGAGATTTCGAAGTCAAGAGGCAGCTGCATGCAGGACGGCTCCGCGAGTTCCAAAGACAACACACCGAAGGAGACAACCGAATCGGCGCGCTCGCTTGCCCCGGAAGATGGCGCAGCGAAGGTGCGCCGCAAGGGCGCAGAGCCGCGGATACGCGACCCCGAGCGCACCCGGGCAAAGATATTGTCGGCAGCGCGCGACGAGTTCTGCGGCATGGGATTCAACGGAGCGCGCGTCGATGACATCGCCGACCGCGCCAAGGTCAACAAGCGTCTGCTCTACCATTATTTCGGAAACAAGGAGGCGCTATACTCCGCAGTTCTTCTGGATGCATATCAGGAAATTCGGCAAGGCGAACGCGAACTAAGCCTGTCTCAACGCGATCCCGTTGAAGCTATTGATCAAATCGTAAGATTTACGTTTCGTCATTTTCTCGAAAAGCCGTGGTTTATTCGAATCTTGGCGGTCGAAAACCTGCAGAACGCCCGTTTTGTAAAGCAACTTAAAGATATAAACTCCATCAACTCTCCTCTCGTCGCCGAACTTGAGAGGATCCTGGCCAGCGGCGAGGAACTTGGCGTGTTCAGATCAGGCGTCGATCCGCTGCAGCTATACATTTCAATCGCCGGACTGGGATACTTCTACGTGTCCAACATGCAAACCTTGAGCGTCGTCTTCGGCCGCGATCTCAGCCGGCTTTCCATGATCCAGGAACGTGAAGCAGTGGCCGTGGCGATGGTGCTCGACTATCTGCGCGCGGGCCGCAGTTGAGGCCCAATCCGCACTGCCGCCGACCTGTGCATCTCCGCGGGAATCGAAAGCGCTTGACTCATTTTCCATAAGGCATCAAAATTGTAACCATGCGGTGAATTACGCTCTGCAGCTTACAATACCCCGCCGATGGCGGGTGGGAGGAATGGGAGGAATTCGAAATGGCTTACAGCGTTGACCGACGCCAATTGCTGCTTGGCGGCTCTGCCTTGCTCGCGCTGGGCGCGATCCATCCGGCACTCGCACAGGAGCAGCGATTGCGCCTGATCTTCTGGGGAAGCCAGGCCCGTGCGGACCGCACCTACAAGGCGACGGACCTTTATACCAAAGCAAATGCCGGGACGACGATCGACGGCGAGTTCCTCGCCTGGGCCGATTACTGGCCGAAGCTCGCGACCCAGACCGCCGGCGGCAATGCGCCGGACATCATTCAGATGGATTACCGCTACATCGTCGAATACGCCAATCGCAATGCGATCGCGCCGCTCGACGAATTCGTCGGATCCACGTTGAACGTGGCGGATTTCGATCAGGCTCAAATCGAGAGCGGCAAGGTCAACGGCAAGTATTACGGTGTCAGCCTTGGTGCGAACTCGTCGGCAATGATGGTCAACAAGGCTGTGTTCGACGAACTGAAGCTGCCCCTGCCCGATGCGAAGACCACTTGGGAAGATTTTGCCAAGCTGGCGACGGAAATCACCAAAGCAGGCGTGCGCCGCGGCTACTACGGCGCTTCGGATGGCGCCGAGGTGGAACCCTTCTTCGAGAATTTCCTCCGCCAGCGCGGCAAGGCGCTTTATACCGCAGACGGACAGATCGCCTTCGACGCGACCGACGTGTCGGACTGGTTCGACATGTGGGCGAAGCTGCGCGAGGCCGGCGCTGTCACGCCGCCTGACATCCAGCAGCTCGACCAGAACAATATCGAGACCTCGATGCTCACGCAGAACAAGGCGGCGATCTCCTACGGCCACTCTAACCAGCTCGTCGGCTTTCAAGCCCTCAACAAGGACCCGCTGGCCATCACCAACTATCCGCGCCATGCCGCGGATTCCAAGGGCGGACATTATCGCAAGCCGTCGATGTTCTTCTCCGTAAGCGGCACGTCTGAAAACAAGGAGGCCGCCGCCAGGTTCATTTCCTATTTCGTAAACGACCAGGAAGCGGCGAAGGCCATCGGCATCGAGCGCGGCGTACCGGAATCGAAGGCCGTGCGCGAGGCGCTGGCGCCGACGCTCGACGATCTGGGCAAGGCCGCGGTCAACTATGTCGCCAATCTGGGCGACCTTGCCGGCAAGCTGCCCCCGCCGCCGCCCAACGCCGCCGGCGAGGTCGATCTGGCCCTGCAGCGCAAGGCGGAGGAAGTCGCCTTCGGCCAGCAGAGCGTCTCCGATGCCGGCCCGGCCTTCGTGGCCGAAGCCACCGAAATCCTGAAGCGCAAAAGCTGAGGACGGCGTGGCCGTCCGGGCAGGAGAAGCGGCAGGCAGCCTCGGAGCCGAGGCTGCCACCACGCCGTCTCTGTGGTCGCGCATGAGCGAACGGATCGGCCCCGGCTATCTGTTCCTCACGCCGTGGCTGATTGGGCTGTTCGGGCTGACACTCGGCCCGATCATCTATTCCTTCTACCTCAGCTTCACCCAGTTCGACCTGCTAACCAGTCCGGAGTGGGTTGGCCTGGACAACTATCAACGCATCCTCACAGCCGATCCGAAGTTCATGGCGTCTATGCGCGTGACCTTCCTCTTCGTTCTGTTCTCCGTGCCGCTGAAGCTAGCCTTCGCGCTCGCGGTGGCGATGCTCCTCAACAAGGGTATCAGCGCCCTGCCGATGTACCGCGCTATCTTCTACCTGCCGTCCCTTCTGGGGGCGAGCGTGGCCATCGCCATCCTCTGGCGCACGATCTTCTCAGCCGATGGCCTCATCAATCAGCTTCTGTGGACCGCTTTTGGCATCAGCGGCCCGAGTTGGATCTCAAATCCCAACTACGCCTTGTGGACGCTGGTCGTGCTCAGCATTTGGCAGTTCGGCTCGCCGATGATCATTTTCCTCGCCGGGCTCAGACAGATTCCGCAAGACATGTATGAAGCGGCGAGTCTTGACGGCGCCAGCCAGTGGCGGCAGTTCTGGAAGATCACGCTTCCGCTGCTTACCCCTGTCGTCTTCTTCAACGTGATCATTCAGACGATCGAAGCCTTCAAGAGCTTCACCCCGGCTTTCATCATCTCCGGCGGGCAAGGCGGACCGATCAACTCGACGCTGTTCTACACCTTGTATCTCTATCAGGAGGCATTCGGCTTCTTCCGCATGGGCTATGCTTCGGCGCTGGCCTGGATCCTGCTCGCGATCATCTCCGCCTTCACCGCCATCTCGTTCCTGTCGTCGAGATATTGGGTGCACTATGACGACTGACGCCGTGGTCACCGCCGCGCTGAGGCCGGGCTCGATGGAAGCCGAGAAGGCCGCGCAGAGGCCTTTCTGGATATCCGCGCTTATCCACGCCGCGCTGATCGGCGCGTGCTTCATCATGATCTATCCGCTGCTGTGGATGATCGCGGCATCCGTCAGGCCGCAGGACGAGATTTTCACCTCGACCGGGCTGATCCCTTCGGCCGTCGACTTCGGCTCCTATGTGCGCGGCTGGAACGGCTTGCGCGTGTCGTTCGGGACTTTCTTCCTAAACTCTTTCGTCATTGCGACGCTCTGCGTCATCGGCAATGTGCTGGCCTGCTCCCTCACGGCATTCGCCTTCGCCCGCCTGGAATTCTTTGGCCGCCAATTCTGGTTCGGTCTGATGCTGATGACGCTCATGTTGCCCTATCAGGTCACGCTGATCCCGCAATATGTGCTGTTTCTCAACCTTGGCTGGGTGGATACGATCCTGCCTCTGGTGGTGCCGAAATTCCTCGCCGCGGACGCCTATTTCATCTTCCTGATGGTGCAGTTTTTCCGGGGCATTCCGCGCGAACTGGATGAGGCCGCGATGATGGACGGCTGCTCGGCTTGGCGCATCTACTGGAAAATCATGCTGCCGCTTTCGACGCCGGTTCTGGCGACAGCAGCGATCTTCACCTTTATCTGGACGTGGGACGATTTCTTCGGGCCGCTGATCTACCTCAACGATATGCGGCAATACACTGTCATGCTCGGCCTGCGCACCTTTACCGACTCCACAGGCGAAAGCGATTTCGGCGGCCTGTTCGCCATGAGCGTGGCCAGCCTCGTGCCGATCTTCCTGTTCTTCCTGTTCTTCCAGCGCCTCCTGATTGAAGGCATCGCGACGACAGGCATGAAACGGTAACGCCCCAACCATCACTCGACGGGTAATTGCATCAGATGAGTATTCGATTTGCCGCCATCGGCCTCAACCATTCGCATATTTACGGTCAGGTCGATTGCCTGCTCGCTGCCGGCGCCGAATTCGTCGCCTTCCATTCGCCGGAAGACGATCTGGCAAAGCCCTTTGGCGAAAAGTATCCGCAGGCCAGGCGGGCAGCCGATCGCAAGGCGATCCTCGAGGACCGCTCCATCGACCTTGTCGTTACCGCCGCAATCCTGAACGAGCGCGCGGGAATCTCGATCGAAGCGATGCGCCATGGCAAGGACGTGATGAGCGACAAGCCTGGCATGACGAGCCATGCGCAACTGGCCGACCTTCGCAAGGTGCAGGCGGAGACCGGCCGGATTTACTCCGTGTGCTACTCCGAACATTTCGAAACGCGCTCGACCGTCAAGGCCGGCGAGCTTGTGCAGGCGGGCGCCATCGGTGAAGTGCTGCACACAGTCGGGCTCGGTCCGCACGCCATCCGCAACAATCAGCGCCCCGACTGGTTTTTCGATCGCCAGCGGTATGGCGGCATATTGTGCGACATCGGCAGCCATCAATGCGAGCAATTTCTGTTCTTCTCCAACTCTCTGGAAGCCGAGGTCATCTCCGCAACCGTCGCCAACCGCGCCAATCCGGACCGCCCGGGGCTGCAGGATATCGGCGACATGCACCTGAAGACGCCGCGCACAACCGGCTATGTGCGGGTCGACTGGTTTACCCCCGCCGGCCTGCCCACCTGGGGTGACGGCCGCCTGACGATCCTCGGCACGGAGGGATATATCGAGCTTCGCAAGTACATCGACATCGCGGGCCGGGATGGGAAGGATCACCTCTTCCTGGTCGACAGCAATGGCGTGCAGGCGATCGACTGCTCCGACGCCGAGCTTCCCTATGGCCGTCAGCTTGTTTCGGATGTCCTCAACCGAACAGAGACGGCGATGAGCCAGGCGCACTGTTTCAAAGCCATGGAATTGGCGCTTGACGCGCAGGCGCTGGCCGAGCGAGGCACCTCATGGGAGGCGTGAGCGACATCAAGACGGTTGCCGTCGTCGGCTGTGGCATTGGCCGCAGCCACATCGTCGAGGGCTATGTTCCCAATGCCGACAAATACAAGGTCCTGGCGATCTGCGATCTCAATGAGGAGCGGCTGAACGCGCTGGCGGACGAATTCGGCGTAGAGCGGCGCACCACCCGTTTTGAAGACCTGCTGGCGATGGGCGACCTCGACATTATCGACGTCTGCACGCCGCCGTTGGTGCATTACCCCCAGATCATGGCCGCGTTGGCCGCCGGCAAGCATGTGGTTTGCGAGAAGCCGCTGGTTGGTTCGCTGGCGCAGGTCGACGAGGTGGCGGCGGCGGAAGCCAAATCCACCGGTACACTGATGCCGATTTTCCAGTACCGCTACGGCGACGGCATCGAGCAGGCCAAGGCGATTATCGATGCGGGACTGGCGGGCAAGCCCTATGCCGGGACCGTCGAGACCTTCTGGCGGCGCGGCGCTGACTATTATGCGGTGCCATGGCGCGGAAAATGGGCAAGCGAACTGGGTGGGGTGCTGATGACGCATGCCATCCATCCGCACGATATGTTCACCTACCTGATGGGACCTGTGAAGAACTTGTTCGGACGCGTCGCCACGCGCGTCAACGCCATCGAGGTGGAGGACTGCATCAGCGCGTCACTCGAAATGGAGAGCGGTGCGCTTGCGTCGTTTACCGCGACGCTTGGCTCTGTCGATGAAATCTCCCGGCTACGGCTCGCCTTCGAGAACGTGACCTTCGAGAGCGACCACGCCCCCTATAATCCGGGAGCCGCGCTTTGGAAGATTCTTCCGGCCAACGACGATATCGCGAAGCAGATCGAAGCCTTGCTCAAGGACTGGAAGCATGTGCCGCCACGGTTCCAGACGCAGATGGTCCGATTCCACGATTATCTCATGGGAATCGGCCCCCTGCCCGTGACATCGGAAGATTCGCGCCGCTCCCTGGAGATTGTCACCGCGTTTTACCATTCGGCGGAAACCGGCACCAATGTGCCCCTGCCGCTCGGTCGCGAGCATCCGAAATACCGCAGTTTCATCCCCGCGAAGTTTGCTTGAGGTTCGATGATGTCCACCAGTGTTGAACTCAGCAACGTCTACAAGCGCTACGGCGAGATCGAAGTCATCCACGGTATCGACCTTCACATCGATCCCGGCGAATTCGTCGTCTTTGTCGGTCCGTCCGGCTGCGGCAAGTCCACGCTGCTGCGCATGATCGCGGGCCTGGAGCGTATCTCCGAAGGCGATCTCATCGTCGACAAGAAGCGGATGAACGATGTGCCTGCAGCCAAGCGCGGCATCGCCATGGTGTTCCAGAGCTACGCGCTCTACCCGCATATGTCGGTCTACAAGAACCTGGCATTCGGGCTCGAAACCGCAGGCTTTCCCAAGCAGGAGATCGACCAGCGCGTGAAGCAGGCGGCCGATATCCTGCGCATCCAGCCATTGCTGAGCCGCAAGCCGAAGCAGCTTTCGGGAGGCCAGCGGCAACGCGTCGCCATCGGCCGCGCTATCGTGCGCGAGCCGAAGATCTTCCTGTTCGACGAGCCGCTGTCCAACCTGGACGCCGAGCTCCGCGTGCAGATGCGCGTCGAGATTTCCAAGCTGCACAACGACCTGGGCAACACCATGATCTACGTCACGCACGATCAGGTCGAGGCGATGACGATGGCCGACAAGATTGTCGTTCTCCAGGGCGGCGTGGTCGAGCAGGTCGGCGCGCCCCTCGACCTCTACAACCACCCCCACAACAAGTTCGTGGCCGGTTTCATCGGCTCGCCGAAGATGAACTTCCTCAACGCAACCGTCGAAGGTCTCGACAGCAAGGGCGCAAAGCTCGCCGCGGGTGGCGCCAGCGTATCGTTGCCGCGAACGCTAAGCGAGGGAAGGCAGGGGGATGCGGTCACGTTCGGCGTGAGGCCCGAACACATCACGCTCGATCAGGGCGCGGGCGTGCGGCTGGCCGAAGTGACGGTCGACCTGGTCGAGCACCTCGGCGGGTCCACCATGCTCTACACGACGACGGCCGACCGACAGCCGCTGACAATCGCCATCGATGGGCAAAAGCAGGTCGCTTTGGGTTCCAAGGTCGCCGCTTTCGTCGACCCGGCGCGCTATCACGTCTTCGCGGAAAACGGCCGCGCCATATAGCGCCAGGCTACTCGCCACCCGCAGCCGTCAGCTTGCCTCGCGCATTGCCTCTGCGGCCTGCAGATCGACCGAAACGAGTTGGCTGACGCCCTGCTCGGCCATCGTCACGCCGAACAGCCGGTTCATCCGCGCCATGGTGATCGGGTTGTGCGTAATGATGACGAATTTGGTTTCGGTGTTGTTCGCCATCTCATCCATGAGATTGCAGAAGCGTTCGACATTGTGATCGTCCAGCGGCGCATCGACCTCGTCCAGTACGCAGATGGGTGCGGGATTGGTTAGAAACACCGCAAAGATCAGCGCCATGGCCGTCAGCGCCTGTTCGCCCCCGGACAGCAAGGTCATCGTCTGCGGCTTCTTGCCCGGCGGGCGGGCCAGAATCTCCAGCCCGGCTTCGAGCGGGTCTTCCGACTCGATCAGCTGAAGTTCTGCCGTGCCGCCGCCAAACAGATGCGAGAACAGCTTCTGGAAATGGCCGTTCACCACATCGAAAGCAGCCAGCAGGCGCTCGCGGCCCTCGCGGTTGAGGTTCTGGATCGCCTGGCGCAGCTTGCGGATCGCCTCGACGATGTCCTCCCGCTCGGACACGATGGTATCGAGGCGCTCAGAGAGCTCGCGCTGCTCTTCCTCCGCACGCAGGTTGACCGCCCCCAGACGTTCCCGTTCGATCTTGTTGCGCTCCAGCGTGCGCTCGACCTCGGTGAGGTCGGGCAGCGGTGCGTCGGGCTCCAGCCCGGCCTGGCGGATAACCAGATGCGGCGGCACGCCAAGCGCTTCCTGGATACGCGCCTCGACTTCGAGGCGGCGCTCGTCTGAAGCGGTTAGCCTCTCCTCGGCGCGGGCGCGCGCTTCACGCGATTCGGCCAGACCGGTGATGGCCGCGGTTGCCGCCTTGTCCAGTTCGGCCTGGCGGTTCTCCGCCTCCTGCAAACGATCCGACGCCTGCCGGCTTTGCTGCTCGCATTGCGAAAGCTGAGACAGCAATGCGCGGCGGCGCTGATCGATATCGTCGGGAGCGTCGGACAGGCTTTCCAGTTCAGCCTGCGTTTCGCCGCGGCGTTCGCCCAGCGACGCAATCTGCGCACCGGCATTCTCGGCGCGGCGGGTCCAGGTGGTGCGCTCGCCGTCGATCGCCGCAAGACGCCGGGCGCGCGCTTCCGCCTCGCGGCGCAATCCTTCGTGAACGGCGCGGGCATCGGCCAGCGCCGTGCGATCGCGGGAAACATCAGTCGCCAGCGCGTCGAACCGCGCCTGAAGATCGGAGAGGTCAGGCGATTGCCTCAGTTGCGCTTCGGCCGCAGCAAGGTTCTGCGCTGCTTCCTGACCGGTCTCGGCCAGGCGTGCACGGGCCTCGTCGAGCGCCGCGCGCCGCTGTACCAGATCGCCGGAAGCCTTTTCGGCCCGCTCTAGCGCATCGCGCGCCTGTCCGACCCCGTGCTGCGCATCGCGCCAGCTCTGGCGCGCGGCCTTCTCCGTTTCGACAGCTTCGCGCAGTGACGCCTCTGCGGCAACCAATACGGCCTCGGCGGAGCGCACCGCCTGCGTTGCCAGAATGGCGGCGGCGTCGAGTTCCTTGAGGCGGTTCTTCTGCGCCAGCCGCTGGGCGGCCGGCGTCGGCGCCTCGGCGCTGGCGGTCACGCCATCCCAACGCCACAAGGCGCCGTCGCGGCTGACCAATCTCTGGCCCGGCGCGAGCTGCTTCTGCAATGCCGCGCCCTCGGCAGGATCGACAACGCCAATCTGCCTCAGACGCCGCGCCAGTTGCTTTGGAGCGCGCACGACCTCGGCCAATGACGGCACGCCGGCTGGCAAAGCCGGATCGGCTGGCTGGGGCTCGATGTCGGCCCAGTGCGCGGCAGCGGCACGATCCAGCGGCAGATCGAGATCCTCACCAAGCGCCGCGCCGAGTGCGGTCTCGAAACCACGGTCGACCCCGATTTGTTCGAGCACAGCGGGAAACAGGTCGCCCGACATGGCGTTCAAAACCTTGGCGAGCGTGCGCGCCTCGGTCTCGACGCGCGCTAGCTCCGCGCGGGCTTCCTGCAGGGGACCGCGAGCCGCCGCCTCTTGCCTGCGGACCTCAACCACCGCCTTTTCGGCAGCCACCGCAGCAGCTTCGGCCGCGCTGAGTTCTTCCTGGGCCTGCGCGACCAGCGCCCGCTTTTCCTCGGGATCCGGCAATGCCGAGATTTGCGCCACGATCGCCGCAAGGTCGCGCTCGACATCGGCCATCTGGCGCGACAAGCGATCCCGCCGCTCGGTTGCGTCGCGCAACGCGCGTTCGGCCTGGCTGCGCTGGGCGGCCGCGTCGGCGCGCTCGGCGGTCATCGATGCCAGCGCGCCTTCACTGAGGGACAGCGTGGCGGCTGCCTGCTCGAAAGCCGCTTTCGTGGCGATCTCGCGATCTGCCGATCCGGCCTCGTCAGAACGCAGCGTTTCAGCTTCCTCAGCCAGCCGCTTCAGAACGTCGGCATTGTCGCTGACCATCTGGTTTTCGCGGGCAAGATCGGCGTCAAGCTGGCCGAGACGCCGCTCCAGCTCCGCCTGGCGATTGCGGATGCGCTGTTCCTCATCGTCGATCTGCGCCTTGGCAATCGTCAGCCGCTGCAGGGCAGCGCCCGTGGCAGCGGCCGTATCGCGCAATTCGGGCAGGCGATGGGCGCCGATCGCCTGCTCCTTGGCTGCATTCATCTGATGTTGGGCGCGGTCGCCGACAGCGGCGGTCGCCTGCGCCAAGGCAGAGCGGGCTTCGCCTTCCTGGATCTTCGCCGCAGCCCAGCGCAGATGCAGCAGGATGGCCTCTGCCTTGCGGATCTCGGCCGACAAGTTCTTGAAACGGCTGGCCTGGCGCGCCTGACGGCGCAAGCTCTCGATTTGTCCTTGCAGTTCGCCCGTGACGTCGTCCAGACGCTCGAGATTCTGCTCGGCGGCGCGCAGGCGCAGTTCCGCCTCGTGACGGCGCGAATGCAATCCGGAAACGCCGGCGGCTTCTTCCAGCAATTGCCGCCGCGCCTGAGGCTTTGCCTGGATCAATTCGCCGATGCGGCCTTGCCCGACCATTGAGGGCGAACGGGCGCCCGTCGACTGGTCGGCAAACAGCAATTGCACGTCCTTGGCGCGCGCTTCCTTGCCGTTGATCCGGTAGATCGAGCCGGCCTCGCGCTCGATGCGGCGCGACACCTGCAATTCGTCGGCGTCGTTGAAACTGTGCGGCGCCGTACGATCCGAATTGTCGAGGAACAGCGTGACTTCAGCCGTGTTGCGCGACGGCCGGGTGGACGATCCCGAAAAGATAACGTCGTCCATGCCGGACGCGCGCATGTTCTTGTAGGAATTCTCGCCCATGACCCAGCGCAGGGCCTCGACGAGGTTCGACTTGCCGCAGCCATTCGGACCGACGACGCCGGTCAGGCCGCGCTCGATGACGAAGTCGGAGGGTTCGACGAAGGATTTGAAGCCGAGCAGGCGGAGGCGCGAAAATTTCATGCACAGCGCAGGGCGCGCATCGCAAGCGCGCCCTTCCCTGTCGCAGCAGCGTCAGAGCTTCGGGTCGATGATCGCCGACATTTCGTCAATCGACAGTGCCCCTGGATATTTCTCGCCATTGATAAAGAACGTCGGCGTGGAATTCACGCCGAAGATGCCTTCACCACGCACCCTGACTTCCCGAATCTGATCCAGCAGTTTCTGGTCGGTCAGACATGCCTCGAATGTTTGCTGCGAGAAGCCAGCCAGTTTGGCAAGCTGCAGCAGCGCATCCTTGGCATTTTCCACAGAAACCCAGTTCTGCTGCTGCTTGAACAGCACGTCGATCATCGGAAAATAGTTATCCTTCGAGCAACGGGCGAGCATGAAGCCCGCCTCCGCGCGCGGATCGAATGGGAATTCGCGGAAGATCAGCCGCGCCTTGCCGGTGTCGACATATTTCGTCTTCAGCTCCGGAAAGGTCGTTTCGTGGAAGTGTGCACAATGCGGGCACGTCATCGAGGCGTATTCAACGATGGTGACAGGCGCATCGGCCTTGCCGATAGACATATCCGGCAGAGCACCGGGTTGAAGCAATTGGGCGACGTCGACTGAACCTTGCGACTCGGGGATCTTGACCGGCAGCTTGGCCGCTTCGGCGGGCTTTGCCGCTTCGGCGGCCGGCGCTTCCGCAGCCTTTGGCGTCTCAGCGGCCGGTGCGGCTGGCGTGGAAGGGGCTGGCGTTGCCGGCGCAGCTGCGGCCGGAGCTTCCGCGGTCTTTGGCGCTTCAGTGGCGGGTGCGGCCGGAGCCTCGGCGGTTTTCGGCGCTTCAGTAGCGGGTGCGGCCGGAGCTTCCGCGGCCTTCGGTTCTTCGGTGGCGGGTGCCACCGGAGTTTCTGCGGCCTTCGGCGCCTCGGTAGCGGGAGCCGTCGTCGCCGGAGCCTCGGCCGCCGGCGGGGCCTCCGCTTTCTTCTCGGACCCTGAATCGCTGCAGGCGGCGAGCGCCGCCATAGCAAAGATGGCGGCCAACGAGCCTGTAACGGTCCTGCGGAGCGAGGATCGGATCATGCGAATCACCTGAGTTTGTTCGATATTGTGACGGAAATTGACCTGAAGGCGAGAGTTCGCGCGAATTAAGGCAGGAATGCCCCCGTGCCAATGGCCTCGCCCTCGCTTCGCCATCACGAATCCGCGAGAGCGCGCTCAGCGTGGACCGCTCTTCGTTCCAATGACGGTCGCGCCGAGCTTGGCGAGCGACGCCCTCAGGCCCTCATCCTCGATGTTCTCAACCGACAGCCGCACCCGCGCCGCCTCAGCGGCCGTCAGGTCGCGTGTCTTCGGTTTTGCCGGCAGCGGCGCGGCGTTGACCGGCTTCTGGACAATGCGAATGCGCCCGATCGCGCCATAGCCGAGAAACGCATTGGCGCGGGCGATGATTTCGCTGGTCTCGTGTTGGATGTGCAGCGCGGCAAGCCCCTCGCAGGCGATTACCAACGTGGCCGGTTCAAACGGCGCGCCGTCATCGGGGCGGCGCGACCACTGTATTTTCTCCGGCCGGGAGGTCCTTGCTAGGCGCGGACCGACCACTTCCTCCCACGATTGCACAAGGGCGACCGACATGCCGGCGCGCTTGCGCAGCACCGGGTCGAGGATTTGCGAAGCGAGGTCGCTGACCGGGATGGGATTGCTCCAGCGCGCTTTCCCTGCCATGTCCACTCCAATCTTGCCAAGCCACATAGAGCCAGGACACATCGCCTTTTCAATGGCGCACGTCACAGCAACCCACAAGCCGGAAAAGACGACTCCGTCGATCGCCGCATGGCTGCTCGAATGGTACGACCGGCACCATCGTGACCTGCCCTGGCGCGTCCCGCCGCGCGAATTGGCTAAAGGCCGGCGGCCTGACCCTTATCATGTCTGGCTCTCGGAAATCATGCTTCAGCAGACAACTGTCGAAGCGGTGAAGCCCTTTTACCGCAAATTCCTGGAGCGCTGGCCGACGGTCGGCGCCCTGGCGGCGGCCGAGGGCGACGAGGTGATGAAGGCCTGGGCCGGCCTCGGATATTATTCGCGGGCACGAAATCTGAAGAAATGCGCCGAGGTCCTAGCTGGACTGCCAGGCGCCGCCTTTCCTGATACCGAATCCGGGTTGCGGGCTTTGCCAGGAATCGGCTCCTACACTGCCGCGGCGATTGCGGCGATCGCCTTCGACCGGCCTGCCGCCGTGGTCGACGGGAATGTCGAGCGCGTGATGACGCGACTCTACGCGATCGCGACGCCGCTGCCCGAGGCCAAGGCGGAGGTTCGCAGCGCGCTGGAACCGCTGGTGCCCGGCGCGCGGCCCGGCGATTTCGCCCAGGCGATGATGGATCTGGGTTCCACGATCTGCACGCCGAAGCGGCCGCGCTGCATGTTGTGTCCGCTCAGCACTTGCTGCATGGCGCTGGCCACGGGAGACCCGCAACTCTACCCCGTGCGTACAGCTAAGGCGGAGAAGCCGCTGCGGCGCGGTGCGGCCTTCGTGGCGGTAAGACGCATGGACGGCGCGGTGCTGTTATCGAAGCGCCCGGACAAGGGATTGCTCGGCGGCATGTCGGGACCGCCGACCACCAACTGGACAGCGCGGCAGGATGGCGAGACCTCTTCCGAGGCCGCGCCTTTTGCCGCCGTTTGGCAGCGCTGCGGGACCATCACCCACGTCTTCACCCATTTCGAACTGCGGCTGGACATTTTTCGCGGCGAGACCGGTCGGGACACTGCGCCTGCGGGGATGTTCTGGTCGCAACCCGACTCCCTGCCCGACGAGGCTTTGCCGACTGTGATGAAAAAGGCTATCGAGGCGGCCCTTCCAGGCGCAACGAAACGCCGCAAAGCAGACTGAGGACAGCGCCCAGCATGCCTGACATTCGTCACATCGTTTTCGACATCGGCCAGGTGTTGATCCACTACGAACCCAACCTTCCCTTCAGCCGCCTCATCCCCGACGCCGCGCAGCGCCGCTGGTTTTTCGAAAACGTCTGCACCCATGATTGGAACATCGAGCAGGATCGCGGCCGCTCCTGGCAGGATGCCGAAGCTCTGTTGATCGAGAAGCACACCCGGACCACGCTGAAAACATCCGCGCCTTTCGCCTTAACTGGCATGAGATGGTGCCGCATGCCTATGAGGACAGCGTCGTGGTCATGGAAGAGTTGATCGGCAACGGGCGCGACGTCACGATGTTGACCAACTTCGCCGCCGATACATTCGATGAGGCGAGCGAGCGATTTCCATTCCTGAAACGCCCGCGCGGGGTCACCGTCTCCGGCCGGGTGAAGATGATCAAGCCCGAGCGCGGAATATATAAACTTCACGCCGCCACATTTGGCCTCGAACCCGCCGCAACACTGTTCATCGATGACAGCAAGAAGAATGTGGATGGCGCAATCGCAGCGGGATGGAACGCCGTCCTCTTCCAGGGCGCCGAAAGGCTGAGATCCGATCTGGCTGCGTATGGAATTGCGGGCGCGGCCTAAAAAGTTCCAGGAAAACGCTTGGCGGTTTCCGGTTCGGCAACGCGCTAAAACAAATACTTGGAGCGGCGGAACGATTCCGTGGAATCGTGAACCGCTTCAAGTCGCGCCGGCGTCCCCAGCGGTGGGCGTTTAAGCGCCCAACTGCTCCAGAATGCGGGCCGCGCTCGACGTTTCGGCCTTGCCCGGCGCTTCCTCGATGTTGAGCGTCGTCACCTTGCCATCGTCCACAATCATGGAAAACCGCTTGTTGCGCAAGCCGAGCCCGCCGGCGACGAGATCGACATCGAGGCCGGTTGCCTTGGCAAATGCGCCATTGCCATCCGCGAGATAGAGCAATTTGCCTTCACCGGCCGTGAAGCGAGCCCAAGCGGCCATGACGTGATGGTCGTTGACCGCAGTCACCGCAATCGTGTCCACGCCACGGCCAAGAATCGCGTCGTAATTCTCGAGGAACCCCGGCAGGTGATTATTGCTGCAGGTCGGCGTAAACGCGCCGGGAACGCCGAAGAGAACGACCTTCTTGCCGGCGAAGACGTCCTTGGTGGTCATGTCCTGGACGCCCTCCTCGGTCTTCACCTTGAAGTTTGCGTCGGGCAGCTTGTCGCCAACAGCGATAGTCATGAGAGTCTCCTGGAATGCGATAGATCTGGATGGTTGGAGCTACCGGTAGCCGTTTCGCTCACCGGTCGCAATGCGCGGAAAGGCGAAGCTCAGAAATAGGGTAGAATGCCCGAGACCGCCCCTTTCGAGGTTACCAGCGTGTAGTGCAGCCCTTGATTTCCGGGCCGTACTTTCGGTCGCGTGACGATTTCAGCGCTGAAGCGAAATTTGCCGCCGGATCGTTCGGCCTTCGCCGGACCGAACATGTAGCCGTCGCTCCCGGCGAGGAACAGTTCGGCCTCCTCCGCACCCGCCGGCATGTTGGCCGCGATCTCCACGGTCTTGTCGTTTGATTGGGAAACTGTTGCGCCGAATTGTTCGGTCGCGGCCCCAGGCAGCGAGCCCCACGCATCGGCGACGGTCGCCGCATCGGTGCCATCGTCGGCTGCGACATCGACGGAGAACTGAGCCTGAACAGGTATGCAGATGGTCTCGCAAATGCCTAGAAAGACGGACGCTTCGATGATCCCGGGCTTGCCGGGAGCGCGAAGCTGAAATGCAACCGGCAGATCGACCGGCTGGTCGTAGCCGGCCCAGGTCGACTGGCCATCGAAATGATGTTCCGGCGGTGGAAATTCCAGCGCCGCGCCAGTCAGTGACGGGCTTGCGGAAACATCGATGGAGGGCGGCACGCCGGAACCGCCGGGATCGCGCCAATAGGTTTTCCAGCCGGGCTTCAGGTCGATTTGCAGAACACCCTGCAGTCGTCCTCCGGCGTCCGGCGCGCCGCTTGTGACCAGCCGTACGCGCCCGCCCTCTGCTTCGTGCCAGGCGCTGGAGGCGGCGGCGGCAGGGCCTGCTGCCAGGGTGGTGAATGCGAACGCAAACAGGCAGAATGATTTCATGATATTTCCGTCTCGCGCATGCGCCAGCGCGCCGCAACTCACTTGAATGTGTGCGATGTAAATTCCGCCAGACACGTCTTTCAAGCGAATTGGAAACGCGTTACGCTCCCTTCATGGAGCTTTTGCGGCAAAAGAGGGCATCCCTCGCGTCTAACCGGCGCGGATTCCTGGACGACCAGTTCCTGATTGCCATGCCCGGCATGAAGGACGACCGCTTTTTGCGCTCCGTCATCTACATCTGCGCCCACAGCGAAGAAGGGGCGATGGGTCTGATCATCAATCAGGCGCAACAGATGCTGTTCCCCGATCTGCTGGTGCAACTCGGCATTCTGGAGGAGCAGGAAGCAATCAGGCTCCCGGCCGCGGCACGGGATTTCGTCATTCGCAATGGCGGTCCGGTGGACCGAAGCCGCGGCTTCGTGCTGCACTCGGACGACTACCAGGTCGAATCGTCGTTGCCCGTATCGGAGGATGTCTGCCTCACCGCGACCGTCGACATCCTGCGCGCTATTTCCAACGGGCGCGGCCCACGCAAAGCGCTGATGGCGCTGGGTTATTCCGGCTGGGGCGCCGGTCAGCTGGAAAGCGAGATCGCCGCCAATGGCTGGCTGACTTGCCCGGCAACCCCCGACCTCTTGTTCGACGCCGACCTCGATCGCAAGTATGACCGCATCATGAACCTGATCGGCATCGATCTCGCCCATCTCAGCCACACAGCCGGTCACGCCTGAACACTCGGGCGTTTCGCGGCCAGGTGGACTCATCGGGCGTGGCACTCGTTCGGCTGCGAAAAGTTCGCCCGCGTCTGTCCTCAGGCTTACGCCTTGACGAGCGGATATTGCTCCTTGAGCAGTTTCAGGACCGCCTCGCCGGTCATCGGCTGGCCGAACATGAAGCTCTGCGCGTATTCGCAGCCCATCTGCCGCAATTCGAGCGCGTCGCTCTCATCCGTAATGCCCTCGGCGACGACCGCCATGCCCAGATCGTGGGCCATGCTCACCATGGATTTCAGCAGGACCGCCCGCTTGGAGGTCGTGTCGTCAAGGAAGCTCTTGTCGATCTTGATCGTGTCGAAAGGGAAGCGCGTCAAATAGGACAACGAAGAATAGCCGGTGCCGAAATCGTCGAGCGACAGTCCGATGCCGAGCCGCTTCAGCCGCGACAGGACGTGCGCGGTCTGCTCGGGATTGTCCATGACCAGCGACTCGGTGAGTTCGAGACGGAAACAGCGCGGCTGAAGGTTTGCGCGCGAGATCGCCGAGCGGACATCGCTGACAAGATCCCTTCGCAACAATTGACGGCTGGACAGGTTCACCGACACGGACAAGGGCGCGTCGCCGATCTGCTTCTGCCAGGTTGCGAGGTCTTCCGCCGCGCGCTGCATTGCAAAGAGGCCGAGCGGGATGATCAGGCCGCAGCTTTCGGCGACCGGTATGAACTCCGACGGCGGGACAAGCCCTCTCCGCGGATGCGACCAGCGCATCAGCGCCTCGAAGCCGGCAATGGTGCGGTCCGCCAGATGGACGATCGGCTGATAGGCGAGCGTGATCTCCTTGCGCTCGACAGCGCGGCGCAGGTCGGACTCAATCTGCAAGCGGTCGGTGCCGAAGCCCCGGAACGCCGGACGGAAGGGCTCGATGCGGTCGCCCCCGAAGCGCTTGGCCTGGTGCATGGCGAGTTCGGCGTCCTTAACCATGGCCTCGGCAGAGTCATGCCCCGCCGTCCAGCTCAAAAGGCCGATGGAGGCGGTCAGCACGATCTCCCGCTTGGCGAAGGTGATGGGCGCCTGGATCGCCTGCTTGACGGACTCCGCTACCGCGGCGACGCGCGTCGGATCCTGCTCGGAAAGCAGCAGCATCGCGAACTGGTCGCCTGAGAACCGCGACAGCGCATCCTTCGGCTTGAGCAGGCGGTGAAGGCGGCGCGCGATGGTCAGGAGGATTGTATCGCCGGCAGAGATGCCAAGGCCGTCATTGACCTGCTTGAAGCGGTCTATGTCCACAACGAACACCGTTGGCCGGACTTGCTCTTCCGACTTTGCGATCGACAGCACCGCCTCAAGCCGGTTCATGAACAATTCGCGGTTGGGCAGTCCGGTCAGATTGTCGTGCACGGCGTCGTGCAGCAGACGCTCTTCGGATTTCTTTTGCTCCGTAACATCGGACAGCGTGCCAACGCAGCGGATCACCTCGCCGTCGGACCCGATGACAGGCCGGGCGCGCAGCGCAAACCAGTGATAGTGGCCGTCGGCGCCGCGTAGCCGGAAATCTTGCGCCACCTTGCCACGGCGGTGCTCGAGCACGACATCCAGGAGGGTGCGGAATGTGTCGCGATCCTCGGAATGCAGAACGGGGAGCCAATTGCGCGCCGGCCCGCCGAGGCTGTTGGCGGGAAGGCCGAGCTGGTAGCTCACATCCGGCCGCGTCACGACGCGGTCGCGCAGCACATCCCAGTCCCACACCGTGTCGCCGGAGCCGGCAACAGCCAGCGCCTGCCGCTCCATGTCGCTGAACAGGCCCTGATGCAGCGCGCCTCCGGCAAGGGCGTGCTGCATGACCGTAAATCCGATCAGCAAAACGATCAGGATCAATCCGCCGCCCAGCGCCGGCTGGATGATGTCGTTGTTGAGCCGGCCGGTCATGGTCATCCAGCAGGCGCCGATCCAGATGAGAACCATCACCCAACTGGGGATCAGCATGATAGCGCGATCGTAATTTTGCATGCCGAGATAGACGATCAGCACCGTGCCGACGAGCGCTGTCGTGGCGAAGGATATGCGTGCGATGCCGGCGGCCATCGGCGGGTCGAACACCGCGACCCCGGCAAGCGCGCCAAGGCCAAGCATCCAGACCAGCGCGCCATAGCTGAAATGTCCATGCCAGCGGTTGAGGTTCAGATAGGCGAAAAGAAACAGCACCAGCGTGGCCGCCAGCGCGACCTCGGTTCCGGCCCGCCAAATCTGTTCATTGCCGGGTGAAATCTCGATGACCTTGTTCAGGAAGCCGAAATCCACGCAGATATAGGCGAGCACCGCCCAGGACAGGGCGGCCGTAGCCGGGAAAAGAGAGGTGCCCTTGACCACGAAAAGGATTGTCAGGAACAGCGCCATCAGGCCGGCAATGCCGATGACGATGCCGCGAAACAGCGTGTAGGAATTGACCGTATCCTTGTAGAGATCCGGGCTCCACAGATAGACCTGCGGCAGGTTCGGCGAGGCGAGTTCGGCCACGAAGGTGACCACCGCGCCGGGGTTCAGCGTGACCAGAAAGACGTCGGCGTCGGGGCTCGCTTGCCTGTCCAGCGCAAAGCCTTCGCTGGGCGTTATGGCGGTGATGCGCGAGGAGCCGAGGTCCGGCCAGATGAGGCCGGAACCCACCAGCCGGAAATGCGGCGCGACGATCAGCCGGTCGATCTGTTCGTCGGTGGTGTTGCGCATGGCGAACACCCCCCAGAAGCCAGCGGCGCGCTTGGCCGTGGACTCCACTTCGATGCGGCGCACGATGCCATCCTGGCTGGGAACGGTCGAGACCTGGAAGCTGCTGCCGCGGCTGCGCGAAATCTCCACGGCGCGCGAGAGATCCAGCGCGTTGGCGTCTTTCGAAACTTCGATGACATTGACCGCGAATGCCGACGAAACCGCAGCCAGCATCGCGATGAGTGCGGCGGCAAACAGAAGCGCCAGGCGGTGGAGACTGCCGGTCAAACCTTAACCCTTCGCGCTTGAGCCGTTGGGATCGCCCGCAACGAGGGCAAAGAGATGATGGTCCTGCCAAATGCCATTGATGCGCAAATAGGACCTTAGCAGCCCTTCGCGCTGGAATCCGGCTTTTTCAAGCACGCGAATAGACCTTTCGTTTCCCGGAATGCAGGCGGCCTCGACACGATGCAGATGCAGCGTCGAGAATGCGTAGTCGGTCACCAGCCGAACCGATTCAACCATATAACCTTTTCCGGCGTGGCGTTCGCCCATCCAATAGCCGATATGGCCGGTCTGGGCGACCCCATGCCGGATATTGCCCAGCGTAATGCCGCCGAGCAGATCGCCCAAGGTGTTGTGGAAGATGAAAAACGCAATCGCCGAGCCCTGCGCCAAATCTTCCCTGTAACGGCCGAGCCGCTGCCTCCACGCAGTGCGGTCCAGTTCGTCCTCGGTCCAGCGCGGCTCCCACGGCTCGAGAAAGGCGCGGCTTTCACGCCGAAGCTCGGCCCATTGCTGGTAATCGCCGGCATTCGGAGGGCGCAGCGTTACCCGCTCTCCGGTGATAACCGGAAGGTCGCGGCGGAAGAACGGAAGGGCGAACATGCGCCAAGCAGGCAGGCGTTCAGACCGCGACTTTACGCGCGGCCACGGACGAGCCGGGCAGCAGGTCGGTAATCTTCTCATATGCGGCAAGCGAGCCTATCGGCCCGATCGCGGCCAGGGTCGGCCGGGTGGAGAAGAGGCGGCCGGAAAGGTCGGTCAACCGTTCGACGGTGAGGGCCGACAGCCGGGTCATCAGCTCTTCCTTGTCTATCGGCCGGCCGAAGAGGAGGAGCTGGCGGGCAATCTGCGAAGCGCGGCTGGCCGCGCTCTCGGCGGACATGATGAGGCCGGCGCGGTACTGCGCCCGGGCCCGGTCCAGTTCCGCCTGGGTGATGCTTTCGCCCGCCTTGTGGAACTCGTCCAGAATGAGCGGCACGAGCTTGGCGATGTCGCCCTCGCCGGTTGCCGCATGCACGCCGAAGATTCCGGTATCGGAAAAACCCCAATGGAAGGAATAGATCGAGTAGCAGAGGCCGCGCTTCTCGCGAACTTCCTGGAACAGCCGCGAAGACATGCCGCCGCCCAGGATCATCGAAAGCACTTGGGAGGCATAGAAGTCGCGCACATGATAGGCGCGGCCCTCGAAGCCCAGGATGATCTGCGCGTCCATCAGGTCGCGGTCTTCGCGGAAGTCGCCACCGACGTAATTCGCGTACTGGGGAACGGTCGTGTCGGATGTTGCCCGGAAACCGCCAAGCTTGCTCTCGACTTCGCGCACGAAATCGTCGTGGCGCACATCGCCGGCCGCGACCACCACCATACGGTCGGCGCCGTATTGGCGCTGGATATAGGCGCGGACATCCTGCGCGGTGAAAGATTTCACAGTTTCCGGCGTTCCCAGAATGGACCGGCCGATGGTCTGATGGCGGAACGCCGTTTCGCTGAAGCGATCGAAGACGATATCGTCCGGCGTGTCGTGCGCGGCGCCGATCTCCTGCAGGATAACGTGCTGCTCGCGTGCCAGTTCTGAGGGGTCGAATGTCGAGTCCTGCAGAATATCTGCCAGGATGTCGACAGCCAGCGGCACGTCGTCAGAGAGCACGCGGGCGTAGAACGAGGTGGTCTCGACGCTCGTCGCAGCGTTGATTTCGCCGCCGACATTCTCGATGTCGGATGCAATCTGGAAAGCGCTCCGCGAGGACGTTCCCTTGAACGCCATGTGCTCGAGCAGGTGCGCCATTCCATGCTCGTGATCGAGCTCGTTTCTGGCCCCTGACTTGACCCAGACGCCCAAGGCGACGGATTCAACGCTTGGCAGGGTTTCGGTGGCGACCGTCAGGCCGTTCGACAGCCGACTTACCTCAACTCCCATACAGTTTGGTCTCCTCAGGCTCCCGCCCGCGCGTGCTGGCTGACATACTCTTTCACCATTTTTGCGTCGGATGGAAGCACTTCAAACTTTTCCGGCTTCTCCATAATCCCGGCGAGGCGGGCTGGCAAATGCGGCCGCACCCCGGCAGCGCGCTCCACCGCATCGGGAAATTTCGCCGGGTGCGCCGTGGCGAGTACAATGACCGGCGCAGTGGAGCCAGCCATCTCATCGGCGACTGCGACTGCCGCGGCAGTGTGCGGGTCGAGCAGATAGCCGCTCGCTGCGCGTTCGCGCACGATCGTCGCGGCAACCTGCTCCATCGTCGCCCGTCCCGCGTCGAATTCCGAGCGGATGCGCTGCAGCGGCTGCTCTTCAACGGTGAAGCCGCCGGACTGCTTCAGGCCGGCCATGTAGCGCCGCACCTTCGCCGCATCGCGGTCGCCGGCTTCAAACAGCAGGCGTTCGAAATTGGACGACACCTGGATATCCATCGACGGCGAGGTTGTGGCGACCACGCCGCGCGTACGGTACTCGCCCGTCTCCAAAGTGCGGGCCAGAATGTCGTTGTCATTCGTGGCGATGACCAGCCGATCGATCGGCAGGCCCATGC
Source organism: Mesorhizobium sp. (assembly GCA_036524835.1). GTDB lineage: Bacteria > Pseudomonadota > Alphaproteobacteria > Rhizobiales > Rhizobiaceae > Mesorhizobium_G. The sequence continues at coordinate 6,926 of DATDBN010000140.1, read as the reverse complement.
GCTTGGCCGCGTAGCCGGCAAAAATATCGCCGAAATTTCCCGTCGGCACGACGAAGCTGACGGGGCGGTCCGGAGCGCCGAGCGAAATCGCCGACGAGAAATAGTAGACGATCTGCGCCATCACGCGCGCCCAGTTGATCGAATTGACGCCGGACAGGCGGACGCGATCGCGGAATGCGTGCTCGTTGAACAAATCTTTCAGGATGCCCTGGCAGTCGTCGAAATTCCCTTCAAGCGCCAGAGCGTGCACATTGGCGGCTGCCGATGTCGTCATCTGCCGCTGCTGGACAGGCGAAACTCGATTGTGCGGAAAGAGGATGAAGATGTCGGTGCGATCCCGCCCGGCAAAAGCCTCGATTGCCGCGCCGCCGGTGTCACCTGAGGTGGCGCCCACGATGGTGGCTCGTTCGCCGCGCTCGGCGAGGATATGGTCCATCAGGCGCGCCAAAAGCTGCATGGCGACGTCCTTGAAGGCCAGCGTCGGTCCGTGGAAGAGCTCCAGAATATACCTGTCGGTGGCGGTCTGGACGATCGGGCACACCGCGGCATGGTCAAAGGTGGCATAGGCCTCGCGGACGAGTTTCTCGAAGACCGCCGGCTTGATCTCACCGCCAAGAAATGGCGACAGGACCCGGATCGCGAGATCGGGATAGGATAGTCCGCGCATGGCGCGAATCTCGCCATGGCTGAAACTTGGCCAGTCGCGCGGCACATAAAGTCCGCCGTCGCGCGCCAGTCCTGCCATAACCGCGTCGGAGAATCCGAGCTCCGGCGCTTCTCCACGGGTACTTACATAGCGCATCTTCGGCTCTGTCAGGTTGCGGAAGCGCCTCTAGAGGCCGATAGACAACAAAAAGTCAAATGCGTCGGTCGATTTTTTGCCGCTTGGTTGCTATAGCACGGCGCGCAGAAACGGGGTTCAGGCGGTTGATGGCACTACAAGCATCTGCTCTCAAACTGGCCGGGGGCGCTGCCCTTATCGGCCTTATGCTATCCGTGGCGGGATGTCAGTCCGGCTCCGGCGCGTCGAGCGGCGACGATGCCGTGACCGGCGTCAACACAACCGCCCCGCCGCCACCGGCCGGCAAGGTCCTGCAAAGCGAGTTGCGCGCCTATTGCCCTGGCGTGACGGTACGGCAGGGCACCGCCGCCTACACCAACTACGCGAAGGGCGGCGACGGTGATTCGACCAAGGTGGTCTACCAGGCGTCGATTTCCGATGCGACGCGCAGTTGCACGCGCGCCAACGGCACGATGACCATCAAGGTCGCGGCCGCAGGCAGGGTCGTGCCCGGACCGCTGGCGAAAGCCGGTCCTGTGACCGTACCCATCCGGGTCGCGGTGACGCTGGGCGACGAGGTGCTCTATTCTCAGTTGCACAAATACCAGGTCAATGTTGACGCCAACTCCGCGACGCAGTTCGTCTTTTCCGATCCGAACGTGAATATTCCAATCCCGCCCGACGGGCAGGGACGCGTCTATGTCGGGTATGACGACGGGCCGAAGAAGGCTGCGGACGAGTAGGCGCAGCGCCCTGATCAGGCGTCTTCGGTCCACTCGGCAAGCGCGGCCAGCACGCCGGGCAGGTCCGCCCAGCGGCGAATGACGGTTTCGGCGCCCGCTTCGGTCAGGGCGTCGGCATGGCCGGGGTAGCTGTGCGCCGCGCCGGTGAACCCGATCACCCGCATGCCCGCTGCCTTTGCGCCGCGAATCCCATGCACCGAATCCTCGATGACGAAGGTCCTGGCCGGATCGGCCCCCATCTCCCGGGCGGCATGGAGAAATACGTCCGGAGCCGGTTTCGGCTTCTGGCTCGGGGTCGCCAGCGAAGAGAAGATATTATTGCCGAACAACGGCTTGATGTTCACCGCAGAGAGCATCATGTCGAGCCGCTCGAGTGAGGAGTTCGAGCAGACGCAGCGCGGCTCCTGCACCGATAGAACGGCTTCGCGGGCGCCCTCGATGGCGCGAACTTCCGCGGCAAGCCGGCGATCGACCAGCGCCTCGGCCTTATCCAGCATGGACGCCTGGAACGGGATGCCGGCCACCTCCTCTACCCGCAGCATGATGTCCTTGAAGGTCAGCCCGGCATAGGTTTCGGCCAGCTCTTCCGGCGAAATTTCAAAGCCGGCCTCGGTCAGCAGCGCCGCCTCGACGCGGGCGGCGATGATTTCGGAATCGACGAGCACGCCGTCGCAATCGAAGATGACAAGATCGATCATGGGAATTGGGTCCGAATTCCAGGAGGTGCGCGCGATGTAGGATAGCGTGGCACTTTCAGCAACCATCCGTCCCGCAATTCGTCCGGCGCTTCATCGTTTCTTTACCCAGAACGGTAACCATAACCGCCAGTTAAGCGTAATGCGTATCCGGGTGCCCCATGTCTGTCGTGCGTGCTGTCGACCCTGCCTCCACTTCCCATCCGACCCAGAAAGCCGACTGGCTCGACACGATCCTGAAGGGCGATTGCGTCGCCATGCTGGATCGGCTGCCGGAAAAATCGATCGACCTCATCTTCGCCGATCCTCCCTACAATCTTCAGCTCGATGGCGATCTTCACCGCCCGGACCAGTCGAAGGTCGATGCGGTCGACGACGATTGGGACCAGTTCGAGAGTTTCGAAGCCTACGATGCCTTCACGCGCGCCTGGCTGCTTGCCGCGCGCCGGGTGCTCAAGCCGAATGGCACCCTCTGGGTGATCGGCTCGTATCACAACATCTTCCGCGTCGGCTCCAAGATGCAGGATCTGGGCTTCTGGATCCTCAACGACGTGGTGTGGCGCAAGACAAACCCGATGCCCAACTTCCGCGGTCGCCGGTTCCAGAACGCCCATGAGACGATGATCTGGGCCACGCGCGACCAGAAGGCGAAGGGCTACACCTTCAATTACGAGGCCATGAAAGCCGCCAACGAGGACGTGCAGATGCGCTCCGACTGGCTGTTTCCGATCTGCACCGGCGCCGAGCGGCTGAAGGACGACAATGGCGACAAGCTGCACCCGACCCAGAAGCCGGAGGCGCTGCTTGCCCGCATCATGATGGCCTCGTCGAAGCCCGGCGATGTGATCCTGGACCCCTTCTTCGGCTCCGGCACGACGGGCGCGGTCGCCAAGCGGCTCGGCCGGCACTTCGTCGGCATCGAGCGCGAGAGCAAATATATCGAGGCGGCCTACGAGCGCATCGCGGCGGTGCGTCCGCTGGAGCAGGACAATCTGTCTATTCTCGCCAGCAAGCGCGCGGAGCCCCGCGTGGCCTTTCTCAGCCTGCTCGACACCGGGCTGATCCAGCCCGGGACGTTTCTCTATGACGCCAAGCGCCGGCATGTCGCGAAGGTCCGCGCCGACGGCACGCTGGCCGCGGGCGAGAAGGTCGGATCGATCCACAGGGTCGGGGCCGAGGTTCAGGGCCTCGACGCCTGCAACGGCTGGACCTTCTGGCACTATGAACGCGCCGGCGGGCTGACCTCGATCGACGAGTTGCGCCGCATCGCGCGGCTGGGCATGGAACGCGCCGGGGGCTGAATTTCCGACGGAATTCTGCCCCTCATTGAACATTGACAGCCGCGACAGCGGCCCAGCCCCCTACCGCCGGCCCTTGAACGGAGCCATGCCCTCGCGCGCCAGCTCGTCAGCGCGTTCGTTCTCCACATGCCCGTCATGGCCCTTCACCCAGTGCCAGACCACGTTGTGCCGCTTGTTTTCCTCGTCCAGCGCAACCCAGAGCTCACCATTCTTGACCGGCTTCTTGTCGGCGGTTTTCCAGCCATTCCGCTTCCAGCCGTGGATCCACTTCGAAATGCCGTCCATGACGTATTTGCTGTCGGTGTAGAGAGCGACCTCGGCCGGCTCCTTCAGCGCGGAGAGGCCGGAAATGGCCGCCATCAGTTCCATGCGGTTGTTGGTGGTGTCCGGCTCGCCGCCCTTGAGTTCCTTCACGGCCTCGCCGTAGCGCAGGATCGCGCCCCAGCCGCCTGGGCCGGGATTGCCCGAACAGGCGCCGTCGGTGAAAATCTCCACGCGCTTCATGCGCTCTCCTTCAAGCCGTATTCGGCGGGCGACCTGACCTGCCGGTGAAAGCGCATGCGGCGCAGATATTCGAGCGGATCCTTCTTGACCACCAGAGAGCCGACCGGCGTGTTCAGCCAGTCATAGAGGCGCGTCAGCATGAAGCGCAGCGCCGCGCCATGCGCCAGCACCGGCAAGGCGTCGGCCTCGGCGTGCGATAGCGGCCGCACGGCGGTATAGCCGCCCAGCAGCGCCATGCCCTTGGTGAGGTTGAAGGCATTGTCCTTCTCGAAGCACCAGGCGTTGAGGCAGACGGCGATGTCGTAGGCGAGCAGGTCCGTGCAGGCGAAGTAGAAATCGATCAGCCCCGAGAGCTCTCGGCCAAGGAAGAAGACATTGTCGGGAAAGAGGTCGGCGTGGATGACGCCGGCCGGCAGCCCGGCCGGCCAGTTTGCCTCGAGAAGGGCGAGATCGCGCTCGGTTTCCTCGCCCAGTCCTGACTCCACCTCGTCGGCGCGTTGGCGCGCGCGCTCCCAGAGCGGCCGCCAGCCGCCGACCGACAGCGCGTTCTTTCGCTTCAACCCGAAATCCAACCCTGCAAGATGCAGCCCCGCCAGCGCGCCGCCCACCTCGCGGCAGTGCTCGACGGTCGGACGGCGCATCCACATGCCTTCCAGGAAGGTGACCAGCGCCGCCGGCCGTTCAGCCAGTTCGCTGATCGTGGAGCCGTCCTTCTGGTGCACCGGCAAAGGACAGCTGATGCCCTTCTCGCTGAGATGCTGCATCAGGCCGAGGAAGAACGGCAGATCGTCCGGGTTCACCCGCTTTTCGTAAAGCGTCAGGATGTAGGCGGCGCTGGACGTGTGCAGCAGGAAGTTCGAGTTCTCGACGCCCTCGGCGATGCCCTTGTAGGACAGCAGCTCGCCAACCTCATATTGCGCGAGGAAGGCGCCGAGCTCGACTTCGGAGATATCGGTGTAGACCGCCATGATGCCTCAAGCCGCGCCGTTGACGAAGGCCATGTCGGCGGGGGTCAAGACGACATCGCGCAGGACGCGCATCACCGGAAAGTCCTCGGTCTCGACGGCGGTCGTCGCCAGTTCCACCGTCACGTCATAGCGCTCACGAAAGGCATCGATGATCTCGTCGACGATGATCTCCGGCGCGGAGGCCCCGGCGGACAATCCAAGCACGGAAATGTCGCCGATCGCGTCCCAGGGGATCTCGGCCGCCCTTTGGACCAGCAGCGACAGCCGTGCACCAGCCCGTTCGGCGACCTCGACCAAACGGCGGGAGTTGGACGAATTGGGTGCGCCGACAACGAGGAACAGGTCGGCGCCGGGGGCCGCTTCCTTCACCGCCTCCTGGCGGTTGGTCGTCGCGTAGCAGATCGATTCGGCCGCCGGCGCCTGCAGGGCTGGAAACTTTGCTTCCAATGCGCGGATCAGGCCCGCCGTATCCTCGACGGAAAGCGTGGTTTGGCTGACGAAGCCCAAAGCTTGCGGGTCGGCAGGCTCGAAGTTTCGCACGTCGGCCTCGGTCTCAATCAGGGTGACGGAACCCTCGGCCATCTGGCCCATGGTGCCGATCACTTCGGGATGGCCGGCATGGCCGATCAGCAGGACATGGCGGCCGAGGCGCTGGTGGCGCAGCGCCTGCTTGTGCACCTTGGAGACCAGCGGACAGGTGGCGTCGAGATAGAAGAGGTTGCGCGCCTGCGCGTCGGCCGGCACCGATTTCGGCACGCCATGGGCGGAGAAGACCACCGGGCTCTCGCGATGCTCATCCGGAATTTCGTCGAGCTCTTCGATGAAGACCGCACCAAGGTTTTGCAGGCCCTCGACCACATAGCGGTTATGCACGATCTCGTGGCGGACATAGACCGGCGCGCCGTATTTCTTCAGCGCCAGCACGACGATCTGGATGGCGCGGTCGACCCCGGCACAGAATCCGCGCGGTCCGCACAGGCGGATCGTCAGGGGATTTTTCGGCGCGGCAACTGGCATCGACAAGCTCGGATTTTGGTCAGGGCGGACATGGGGGCGGGAGGCCGGGGCTGTCAAGGGCGCAGTGGGATCTGCGACCGTCGGGATCGCCGGTGGAGCCAGGCGTTTAATCGAACGCGCCGTTTGGCAACACTTCTCATCCGACCTCGCTGCGCTCGGTCGGTCGAAGCGAGGTCGGATGAGGGTATGAACGAATACCACGCCAACTGATCCGCGTTGGTGCGATGAGTTTGCTGCGGTCCGTCCCCTTGTCGCGCGCAAAAGCGCGCTGCCGAGCGAATCGAGCAAGCGGAAGGACGGCAGGCTGTGCCGATGTGCCGTCATGATCCGCGTCATGATGTATCGGGGCGCGGCCGCTCCAGCGCGTAGAGGGCCATCGCATGGGCGTGCGCCAGAACCTCGTCCACCTCGCGGATCCTGCTCAGCCGCCTGGCGACAGGATCGAAGCAGGACAGGCGGCCGCCGGGCGGGCGGCCCGACCGCAGCGGCCAGATGCGGCGAAACCGGCCGGGGGAAGGTGGCTGCCCGCGCATCCTGTCGCGGTGGGCGCGCCAGCGCGCGAAGCGCAGAGCCTGGGCCGGCATGTCGTCCAGCGCAGAGGCAAGTGCTGCAAGGCGCTGGCCGAGACGCGTGGCGTCGATCGGGTCATGGGGTGACGGGAGCCGCACCCGAATGGCATGCCGCCCGGTGAGGTCGTGCAGGCAACGGGGCACAGAGGTGCTCGGCTTGCCCCTAGGGCGGCGGCGGGGGAATGGATTGCGCAGGGGATCGAGCAGCGGGAAGGCGAGCGGGCGGGTCGCAGCAGCGGCGCGCTTTTGCACAATGGGCGGCGGTGCGACATTGGCGAGACCGAGCCTGTAGAGGGAGATGCCGGTGTCGACGATGCCGGTGCCTTTGCCATCCTTCAGGAATACCGG
>DATDBN010000139.1:0-79731 GCA_036524835.1 Mesorhizobium sp. | reverse complement strand
CCGGTATTCCTGAAGGATGGCAAAGGTACCGGCATTGTCGACACCGGCATCTCCCTCTACAGGCTGGGTCTCGCCAATGTCGCGCCGCCGCCCATTGTGCAAAAGCGCGCCGCTGCTCCCACCCGCCCAATTGCCTTCCCGCTGCTCGATCCCCTGCGCAATCCATTCCCCCGCCGCCCCCGCCGCCCCCGCCGCAGCTCGAAGCCGAGCACCGCTGTGCCCCGCTGCCTGCACGACCTCACCGGGCGGCATGCCGTTCGGGTGCGGCTCCCCTCGCCCCACGACCCGATCGACGCCACGCGTCTCGGCCAGCGCCTTGCCGCACTGGCCTCTGCGCTGGACGACATGCCGGCCCAGGCTCTGCGCTTCGCCCGCTGGCGCGCCCACCGCGACAGGATGCGCGGGCAGCCACCTTCCCCCGGCCGGTTTCGCCGCATCTGGCCGCTGCGGCCGGGCCGCCCGCCCGGCGGCCGTCTGTCCCGCTACGATCCGGTCGCCCGGCGGCAGAGCAGGGATCCGCGAGGTCGACGAGGTTCTGGCCCATGCCCATGCGATGGCCCTCTACGCGCTGGAGAACCCACGCGCCCGATACACCGACTCTTCATGACCGCCTGATGGTACACCATGACCGGCACATCATGACGGCTCCATCCAGCAATGCACGTCCGCTGGCGGCGTGCCGCATCGCGGCGCGCCGACCCAAAGTTGGGCGTTCCAGATCAGCGTGCCAGTTGGGCCTGCCGGGGGCGTCGCCCCCTTGCGTTACACATACCGGTTGACGACGTTCTCCAGATGTTCCTGGCGGCCGGATTTCGGCTGCGGCTCGATCTTCTTGGCGACGACGCGCGCGGCGATCTCCTCCAGCGTGCGCTTGCCTGACAGCATCGCCTTCGCCTCGGCCGATTTCCAGCCGGCGTAGCGCTCTTCCAGCGGTCCCGACAGCGCCTTGTCCTCGATCATCCGCGCCGCCGCCTTCAGCCCGCGCGCGCAGCAATCCATCGCGCCGATGTGGCCGATCAGAAGGTCCTGCGGATCGAGCGACTGGCGGCGCAGCTTGGAATCGAAATTGGTGCCGCCCGTCTTCAAGCCGCCGCCGGCCAGCACCTGATAGTAAGCCAGCGCCATCTCCGGCACGTTGTTCGGAAACTGGTCGGTGTCCCAGCCGGACTGGTAGTCGTTGCGGTTCATGTCGATGGAACCGAAGATGCCCAGCGCATTGGCCAGGGCCAACTCATGCTCGAAGGAATGGCCGGCCAGGATGGCGTGGCCCTGCTCGATATTGACCTTGACCTCGTTCTCCAGCCCGAACCGCTTCAGGAAGCCATACACCGTGGCCACGTCGTAGTCGTACTGGTGCTTGGTTGGCTCCTGCGGCTTCGGCTCGATCAGGATCGCGCCCTTGAAGCCGATCTTGTGCTTGTAGTCGACGACGAGTTGCAGGAAGCGGCCGGCCTGCTCCTGCTCGCGCTTAAGGTCAGTGTTGAGCAGCGTCTCATAGCCTTCGCGGCCGCCCCACAGAACATAGTTCTCGCCCTTCAGGCGCTTGGTGACGTCCATGCACAATTTCACCGTCGCGGCCGCATAAGCAAACACATCCGGGTCGGGATTGGTCGCCGCACCCGACATCCAGCGGCGGTTCGAGAACAGGTTGGCCGTGCCCCACAGCAGCTTGACCCCGGTCTCCTTCTGCTTGGCGGCGAAAATATCGGCGATCTCCTCGAAGCGCGCCGCGCTCTCGCTGAAATCCTTGCCCTCGGGGCGCACATCCGCGTCGTGGAAACAGTAATAGGTCGCCCCGAGCAGCGTGAACATTTCGAACGCGACATCGGCCTTCAGCCGCGCTAGCTCCATCGTGTCCGCGCCACCAGCCTGGGGAAACCATGGCCGGTCGAAGGTCTGGCCGCCGAAGGGGTCGCCGCCCGGCCAGGCAAAGGAATGCCAATAGGCGACCGCAAAGCGCAGATGGTCCTCCAGCCGCTTGCCCAGCACCACCTCGTCGGGATTGTAGAAGCGGTAGGACAGCGGATTGGTCGAATCCGGACCCTCATATTTCGCCGGCTTGATGTCGCCGAAAAACCCAGTGGCCATGCAATGTACTCCCTCTCCTGCCGACTGGCGCTCCTCGCCGCGGCTTTTCAAAACTATGCTTCAGCGCGCCGCCCAGTTGGCGCCGCGCCGAAAGATCGTCCGCATCTCGGGCACCTCGAACTCCTTCGCCTGATGGCCAAGCGAGGAATAGAAGACCCGGCCCTTGCCATGCTTGCGCTTCCACACCACCGGCATCACGACGCCAACGATCCACGCGGCGTGTTCGCCGGTGAAGGTCGTGGTCGCGAGCACCTCGTTCGACGGATCGACATGCATGTAATACTGCTCGGATCGGTATGGGAAACGGTTGATGCCTTGCATGATGGGGTCGTCGGGACGGGTGATGTCAACATGATAGTCGATGACATCGCCGGGGTGCGCCACCCATTGCCCGCCGATCATGAATTGATAGTCGACACTGTCACGGAATGCGTCTCCCGCCCCGCCATGATAGCCGGCAATGCCGACGCCGCTCTCCACCGCCGCCGCGAGGTTCTTCGCCTCCGCCTTCTCGATCTTCGACATCGTCATGATCGGCACAATCAGGCTGAGATTGTGCAGGGAAGGATCGGCGAAGGCGGCGGTGCTGTTTTCCAGGCGAACGGCGAAGCCGTCTTCCTCAAGCATCGCCTTGATGAGGGCAGCGCAAGCCTCCGGCTCGTGGCCGTCCCATCCGCCCCAAACGATCAATGCCTCGCGCATTGCTCCCACTCCCTGAACGCGGCTCTATCGGCTCGTCCCGCCGCGGCACTTGCGATGACCGCGCGCGCCGCATCTTTTGCAAAAAGCAATCGTGCTTCACAAGTTGTTTGCTGCGCGCGCCACAAAAGCGCCGGCAGGCACTCCACAACCTATGCGGAAATCCGGCAAAGGAAATAGCACCTTCTGCCCAGACTTATATGGCCCAGCGCATGCGTCCTCGAAGAAAGACGAGCGCTGGCCTCGTCAGGGCGTCGACGGCATGAACGCCGCGATCCATTCCCTCGGAAATCGCTTCGGCCGTCCAAGCTCGCCGATGATCGCCGCTTCGACCGTTGCGGACACCAGCAGGTCGTTGTCGCGCACCAGCCTCTGCGCCATGAAGATGCGGGCGCCGGAAATCCTTTCCGTGCGCGTTTCAACCGTAAGGATGTCGTCGATGCGGGCCGGCGCATGAAAATCGATCTCCATGCGGCGTACCACCCACACGATCTTCTCGCCATGCTTGCCGTCCATCAGCTCGGTGTGGTGCACGCCCGACAGCCGCAGAAAATCGGACCGGCCACGCTCCAGAAATTCCAGATAGCGCGCGTGATAGACGACGCCGGAGAAATCCGTATCGGCATAGTAGACCCGCGCCTTCAGGCGGTGGCCGTCTGCCGTGATCGCCCCCGAAATTCCGGCGACCAATGCCTCCTCCAATTCACCATGGTCCGGCATCGCTTATACTGCCCCAGGAGAATGGAGAACCGGGTGAAGCGAGCAAGCCAATTATTCCTCCTGGAACAGATTGATCTGCTGTTGCGCAATGTCCTTCGGCGCATCGAGACCAAGGTGCCTCCACGCATTGCCGGTCAGCACGCGGCCGCGCGGCGTGCGCTGGATAAAGCCCTGCTGGATCAGGTAGGGCTCGATGATGTCCTCGATGGCGTCGCGCGGTTCGGACAGGCCCGCCGCAATCGTCTCGATGCCGACCGGCCCGCCGCCGAAATTCTGCGCGATCATGACGAGGTAGCGCCGGTCGAGCTGGTCGAGGCCGAGCGCATCCACCTCCAGGCGCGAAAGCGCCTCGTCGGCAACGCGGCGATTGACGCTGGCCGCGCCCGCGACGCTGGCGAAATCGCGCACGCGGCGCAGCAGACGGCCGGCGATGCGCGGCGTGCCGCGCGCCCGGCGGGCAATTTCCAGCGCACCGTCATCGGCGAGCGGCAAGCCCAGGATGCGAGCGCCGCGCCGCACGATCAGCTCCAGTTCCTCCACGGTGTAGAAATTGAGCCGAACTGGAATTCCGAACCGGTCCCGCAGCGGATTGGTGATCAGGCCAAGCCTGGTCGTCGCAGCAACAAGCGTGAACTTCGCCAGGTCGATCTTCACCGAGCGGGCAGCGGGGCCTTCGCCGATGATGAGGTCGAGTTGATAGTCCTCCATCGCCGGATAGAGAATCTCCTCGACGGCGGGATTCAACCGATGGATCTCGTCGATGAAAAGAACGTCGCGCTCTTCCAGATTGGTCAGCAGCGCGGCGAGGTCGCCGGCCTTGGCGATGACCGGGCCCGATGTGGAGCGGAAGTTGACCCCCAGCTCACGCGCCATGATCTGCGCCAGCGTCGTCTTTCCAAGCCCAGGCGGCCCGACGAACAGCACATGGTCCAAGGCCTCGCCGCGCGACTTGGCCGCCTCGACGAAGACCTTCAGATTCGCTCGCGCGGCAGCCTGCCCGACGAATTCGTCCAGCGTCTGCGGCCGCAGATTCTGGTCGGCATCCTCGCCGCGCTTTTCCGGGGTGATGAGACGGGCTGGCTGGTTCATGACAAGAGCTTCATGCCGGCCACCGATTTTGCCGCCCGTTCGTCGAACGTGAAGGTACTGGCCGCCCCAAACTCGCGGTTTCGCAAAGCGATGACCACGTCGGCAAAATCCGCAATTCCGCTCTCATATACCGCCAACGCTTTTCCAACCACTTCGAGGGCTTCGAACTCGATATACTCTACTCCAAGCAGGTCACGCATCACGGCAGAAAGCCTCGCATGAGGAAGCTTGTACCGGGACCGCAGGACCCAGAAAAATTCCATCAACACCGGAACGTTGACGAACCCGCGCTCGTCGTCACGAAGGTTTTTCAACAATCCCTGAGCGGCCCTGGATTGTATCGGATCGTCGTTGAGCGTGGCCCGCAGCAGGATATTCGTATCCAGACCAATCAAGCGCGTCGCCTGTCCGTGCCTACTCGCTGGTATTCGACATGATCGCTGATGCCTTCGCCAATTGCCCGATCATAGTCGTCCGTCGCCGTGCCCGGTATTGCGTAATCTGCCAATGCCCCGAACAGAACATCCACAGGGCGGTTGCGGGGGATGATGAGGTATCCCTGTTCCGTTTCGATGAAGGCGATGCGGTCGCCGGTATGAAGGCCGAGCTTCTCGCGCACCTCCACCGGAATCGTCGTCTGCCCCTTGCTCGATATCCTTGCTTCGATACCCATGTTAAGGAAATCTCCAAATTCCTTACATAGTAAGAAAATACCAGAAAAAGCGCAAGCCATCACCGCGCGAGTTCCTTCAGGCCCAGCCGGATCAGTTTCGCGGAATCCGCGCCCTCCCCGGCCGATTTCAGCGCAGCGGCAATGGCATTTGCGGCGATGTCGCGCGAATAGCCGAGATTTGTCAGCGCCGAGACTGCATCGGACACCGGCGCCGGTGCGACGCCTTCGCCGAGTTCCTGTTTGAGGCCGATCCCCGCCGAGGCCGAGCCGGCGAATTGCGGCGCCTTGTTCTTCAACTCGGTGACGATGCGCTCCGCGACCTTCTTGCCGACGCCCGGTGCGCGGCTGACCATGGCGATATCGCGCAGCGCAATCGCGTTGGCGAGGTCGGGCGGCGACATGGTCGACAGGATCGCCAGAGCGACCTTCGCACCGACGCCCTGCACATTGTTCATCAGCAGACGGAACCATTCGCGCTCGAGCGCGGACTGGAAACCGTAGAGCCTGATCATGTCCTCGCGGACATAGGTTTCGATGAAGAGTTCGACCGCAACGCCGGTCCCCGGCAAGGCGGCCAATGTGCGGGCCGAGCAGAAGGCGACATATCCGACGCCGTGTACATCGACGATGCAGTGATCCTCATCGATCTCGTCGATGACACCCTTGAGTTTACCGATCACAGCCTGCCGCCTTCATTCCGCCGCCGCCAGCCGATAGGCGACGCTTTGCCGGTGGTGAGCATGACAGATCGCGATCGCCAAGGCATCCGCCGCATGCTCGCTGTCATAGAGAGCCTTCGGCATCAACACCTTCACCATCATGGCGACTTGACCCTTGTCGCCATGTCCGACCCCGATCACCGCCTTCTTGACCGCGTTCGGCGCGTATTCGGCGACCGGCATGCCGGCCAAGGCCGGAACCAGCATCGCGATGCCCCGCGCCTGGCCGAGCTTCAATGTCGCCGACGCATCCTTGTTGACGAACGTCGCCTCGACCGCCGCCTCATCCGGCGCATGCTCGCTCAACACCCGGGAGAGTCCGTCATGCAATTGGCAAAGGCGTCTGGCCAGTTCGGCCTTGTCATCGGATTTGACGGTGCCGGCTGCGACGAAGCGCAGCGAATTGCCGAGGCTCTCGACGACACCCCATCCGGTGCGCCTGAGACCTGGGTCGATGCCAAGAATGCGAATCGCCTGCGCCATCGGGAAAGCTTTACCTTTCCCCGCAAGCCTTGCCAGCGAATTGTGAACAAAACAGAAACGGCCCTCAGGATTTGCGCCCGCGAAGGTGAACCCTCAGCCGCGTCCGAAGGCCGTCTTCAGCAAGGTGATCTGATCGGACACGGGATTGCAGTCGCGGCCGGCGGGCGCTGGGGCGGGCAAGCCGTAGATCTCTTCGTCCATGCGCCGCACCAGCGACTGCAGCCGCAACGAGCGTTCTACCAGCTGCCGGAAAGCAAACGGCAATTCGACCCAATTCTCCACCACTTCCTGGGCGGAAGCCGTATCGAGATGGACTTTCGCCTTTTCCGATGCCACCTGGCTGCGCGTCATCTCGCCCGAATTCGCCGCCCGTTGAAGCAGCAGCCAGGACGCGATCTGCATCAGCCGCGTTGTCAGCCGCATGGATTCGGCGGCGTAGAGTGTAGCGGCAAGGCGCGAGAGACCCTTGGCCTGCACACGTCCCTCGCCGTCGAGATATTCGGCGGTCTGCTCCACGAGGCTCATGCCGTCGCTGTAGAGCGGCTTGAAAGAATCGGAGAAGACCCGCCGTTCGGCCAGCTTGATCGTCTTCCCGCTGTGTTTCGAAGGGTCGTTCATATCCACCGTCTTGGGCAGGCCGTGCAGGCACCTAGCTCAATGCCCACGACCCCAAAAGGCCGCGCGCCGGGAAAGTGCTGCACATCGATGACGTTGGCAAGCTTATGTTTAATAGAAGGTTAACAGCGTCGTTAGGGTTTGAATCATCCACAAAAAAAAGAGCCGCGGAAAGGCGGCTCTCAGGAGTTAACAGGGAGGCGTCAAACAAAGTGGCTCCAACCACTCGGTAAGAATCCAGAAAACTGGATGGATGCACTGTGCCTGCGTAACCCTAACGGAGGCTTAACGGTTCACTTGAAAGTCATGCTGACTGTTTCACCGGGAGACAAAATCCTTAACCTCGCGCCATCTCGCGCAGCTTGAATTTCTGGATCTTTCCCGTCGAGGTTTTCGGGATTTCCGCAAAGATTACGTTCTTCGGACATTTGAACCGCGCCAGCAGCGAGCGGCAGTGTTCAATGATCTCGGCCTCGGTTGCACTCTTGCCGGGCTTCAGCTCGACATAGGCGATCGGCACCTCTCCCCATTTGTCGTCCTGGCGTGCGACCACTCCGCAGGACGCCACAGCCGGATGCTTGTAGAGCGCATCCTCGACCTCGATGGAGGAGATGTTCTCGCCGCCGGAGATGATGATGTCCTTGGAGCGGTCCTTCAGCTGCAGATAGCCGTCGGGGTGCATGACGCCGAGGTCGCCGGAGTGGAACCAGCCGCCGGCGAATGCCTCATCGGTCGCCTGCTTGTTGTTGAGATAGCCCTTCATGACAATGTTGCCGCGGAACATCACCTCGCCGATCGTCTCGCCATCCGCGGGCGTCTCTTCCATCGTCTCGGGGTGCATCACTGTCAGGTCCTCGAGCGCCGCATAGCGGACCCCCTGCCGCGCCTTCTTGGCTGTGCGGGCCGGCTTGTCCAGCGCGTCCCATTCGCCGTGCCATTCGTTGACGACGGCGGGACCATAGGTCTCGGTCAGTCCGTAGAGATGCGTGACCGCGAAACCGGCATCCGCCATGCCAGCGAGCACCGCTTCCGGCGGCGGTGCGGCAGCCGTGTTAAAACTCACCGTCTGCGGGAAGTCGCGCTTTTCCGCGTCCGTCGCGTTGATGAGCGTGGACATGACAATCGGCGCACCGCACAGATGGGTCACCCCCTGATCCGCGATCGCGTCGTACATCGCCTTTGCCCGCACCCAGCGCAGGCACACATGCGTGCCGGCCGTCACCGCAAGCGTCCACGGAAAGCACCAGCCGTTGCAATGGAACATCGGCAGCGTCCAGAGATAGACGCAGTGCTTGCCCATGCCGGCATGGATCGTGTTGGTGTAAGCCATCAGCGCAGCGCCGCGATGGTGATAGACGACGCCCTTGGGGTTACCCGTCGTACCGGAGGTATAATTGAGCGAGATGGCGTCCCACTCGTCGTCCGGCGTCGACCACGCAAACCCTTCATCGCCCGACGCAAGGAAGTCCTCATAGTCCAGCGAGCCGATCCGCTCGCCCTTGGGATAGGGCGCATCGGCGGCGTAGTTCGGATCGTCGAAATCGATGACCAGCGGCTTGACCTTGGCCAGCGCCAGCGCCTCCTTGACGACGCCGGAGAACTCGCGATCGACGATCAGCAGCTTGCTGTCGGCGTGATCGAGTTGGAACGCCAGGATGGCCGCGTCGAGACGGGTGTTCAGCGAATGCAGCACCGCCTTGACCATCGGCACGCCGAAATGCGCCTCCAGCATAGGCGGTGTGTTGGAAAGCATCACCGTGACGGTGTCGCCCTTGCCGATGCCCTTCTTGGAAAGTGCCGAACCCAGCTGAAGCGAGCGGCGCCAGAAATCCCGATAGGTGATGCGGCTGTCGCCATGGACGATGGCTATATGGTCCGGATAGGCCTTGGCTGCGCGCTCAAGATAGGAGATCGGCGTCAGCTGCTGGTAGTTGGCGGGGTTCTTGTCGAGGTTCCGGTCGTAAGGATTGGCCATAGATAGCTCCTGGAGTTGCTATCGCCTTAGCGAAACTGTGTCTTTGCGTCATCTCGAAAGCATGTCGCAGCGAGTTGGGAGCGCAACAGACTTCAGAAAAGCGCGACAAGCCCATCATAGAGCAGCTTCACTGCGATCAACCCGACTGTGGCATAGGTCAGCGGATAGAAGACCTCCGGGCGCATGCGCCGCACCAACCAGGCGCCGGCGATCGTAGCAAGCGGCGCCAGCGGCATCAGCACGGCGGACGCCGCCAAATTGGTGGAGTCGAACTGGCCAAGCGCAAAATAGGGCACCAGCTTGATGGCGTTGGTGATGGCAAAGAAGATCGCCGTCGTTCCAGACAGCACCTTTGGATCGAGCCGCAGCGGCAGCGCGTAAACCTGATAAGGCGGGCCGCCGACATGCGCGACGAAGCTTGTGAAGCCGGAGACTGTGCCCCAGAAAGCCGCGGCGATCCGGTTCGGCGTACTCATGTGGGTCGAACCGTGGCGGTAGCTGAGGTAGAGCCAGCGCGCGACGAAGACGAGCGCGACGATGCCGACGATCAGCCGGATCATGTCGGCCGTGACCGACGCTGCAAGCAGCCAGCCGAGACCAACCCCGATGATCGCGCCGGGCAACATGTCAGCGAGGGTGCGGCGGTCATAGACGCCGCGCCAGCTCCAGAGCGCCACCACGTCCATCAGGCACAGGATCGGCAGCAGGATCGCCGCCGCCTGCACCGGCGACATGGCCAGGGCCATGAGCGGCACGCCGACGAAGCCAACGCCGCCCGCAAAGCCGCCTTTCGATAGCCCGACGAGAATGACCGCCGGAACAGCGACGGCGTAGAACCAGGGATCAGAGAGCAGTGGCATGGAGACTTTTCTGGTGGGAGATCCCGCATTAGCGCGAAAGCGTTCGCATGGCGAGGGTTGCGCGGACCGATGCCTTGGGCCACTGGCGGCGCGCCGCGTCATGCCGTAATGCCGCAATGCAACCATGATCGCGCGGCAAAGCACGCCATCCAGGATAATCATGACCAAAGCCAACGTTCCCGACCGCTGCCGCATTGTGCTGATCGCCCCAGAGGACGCGACCCCGTCGGCATTCTCCGACGCCTTGAGCCAGGCGATCCTCGGCGGCGACATCGCCTCGCTGATCCTGCCGCGCTACGAGATGGACGAAGCGGCATTCCAGCGCCTAGCCGAGGCAGCGACGCCGATTGCCCAGGCGGCAGGGATCGCGGTCATCATCGCCGGGGACACCCGCATCGCCGGGCGCGTCAAGGCCGATGGGATTCATGTCGATGCCAAATCCGAGCTGGCCGACGCAGTCGAACGCTTCCAGTCGAAGATGGCGGTCGGCGCCGGCGGCGCGAAGAGCCGGGACGATGCGCTCGCACTTGGCGAAATGCGTCCGGATTATTTGCTGTTCGGGCGTTTCGGCTACGACAAGAAGCCGGAGCCGCACCCGCGCAACCTTGCGCTGGGCGAATGGTGGGCGGAGATGATCGACCTGCCCTGCATCGTCATGGCTGGCTCCGATATCGCCTCTGTCGAGACGGTAGCGCGGACCGGAGCGGAATTCGTCGCGCTCTCGACCGCCGTCTTTGGTGAAGGCATCGATCCGCGCGATGCCGTGGCAAAGGCCAACGCCTTTATCGAACAAGCGGGGCCAAGGGCCGCCGAGGGGGAGGCATGAGTCTTCGACGCCTCGCCCTGCCCTTCGCGCTCGTGCTGGCCGCAATGCCGGCGCTGGCGGTGGAGCAGCCGCAAGGCGGACTCGACGCGTCGCGATTCGGACCTGCTCTCCCGGCAAATGGCGCAGCCACCCAGGAACCGCCAAGCAACACCGTCGACCCTTCGCGCTTCGGTGCGCCGGCCATGCCGGCTGACGCCATCGGCGTGGCGCCGACTGGTGCGCCGCCGGTCAGCAATGTCGATCCGACGCGCTTCGGCAAGAAGGAGGGTGAACCTTCGATCGAAATCCTGAAGTCGAAGGAAATTTCGCCGGGCGCAGCGGCGCCCTCTGCGCCAAAGGAACCGCTTGATCCCAAGCGCTTCGGCGGCAAGCCCGACGACCCGGCCTATGGGGCATTCCAGCGCGGTTACTACCAGACCGCCTATGATCTGGCGCTGGTGCAAGCCGAAAAGGGCGATGCTGCGGCGCAGACGCTGGTGGCGGAAATACTGACGCGCGGGCTCGGCGTGCCCAGGAATACCGAGGCGGCGGCGAAATGGTACGCCAAGGCCGCCGAAAAGGGCATACCCGAGGCGCAGTTCCAGTACGCGCTGATGCAGATCGACGGCAAATACGCCAAAAAAGATACAGCCAACGCCCTGGCTCTTTTGCAAAAGTCGGCCGACGCCGGCAACACGCTGGCCCAGTTCAATCTCGCCCAACTCTTTGTGCAGCACGATCGCGGGCCGGAGGGCCTGACCAAGGCGCTGCCCTATTACGACAAGGCCGCCACGACCGGCTTGCCGGACGCTCAATATGCCTTGGCGCAGATCTACGCCAGCGGCGTCGCCGGCAAGAAGAAGGATATGGCCGAGGCCCGCCGCTACCTCACTCTGGCGGCGAGGCAAGGCTACGACACCGCGCAGCTCGACCTCGGCACCTGGCTGGTCGAGGGACGAGGCGGGCCGCGCGACGCTAAGAGCGGCTTTTCGTGGCTGAAGCGGGCTGCGGAAGGCGGAAACGTCGCCGCCATGAACCGCCTGGCCAAGCTCTACATGAACGGCATCGGCACCGACCCCAACACTATCGACGCAGCCGCGTGGTATTTTCTCGCTCGCCGCGCGGGTCTGAACGATTTCGAGATGGCTGACTTCCTCGACGGCCTGACCGAGGAAGAGACAAAGACGGCGCTGGAGCGGGCCAACCGCCTACGCTGACGCCGATCAGTTTCCGACCGATCGGCCTGCGATGCGGCATACCTCGCTCCACGCATTTGCTGCGATGGGTCGCGCGTCAAGCCTTCCCCAAAACAAGTTGATTCGCCCGCCAGCCTTGCCTATCCGGGCGTTTTGTGGTCATGAGGCGCCGAAATCGCCGCCGGAAACGTTCGGCAGGCAGACATCTCATTTCCGAAAGCATCGTCCATGGCCAAGATCAACGGCAACGAAATCCGTCCCGGCAACGTCATCGAGCATGATGGCGGCCTGTGGGTCGCGGTCCGCACCAACCACGTGAAGCCCGGCAAGGGCGGCGCCTATAATCAGGTCGAACTGAAAAACCTGATCAACGGCACCAAGCTGAACGAGCGCTTCCGCTCGGCCGAGACCGTGGAGCGCGTGCGTCTCGAGCAAAAGGACTTCTCCTTCCTCTACGCCCAGGATGAGTCGCTGGTTTTCATGGATACCGAAAGCTATGAGCAGCTCGAATTGCAGAAGGAATTCGTCGGCGACCGCGCTGCGTTCCTGCAGGACGGCATGATGGTGACCGTCGAGCTCTACGAGGAAAAGCCGATCGGCATTTCGCTGCCCGATCAGGTGACGCTGACGATCACCGAGGCCGATCCGGTGGTGAAGGGGCAGACCGCCGCTTCATCCTACAAGCCGGCGATCCTGGAGAATGGCATTCGCGTGCTTGTGCCGCCGTTCATCTCGTCGGGCGAGCGCATCGTCGTCGACACCAATGAACTGACCTATCTGCGCCGCGCCGATTGATCGCGGGCAGCGTGGGAGTTCGGTAGATGGCGCGTTCAGCTCTTCTCAATGTGATGGTGCAGGCGGCGATGAAGGCCGGCCGCTCGCTGTCGCGCGACTTCGGCGAAGTGCAGAACCTGCAGGTTTCGCTGAAAGGCCCGGGCGACTATGTCAGCCAGGCTGACCGCAAGGCCGAAGACATCGTGTTTGCCGAGTTGAGCAAGGCGCGTCCCGGCTATGCCTTCCTGATGGAAGAACGCGGCGAAGTGGCGGGCGACGATGCCCAGCATCGCTGGCTGGTCGACCCGCTCGACGGCACCACCAATTTCCTGCACGGCATCCCGATCTTCTCCGTGTCGATCGCTCTGGAGCGTCAAGGGCAGATCGTCGCCGGCGTCGTCTACAATCCGGCGATGGACGAGCTCTATACCGCCGAGCGCGGCGGCGGCGCCTTTCTGAATGACCGGCGGCTGCGCGTTTCCGGCAGGACGAAACTCACGGACGCCGTGATCGGTACCGGCATGCCGCATCTCGGCCGTGGCCATCACGGAAACTACCTCGTCGAGTTGCGCAACGTGATGGGCGAAGTCTCCGGCATCCGCCGCTTGGGATCCGCCGCACTGGACCTCGCTTATGTCGCGGCCGGCCGGATGGACGGTTTCTGGGAGGACGGACTGTCGCCCTGGGACATTGGCGCGGGCATATTGCTGAT
The DNA here is from genome assembly GCA_036524835.1 of Mesorhizobium sp. Classification (GTDB taxonomy): domain Bacteria; phylum Pseudomonadota; class Alphaproteobacteria; order Rhizobiales; family Rhizobiaceae; genus Mesorhizobium_G. Next base: position 66,323 of record DATDBN010000139.1, on the reverse strand, counting down.
CCGCGAGGCCGGGGGCTTCGTCTCCGACCGCAAGGGCGGCCAGGCGATGTTCGACGACCACACGGTCGTGGCAGGCAACGAGGCGATCCACCGCCAAATGCTGAAAACGCTGGCCAAGCCGATCAAGGCGGCCTGAAGCCTCCTCGACCGGCGCGGGCAATCACCGCGCAGGCACCCGGCCAAATCGCCGCCGCATCGTCCTTCCCCATCGCCGGCGCTCCGTGGCACGATCATTGCTGGGAACCCTTCGACGGGTTGTGGCTTGGCAAGTATGCGTAACGAGGTGGCACATTTGGCGAACCAAATCCCCTTTGTGGGACGATGGAACGCTACGCGTGCCGAAAAAATCGCCGACGGCGTCATCCACGTCATCGGTCTCGTCTTCGCGATCTCCGCTGGATCCGTCCTCCTGGCGCTTGCGTCCTTTCACACCGCGCCAGGCGAGTATGCCGCCGCCATACTCTACGTGACATCGCTCCTGGCGGTTCTCTCCATCTCCCTGATCTACAATATGTGGCCGCTCACCCCCGCCAAGTGGGTGCTGAGACGTGTCGACCACTCTGCGATCTATCTGCTGATCGCCGGAACCTACACACCCTTCCTGGTGCAGGTGCCGGATAAGGCGACCGCCAATTTCATGCTCGCCTGCATCTGGGTGGCGGCGGGTGTCGGCATGGCGCTCAAGGTGTTGCTGCCGGGCCGTTTCGACCGGCTTGCCGTCGCCTTCTATATCGCCATCGGTTGGAGCGGCGTGGCGATGGCCAGCGAATTGCGCAGTGTGCTGCCGCAGACCACGCTGACGCTTCTGGCGATTGGCGGCGTCGTCTACACGGTGGGCGTCATTTTCTACGTTTGGCGCAGCCTCAGATTCCAGAGCGCCGTCTGGCACGCATTCGTGGTGCTGGGTGCGGCTCTGCATTGCACCGCCGTCATCGACAGCTTCGTCGTGAGCAGGCTGTAGGGATATGCGGTCAACCCCTGACGTCCTCCAATTGACCACATTGCGCCCGCCGGGCATCCTCGACACATGGCCTTCGCGATAGCGACCATTCTCCTCGCCAATGGCGCGCGCATCGGGATTTGTCCCTTGCCGGGCCGCGGTGGCCAACTCGACGCAGATATGATCGAACTGCTGCGCTGGCGACCGGATGCCGTCGTGTCCATGACGGAATGGAGCGAGATGGCGCGCGCTGGCGCGGCAGAGCTCCCGCATCGCCTTGCCGATGCGGGAATTGCCTGGCGGCATCTCCCTATCACCGATTTTGGCGGTCCGAGCGGACAAAGCGCCAAAGATTGGCCGGCACTCTCAAGCGAGCTGAACGGTATCCTCGACCGCGGCGGCTCGGTGCTGACGCATTGCTACGGCGGTCATGGCCGCTCAGGAATGGTCACGCTCCGCCTGATGGTCGAGCGCGGCGAAGAGCCGGAGACCGCGCTGGCGCGAATCCGGACCGAACGGCCCGGATGCGTGGAAAGCCCCGAGCAGTTTCGCTGGGCTGCGGCGGGGCGCAAGTAGCTCAGCGACAAGCGACAGGAAGCCTCTCGCTTGGCGTCCTGCGAGGCTATTCGCCCTCTTCCTCGCTTGGCTCCGCCGACTTCAGCGCGGAAAGCTTGGCGAAGACCTTGCTCGCATCAAGCTCATCCTCGTCGGCCCGTGACAGCGGCTTGTCGTCACCCACCACCATGCGCTCGGTGAGGGATGCCGGCAGCAGCGTGTCGCCGACCGGCGCGGCCGGCGCCTTGCCGGCGGAAGCACGCTGAACTTCGATGTCGAGGTCGATCTGCGAGCAGAGGCCGAGGGTAACCGGATCCATCGGCACGAGGTTGGCGGCGTTCCAGTGCTTGCGATCGCGAATCTGCTCGATCGTCGACTTGGTCGTTCCGACAAGGCGCGAGATCGCCGCATCCTTCAACTCGGGATGGTTGCGCACCAGCCAAAGGATGGCGTTGGGGCGATCCTGCCGCTTGGACAGAGGGGTGTAACGCGGACCCTTGCGCTTCGACTCAGGTACGCGAACCTTCGGCTCGGAGAGCTTCAGCTTGTGGTTCGGATCGGTTTCGGCGCGCTTGATCTCCTCGCGGGTCAACTGGCCGGTGATGACGGGGTCCATGCCCTTGATGCCCTGCGCCGATTCGCCATCGGCGATCGCCTTCACCTCAAGGGGGTGAAGCGCACAGAACTGCGCGATCTGCTCGAAAGAGAGCCCGGTGTTGTCGACCAGCCAGACGGCGGTCGCCTTGGGCATGAGAAGGGTGTTGGCCATCAGATAATATCCTCTCGTTCGCCGGCGTCCCTGTCGCCGGCGGTGGTTTGAGCCACCAATTTTGGGAAAGTGAGGGTCATATAATGAAAGTCGGCGCGCGCCGCAACGGAAATGGACAGGACGTGCCGGAATGAGCGATGGAAGCGCTCCGCCAGAGGCGATGCAGCGCCTTTCCGAGTGCCAAGGCGGCGCGGGGCGATGTGCCGTTCCGGTACAAATTGGTTAACATTGGCGAAGCCGAACTGCGCGGCTGCGGAACATTCAGTTCAAAGCCTGTGGATTCTCGGTGGATAAGATGTGCGCACCACAAGATGTAGCCGTGAACAAAAACGGAAACCAGCAGCAGCAGCGATTCGTCGCTGATTCGTTCCGCCTTTGATCGAAGTGTTACCGGAAAAGACCCCGAAACGCCCCAAGTGACGGCGACACCGTTAGGAATTTGTTTATATTTCAATATCTTGGAGGAGTTGAGCGCGCTGCCGCCAGCCCACGGTGCCGAGCGTTAACACTTTACGCGGCAAACGACCGAACCACGCCTTCCATCGATTCAGCATGTTGTGAAATACGTGCCTGGCCAAACCACATATGGTATAGAACAAACCCTGAATCAGGCAGAGTCTGTGATTCGTAGCTGATTCGTTCCAGACTCGTTCCAACCGTAAAGATCGCCCGGGAAACGCGCTGAAGTCGGACATTCTTCTTTCGCATTGTGGGTGAACTGCCTATGTGTTCGGGATCGCATGTCCGCTCCTGTCGCCGCGCAATCGGCAACAATGCGGGCGCACCAACCGACGCGCAGAGAGTTTTCCCCTGCCGATGACATTTTCCGCCAGACAGGCCGACCCGCTGATCCTCTCGGGACGCGACGTGACGGCGGTGCTCGGCCCCACCAACACCGGCAAGACGCATCTCGCCATCGAACGCATGGTGGCGCATGAAAGCGGCGTCATCGGCCTGCCTCTGCGCCTTTTGGCGCGCGAGGTTTACACCCGGGTCTGCGAAAAGGTCGGCGCCCATAGGGTCGCGCTGATTACCGGCGAGGAGAAGATTACGCCGGCCGGCGCGAAATATTCCGTCTGCACCGTTGAGGCGATGCCGCGCGAGACCGATGCCGCCTTCGTCGCGATAGACGAGGTGCAACTGGCCGGCGATCTCGAACGCGGGCACATCTTCACCGATCGCATCCTGCATCTGCGTGGCCGCCAGGAGACCCTGTTGCTAGGCGCCGCGACCATGCGGGGGCCACTGGAGCGGCTGCTGCGCGGCGTGTCCGTCGTGACCCGGCCGCGATTGTCGCATCTTGCCTATGTCGGCCAGAAGAAGATCACGCGGCTGCCGGCGCGCTCGGCGGTCGTCGCCTTCTCGGCCGACGAGGTCTATGCGATCGGCGAGTTGATCCGGCGTCAGCGCGGCGGCGTCGCCGTCGTGCTCGGGGCGCTCAGCCCGCGCACCCGCAATGCACAGGTTGCGCTTTACCAGTCCGGCGACGTCGACTACCTCGTCGCCACCGACGCGATCGGCATGGGTCTGAACCTCGACGTCGACCACGTCGCCTTCGCCCAAAACCGGAAGTTCGACGGCTATCAGTACCGCCAATTGACCGCCGCTGAATTGGGCCAGGTGGCGGGACGCGCGGGACGGCATATGCGGGACGGCACGTTCGGCGTGACCGGCCAGGTCGACCCGTTCGACGACGATCTGGTGCAAAAACTCGAGGCGCATGACTTCGAGCCGGTGAAGGTGCTGCAATGGCGCACCGCTCAGTTCGATTATACCAGCGTTGAGACGCTCAAGCGCTCGATCGAGACGAACGCACCGGTGGAAGGGCTGACCCGCGCACCGCCGGCGGTCGACGCGCAGGCGCTGGAGGTCCTTTCTCAGCAGCCCGAAATCCGCGACCTCGCCAAGGGCGCGGAACGCGTCGCGATGCTTTGGGAGACTTGCGCCCTGCCCGACTATCGCAAGATCGCGCCGGCGCAGCACTCCGATCTTGTCGGTTCGATCTATCTCGATCTCGTGCAGCGCGGCCATGTCGACGAGACTTATCTGGCCGATCAGGTCCGCCGGGCCGATTCGACCGAGGGTGATATCGACACGCTTTCCCATCGGATCGCCCAGATTCGGACATGGACATTTGTCTCGAACAGGCCGGGCTGGCTTGCGGATCCGACACACTGGCAGCAGAAGACGCGCGAAATCGAGGACAGATTGTCCGACGCCCTACATGAGCGGTTGACGAAACGGTTTGTTGATCGCAGGACATCGGTGCTTACGCGCCGCCTGAGAGAAAATGCGATGCTGGATGCAGAAATTAGCCCGGCCGGCACAGTCACGGTCGAGGGTCATCATATCGGGGAGCTTCAAGGCTTTCGTTTCACTGCCGACCAAAGTGCGGCGGGCGAGGACGGCAAGGCCGTGAGGGCCGCTGCGCAGAAAGCGCTCGCCGCCGAGTTCGAGTCGCGCGCCGAGAAGTTCGCCACGGCCGGCAATGCCGACTTCGCGCTCGCCTCGGATGGCGTGCTGCGCTGGATCGGCGCGCCCGTCGGCACGCTGACGGCAAGTGAAGACCCCTTGAAGCCGCGCGTCGTCCTGCTCGCGGATGAACAGTTGAATGGACCGGCGCGCGACAAGGTCGTGGCGCGCGCGGACCGCTACGTGAACTATCAGATCGAAAGCCAGCTTAAGCCGCTCATCGACCTGAAGAACGCAGAACAACTGACGGGCATTGCGCGCGGGATCGCATTCCGGTTGGTCGAAAATTTCGGCCTCATTAATCGCCGCGACATCGCCGATGACATGAAGGCGCTGGACCAGGACGGCCGTGGCGCGCTGCGCCGTCTCGGTGTCCGCTTCGGCGCCTACCACATCTTCATACCGGCGCTGATCAAGCCGGCGCCCGCCAGCCTGGTGACGCTGCTGTGGGCCTTGCAGAATGACGGCAAGGACAAGACCGGGTTCGGCGACGTCGTCCATGCGCTGGCGACCGGACGGACGTCGGTGCTCGTCAACGCCTCCTTCGACACGAATTTCTATCGGCTGGCCGGCTATCGCGTCCTCGGACGCCGCGCCGTGCGCGTCGATATTCTCGAGCGGCTCGCCGATCTCATTCGCCCCGCGCTCTCCTGGCGCGCCGGCACCGGCAAACGCCCCGATGGCGCTTTCGACGGCGCGGCCTTCATCGTCACCCCGCCCATGATGTCGATCCTGGGCGCTACAGCCGACGATATCGAAGAAATCCTGAAAGGCCTCGGCTATCGCGCCGAGCCCAAGGTGGCAGCCGACGTGAAGGCCAAGCTTGATGCGCTCGACGCGGCCTATGCCAAGGCCGAGACGGAGCGGCGGGCGAAGGTGGAAGCTGACCGGCTGGCGGCCGAGGCTGCAAAGAGAGCACTTGAAGCGGCAGTCCGCGAAGAAACCGGCGCCGGTGAAGCAGTCGTGTCCGCTCCCGCCGAAGGGGCCGAAGAGACTGCCGATCAAACCGATAGCGCGGAAACAGTTGCTGAGTCCGAGACGGAGATTGAGGCTGAAGCTGAGATTGAGGCTGAAGCTGAAGCTGGCGAACTGGTAGCGGGCGAAGCCGCCGCCGAGTCTGACAGCGCCGATGAACCTGCCCCTGATGCCGCTGCCGATGAAGAGATGACTGGCGCAAGCGATGCCGACAGTGTCGACGAAGCGCTCGACGCCGTTGCCGTTGCGGTGCCTGCCCCCGAGGCTGAACCGGTGGAAGCTGGAGTGGTCGACGACACCCCGGCGCTGAGCGCGGCCAACGCGGACGAACAGGCCGCGCCTGCGCAGGCTGACGGAGAGGCCGCCGCGCCTGTCGCGGACGGCGTGCCGGTGACTTCGGCTGAGCCGGCGGAAGCGCCCAAGCCTATCCTGTTGTGGCGCCCTGCCCGCTCCGAGCAGCGGCCCCGCCATCAGCGTGACAACCGCCATCGCGGACGCGAGCAAGGCCAGCGCCGCGACGGGCAGCCGCAGGGGCAGCGCGTGCCGCAGGATGGGCAAGCGCCTCGTGAAGGGACGGCCGACGGCAAGCAGCGCTTCGAGCGCCGTTTCAAGGGTAAGCCGCATGGTGGCAAGGCGGCGGAGGGCACGCCGGGCGAGTTCCGCGGCAAGCCTGGGCAGCGCCCGGGCGATGGTAGCCGCGATGCCGGCCGCGACAATCAACCGCGGCGCGACGGCAAGCCGGACTTCAAGGGGCGTCCCGATCAAAAAGGCGGCAAGCCCAATTTCCAGGGCAAGCCGCGCGAAGAACGGCCGGTGCGTTTCGACCCGGACTCGCCCTTCGCAAAGCTCGCCGCGCTCCGAGACCAACTGCGCAAGTAAATGCCGCCGGCTGGCTCGCAGCGCATCGACAAATGGCTGTTTTTCGCCCGCGTGGTGAAGTCGCGCTCGCTGGGCTCCAAATTGGCGCTATCCGGACGTGTGCGCATCAACGGGGAAAAATGCGAGCAGGCCGCGCAAGCGGTGAAGCCCGGCGACGTGCTCACATTGACGCTTGAGCGCCGCATCCTCGTCTACCGCGTGCTGGACGCCGGAGTGCGGCGCGGCCCGGCCGAAGAAGCGCGCATGCTGTACGAGGACCTGTCGCCCATGTCCGGCGACGCCGATGCCCCGCCGGACGAGTTGCCGTCGTTTCGGGGTGGTCGCGGATAGCGGCGAGCGTGCGCCCGGGAGATGGCGGATTTCGCGCGGTTCGTCTCGTTGCGGTATCGCTGGAGGCCAAAAAGGCAAACGATCCCTTGGGGAAACCGCTGTAGGAATGCTTTTCCCCCTCGGGGGTCAGCATGGCTGTCGCCGCCCTTGCCAGCCCCGGTCAAACGGTCTACCTCAACCACGAAATCGCCCAGCGGCTGGATCGTACGAGCCGATCACGAAGAGCAGACCATGACCTACATCGTCACCGACAACTGCATCAAGTGCAAGTACACCGACTGCGTCGAGGTCTGTCCGGTCGACTGTTTTTACGAAGGCGAAAACATGCTCGTGATCCATCCGGACGAGTGTATCGACTGTGGTGTGTGCGAACCGGAATGCCCGGCCGACGCGATCAAGCCGGATACCGAGCCGGGGCTGGACAAATGGCTGCAAATCAACACTGAGTATGCAGAGAAGTGGCCGAACATCACCAAGAAGAAGGATGAGCCGGCCGACGCCAAGGAATTCGACGGGCAGGAAGGCAAGTTCGAGAAGTTTTTTTCAGCCGAACCCGGCGAGGGCGATTGATCCCTGGCCGGAATGCGCCGCAGGCTATTAGCTGGCTGCCCTTGCTGCTTTTTTGAGCAAAGGCTGCCTGAGCCTTCGCGCGTGCAGCAAATCTTTGACATTTGTATATTTTTGTGGTACCCCTGTGCCCATGCCGATGGCAATCCATCAACCATGGCGCACAAGCCGTAATCATTGAAAGGCAATCCCGCATTTTTGAGCCAAGGTGACATTTCGCCGGGTGTTGGGACCCTGCGGTCACGCTTGGGATGGAACTTGCGGGTCTTTCATATGTTTGCGGTCGCGGGGGCGAGAGCCAATTTGTGCGCCGACCTTCCGGTCCAAAAGCGGCCGGCAACAAAAAGGAGTACCGTGCGTATGGCTACCACCACCGTCCAGCAGCAGAAGAAGCCGATCAGTTCAACGCGCCAGGGTTTCAAGACCGGCGAGTTCATCGTTTACCCAGCTCACGGCGTCGGACAGATCGTCTCTATCGATGAGCAGGAAGTGGCGGGCCACAAGCTCGAACTGTTCGTGATCGACTTCCAGAAAGACAAGATGCGCCTCAAGGTGCCCGTTGCCAAGGCGGTATCGATCGGCATGCGCAAGCTTTCGGAAACGGATTATGTCGACCGCGCGCTCAAGGTTGTGCAGGGCCGCGCCCGCATCAAGCGCACCATGTGGTCGCGCCGTGCGCAGGAATATGACGCGAAGATCAACTCCGGCGACCTGATTTCGATTTCGGAAGTTGTGCGCGACCTTTTTCGCGCCGAGAACCAGCCGGAGCAGTCCTACTCCGAGCGCCAGCTCTACGAGGCTGCTCTCGACCGCATGGCTCGCGAAATCGCGGCCGTCAACAAGATGTCCGAGACCGAGGCTGTGCGCCTGATCGAGGTGAACCTCGCCAAGGGTCCGAAGCGCGGCGCCAAGGCCGACAATGAGGAAGTCGAAGCCCAGGAAGAAGCGGCGTAAGCTGCTCCTTTCGAAGTCAAGCATTTGAAGGGCCCGGCAGCGATGCCGGGCTCTTTCGTTTTGTGAAGTCGAGGGCCGCGCGCGGGCACGCTACATCAACGCAGCAATGAACGCCGCCAGCGCCCCTGTGCAGGCAAGCGTGCGGATGTGGTTCCAGAAGACCCACCGATCGAGATAGCCGGCCCATAGGGTCGCGCCTGCGGCGCTGTTCGGGTCGCTGGCTGCAAGTGCATTGTTCAACGGCACATTGATGGCCATCGTCACGATGATGCTGCCGGCGATGTAGAGCACTGCGCCGGTGAGGACCCATATAGGCCGCGGCGTCCAGCCGAGAATCGCCGCCACCGCAAGCAGGGCCGCGACAAGCGCCGTTCCTATAAAGACAGCAAGAAACAGCGGGTTCAGGATGACCACATTGATGGCATTCATCGCCGTGATGCCTTGCGCGGCGGGGAGCCGCCCGAGCGCACCCATCACCGAGTTCGAGAATGCGAAGTAGAGACCGGCCATGATGCCAGAGCCAAGCGCGGCGATGAGCGTGAACATGGAAAGCACGTTTGGTAGCATGACGGGTTCTCCTGCTGATAGCCGCGCGACGGGCGGGACTTTGGTATCGCTTAGGGCCTTTAAAGGTGAGGATTCCTCACGTTTATGAATGTGATAATTCCTCATATCTTGCATGTCAAGAGAAATATGAGTAATGCTCGCATTATGGATGAGATGACCGCTTCCCCCTCACCGCTTCGCAAGGAGCCGGCACAGCAGCGAAGCAAGGAGCGCGTGGAGCGCATGCTGGCTGCGGCGAGCGCTCTCATCGCCGAGCGGGGCAGCGACGCAATGCGCATGGCCGAAGTGGCTGAGCGCGCCGATGTCTCGATCGGCTCGCTTTATCAATTCTTCCCCGACAAGGCGGCGATCATAAGGGCGCTGGCGGAGCGTTACACCACAGCCAGCCGAGCCTGCATCGACGAGGCGCTGGCGGAGGTTGCGGACCTTGACGGACTGCTGATGGCGTTTGGTGGCCTGCTGGATACCTACTACGCGATCTGCCTCGCAGAACCGGTGATGCGCGACATCTGGTCGGCCACGCAGGCCGACAAGCCGTTGCGGGAACTGGAACTTGCCGACAGCCGAGCCAGTGCGCGGACGCTGGTCGACGCATGGAGGCGTGTCAGGCCGGAGGCCGATACGGAAGCGCTGTCGTCGGCAGCGTTCCTCATCTGGCAGCTTGGTGAAGCGACGATGCGCCTGGCGGTCTCGGTGGACAGAGCAGAGGGAGATCGTCTGGTCGCGGCCTACAAGCGCATGGCGCTGCGCGAATTGGCCATCTGACCCAAAACAAAAGCCCGGCGCGAGGGCCGGGCTTTCAAAACCGCCGTCAGCTGGGCTTAGATGCCCAGATTGGCGAACTTGTTCTTGAACTTCGACAGGCGGCCACCACGGTCGAGCAGCGTCTGCTGGCCGCCCGTCCATGCCGGATGGGTGGTCGGATCGATGTCGAGGTTCATCGTATCGCCTTCCTTGCCCCAGGTGGAGCGCGTCAGGTATTCGGTGCCATCGGTCATGACGACCTTGATGGTGTGATAGTCGGGGTGGATCTTCTCTTTCATCGGTCTATTCCCAAAATTCGTGTCGCCAGTGCCCGGGCACTGCCTGCGGCGATGTCGCTCAGTCGAAAAACTTGAAGCCCGCTGCATAGGAATGTACGGCTTCAAAGGGTCGGGCTGGCCTATACATCAGCCGAAAAGCAAGCACAAGGCTGTGGGCGCGGCATTTCGCGCCACATAGCCGCGGGAGAAACGCGACAACCGATGGCCGACGAACCGGCGAATAGGGAAGCGGCGACCAGGCGTTCGCTCGGGCCGCTCCGGAGACTGGCGCCCTATGTGGGGCGCTATCGCGGCATGGTGGGCGCTGCGCTGTTCTTTCTAGGGCTGGCAGCGGCGACAACCCTGACGCTGCCCCTCGCGGTTCGCCGCATGATCGACCACGGCTTTTCCTCGTCGGATTCGACTTTCATCGCCAACTACTTTTCGATGCTGGTGGTCATAGCGGCGTTGCTCGCGCTGGCTTCAGCCTGCCGCTATTATTTCGTCGTAACCCTCGGCGAACGCGTCGTGGCGGATATAAGACGCGACGTGTTCGCGCATGTGACGACCCTGTCGCCCGCCTTCTTCGATCGCTCGCAATCGGGTGAGATCCTGTCGCGACTGGCCGCCGACACGACGCAGATCAAATCCGCCGTCGGCGCCACCGCTTCCGTAGCGCTGCGCAATGTGCTGTTGGGTTTGGGTGCACTCGCCATGATGGTCTACACGAGCCCCAAGCTTTCCAGCCTGGTGATCGCGGCAATCCCGATCGTCGTGCTGCCGCTCATGGCCTTCGGCCGATCGGTGCGGGCGAAGTCGAGGCAGGCGCAGGACACGCTGGCACAGGCGACGGCCTATGCCGGCGAGCAGATCGGCGCGGTTCGCACGCTGCAATCCTTCACCAATGAGAGCCTCGTCACGCGGCGCTTCGCACAATCGGTGGAGGCCGCGTTCCAGGCGGCGCGTTCGTCGACGACAGCGCGGGCGATGCTCACTTTCGTCGCCATCTTCAGCATTTTTTCGTCGGTCGTGGCCGTGCTCTGGTTCGGTTCCCGCGATGTCCTGCAGGGCACGATGTCGCCGGGCACTCTCGGCCAATTCCTGCTCTATTCGGTCTTCGCGGCCGGCGCGCTTGGCGCCTTATCCGAGGTCTGGGGTGAACTCAGCCAAGCGTCCGGAGCGGCGGAGCGGCTGACGGAGCTTCTGGAGGAGAAATCGGAAATCACGGCGCCGGCCAATCCCCGCGCCCTGCCCCAGCCGCCGCGCGGCGCCGTCGAATTTCGTGATGTCGAATTCAGCTATCCGGCGCGGCCGGACCGCTCGGCGGTGCACGGACTGACCTTCTCGATCGAGCCCGGCGAAACGGTGGCGATCGTAGGCCCGTCCGGCGCCGGAAAGACCACGGTGTTCGCGCTGCTGCAACGCTTCTACGATCCAGGTTCGGGCGAAATGCGTATCGACGGCATCGATGTGCGAGATGCGGATCCGGCAGAAGTGCGCGGGCGGATCGCGGTGGTGCCGCAGGATGTCACGATCTTTGCCGCCAGCGTGCGCGACAACATTGCCTTCGGCCGGCCGGGCGCCACCGACGCCGACATCATCGCCGCGGCGCGCGCAGCCCATGCGCAGGAATTTATCGACAAGCTGCCAGAGGGCTACGATACGCTGGTTGGAGAACGCGGCGTCACGCTGTCGGGCGGACAGCGGCAGCGCATTGCGATCGCCCGCGCCATCCTGCGTGACGCGCCTATCCTCCTGCTCGATGAGGCCACGTCGGCGCTGGACGCGGAGAGCGAGAAACTGGTGCAAGAGGCCCTCGAAGGTCTTATGCACGGCCGCACGACGCTGGTCATCGCGCACCGGCTGGCGACCGTCCTCAAAGCGGACCGGATCCTTGTCATGGATGGTGGCCGAATTGTCGAGCAGGGCACGCACACCGCATTGGTCAAGAAGCACGGGCTCTACGCACGCCTCGCCAAGATGCAGTTCGAGACGGGCGCCAGCGCCTTTCAGGCCGCCGAGTAACGCAACTCGACTTTAGATGTCCGCAGGACTTGGGGCCGCCAACTGCGGCAGCGCTGAACCTCGCCGGTCTCGACCCCGCCCGTCATGTTTGATCTCTTGATCAAGCTGGTTACAATGTGGCGTCGAACAATCGGAGAGTTGAACATGAACGTTGCGGTGTTGACGCGTCGCGCCATTTTGGCGCTCGGCCTTTCCCTCGTTTCAGCGCTCGCCCTCAACAAGGGCGCAGTGGCGCAGACCTTCCCGGAACGGCCCATCAATCTGGTCGTGCCTTTTGCCGCGGGTGGATCAACGGATGTCGTGGCGCGCGTCATCGCCGCGAAGATGTCGGAGATCCTGGGACAGCAGATCGTTGTCCAGAATGTCGGCGGCGGCGGCGGCAGTCTCGGCGCCGGCAATGTCGTACGCGCCGATCCCGACGGTTACACCATCCTGATGGGAACCGTGGCGACGCATGCGCTCAATCCTCTGATGCTCAAGACAGCGCCCTATGATGCCGAGAAGGATTTCACGCCGATTTCGCTGCTGGTGATCGTGCCGAACGTGCTCGTGGTCAATCCCGAACTCCCGGCCAAGACCGTGCAGGAACTCATCGACCTGGTTAAGGCCGATCCGGAAAAATACGCCTATGCCTCGTCAGGCAACGGCACGCCGCTGCATCTCTCCGGCGAGCTGTTCAAGAAGATGGCCGGCGTAAGCATGGTTCACGTTCCCTACAAGGGCTCCGGTCCGGCGCTGAACGATCTGCTGGGCAATCAGGTGTCGATCATGTTCGACAATCTGCCGTCCTCTTCGTCGCACATCAAAGCCGGCACATTGCGGGCGCTCGGCGTAACCACGGCCAAACGGGCGGAATCCTTCCCCGATGTGCCGACCATCGGCGAAACGGTTCCCGGCTACGAAACCTACACATGGAACGCGCTCTTCGCGCCGGCCAACACGCCGCCCGAGGTCGTCGCCGTCATCAACGATGCCGCAAAGAAGGCGTTGGCCGATCCCGCCGTCGCTGCTCGGATGGCGGAGTTCAGCGCGACGATTGTCGGCTCCACGCCCGAAGAACTTGCCACGCACGTCAAGGCGGAGATCGCGAAGTGGACGCCAGTCGTGAAGGAAGCCAACATCACGGTCGAATGAGCTGAGATGCCCGGCGCGGGAGCACGAGTGCCCGCGCCTATCGTGGTCCGCGTTGGGTCAACGCCTCTCTGCACCGCCCCGGGCCAGCCCTTCGGACATTGCGCGTGCGTCGTCGGGAAAGCTGCGTATCGCCAGAAGAATGGCGATTGAGGTGACCAGCAGCGAGATCGGCACAAGGCGCATCGCGCCGTGCAGGCCGATCGCCTTGAAGTGCTCGCTCATTTCCGTTGCGCCGGCCGCGGTCATCGCGGCCTCGGCAGAGCGGTCGGACAGGAAGCCGACGACCATCGGGCCGAACGCGCCGCCGAGCAGGTAAAGCGCGGCGAACAGGACGGCGACCGCCGTCGCCCGCAGGCGCGGTTCGACGATATCCTGAACCGCCGGATAGAGGCTGATGTAATAGATATATTGCAGCAGCCAGCCGACGGAGAAGACGGCGATGAACGCGCCGACCTGATCGGCGCCAAGTCTCAATGCGAACCAGGTGGCGATCGCTGCGAGAAGGAGGCTGACTGCACCCAGCACGAGACGGCCACGGTCCGAGCGCTCATGCATGCGGTCGCCGACCCACCCGCCCGCAGTCAATCCGACCAGCCCGGTAAGGCCGACGATGACGCCGGTGGACACCGCCGCCATTTCCAGCGGCAACCCGAAGAAGCGCTGCATCAGCGGCACCATGAACGCGTTTGTGGCATAGGCGGCAAAATTGGCCGCAATGCCTGCAAGGATGATCCACCACATCGTCCGGATGCCGAGCACCTTGCGGATGGGGTTCGCGATCGGTGCTTCGCTGGAGGCATGCGTTTCGGCAGCGCCGCGCTCCGGCTCGCGGATCGTGAACATCAAAAGGGCGATGACAAGCCCGGGAATCATCGCGATCACGAACGGCGCTCGCCACGATCCGAACGCCTTCACCATTGCCCCCACGGTGAAGAAGGCCAGCAACAGGCCGAGCGGCAGGCCAAGCATGAAAATGCCCATCGCGCGTGAGCGCTTGTTGGCCGGGAAGAGATCGCCGATCAGGGCCGTTGCCGCCGGCGCGTAGCTCGCCTCGCCAATGCCGACGCCGATCCGTGTCAGCAGGAAGGAGACAAACCCGCCGGCCGCCGCGCCTGCCGCAGTGAAACCGCTCCAGACGATCAGGCCCAACCCCATGATCGTCTTGCGCGAGCGCGTGTCGGCAAGCCGTCCGAGAGGAATGCCCGCGACCGCATAGACCACGGTGAACGCCGCGGAGATGATGCCAAGCTGCAGGTCGCTCAGGCTCCACTCCTTGCGCATGGGCTCAAGCACAATGGCGGGCACGGCGCGGTCGAAGAAATTGAACAGATTGGCCAGGAAGAGCACCGCCAGGACGCGCCATGCATTGGATGCTTGTCTGGCCACAGCCACGGTCATGTCCTTCCAACGGCGCTTCCGAGGCCGGTCGTTCCGGCCCCGGTTTTCGTTTTCGCCGCGCGCCGATAGCGATGACGCGGGCGCAGCCCCTCAAGCGTCCGATCGCGGGAATCATGACAGTTTTACATTTCACCGCAATGGGCGCGGCGCTGACGCAGGGAGATCGCCTCAAATAAAGCCGGTGTGGTTGCGCGCCCCGTCGCGTGCAACCTGACCCGGCTTGAAGGCCAGTACGGCTTGCGGAGGCAATTTGAGCGACTGCGCGCACAATTCCGTGCGGAGTGAGCGCCCTTCCCGGCAGACTACTCCCCGCCGTAGCGCCTGGTCAGGTGCTCGGTGAAATAGCGCGCGTCGAGCTTGTCGCCGGTGGCGCGCTCCAGCAGTTCGGGCGTCGACCAGCGGGAACCCTGCGACCATATATTGGCACGCCGCCACTCGTTCACAGCGGCGAAATCCCCTTTGGCGATGTCCTCATTGGCGCTTGGGTGGCTTTTCTCGAATGCCGCCCATTGCTGCGCGGCCATCATGGCGCCCAGCGTATAGGATGGGAAATAGCCGAACGCCGCGCTTGCCCAATGCACGTCCTGCATCGGCCCATCCGCCGGATTGTCGATGGTCGGCAGGCCGAGATATTCGCGCATCTTGGCGTCCCAGGCTTCAGGCAGATCGGCGACCTCCAGGCGGCCGGCGACGAACTCCCGCTCCAGTTCGTAGCGCAAGATGACATGCAGCGGATAGGTTACCTCGTCGGCGTCGACGCGGATGAGACCGCGTCCGACGTGATGAACGTGCGGCAGGATATCGTCGATCGACCAGTCCTCGCCGAGATGCTTTTCCACCACCGGTAGCGCCCATCGCCAGAAGGCAGGGTTGCGTCCAAGCTGCTTCTCGACAAACAGGCTCTGGCTCTCATGCACCGCCATGCCGCGCGCTTTGCCCACCGGCCAATGTCCCCATTCATGCGGCAGGTTCTGTTCGTAGAGTGCGTGGCCGGTTTCGTGCAAAACGCCCATCAGCGCAGAGAGAAAATCACTGGTCCTGTACCGTGTGGTGATGCGCACATCCGTTGGCACCCCGCCGCAAAAGGGGTGGTGCGAAACCGCGAGCGAGCCATGCGTCATGTCGAAGCCGACCGCGCTCATCATCGCGAGGCCCAGATCGCGCTGGCGCTCGATGGGATACACGCCGGATAGCGGCTTGAGCGGACGCTTCGCCGACCGCTGCTCCTGGACCGCCAGCGCCTTGGGGACGAAATCCTTCAGGAAAATCTTCAATTCATCGAACACCGGCGTGATGTCGGCAGCCCGGTTCCCCGGATCATATTGCTCCATCATCGCGTCGTAGGGATCGAGGCCGAGCGCCTCCGCCCGCAGCGCGGCCTCTTCGCGAACAAGGGTCACGATGCCTTCCAGCGCCGGCTTGAAACTGGTCCAATCGTTCTTGGCCCGCAGGTCGCGCCACAATTGCTCGCAGCGCAGCCGCGCCCGTGTCTGTCGCTCGACGAACTCCACCGGCAGGCAGGTCAGGTTGGTGTAGTGACGGCGAAATTCCGTGACGGCGATTTTCTGGTCGTCGTTCAGATCTTCCTGCTCGGCTGCGCCGATCCAATCGGCGATCTCGGGCGCGGTGGACTGACGGTGCAGCATGCCGGCCAGCATGCTCATTGCATCCGCCCGCTTTTCGCCGCCGCCCACCGCCATGTGCGTGGCTTCGTCAGCGCCAAGGATCGCCAGCGCATGTTCCAGCGCTTCGAGTTTATGGCCGAGTTCATCGAGTTTCTGGAAGGACATTGAAGCTCCGGGGTCATTTTGCGCGGAGAGGATATCAAGAAACGATCGGGCGCAAGAGTTGGGCAATGATCCAGCGGCTTGCGCGGCGGCTCAATTGTGGGATGAATGCACGCTTGTTCGGGGATAGCATGAATGATCGGCAACATCCTGGTCGCGCTGGTGGCGCTAATCCACCTCTATATCGCCTACCTTGAGATCGTGGCGTGGGATACGCCGCAGGGCCGCAAGACGTTCAACCTGACGCCCGAGTTTGCGCGCGAATCGAAGGTACTCGCAACGAACCAGGGCCTCTACAACGGCTTCCTCGCTGCCGGTCTGCTGTGGGGGCTCTATCTCGGCGATGCCGGTTTCCAGTTCAAGGTGTTCTTCCTGCTCTGCGTGGCGGTTGCCGGCCTCTACGGCGCGGCGACTGCAGCGCGGAAGATCCTCTATATCCAGACCGTCCCCGCAGCGCTGGCTCTCATAGCGGTCTGGCTGGGCTGGTGAGACTTGCTCGCGGGTTTCACTTGCCCGCCATTTCACTTGCCCGGCTTTTCACTTGCCCGCCATTTCACTTGATCGTGATTTTTCGCCTCGGCGCGTAACAAAGCCGGCTGGAAAGCGTATTCTTCCCTGAAGCATCCGGCGCATGCGCCGCAGGGAGAATTCATATGATCGACAGGCGAACTCTGCTGACGATGGGAGCGGCCGCGGTGGCGCTCACGGCCGGCCTATGGGGCCGCATCGCGCCGACACGCGCCAAGGGCACCTTCGCGGTTTCCATGAACGACGACGAGTGGCGCAAGAAGCTGACGCCCGAACAATTCAACGTGTTGCGCGAGGCCGGCACGGAGCGGCCATTCACCAGCCCCCTCAATGATGAGCATCGCGCCGGTATCTTCGACTGCGCGGGCTGTGAGCAGGCGCTGTTCGATTCGCGCACGAAGTTCGACAGCGGTACCGGCTGGCCGAGCTTCTGGGCGCCTATCGAGAAGGCCGTCGGCACCGAGGATGACAGTTCTTTCGGCATGACGCGCACCTCCGTCCATTGCAGCCGCTGCGGCGGACACCTTGGCCATGTGTTTGACGATGGGCCCAAGCCCACCGGGCTGCGCTACTGCATGAACGGCGTCGCCATGACTTTCAAAGCAGCGGCAGCCTGACACCTCGCCCAGACAAATCCCTGATCTCGGAGAACATCCCATGTCTCACGGTCGTTCGACTTTTCGCAGCGCCCTGCCCCTTCGCGCGCTGCTGCTGGCGGGCGCGGTAGCGCTCGGCGCTCTTGCGCCGGTTCCCTCCGCTTTCGCGCAGGAGGGTATCGCGATCCCGGCACCCAAGCTGGATGAGGCAGGGGACGCAACGGCGACGGCAGTCTTTGCCGGCGGCTGCTTCTGGGGCGTTCAGGGCGTTTTCCAGCACACGAAAGGCGTCAAGAACGCTGTGTCGGGCTATGCCGGCGGTGACGCAAAGATGGCGAAATACGAAATGGTCGGCAGCGGCCTCACCGGTCATGCCGAGGCGGTAAAGATCACCTACGATCCAAAAGCGGTCTCGTACGGCAAGCTGATGCAGGTCTATTTCTCGGTGGCGCATGATCCAACCGAACTGAACCGCCAGGGTCCCGACCTCGGGACGCAGTATCGCTCGACGATCTTCCCGCAGGACGGTGAGCAGGCGAAACTCGCCAAAGCCTATATCGATCAGCTGGACGCAGCGAAGCTCTATGACGCCAAGATCGAAACGACAGTGGAACCGGACCGGACCTTTTATCCCGCAGAGGCCTATCACCAGGACTATCTGACGCTGAATCCGAACCAGCCCTACATCGTTTATAATGATCTGCCTAAGATCGAGAACCTGAAGAAGCTGTTCCCCGATCTCTACCGCGATGATCCCGCGCTGGTATCGGAGGCTGCCATCGGCCAGTAGCGATCTGTCTTTCAGTCTTCATCGGCCTTTGGCGGGGTTTGGGAGGGATCGCCACCCGGCTCGACGGGTTCAATCTCGTCGGCGCGCCAGGTGCCGCCGCAGCCGCTGAGCCCCTCGACCCAGGAACCGCTCACGCGATTTCCCGTCTTCTTGCCGTTGAAGCTAACCTGGCCGCCCAATCCGCCGCTGAGCGAGAGGGAGCCGTCGGCAGCCAGGCGTCCGCTCAGTGCAATACCGCTGTTGGCGGACCCATGCACTATCTCGCCGTCGATACTGAGCTGCACAGGACCGGCCCTGCAGTAAATACCGTTGATGCTCGATCGCAGCGACAGACTGGAGCCGCTCCATTCGGACGCTTGCGCGCTGGCCACGCACAGCATGGCACCAAGCAGGAGAAGCGATGCGCGCACTATCTCACCGCTCGGTGAGCTTGAGCTCGATGCGGCGGTTCTTGTCGCGCGCTTCCTGGCTGTCGCTCGCGTCAAGCGGCTGGAACTCGCCGAAGCCGGCGGCGACCAGGCGATTTGCCGGCACGCCATTGGCGATCAAATATTTAACGACAGACGTGGCGCGCGCCGAGGAAAGCTCCCAATTGTCGGCATAACGTCCGGCGCCCGACAGCGGCACGTTGTCGGTATGGCCGTCCACGCGCAGCACCCAGTTGATCTCCGGCGGGATTTCCTTCTGCAGGCCCATGATAGCGTCGGCGAGCTTCTTCATCTCGACCTGGCCGGCATCGTTGATCTGCTCGGAACCGGCCGGAAACAAGACTTCCGACTGGAAGACGAAGCGGTCGCCAACGATGCGGACGTTCTCGCGGTCGGACAGGATCTCGCGCAAACGGCCAAAGAAATCGGAACGGTAGCGGTTCAGTTCCTGCACACGCTGGGCCAAGGCGACATTGAGGCGCTTGCCGAGGTCGGCAATCTTGGTGTTGGACTCGCGGTCGCGCGATTCCGAGACGTCCAGCGCGCCTTCCAGCGCCGCGATCTGCTGGCGCAACGCAGCAATCTGCTGGTTCAACAGTTCCACCTGCGACAGGGCGCGCTGGCTGACCTGACGCTGGGTTTCCAACTCTCCGGACAGCGTGCCGATGCGAGCCTCGGCGGCGTCGCCTTGGCCTGCACCTTGCGTGAGAAGCGTTTCGAGGCGGCTGCGCTCGCTGACGGCGGCTTCCAGCGAGGCCTGAAGGTTGGCCAGCGCGTCTTGCGCATCCTGCGTGTTGCCGCGTTCCAGCGCCAGCAATTGCGTCAGTTCGTTGATCTGCGAATTCAGGCGGTTGAGCACCTCGTCCTTGCCGGAGATCTCGCGCGACAGCAGGAACTGCGCCAGCACGAAGACCGAAAGCAGGAACATGATTGCCAGGAGCAGCGTCGACAGCGCGTCGACGAAGCCTGGCCAATAGTCGATGCGGCGGTCGCCGCGCCGGCCCCGCGCCAGCGCCATGTCAGATGCGCTCCCTTGCCTTCAAGGCGTTGGCGAGCTTGTCCAGTGTGGCGCGCATTTCCTTCTGCTCATCCGATTGCTGCTCGACCCAGTCGCGCATGATCTGCTGCTCGGAGCGCATATTCTTGACGAGACCGGAAATACCGTCCGCGAGGTTGGCCATCGCGGCTGCGACGCGCTGGTTCGAACCGCCGGTATCCTGGAACGACCGCAGCCGCTCGGCGAGCACCTTGAGATCCTCGGCGGAGCCAGCCCGACCCGGATCCGAAACGACCAGATCCGACGACATGTCGGCTTCGGTGGACAGCCAGTTCTCAAGCTCGGTGTAGAACCGGTTCTGGGCGCGGCCCGCCTGCAAGTCGAGGAAACCGAGCACCAGCGATCCCGACAGACCGAACAGCGAGGAGGAGAACGCGGTGCCCATACCGGAGAGCGGAGCCGACAGGCCGGACTTCAACGCATCGAGGACCGATTTCGTGTCACCCGAACCCGGGTCGAGCGACTGGATCGTGTCGCCAATCGCGCCGATGGTCTGCAGCAGGCCCCAGAAAGTGCCGAGCAGGCCGAGGAAGACGAGCAGGCCGACAAGGTAGCGCGAGACGTCTCGGCTCTCGTCGAGGCGGGTCGCGATCGAATCCAGCATGGTGCGCATGGAGCTTGCGGAGAAGGCCGACGAACGGCCAAGCATCGCCTTCATCGGCGCCAGCAGGACCGGCTCGGCGGAATCGGTGCCGGCGCGGAAATTGTTCACCCAGCGGATTTCCCGGAACAGGCGGATCACCTGCCCGAAAGCCAGCAGGATGCCCACCAGCAGCACGCCGACGATCAATCCATTCAGACCCGGATTGGTCGAGAAGGCCGACGAGATCTGCCTCGTCAGGATGACCGCAATGAACGCCACGATGGCGAGGAACACGACCATGGACAGCAGGAAAACCTGCGGGCTGGACAGCTTATGCGGGTCGAAATCCTTTTCGCCCTGCCCCGACAGTCCAAGAGTGTTCAACAAAGCCATTCGCCCGTCCGATTCCTGGCGTTCGCTCATGCACAAGACTCTAAGCGGAATTGTGACCAAATTGGAAGGCGAGTGAGCCTGCGCTCGCCCTCAAAGCCGCGAGCATGTCGCGCGCCCAGTTCCACGCCGACCGTCCGGCCGGCGCCTGTACTCGACTATACCGACCTTTGCTCCTGCCCGACATAAGCGATGCGGATCATATTGGTCGCACCGGGAGTTCGCAGCGGGACGCCTGCAGTGATGATGATGCGGTCGCCATTGTTGGAGAAATTCTCCTCATGCGCGATGCGGCAGGCGCGGTCCACCATATCGTCGAGATCGTAGGCGTCCGGGGTGACGACGCAGTGCGTGCCCCACAGCAGCGACAGGCGCCGCGCGGTGGCAAGGATCGGCGAGAGCGCGATGATCGGCACTTGCGGGCGTTCGCGCGCTGCGCGAATGCCGGTTGTTCCGGAAGCGGTATAAGTCACGATAGCCGACAGCTTCAGCGTCTCGGCAATCTCGCGCGCCGCAAGCGAAATCGCGTCCGGTCCGGTTGCCTCCGGTTCCGAGCGCTGAGCATTGATGATGCCGGCATAGTTCGGATCCTGCTCCACCCGCTCGGCGATGCGGTTCATCATCGACACCGCTTCGACGGGATATTTGCCGGCGGCCGATTCGGCCGACAGCATGATCGCGTCGGCGCCCTCGAAAACGGCGATGGACACGTCGGAGACTTCGGCGCGCGTCGGCATTGGCGCGGTGATCATCGACTCCAGCATCTGCGTGGCGATAACCACCGGCTTGCCGGCTTTGCGCGCCGCGCGCGTGATCTGCTTCTGAATGCCAGGCACAGCCTCGATCGGCATTTCGACGCCAAGATCGCCGCGGGCGACCATCAGCGCATCGGAAAGGTCGATGATTTCCTTCAGCCGCGCGACAGCCTGCGGCTTCTCGATCTTGGCCATGATCAGAGCACGGCCGCGGGCGATCTTGCGCGCCTCAGCCAGATCGTCGGGACGCTGGACGAATGACAGCGCCACCCAGTCGACCCCGGCGTCGAGCACCGCGTCGAGATCGGAGCGGTCCTTGTCGGTCAGCGCACCGACAGGCAGGTCGGTGTCCGGCAGGCTGACGCCCTTCTTGTCCGAGATCGTCGTGCCGGCGACAACCGTGCACACGATCGTCTTGCCATCGGCGCTGACAGCCTTGAGCTGCAACTTGCCGTCGTCGATGAGCAGCCGGTCGCCGGCCTGTACCGAGGAAAGAATTTCGGGATGCGGCAGGTGGACTCGCGTCGAAGAACCGGGTTCGGGATTACCGTCGAGCGTAAAGGTCTGCCCAACGGTCAACTCTTCCTTGCCATTCGCAAACTTGCCGACACGCAGCTTCGGCCCCTGCAGATCAGCGAGGATGCCGATCGGCCGCCCGACCGCTGCTTCAACGGCGCGAATGCGGCCGACGACAGTGCGCATGAGATCGTGATCGGCGTGGCTCATATTGACGCGGAAAACGTCAGCCCCAGCGTCGAACAGCTTGCGGATCATCGGCTCATCGGAGGACACCGGCCCGAGTGTGGCCAGAATCTTGACTTTGCGGCTGCGTCTCATTCCTCGGGGCCTTCCTCTGGCACGGGCTGGATTGGGCCGGTAACGGGCGGAGCTGCCCCGGCTGCGGGGTCATCCGTCAACTGAACCATCCAACTGGCCTGTTCGCCGGTATCGTATTCCTTGAAGCCCGCGCGCTGAAAGCCGCGCGCGAAACAGTCGGTCACGCCGACGATCTTGAACTCTTTTTCGGCTACGCACATGTTGATCGAGCCGTCCCATCGACCGCCGCGCTCAGCATCCTCGGCATAGAGGTAGTAAAAGCGCGACGACAATGCGCCCTCGATCAGGGTCTTGCACGTGGACGCGTCAATCTGCCACCAGCCTTCCGTTTTCCAGCCATCGGTCGCCCGATACCCGATGGCGACACCGACCAGACTCTGCGTCGCGTTGCACACGCGAAAATCCGCCCGCGCCGGGGTGGCCACGAAGAGCGCACCGATGGCGAGGAAGAGAAGCAGCGCGGATTGCGCAAAGCGCACCCGGCAACCTCCGGCAACTTCCATCGTCAGGCCCCTTATACGGATCGAATGTGAAAGGCTCTTTTCGGCAATGTGTCCAACCATGTCAACGCAACGCAGCGCCACACCCCAATCGATTTAGGTGTTTCGCACAAATGCGCGCCAACGGCCATGGCGGAGGGTGAATTTTCGTAGACCGTGCAAACCCGTCGCAAAGAGGCGCCGAAAGCGCGGCGTTGCATCGGGACGGCGCGCGTGAAATGAAAGTGGCAATCGAAGCAAATCCAGATCGCGATGCCCAGTTCCCAATCCTTTGCGCCGTTCGAGGTCCTCGAAGGCGACCGCACAATCGGTCTTGTACTCATTGCCGACCACGCGGGGCGGGCGCTGCCCGACCAATATGGCATCCTTGGATTGCCGCCCGGCGAACTCGACCGTCACATCGCTTACGACATCGGCGTCGAGGCCCTGACGCGGCGGCTGGCGGAACTGACCGGCGCGCCGGCGGTGATGGCGAATTTCTCGCGGCTGCTCATCGACGCCAACCGTGGCGAGGACGATCCGACGCTGATCCGCCAACTCTATGACGGAACCATCGTGCCGGCGAACTATCCGATGGCGCCGGCCGAGCGCGAACGAAGGCTGGACCGGTTCTATCGTCCCTATCACGATGCGGTGGGTTCGCTGATCGCCTCCGTCCATACGGCGACGGGAACCGCACCCTTCCTCTTCTCGCTGCACTCTTTCACGCCATCGATGCAGGGGCGGCAGCGCCCCTGGCACGCCGGCGTGCTGTGGGACCAGGACCCGCGCGCGCCGCTGCCACTGATCGAAATGCTGCAGCGCGATCCGCTCCTGGTCGTCGGCGACAACGAGCCGTATGATGGTGCGCTGCGGGGCGACACGATGTACCGCCACGCAATCGTGCCGGGTTTTGCGCATGCTTTGCTGGAGGTGCGCCAGGATTTGATCGCCGATCGAGCCGGAGTGGAACAATGGGCGCTTCGGCTCGCGCCGATCGTTGAAGAACTGAACCGGCTGCCCGATATGCATGTGGCGCGGCAGTACGGATCGCGCACGGGACCAATTTGAGACGGGAGCCTCCGAGATGAGCGAGCTTTCAGACGATCAGAAGCGGGATTTCGAGGCGGCGGCCTTCCGCCGGCTCCTGCAGCACCTGTCGGAGCGCAGCGATGTGCAGAACATCGATCTGATGAACCTCGCGGGCTTCTGCCGCAACTGCCTGTCCAACTGGTATCGCGACGCGGCGGACGCGGCGGGCATCGACCTCACCAAGGACCAGTCGCGCGAAATCGTCTATGGCATGCCCTATGGCGAATGGCAGGCGAAGCATCAGCGCGAGGCTTCCGACGCCCAGAAATCAGCGTTCGAGTCCGCCCGCCCGAAAGATCACTGATCGACTGGCTGTCCGCTCCCTGCATGGGGGGCTGTCGGGTCAAACGTCGCCGCCCTTGACCCGGCGCGTCCGGTCGGGCATCGAACCGCCCCGATCCTCAAGCCGCCGAGTCGCGGCTCAGCCCACACACGATAAAATCGCAGGAGAGCCGTATGGCCGACGAAATCACCGAAACCAGCCAGACTGTGGCCGCCGGCCAGTTGCGCGCGTTGATCGAGCGCATCGAGCGGCTTGAGGAAGAAAAGAAGACCATCGCCGACGACATCAAGGACGTCTATGCCGAAGCCAAGGGCAACGGCTTCGACACCAAGGCGATCCGCGCCATCATACGCCTGCGCAAGCAGGACCAGGCGGAGCGCGAAGAGGCCGAAACGATCCTCGATCTCTACAAAGCCGCTCTGGGCATGCAGTAAGCACCGGCATCCAATAAGCCGGCTCGATGCGCCTCGCACCGCCTTCGAATTCCATCTGAACCCTGTGCCCTCGGCGCGGGGTTCATCATATCCGCCAGCTCTACGCCGCTTGCGCCCAACGTTTGCGCAGGTCAACGGCGCGGGCGAACTGTTTGGCGACATCAATGTCGACGCCCAGTTCGGCCGCCGCGCGCCATGGCCAGCGCGGGTCGGCCAGCACCGCGCGGGCTATTGCGACGATGTCGGCCTTGCCGCTGCGGATGATATCGTCGGCCTGATGCGGGCGGTCGATCATGCCGACGGCCCGCACAGGAATGTCGACCCGCTCGCGGATATAGGTCGCGAGATGCACCTGATAGCCGGGACCGGTGGGGATTTTCTGGTGCGGCGAGTTGCCGCCGCTGGAGCAGCAGATGTACTGCGCGCCGGCCTGCTTCAGCGCCCGCACCACCTCGACGGAGTCGTCTTCGGTCAGCCCGCCATCCACCCAATCCTTGATCGACAGGCGAGCGCCGAGCATCATGCCGGGCACCGCCTTGCCGATCGCCTTGGCGACCTCGACAAGCAGCCGCATGCGGTTTTCCAGCGAGCCGCCCCAGCGGTCGGTGCGGTGGTTGGACAGCGGAGACAGGAACTGATGCAGGAGATAGCCATGCGCACCGTGCAGTTCGATGAAGTCGAAGCCGGCCCGCTGCGCGCGCCGTGCGGCTTCGGCGAATTTGTCGATGATGCCAATCACCTCGTCATCCGTCAGCGCATGCGGGGTGTGGTAGCCGTCGGCGAAAGGCAGTGCGGAGGCCGACACCGTCTGCCACGAATCCTGGTCCGGACGCAGCGGGCCGCCGCCCTCCCACGGGCGCTGGCAGGAGGATTTCCGGCCGGCATGCGCCAGCTGGATGCCGAAGACGGTGCCCGGATTGGCGACCTTGCGCGCCGCATCCAAGGTCCGTTTCGCGGCAGCCTCATTGTCGTCGGAGTAAAGACCGTGGCAACCGTGACTGATGCGCCCTCGCCGCTCGACGTCCGTCATCTCGACGGTGACCATGCCGGCGCCGGACATGGCAAGGTTCATCCAGTGGAACAGATGCCAATCGGTGGCCGAGCCGTCATTGGCGGAATATTGGCACATCGGGGCGAGGGCGATTCGGTTGGGAATGCGCAACGGGCCAACGGTGACCGGCGTGAAAAGGTTCTCTGGCATGTGTCTCTCCGCGGCGGGATGTGATCGATCTCGCAGCGCATATGCAATGAGCTGGAGCGGATGGCGAGTATCATCCGCCGCGCGACTATGCTTGGCGACGCTGGAATTTCAAGCGGGTTTCCGAGACAATGAGCGTGGCGCGCCGCCCTCCGTATCGCTGCGGGAGCTGATATGAACGAGTTGGACTTCGGCCCGCGCCGCGCCAGCGAATTCCGCCACCGCGCATTCTGGACGGTCTTTTCCGCGCGCCATCCTGTCGAAGCCGCGCGGCGGGCGAGGCATGGCCCCTGGTTCTGGCAGCGTGCGTTGCCGGACCTCAGTCTTGTGATCACCATGTATGTCGCGCCCGAAAGAAGCCTGGTCGGCGTCTTCTTCGGCCGCAACGAAAAGCTCGGTGCGAGCGACGTGGACCGCCGGCTGAAGCCGCATCAGGCGGCCATCGAGCAGCGGCTGCAGCTTCGCGACGATCAGCGCTTCTCCCCGGGAAGCCTTGGTTCGGTATGGCGGGTCAACTGCTTTGCCGAGGATAACTGGCCGGCGATGGCGGATTGGCTGGTGACCGAGGCCACGCGGTTCGAGCACGCGGTCGCCGCGGTTCTGGGCGCCAACGCACGCGCCTGACCGCCGCGAAAGCCGTCGCTTCAGGCAGGCTCGAAGTTCAGCGCAACGCCGTTGATGCAATAGCGCAGGCCGCTCGGCGGCGGACCATCCTCGAAGACATGGCCGAGATGGCTGCCACAGGTGGCGCAGTGGACTTCGGTGCGCGTCATGCCCCAACTGCGGTCGGTCGTGGTCTCCACGGATCCCGGCAGCGGATCGTTGAAGCTCGGCCAGCCGGTTCCGCTTTCAAACTTCAGCGTCGATTCGAACAGCGGCGTGTCGCAGCCCGCGCAGGCAAAGCTGCCCGCCCGCTTCTCGTACAGCAAAGCGCAACTGCCAGGCCGCTCCGTGCCGTGCTCGCGCATGATATGGAATTGCTCGGGGGTCAACCGCTTGCGCCATTCGGCATCGCTGCGGGTAACCGGAAAACTGTGCGTGTCCATGGTTCGTGAGACTCCTGCCGGCAACGCACCGGCGATGACCATTTCGCCGGATCGGCGCCTATTGTTACGTGGGTCGAAAAGGCTTGCAAGGCAAGGTCTGGCGGAATCGCAGGCGAAGCGACCCAGGCGCGAAAATCTTTCCATTCCGCCAATGGTCATCCGCTATCGCGCGGCCTATATTGGGGATGGCGTTCTGGGCCTCTCGGCAGGAGTAACACTTCCCCGGGGCCTTACTGATCCTTAGGGAGCTGTCCCTGGCCGGACTCGTGGGTTCGGACACACGGCGCCCACCTACTTTGTAGGCACCCGGGATCAACCTCTCCACCGGTCCGTCCGGATCGCCACCTTAGTGCCCGCCAACTATGACCTCATTGAAACAGCTGAAGAAAAACCTGCGCCTTGAAGCGCTCGCGCGCCGCGACGCGCTCGATCCGCAATGGCGCATCGAAGCCTCGCTGGCCATGGCCGATGCCGGGCGCGAGACGATCGGTTTCGAGCCCGGAACGATCGTGTCGGGCTTTCTGCCGATCCGCTCGGAGGCCGATACGCGGCCGCTCCAGTTTGCGCTGCGCGAAAAAGGTGCGCGGCTCTGCCTTCCCGCGCTGCTCGACAAGACGACCATGGTGTTTCGCGACCTGGTGCGCGGGGCACCGCTGGTCGACACCGGTTTCGGCACCCTTGGGCCTGAGCCCGGAGCGGAAGTGCTCGATCCGGATATTCTCCTGGTGCCGCTCGCTGCCTTCGACGATCGCGGTCATCGGATCGGCTATGGCGCAGGCCACTACGACCGCGCCATCGCGCGACTGATCGATGCAGGCCGCGCACCCCGGTTGATCGGAATCGCCTTCAATTGCCAGGAAGTCGACAGAGTGCCGGATGAGGGCCACGACGTGGTGCTCTCGGAAGTTCTGACCGAAAGCGGATTGCGGCGATTTGTCTGAAAGCCGGCGGGAGCCGCTTTGTGCGACCTTTCATCCGTCGGGCTCCCCTCTCTTTTCGAGCAGCCACTTCGCCGAAGTGAGAGGTTTGCGCGACTTGCCTTACTCCTCGCCGCGCGGCTAGAACCGAACGCATGAGACTTCTTTTTCTAGGCGATATGGTTGGCCGCACCGGCCGCACAGCGGTTTGGGAGCAGCTTCCTGGGCTGATCTCCGACTTCAAACTCGACTTCGTCATCGTCAACGGCGAGAACGCCGCTGGCGGCTTCGGCATCACCGAGGAGATCCTGACCACGACGCTGGCGGCCGGCGCCGATGTCGTGACCACCGGCAATCACGTCTGGGATCAGCGCGAGGCGCTGAGCTTTGCGCCGCGCCACGATCGCTTCCTTCGGCCGGCGAACTATCCGAAGGGAACGCCCGGCAAGGGATCGGGCGTCTATATCGCCCGCAATGGCGCGCGCGTGCTGGTGTCCAACATTATGGGCCGCGTCTTCATGCATCCCGAACTCGACGACCCCTTCCAGGCCGGCGAGCGCGAGTTGCAGGCCTGCGCGCTGGGGGACCAGGCCGATGCCGTCGTGTTCGACTTTCATGCCGAGGCGACCAGCGAGAAGATGTGCTTCGCGCATTTCGTCGACGGCCGCGCCAGCGCGGTGTTCGGCACGCATACGCACCAGCCGACCGCCGACCACCAGATCCTCAACGGCGGCACCGGCTACATCTCCGATGCAGGTATGTGCGGTGACTATGATTCCTCGCTCGGCATGGACAAGGACGAGCCGCTGAACCGCTTCCTCTTCAAGGTGCCGAAGGGTAAATTCGAAGCGGCGTCCGGCCCGGCGACGCTGTGCGGCGTGGCTCTCGAAGTGTCCGACCGCACCGGGCTGACCGAGAAGATTGCAGCGTTCCGGCGTGGCCCCAGGCTGGAAGAAACCGCGCCGGCTTTTTGGGCGTAGCGCCGCCACCCGCCGATGCGACATTGTGGCCGGCGCGATAACATTTCCGTCAGAACGCGTTGAAACCATTGACGGCGGCTTCTAGCTGCGCCCGAACTTTCACGCCTTAAAAGATGGAGATCGGGGACGATGGAATTTCTTGCGGATTATGTTGGCTGGGTGAATGACCCTGCCGCCTGGGTCGCGCTTCTGACGCTGGTTGTACTGGAGGTCGTGCTCGGCATCGACAATCTGATCTTCATCTCCATCCTCACCAACAAGCTTCCCAAGGCGCAGCAGGCGCGCGCCCGCCGGCTTGGCATTTCGGCGGCGCTGGTCATGCGGCTCGTGCTCCTGGCGACCATCTCCATCATCGTGCAGTTGACCACGCCGCTGTTCACGCTGTTCAACCACACCTTCTCCTGGCGCGACCTGATCCTGATCGCCGGCGGCCTGTTCCTTGTCTGGAAGGCGACGAAGGAAATCCACCACACGGTCGACGTCGCCGATCACAAGGACAATATGATCGGCGAGACATTGCAACTCACGCTGGCCGGCGCGATCGTCCAGATCCTGGTGCTCGACCTGGTCTTTTCGATCGACTCCATCATCACCGCGGTCGGCATGACCGACGAGATCGGCATCATGTATGTCGCGGTGATCGCGGCCGTGTCGGTGATGATGCTGGCGGCGACCCCGCTGGCCAACTTCATCGAGAAGAACCCGACCATCGTCATGCTGGCGCTGGGCTTCCTGCTGATGATTGGCATGACCCTGATTGCGGACGGCATGGGCTATCATGTGCCGAGGGGCTACATCTACGCCGCCATGGGCTTCTCGGCGCTTGTCGAGACCCTCAACATGCTGACGCGGCGCCGGCAGCAAAAGAGGCGGGCAAAGTCGAAGGAAAGCGCGTAGCCGGCTTTGCGGCGCGGCCCCTCCGCAGAGGCGCCGCTCAAGCCAGACTGGTCAAACCTTGGGGGCGTGCTTTCGGTCGGCATGCCCCAAATCGCGCTCGGGGTCGATGACGTCGCGGACCATTTGCTTCAGCTTCGCGGCGTCGGGAAAACCGCCGTCGCGCTTTCGGTCCCACACCAGCACATCATTGCAGGTAATCGTGAAGATGCCGCCGGTGCCCGGCACCAGCGTGACTTCGCCGAGATCGGTCGCAAAGGTCGACAGCAGTTCCTGCGCCATCCAGCCTGCCCGCAGCAGCCACTGGCACTGCGTACAATAGGTGATGCGGATGACGGGGAGATTGCTCACGCCGTTTGCTTTCAAGCCGCGCTGAGCTTGGCAAGCGTGGCGTCGTCCACCTCGAAATTCGCGTAGACGTTCTGCACGTCGTCATCGTCTTCCAGCGTGGCGACCAGTTTCATCAATGATTGCGCGCGATCCTCGTCGACCGGCACATTGTTCTGCGGCTTCCAGATGATTTTCACGCTTTCCGCCTCGCCGAGCGAAGCTTCCAGCGCCTTCGAAACCTCGTTGACCGCCTCGAAGCCGCACAGGATCGTATGGCCTTCCTCGTCGGACTCGACATCATCCGCACCGGACTCGATCGCCGCGTCCATTACCTTGTCGGCGCTGCCCGCAGCGGCGGGATAGAAGATCTGGCCGGCACGGTCCCACATGAAGGACACCGAGCCGGTTTCGCCAAGCGCGCCGCCCGCCTTGGTAAAGGCCGCGCGCACATTGGCGGCGGTGCGGTTGCGGTTATCCGTCAGCGCTTCGACGATCAGCGCAATGCCGCCGGGGCCATAACCCTCGTAGCGCACTTCGTCATAGTTCTCCGCATCGCCACCGGACGCCTTGGCGATGGCGCGAGCGATGTTGTCCTTCGGCATCGACTCGGCTTTGGCGTTCTGCACGGCCAGACGCAGGCGCGGGTTCATGTTTGGGTCCGGCATCCCCATCTTGGCCGCGACGGTGATCTCGCGCGCCAGTTTGGAAAAGATCTTCGAACGAACCGCGTCCTGGCGGCCCTTGCGGTGCATGATGTTCTTGAATTGTGAATGCCCGGCCATGAGGCGCCCCCGTCGACACTATTCGGCTGTTTTTGAGTGGCCGGCTTATAGATAAGTTGCCGCCAAACGTCCAGAAGGAGCCCAACATTGCCGCTTCACTGTGTCAGCATGCCCGATCTGCCGCTGGTTGGTGGCTGTCAATGCGGGCAGGTGCGCTACACCATCAACGCTCTGCCCTATGTTTTCTACGTCTGCCATTGCACCGAATGCCAGCGCCACACATCCAGCGCATTCGGTGAGTCGCTCCGCGTCAATACGTCGGACCTTCGCATCGACGGCAATCTCAAAACCTTTCGGCGGGTCTCGGAGGCTGGGAGTGTCCGCGAAGGCCATCTCTGCCCGGATTGCGGCGTGCGCATCGTCCACGGCACGGCAGCTTCGGCAATGGTCAACGTCAAGGCGGGGACGCTGGATGACACAGCCTGGCTGGTTCCTGCCGGGCATATCTGGGTGAGATCAAAGCAGCGCTTCGTTGCGATCGGCGCCGACGAGCTGACGTACGACCGCCAGCCGCAGGACGCATATCTCGCCCTGGCAGAGCGCTGGCGCGAGATGCTCGCGCAAAATTGACTTCGCAGCGGCGCATTTCCGCCGCCATAGTGCCGCCTGGCCTGGGGGTCAGGAGGCGTTCATGCGGATCTTGCGTCTGCTCCTTCTTTGTCTCGGTGCACTGCTGCCTGCACCCGCGCTGGCGCAGGACGAGCAGATCGTCTCCAAATGCATCGCGATTGCGCAGGCCGTGCCGGGCGCGACCTACGCCCATTATTCCCCAACCGCCGACGCGCCGTTCCTGCCGGCCGGCGGTGCGAGCGAGCACGTAACTATCACCTATGAGGGCCATTCGACCTACACGATCGTGACGCCGGCCGGCGTGCGCATCGCGACAGACTTCAGCGGGATTTACGGCGCCGAGCCGCTGCCACGGGTCGCCACCATGAACAAGGCGCATCGCACCCACTACACCAACACGCCGCCGGCAGGCATCGAATATGTGCTGCACGGCTGGGGCGAAAACGGCCAGCCGGCCAAGCACGGACTGGTCGTGGAAGACGTCATGATCCGCAATGTGACCACCGACATCCGTTCATGGGGCGGCGAGCTTGAGCGTGACGGAAACTCCATCTTCATCTTCGAAGTGGCCGGGCTTTGCATCGGCCACCTTGGTCACCTGCACACCAAGCTGAGCGACAGGCAGTACGGCCAGATCGGCCGTCTCGATATATTGATGGTGCCGATCGATGGCGGGCTGACGCAGAATATCGGCTCGATGACGGAGATCACAACGCGGCTCTATTCTTCGATGATTCTGCCCATGCACCGCCATTCCATGACCATCGGCGAGTTCACGAGCCTGATGGGGGACGAGTTCGCTGTGGAATTCCGCCGCGGCCGCAGCCTGGAAGTTTCTCTGGACACATTGCCAAGCCGGCCGACGATCGTGGTGCTCGACGGCGTGTGAGCTTACGCTCGGAGCGAAGCAGCGATTTGCCGATTCAGCCAGTCCGGCAGGGTGGCACCCGACCGCGATCGTTCAGCTGTCGGTGACGATCTTGACCTTCTCGCCGGGCGTCAGCGTTGCACCGGCGTCGAGGCCGTTCAGCACCCTGAACAGCTCCTGCTTGCGGTCTACGCCAACCATCTTGGCGGCCATCGTATCGACGGTGTCGCCGGACCGGACCGAAACGATCCTGATGCGCAGCGGTTTCAGCGCCGCGCGCTCGCGTTCGCTGAGCACACGGAAGCTGTTGCCCACCGAGGTGGCAACGCCGTCAAGAGCAGCACTTGCCACGGGAGCGGCCGTGAGCAGACGATAGACTTGGCCGCCGGCACGGACCACCGTGATGGCGAACTTCCAGCCATCGGCCTGCGCCCGTGCCGTTGCGGCTTCGCTGCCATTGATCGTCGTCGGCCTGACGCTTGCGTCATCCAGCCCGGCAACCCATCCGCTGCGCAGATAGTCGGTCAGGCTGACGCCATCGGCCAGTTGCACCCCGTCGAAGCGGATCGCCGTATCACCCGGACCGGCGGCGGTAACCGCGGTGGCGCTGTTGTCGATGATGAAGCCCGCCGGCACCGAGAAGGACACGCCGAGACGCGGATGCATGAAAGTATTGCCCCGCACATAGCCTTCCTCCGGCGTATCGCCGAACAGGAGCCCGTCAATGCCTGCGAGGTAGGAAGCGCGATCGGTCGTTCCAATGCCGGGCTGGCCGAACTGGCGGGCATGACGGAGCGCCAGTTCGATGCGCTGCGGCGTGTTCGGGTGTGTGGCGAGGAAGTCGAGGCTGGCGTCGCTGGCGCCGCTCACCGAGCGGAGATTGCTGTAGTCGGCCATCGCCTTGAGGAAACGCGCAGCGGCATAGGGATCGAAACCGGCCTGGCCGCTGGCCCTGATGCCGACGACATCGGCCTCCAGTTCCTGATTGCGCGAGAACTGCGCCATCTTCAGCTTATTGCGGACAAGCACGCTCTGCGCTGTCGGCGTGCCG
The DNA here is from genome assembly GCA_036524835.1 of Mesorhizobium sp. GTDB lineage: Bacteria > Pseudomonadota > Alphaproteobacteria > Rhizobiales > Rhizobiaceae > Mesorhizobium_G. Next base: position 33,061 of record DATDBN010000139.1, on the reverse strand, counting down.
CCGAGCACTTCGTTGACCACCTTTGCGGCAATCGCCTCCTGCTCTTCCAATTGCTGGCGCTGGACGCCGTGATTGGCAGTGACATGCCCCATCTCATGCGAGATGACCGCAGCAAGTTCGGCCGAGTCGTCGGCCAGCGCCAACAGGCCGCGCGTGACATAGAGATAGCCGCCGGGCAGCGCGAAGGCATTCACGTTCGGCGAATTCAAAATGGTGATGCGATAGGTCTGCGAAGGATTGCCGGAAACGGTGGTGAGATTGCCGACCACCTTGGCAACCATGCGCTCCAGCTTCGGATCGGCATATTCACCGCCATAAGTGGCGAGAATGCGCGGATGCTGCGAGCGCGCGAGATCCGTGAGCCGGTCGTTGCGGCCTGCATTGTCCACCGTGACCGGCTTGTCCGAGGGTTGGAAAGCGGATTCGTCGATGCCCCCTCGCATGGAACCCATGACACAGCCGGACGACAGCGCAGCAATAAGCAGCAGCGCCGCCGCGCGAAGCGGCGGGCGCACGGAAACTGTCCGGGTCGCGGTCTGGGCTGCTCGGAAAGTCAGCGGAATTCCTTTCGTCCTTCGACGCGGGCTCAACCGCCCAGCGTCAGAATCGTTCCAGACCAAGCATAACGCCGTGGTCGTTGAACGACGACATGTCGTTTGAGCGCAAATTATGTCGGCTTCCGGGCAAATCCGCGCAGGGGTTCAGGCAAGTGCCCGAATGTGGCTTAGGTACGGGATCTGGTTCATCATCTCCGCCAACATAGCGGCGAAACGCCTCCGGGGCAGATCCGTCGAAAAACTGAGCCGCCGTCCCCGTCGCCGCAACACGGCCGTTTTCGAGAAAAACCACGGCATCGGCGACCTTCGCGGCGTCCTCCGGCTGATGGGTGACGAAAAGCACGGTCATCCGCTTCTCGGCGTGGAGCGCACGCAGCAGGTCGAGCATGTCGTCCTTCAGCGCCGGCCCAAGCGCAGCGAAAGGCTCATCGAGCAGCAGCACCGGACGGTCGCGCACCAGGACCCGGGCGAGCGCCACGCGCTGGCGCTCCCCGCCGGAGAGTTCGCGCGGCAGCCGCTTTTCCTTTCCCGCCAGTCCGACCCGCTGGAGCGCTGCGCCGATATCCTCACGGTCGTCGGGTGAGAGATTGAGGGCCGGCGAGCGCCCCAGCCCCACATTCTGCTCCACGGTCAGGTGGGCGAAAAGATTGTTCTCCTGGAAGATCATCGAGACCGGCCGCTCGGCCGGCGATGCGGCGGTGAGGTCCGTGCCACCCAGAAGCACGCGGCCACTCTGCGGCGTCTCAAACCCGGCAACCAGGTTGAGCAAGGTCGATTTGCCGGATCCGCTGGCCCCCATGACCGCGGTCAACGACCCTGGGGCGATCGTAACGTCGAAGGACATGCGCATGTCTTCGTACAGAAAGATCACAGACTGCAGCCGCACGGCGAGCCCGTCGCTCATGGCGTTTGTTCCTTCCCGAGCCAATCGGCCAGCAGCGTCAGCCCGAGGCAGACCGTCCCCAGCAAGAGAGCGAGTCCGGCCGCATCCTCGGTGCGATAACTGCCCATGCGCGAATAGAGCAGATAGGGAAGCGTCTGGACCGAGTCGCTGCCGAACAGTGCAATCACACCGAGGTCGCCAAGAGAAAGCGCCATGGCAAAGGACAGCGCCGTGAAAACCGGCCGCCGCATGACCGGCCAATCGATCAGCCGCAAGCGGTTCCAGCCGGCAATGCCGAGTTGCGCCGCAATCCGGTCGTGACGCCCGCCAGCAGAATCGTAAGCGGGGCGCAGGGCTCGCAAGACGAGGGGCATCGCCATCACCGCATTGACAGCGACCACCATCACGGGCGCCAGCGCCAGCACGTCGGTCGATTGGCGCAGCAGCATGAACCACCCGGTGCCGATGACGATGGGCGGCACTACCAGCACAAAGCCGGCGCCGCTGTCCATGAGGCGCTCCAGAAATCCCGCAGGCGCGCTTCCCCGCGCCGCCGCCAGGGTGCGTCTGCCCGCCGATAGCGCCCATGCCAGCGCAACGGAAATGACCGCCGATAGTCCGGCAAGGATGAGACTGGTCGATGTCGCGCGCGCCACCGCCGGATCGGATAGGAGACGTCCGAGGTCGGCACCAAGTCCGTCGACAATGATGGCCACGATCGGCCCGGCCACAAACAGTGCAGCGGCCAGGATAATGGCGATATTTACTGCCCGTTCCGCAGGACCTGTCGACATTGCCCGCCGCCGTGACAAGGAAATACCCGCCTCGCCGGTCATCGTTGCGCCAAGCCGAGCGAGCAGCGCGACGGCAACCGCGGTGAGCACCAGTTGCACCACTGTCAGCGCAACCGCGCGCGCGGGATCGAAATCGAAACGCAGCGCCTGGTAGATGGCGACCTCCAGGGTCGAGGCGCGAGGACCGCCGCCCAGCGTGAGCACGATGGTGAAGGAGGTGACGCACAGCATGAAAACCAGACCGGCAATCCCCGGCAGCACGGCCCGCATGGCCGGCCATTCGATCAGCCGAAACACGGGCGCGGGCGTCATGCCAAGCTGACTGGCCAGCCGCCATTGGTCCGCCGGAACGGTGTCGAGGGATTGCAGGAACAGCCGCGTCGCCATCGGCAGGTTGAAGAAGACATGCGCTACAAGGATGCCCGACAAGCCGTAAATGCCCGGCCACGTTCCGCGACCCAAGCCTGCCAGGACAGGCGCAAACAGGCCCGCGCGCCCCAGCAAGGCGAGCACTCCAAGCGCAACGACGATCGCCGGCAGCGCGAGAGGCAGCGCGAAAAGCCTCAGGATAGTGGCTCGTCCGGGAAAATCCGGGTGGCGATCCAAGGCACGGGCGACGAAAATCGCCGGAACGATGGACAGGAGCGTCGACAGTAATGCCTGCCACACCGTGAAGCGCGCGATGCGGAAGAGATAAGGATCGAAAGCCTGCAAGGCTCCGGCCGGATTGCGCAGCGCTTCGGTGCCGAGACCCAGAAAGGCGCCGCCCATCAGCGCCGTGATCGCTGCGAGGGCGATCAGCGCCGCGAATGGATAGCGATAGCCGGACATGCCGGTTTCAGCAGGCGCCCGGGGGTGGAGTTGTGCCGGCAGGCGACAACCCCACCTGTCGGCGAGTTGTCTGTCCCGCCGAGGCCAGTACGATGTACGGCCCCAACCGCGCGAACGGCGGCTCAAAGGGCCGGATATGATCCACGCGAGCGGTCACTCGCTCATCACACCGAGCCATTCGTCAACCCAGGCCTTGCGGTATTGCTGCACGACACCGGGTTCCATGAGCAGGCTTTTCGAGGGCTTGACCAGTTTGTCGAAGACAGGATTGAGCGGCTGGTCGGTCGGCCCGGCTGGAAGCATCCAGTTCGTCTCCGGAATGATCTGCTGAAACGCCGGGCTGGTCATGAAAGCCATGAATTTTTCCGACAGTGGATTCTTGGTGCCGTTGACCGTCACGCCAGCTACCTCAATCTGCATATACTGACCCTCCGCAAAGGGTGCGGCCTGATATTTGTCCGTCTTTTCCGAGATCATGTGATAGGCCGGCGAGGTGGTGTAGGACAGCACCATCGGCGCTTCACCCTTGGTGAACAAGCCATAGGATTCGCTCCAGCCAGGCGTCACCGTCAGCACGCGGTTTTTCAGCTTTGCCCAGGCCTCGCCGGACTGCGCGCCGTAGACGGTCTTGATCCAGAGAACCAACCCAAGACCCGGAGTCGAGGTGCGCGGATCCTGCAGCACGATCTTCTCCTCCGGATTGCCTTCGACGAGCTCCTTCAGACTCTTCGGCGGGCTCTTCAAAGTCTCCGTGTTGTACACCACGGCGAAGTAGCCATAGTCGTATGGGAGGAAGACATCGTCCTTCCAACCGCCCGGCAGGTTGAGTTCGCCGATCGGCCCATGCGGTGCGAACAGGCCCGTCTGCTTGGCCTCGGCGGTCAGGTTCGTATCGAGGCCGAGCACGACATCGGCCTTGGTCGCCTGGCCCTCAAGCCGCACGCGGTTGAGCAGCGCCACACCGTCCGCGACCGCCACGAACTCCAGATCGCAGGAACACTGTACCTCGAACGCCTTCTCGACCTGCGGGCCGGGACCCCACTCGGCGGTGAAGCTCTCATAGGTGTAGACGGTGAGTTTGTCGGCCGCTTGCGCGGAAAAGGATAGCACCGACAGCGCAACAGCGCCGAACAGGGCCGAGGATTTGAAAACGGTATTCGCCGCGCGCATCGTAAACTCCCAGTTCGTTATTCGGAGAGGTTCGACACGCGGCTCGTCGCGACGCATCTAATCCCTCCGCCGGTACAAGCCGGATCAGGTTCAGCGGGTTGGCGAGCGATTTCGCCTCTCAGCCGGAAATTCCGGCACCCCGTTAGAGCGAGTGGACTGATAGGCGCGAATTGCCGGCCGTGCAAGCGGCGTTTGACGCATGGCTCACATGGCGCTCTTTCCTCATCCGCCCGGCCCTGCTAGACGCGCCGCCAATGAGTACCTTCACCATTCTCCTTGGCGGCGAGTTCACGCCAACGCCGCGCACCAAGGCCCAGATTGCCGGGTCGCGGATCATTGCCGCGGATGCGGGTATTCGGCACGCCATTGCCCTTGGCGTTACGCCGGAGCTGTGGGTGGGTGATTTCGATTCCGTGCCCGCGGACCTGCCGGAGGGGCTCGCCGCCATCGAACGTCAGAAATTTCCGGTCGATAAGGACAAGACCGATGGCGAACTGGCCATCGCCGAAGCGCTGGCCTGCGGCGCGACAGAGCTTGTCCTGGTTGGCGCCTTTGGCGGCGCGCGAGCCGACCACGCTTTCCTGCACTTGGCGCTTGCGATGACCCTTGCGGAGGCGGGCAAGGCGATGCTTTTGACCAGCGGCGCCCAGGAAGGCATTCCATTGCTGCCGGGCAAGGCGCGGTTCGCCTATGATGAAGGCACGGTGTTCAGCGTCATCGCCTTCACGGAACTGTCGGGCCTTACCGTCGCCGGCGCGCGCTGGCCGCTCGACCGCGTGACAGTGCCGTTCGGCTCATCCTGGACCATCTCCAACAAGGTGCGGGGCGACCTCGCCATCGACCTGTCGAAGGGCCGCGCCATGCTGATTGCCCATCCCTTCCCCCCGAGCAGTTTCTAAGCCTTGGCCCCGCCCCTCCTCAAACTCGACGCCATTCGGCTGACCTTCGGCGGCACGCCGCTGCTCGATGGCGCCGCGCTTTCGGTCGGCCAGGGCGAACGGATCGCGCTCGTGGGCCGCAACGGTTCGGGCAAATCGACGCTGCTCAAGATCGCCGCCGGGCTGGTCGAACCGACAGACGGCGAGGTGTTTCGCCAGCCTACGGCGACCATCCGCTATCTGCCGCAGGTGCCGGATGCCGATGGTTTCGCCACGGTACGCGCCTATGTCGAGGCAGGTCTTGGGCCTGCGGACGACCCGCATCGCGCGACCTATCTGTTGGATCATCTCGGGCTGACGGGTGACGAGGACCCGACCACCCTCTCAGGAGGCGAAGCCCGCCGCGCGGCGCTGGCGCGTGTCATGGCGCCGGAACCCGATATCCTGCTGCTCGACGAACCGACCAACCATCTCGACCTCTCCACCATCGAGTGGCTGGAAGAGGAACTGATCCGCTCATCCTCCGCCGTCGTCGTGATTTCACACGACCGCCGCTTTCTCGAACGCGTGTCACGCGCAACTGTCTGGCTGGATCGCGGCGAGACGCGGCGGCTGGACAAGGGCTTCGCGCATTTCGAGGAATGGCGCGACACCATTCTGGAAGAGGAAGAGCGCGACCAGCACAAGCTGGCGCGCCAGATCGTTCGCGAAGAGCACTGGCTGCGCTACGGCGTCACCGCGCGGCGCAAGCGCAATATGCGCCGGCTGGGCGAATTGCAGACCATGCGCCAGCGCCATCGCGGCCATCGCGGGCCGGAAGGCTCGGCGGTGCTGGCTGCCAGCGACGCGACAGAGTCCGGCAAGCTGGTGATCGAGGCGAAGTCGATCGCCAAGAGCTTCGGCGACTTGACCGTCGTGCGCGACTTCTCCACCCGCATCCAGCGCGGCGACCGCGTCGGCCTGGTCGGGCCTAACGGCTCGGGCAAGACGACGCTGCTGAAGATGATGACGGGCCAGCTTGCACCCGAGAGCGGCAGCGTGCGTCTCGGCGTCAATCTGGAAATCGCCTCGCTCGACCAGACGCGCAGCATCGATCCTGAGGAGACGCTGGCGCATTTCCTGACCGACGGACGCGGCGACACTCTCGTCGTGAACGGCGAGTTGCGGCACGTCGTGTCCTACATGAAGGACTTCCTGTTCAAGCCCGAGCAGGCGCGCACGCCGGTGCGCGAACTTTCGGGCGGCGAACGGGCGCGGCTGATGCTCGCCCGGGTTCTTGCCCGTCCGGCCAATCTTCTGGTGCTCGACGAGCCGACCAACGATCTTGACATGGAAACGCTCGAATTGCTGCAGGAACTGGTTGCGGGGTTTGCGGGAACCGTTTTGCTGGTCAGCCACGATCGCGACTTCCTGGACCGTACCGTCACCAGCGTCATTGCGCCGGACGGCAACGGCCGCTGGAGCGAATATGCCGGCGGTTACGCAGACATGCTGGCGCAGCGCGGCGGCAAGAAATTGGACGACCGCCGCAAGACCGCCGCACCGGCAACTGGCACCGCATCTGCCGACATGAAGCGCGAGCAGCCAGCCGACGGGGATGGCGCGGCCAAGGTGTCCAGCAAGAAGCTCTCCTTCAAGCAGAAATTCGCGTTGGAGAACCTGCCGAAGAAGATCGATGCGGTGACGGCAGCGATCTCCCTATTGGAGGACAGGCTGGCCGACCCGAAATTCTACGACCGCGACCCGAAGGGCTTCGCTCAAACGATCGCCATGATCGACAAGGAGCGCGCCACGCTCGGAGCGCTTGAGGAGGAATGGCTGGAGTTGGAGATGCTGCGCGAGGAGTTGGGGGGATGAACTGTCCGGAACACCCGGCGACGGGATTGTAGGTTCGTCACCCTTGCCTCTCGAAATTCATGCGCATATTCTATGCGCAGCTTGGGGAGAATACCCGATGACCCGCGGCAACAATTCGATCCTCCGCAAATCCACCAACCTGTCGCTCGACGCGCATCTGGTCGCGCAGGCGAAAGGCCTCGACATCAACATTTCACGGGTCGCCGAAGAAGGCATCGCTCGTGCGGTGTCGGAGGAGCGGGCTCGCCTCTGGAAGATCGAGAACCGCGAGGCGATCGATTTCTGGAACGGCTATATTGAAGAGCACGGACTTCCGCTGGAGGAATTCCGGCAGTTCTGATGGCCCAGTATGATGTCTATCCGGCCAAGTCTGGTGAGCACTTTCTGCTCGACATCCAGACCGACCTGATCGACGGCCTGGCGACGCGTATGATCGTGCCGCTTCTGCCTCTTACTCCGTCGATGAAAACCATCCGGAAGCTGCATCCGGTCTTTGTCATCGATGGCCGCAAATATGTGATGGCGACACATCTGATGGCAGCGGTTCCGCGCGCGCAGTTGGGCGATGCCAAGACGAACTTGCTGGCACGCCACGACGACATCGTAGGTGGTCTGTACATGCTGTTTCAGGGATTTTGAACGAGCCGCTACCGCAGCAAGAACCCCGCCACGATCAGCGCCTGCGCTGCATAGTACAACCCCCACACGGCAAACCGCATCCAGACGCGATGCGGCGAGATGGCGGCTACCAGAAAGCGCTCGGCGGCCAGGATTCCATCCGACGCCATGAAGAACACCGCGCCAGCGATCACCCACGGATTGCGCATCGAAAGAGCGGCGACGCCCATCAGCACGATCGCACAGACATAGACAAAGATCGGAAAGCGAAGGTCCGGTCCGACCTCGCGCATCAGCATGACGAGCATGGTCACCGCAAAGATCGCCATCGCCGCCGCGACAGCCAGACGCCACGGCTCGTCGACAACAATCTGCGTCCCTTCGCCCGCCATGGAAAACAGTGCGATGTAGGCGATATGCGCGAAAAGGAAGCTTCCCAATCCCGCCAGGAAGGCGCCTTCGCCATCACGCGACAGGAACCAGTCACCAAGCGCCGAGAGGGCAAGCGCTGCGATCAGCAGCAAGGGTAGACCCTGCAGCCCCGCAAGCACCGCGAGCAGTCCGATAGCCAGCGTCTTCACGCCGGAACGCGGCAGCGAGGGCTTGGCGTCGACGAACAGGAAATAGAGCAACGCCGCGCCGAGCGAGAAGACGATGCTGCCATTGGACGGATCCTCGACGCCGCCAGGAAAGGGCAGCATCACGCCGTCTCCGCGGCCTGGCGTGAGCGGCCGAACAGCATCGACTTGGCCGCCAATATAGCGCCCGCGGTGATGAGCAGGCAGGCGGCAAGGATGCGCCAGCTCGGCTCAGCAAAGCCGGCGGCGATCAACACCAGCGTGGACAGGAGAGGCGAGGCATAGCTGGCGGCTCCAAGGACTTGGATGTTTCCGCGCTTGACGCCGACATCCCAGGCATAGAATGCGGCGCCGACCGGCATCACCCCAAGCCCGACGACAGCGAGCCACTGGCCGGCGGTCGCCGGAAGCACCGTTTCCTCCAGCGCGAAATGGCAGGCGAGCGAAAGGATCGATGTCGCAAGGCAGAACCAGGTGACGACCGTTGTGGGGACTTCGGCGAAACGCCGCGACAGCAACGAGTAGCCCGACCACCAGAAGGCGCAGACAAAGGCCGCCGCATAGCCGAAGACATAGCGTGGATCGAAGGAAACACCGCCGCCCTTGGTAACAATCAGCGCTGTGCCGGCCAGACCGAGCAGGGCGCCAGCGACATGATACCAGCGCAGCCGTTCGCCCGGCATGAGTGCCGAACCGACGACGATGAACAATGGCCAGAGATAGGCGATGAGGCTTGCCTCCACGGCCGGAGCGTTGCGCAGCGCGGTGAAATAAAAGAAATGGTAGCCGAACAGGCCGCCGATCCCGATCAGCCAGACTATCCCCGGAATGGGCTGCGCATTCCGCGCAGGCGGGGTGACCGCACGCACCGCAAATCCCACCAGCGTGCCGATCGCGAATGTCATCGCCGACAGCAGGAACGGCGGCACCGCGCCGGAAGCGTCGGTCAGAAGCGCCAGAAGCGCCCACATCGCAACCGCAAGAAAACCGATGAGCGTGGCCCGCGCCATTCATCCCCCCGCGCTGGTGAGACCGCGCCTAAGACTTCGTTCGCCGCGCGTTGACGGTCACCGTTCCGATCGTGGTGCTGACTGACGCGCGCACCGGCGCGTATACGCCAGTTTCCCCGAGAGGCGCAAACGACACGGATATCTTGGCGCGGTCGCGCAAATAGCTGACGGAGCGGTTGTTTGAGCGGTATCCCGAGACGGGGATGAACTTGGCGCTACAGGTCACAGCTTCGCCGTCATAGCCGGAAACCGGTCCCTTTGACACGTAGCTCAGTTGGAGATTGACCCGCATCTGGCCGTCATAGACCCGCAGCGTGCGATTGCAGACGTCGCCTGGACCATCGGCTCGGATCAGCGTGGCAGATATCGGATCGGAGACGGAGCGAAGGTCCGCGGCCTTCAGCGCGACCCAGTTGCTGCGCTTGCGCAATGGCGGAACGTTGACGGTCTTCGCGACATTGCCTCCAACGAACCTGATCGCCGTGGTCTGCGTCTCCTTGCCGGATTTGTACTGGATACGGAAGGAATCAGCGCGGGTTGCCTTGCCGACAAAGCTGCCGCTGACCTTGCTGTTGCCAACCGTGGAGTCGAAAAGCCTGCCGACGCCGGCGCTGCTGACCTGTCCGTTGACGGTGAAGCGGTCGCCGGAGATCACGCTTTCGAAATTCGAGCGTGCGACGGGCAGTCCCAGGAACGAAACCGTGTATTCGCCGCTGAACTTTTGCGCGCCAGCGGCGACATCGCCGGTCTTGCGCGAGCCCGGCGGCGTTACCGTGACTGTCATGGCGAGTAAAACCGCCGCTACCGTGCCCCACATGGCAATCTCCTGACCGTCCGCGAAGAAGTCCGCGGCACTCGCGGTCCCCTCAGACTTCAAATTCGAACAATCCGGTATTAATATGGATCATGCGGGCGGCGACAAGAGCGCGGTGCCGAGCTTGACGCCTGCAACAATTCCCACTATGGAACCGCAACTTTCCAAGAGGCCGCCTATAGTGCGCGCTGCCCAAGCGGCGCGGCGAGATGGTTTGGTCTACACAAGAACTGAAGGTAGCAAAAGAATGTCCCGCGCCTGCGAACTGACCGGCAAAGCGGTCCTGACCGGCAACAATGTGAGCCACGCCAACAACAAGACGCGTCGCCGCTTCCTGCCGAACCTCGTGCAAGTCACGCTAATTTCCGAAGCCCTGAACCAGAACGTGCGCCTGCGCGTTTCGGCCAACGCATTGCGTTCGGTCGAGCACCGCGGCGGCCTGGACGCCTTCCTCAAGAAGGCAGACTCGGCTGAGTTGTCGAGCAAGGCGCGCCTCTTGAAGAAGCAGATCGCCAAGAAGCTGGCCGAGCAGCCGGCAGCCTAATCCCCTTCCGGTTACGGGCGGGGGAACGCCGCTCGGGAGCCTTGCCCAGCGCGGGGCTGCAGGCAAGGCTCCACCCAAAGATCGCGCGACCTGATGGCCGCGCCCCATTCTGCTGGTTCCATTACCCAGGATAAAAAAATGTCGAGAACACCCATCTACGCTCCGTTTGTGATCGCCATGGCGCTCGTCGTCGTGGCGTCCAACGTGCTTGTGCAGTTCCCGGTTCAGGGCGCTCTCGGCCCAATTCAGCTTGCCGATGTGCTGACCTGGGGCGCCTTCACCTATCCCTTTGCATTTCTCGTGACCGACCTTGCCAACCGGCGATACGGTCCCAAAATGGCGCGTACTGTCGTGTTCGTCGGCTTCCTGCTTGCCGTTCTGTGCTCGATCATCGTGCCGCCACTACTGCTGCGCTTCGGCCTCATCGAGTTTGAAACCACATCCTCGCGCCTGGTGCGCATCGCCACCGCCTCCGGCGCGGCGTTCCTGACGGCACAGTTGCTCGACATAACCGTGTTTAATTGGCTGCGCAGACAGAGCTGGTGGCGCGCCCCGATCTTCGGCACGCTGGCCGGCTCGCTGATCGATACCGCGATCTTCTTCTCGGTGGCCTTTGCCTCAACGTTTGCATTTATCGGCGCGGAGGACGCCTTCTCGCTGGAACAAGCGCCTTTGTTGGGCATCTTCAGCGTTGAAACCGCGCGTTGGATATCCTGGGCGGTGGGCGACCTCTCGGTAAAGCTGCTCATCGCAATTTTCGCCTTGATCCCTTACCGACTGATCGCCGCACGGTGGCGTCAACCCCTCCTCGCCTGACCCTCATCGCATGGATTTCATCGCCTGGCTCTCCGGACGACGCTCGCCTGCCGGGGGGCCGGGCGACCCAACGCCCCGCGCCCCAACACTCCGGTGTAGAAGCCGGACCACGCCCAATTGGCTGGACCACCCATTTCCCTCCGCGCCTCGCTATTGGGCGGGGGATCAAATCTTGACACACCCCTGAAGCCATCTAGGGTCCGACGCGACTTCAAGTTCGAGTGGACCCTGGCATGGACATTTCCGCACAGCGGACGCAAGCCCGTCGCGGCCGCTGGGCGGTTGCGACGATGTTCTTCATCAACGGCTTCGTTCTGGGCTCCTGGGCCCCGCAGATTCCCGTGTTCGCTCAACGCCTGGCAATCAGCGAATTCACCCTTGGCCTGTTGATTCTCGGCTTCGGCCTCGGCGCGGTCGTGTCGATGGTGCTCGCCGGCCACCTTATCGCCCGCCATGGCTCACGGCTGACATTGCGCCTGTTTGCCGCGGCCGTTGTCTTCACACTGCTGATCGTCGCTCTCGCCCCAAGCGTGCCGCTGGCGGCTGTCGCGCTGTTCCTGTTTGGCGGATCGATCGGCGCCATGGACGTGTCGATGAACTCCAACGCGGTTTCGGTGGAACGGAAGCTCGGCAAGGCGGTCATGTCGTCGTCGCATGGCTTCTGGAGCCTCGGCGGGTTTGCCGGTGGCGCGCTGGGCGGCATCGTGATCGAATCCTTCGATCATCTATGGCATGCGCTGCTGGTAACCCTGCTGGCGCTCGTCGGCGTCGCAGCCGCTTATCGCTATCTCGTGGGGGATGAAGCGCAGCCGCTGGTCGAGGAAAAGCGGGGCTTCAGCTGGCCGCGCGAGCCGATGATCTACGTCATCGGAATCATGGCGTTGCTGTGTATGAATTCCGAGGGCGCGGTGTTGGATTGGGCAGCGCTGTACCTCAGCCAGGAACTCGACGCCGACATTTCGGTCGCGGGATTCGCCTTCGCGGCTTTCTCGGGCGCCATGGCGGTGATGCGATTTGCCGGCGACGGCATCCGCAATCGCTACGGCGCGGTCACCACCTTCCGCGTCTCGAGCATCATCGCCGCCATCGGCATGCTGGTTGCCGGACTTGCGCCCTGGCCGTGGCTGGCCATCGCCGCCTTCGCGCTCTGCGGACTGGGTATCGCCAACATGGTTCCGATCCTGTTTTCGGCTGCCGGAAACCAGCCGGGCGTGTCGTCAGGCGCGGGAATGAGCGTCGTCACGACGATGGGCTATTCAGGCATACTCGTCGCGCCGTCACTGATCGGCTTCGTCGGCGGAGAGGTCGGCTTTACGCCGGTCTATATCGCGGTAGCGATCTTGCTGGGCTTTGTCTTCCTGCTATCCGGCCTGACGCGCTCAGCCGATTCAAACCGCGAGACAGTGCAGGATCCGCTGCCGATCTGACGCTACGCGGCGAAAGGCGCGCCAATAACGCGCGCTCTTCAGATTCCCTGACGTAATCTGCCGCCGCTTAGATGCGACCCATCAGCAATAGTATCAGCAGCACGACCACAATCACGCCGACGATACCCGACGGGCCATAGCCCCAATTTCGTGAATGCGGCCATGCGGGGACTGCGCCGAGCAGGATAAGGATCAGGATTATGATCAGAATTGTGCTGAGTGTCATTGGTCGTTCCCTCTCACCAATTTATTGGGCGAGGTGAGAACGCGAACCCCGGAACTATTGTTCCATGGGGGCCTGTCGATCCGGCGTGTTGGCCAATGCCGGGCAGGATGGCAGGCCATCCAGAGAAGCTACGGTGAAAAGCAAGCCAGTGCGGCGGAGCTCCGCCGCACTCACCCGGTCTATTCAGCCGCCTTGGGAAAGTCGATGGCCGGCTCCGGCCCGATGCCGCCCGGCGCCTCGACAGCTGCAGTTGTCGCCTTGCGCCGCAGGAGCCTGTCACGCAGGCGGACAATCCAGCCACGATGACCCGGCTTGCGCTTGTCGCGGGTGAACACCATCAGCATGGATGGCGTCACGATCAGCGTCAGCACCGTAGCGAAGGACAGGCCGAAGACGATGGCGGACGACAGCGCGATCCACCATTGTGTGGACGGCGCGTTGATCGTGGTCTCCTGGTGGAATATCTCCAGACCCAGACCAAAGGCGATCGGCAGAACGCCAAGGATGGCCGACAGGGCGGTCAGAACCACTGGCCGGGCGCGCTCGCGGCAAGTCTGCAGCACGGCATCCATCTTGTTCCAGCCTTCCTCGCGGAGGCGATCGTAGGTGTCGATCAACACGATGTTGTTGTTCACGACGACGCCCGCCAGGGCGATGAAGCCGATGCCCGACATGACGATCACGAAGGTCTGTCCCGTCAGCAGCATACCGAGCAAGGCGCCGATCACAGCCATGACCACGCAGGTCAACACCAGCAAGACGCTGGTAAACTTGTTGAACTGCGCCAGCAGGACGAGGAAGATCAGGAAGATCGCCGCGCCGAACGCATTGATCAGGAAGGCGCCCGCTTCGGCGCTGTCCTCGTTGGAGCCGGCGAGCTTCCAGTCGACGCCCTGCTTGGCCATGGCGCCGACGACCTTGCCGACCTCTTCCTGCACCGCGGCGACCTGATAGCCGGTGGCGACGTTGGCCTGGATCGTGATCGTGCGCTTGGCGTCGATGCGGTTCAGCACGCCGACCGTCGGCTCTGGCTTGCGCGTGACGAAGTTCGAGATCGGCACCGAGCCTTGCGTGGTCTCCACGCGCAACTGGTCGAGCGCCGCCAGAGTGCGGCGATCCTCCGGCAGGCGGAGCCTGATATCGACGGCGTCATCCGCACCGGCCGGGCGGTAGTCGGTCAGCTTCAGGCCGGTGGTCACAAGCTGCACGACAGTGCCGACGGCAAGGGGCGAGACGCTGTACTGCGCGGCCTTGGAACGGTCGACTTCGAGCGCCCAGTCGACGCCGGGCGGCGGCAGGCCGTCCGACAGGTCGATGACCCCAGGCACCTTCGCAACAGCGGCGGCAACCTTCGCGGCGTATTCGTTCAACCCCGTGGGGTCGGCCGCCGAAAGCTGAACCTGGACAGCCTTGCCGGTGGGCGGGCCGGCGTCGGGTACGCGCACTTCGACATCGACGCCCGGAATTCCGGCCATGACGCCGCGAAGCTCGTCAAGAATGGTGTGCGCGGACTTGCGCTCGCGCCAATCGACGAACTCGTATTGGATCACGCCCACCACGTCTTCGGGAATGTCCTGGCCGCCGCGCGTCTTGCCGACACGCGTATAGACCGACTTAATGCCCGGCCATCCAAGCATGCGCTTTTCCGCGACGCTCGTTGCAAGGTCCATCTCGTCGAGCGACAGGTTGCCGCGCGCGTGAACATAAAGCAGGCCGTAGTCCGGCTCGACACTGGGGAAGAACTCCACGCCATTGCCGTATTTCACATAAGCAGTGAGGCCGCCGGCGAGCAGCGCCAGTGTCAGCACCAGCGCCGTGATGGGGAAGCGAACGGCGGTCTTCACGACGGCCATATAGACGCCGTCCTTCTGCTCGTCCTCGCCATGCAGCGGCGCCTTGCCGATGATCGCGCCGATCGAGGGCGCAAAAATCAAGGCATAAGCCATCGACGCGGCCAGTGTGACGATCAGCGTGATCGGCAAATACTTCATGAAGTCGCCGACGATACCCGGCCAGAAGAGCAGCGGCGAGAAGGCGGCGATGCGGGTCAGCGTCGCGGCGATCACCGGGCCGGCCATGCGTTTGGCCGCTTCCTCGAACGCCTGGGCCTTGTGCATGCCTTCCGACATGCGCCGCTCGGCATATTCGGTCACAATGATCGCATCGTCGACCAGCATGCCGACCGCCAGGATGAGCGAAAACAGCACAATCATATTGATCGTGTAGCCCATCAGCGCCAGCGCCAGGATGCCCATCAGGAATGAGGACGGAATCGCCAGGCCGATGAGCAGCGAGGCGCGGCCGGACAAAGCGTAGAGAATGACGATGAACACCAGGATGACCGCGATCATCACATGGTTCTGCAGGTCGGTCAGCAACTGGTTGACGAAGACCGACTTGTCCTGCGTGTACGTGACATTCATGCCCTCTGGCGCAGCCTTGAGAAAATCATCGGCCACCTTCTTGGCGCCTTCGATGGTCTCGACGATATTCGCGCCGATACGCTTCTTCACCTCGATCGCGATAGCCGGCTTACCGTCCAGTCTGGTGATGGTTTCCGCGTCCTTGAACGTCGCGCGCACATTGGCGAGATCCTGGACGCGCACGACCGCATTCGGGCCGGCGACAACAGGCAGGCGCGCCACATCTTCAGGCGTCTCGATCAGCGCCGGAACCTTGATGGCGTATTTGCCTTCCGATCCTTCGATGGCCCCGGCTGCGACCAGGCTGTTCGACGCGCCGATGCCCTGAATGAGCTGATCGAGCTTGAGGCCATAGGACGACAGCTTTACCGGATCGATGATCGCTTCCACGAGTTCTTCGCGCGAACCCTGGATGACACCTTCAAGAACGCCGGGCACTTCCTCGATGCGGTCGCGCAATTCTTTGGCGGCGGCCGTCATGACGCGCTCCGGCACGTCGCCGGAAAGCGTGACGACGAGCACCGGGAATTCCGAGAGGTTGACCTCGTTGACGGTCGGCTCCTCGACGCCCGCAGGCAGGTCGCGCTTGGCGTCCTGGACCTTGTTCCGGGTATCGATGAGCGCATCACCGAGATCGGTGGAAGGGTCGAACTCGACGATGACGTTGGCGCCGCCCTGATAG
Source organism: Mesorhizobium sp. (assembly GCA_036524835.1). Taxonomy (GTDB): domain Bacteria; phylum Pseudomonadota; class Alphaproteobacteria; order Rhizobiales; family Rhizobiaceae; genus Mesorhizobium_G. The sequence continues at coordinate 16,953 of DATDBN010000139.1, read as the reverse complement.
GCGTTCGACTTCATCTCCTTGAGCCCCTTGAGGCTCTTGAGCTGCGACTCGACGGGCCGCAGAAGCAGCCGCTCGGCATCCTCGGGGGATATGCCTTGGTAAACCAGGCTCACATACATGATCGGAATCGCGACGTCCGGCTCGGCCTCCTTGGGCACGGCGCGGTAAGCCAGTATTCCGGCGATCACGAGGAACAACAGGACTGACAGCGTCAGCCGCGCATTCCGGATCGCAATTTGAACGATATCCATCAACAGGCCCGTGGGGTCTAATTCGTTCCGGCGGTGTCGCCAGCGAGCTTCTTCACAAGCTCGATGCTTGCGTCAACCGGCTTGACCACGTCGCCTTCCTTGACCAGATCCTGGCCGGCAACGATTATTCTCGCATCCGAGGGAATGCCGCCGAGCACAAGGCCCTTCGGGAGATCGTCGAGCAGATCGATCGGGAAGAAGGTCACCTTCGAGTCCTTGTCGACGGCGCGGATGCCCAGATCGCCATTGGCGGAAAGGGTTACCACCGAACGCGGCAGGATCACCGCTTCGCTCGGCACGGCGCGAAGGGTGATCTCGGCGGTCATGCCGGCCGGGATACGATCGTCGGGATTGGGAATGGCTACCTCGATGCGGAAGGTGCGCGTCGCCGCGGTCGCCTCGCGGGAGATGTAGCGCACTGTGCCGGTCACGGTTTCGCCGTTGACCAGCAGCGCCTCGGCGCTGTCGCCCATCTTGATGTGACGAAGATCGCGCTCGCCGATTTCACCTTTCACCAGGACCGGATCGAGGCTGATGAGCGTGGCAATCTCGCCGCCCTGGATGACCGAGCTTCCAAGCTCCACCGCGACGTTGTCCACGATACCGGTGAACGGCGCGAGGATGCGATTGCGCTCCAGATCGGCGCGTGCCGCTTCAAGCGACGACTTCGCAGTAGCGAGGTTTGAGATAGCGGTATCGAGCTGCAGCATCGCCTGCGCGCCGGATTTGGTCAGCCGCCGGGATGCGTCAAGTTCCGCTTCGCGCTGCTTGACCACCTGCTCGGCCATGGCAACCATCGCCGGCTTGTCCTCAGCGTCGAGCTGCAAGATCAGGTCGCCAACCTTGACATGATCGCCTTCCTTGACGGGCAGTTCGCGGATGATGCCGGCTGCGCGGGTGGCGAGAACCGCGCGCTTGTCCGCTTCGGTCTGTCCAGAGATGCGGATGGCGCGTGCATGCTGCGAGCGCGGCGGCGTGATCACGGCCACAGTGCGAGGCGCTGCCTTTGGCTGCTCGGCGTTCTTCGCCGCCTGCTGCTCCGCCGTGGGAACCGCCTTGTCGCTCTCGGCCGAGGCGCTGCCTACCGAGGAAAATTTCCCGGTGCCCATCCAGGCCGCAAAGCCGATAAGCACGGCAACTGCTGCAATCTTGTGAAACTTGAACTTGGCCATGGCCGTTTGTCTTGTCCGTCTGGCGCTACCGCGCCTGTTGTTCCCCAAGGACGATGGATATGGGGCTATGCCGACATGTCTTCAATCTAACTTTTTCGTACATGTGCGAAGCGCGCGCTTGTACACGAATATTGCAGCGCGAAAAAGTCACAAAAATTCATCGCTCCATCACTCCGGCGGACACTGAGCACCAGCCGCCGTCCACGCTTTGATCGCCTGGTAGGTTTCCTCTGCGGAGCCCGGCGCTGGCTCACGCCCAGGGCCTGGCGCCCAGCCCCAACCCACGAGCTTGTCGTCGCGCACATGCAGCGCAACCTCTTCGAGACTACGGTCGCCATTGCGGGCGGGATCCTTGATCTGCGCGCAGATCGCGGCCGACGATTTGCCGAACCAGGCCATTTCGACCGGCGCAAGATGCCAGTTCTCGGCGCCCGGGGGTCCATGCAAAACGTTGGAATTGCTGGAGAAATGGCAGGTCGTGCAGCGCAATCCCGCATTGCCAAACCCCGATCCATCGTCCCCCCTTTTCACATTGAAGGCATGGAAGCGCGGCTGCGGTCCGTAATGCGGACCTGACCAGCGGGGATGGTCGTCCTCGACATGACAATTGGCGCAGCGCGGATGCGCGAAGACGGCATAGACTTTCTCCCACGCCGCCAGGCCGGCGGGGTCGGCCGTCGCAGCCGGAGCGGCCGGCTGAGACGACCCTGCAGGAGCCGGCGTAACAGCCTCCTGCGCCAGCGTGACGCTGGCCCCAAGCGCCAGAATGGCGGCAAGAGTCAGGAGATTGCGAACGCCCTTCATGCGAACCGAACCTGGTCGGCCAGCGGCAGTTTGCGGATCCGCTTTCCAGTCAGCGCAAACACCGCATTGGCGAGCGCCGGTGCGGCAGGCGGGGTGCCCACTTCACCGACACCGCCCATCTTGTGATAGTTTTCAAGGACCGCGACTTCGAACTGCGGCGTCTGGAAAATCCGCATCGCGTCGTAGTCATGGAAATTGGATTGCTCGACCATCCCGTCCTTGAAGGTGATCGCCTGGCCCATGGCTGCGGAGAGCCCATAGATTGCGCCTGAGAACATCTGCGCCTCGATGATGCCCGGATCGATAGCCGTACCGACATCGACCGCAATCCACATCTTTTCCAGCTTGATACCGTTAGGCGTGTCGGCGATCTGGATCACCTGGCCGCACCAACTGCCGAAGGACAAAGTGAAGGCAAAGCCCTTCGCTTTTCCGGCCGGGAGCTTTTCGCCCCAGTTCGACATTTCCGCGACCTTGTCGACGACTGCGACGGCGGCGGGGTAGTCTGCCATCAGCTTGCGCCGCATCTCCACCGGATCGCTTTTCGCGGCAGCGGCGATCTCGTCCATGAACCCTTCGTGGAAGAAGCCGTTCTGCGAGCAGCCGACGGAACGCCAGAAGCTGACCGGGATGGTCAGCGGCGCCTTGATGCCGGTCACGCGGTAGTTCGGGATCGTATAGGGCTGGTCGTGCGAACCGTCGGTGATCGACTTGTCCGGACCGATGGGGGAGCGTCCCGGAAAGATGCGCCCGATCAGGCTGGCCATCATCGACTGCGCGGCTATACGCATGTCGACCGCCACCGGCAGTCCATCATTGCCGATGCGCGCGCGCATCCGCGCCACAGCAGCAGTGCGGTAGAGGTCGTGACGCATGTCCTCTTCGCGGGTCCACGTCACCTTCACCGGACGGCCATCCGCCTCCTTGGCGAGCAGGGCGGCATAGAGGGCAAAGTCGACTTCGCCGCGGCGTCCAAACGCACCGCCCATGGATGTCGTGTGGACGACGGTATTTTCCTGGGTGACGCCGGCCAGATCGGCGCAAAGCCACCGCACGATGACCGGCATCTGGTTCGGCGCCCACAGAGTGAGCTTGCCATCCTTGAGCTGCGCCGTGCAGTTCATCGGCTCCATCGGCGCGTGCGACAGATAGGGAACCTGGTATTCCGCCTCGATCAGCTTCTCGCGCGGCGCATCGGCGAACGCCGCCTCGACATCGCCGTCATCGCGCATCACGTCGCCATCGCCCGACATCGCGGCGTCAGCGATGACCTTTATCAGCCCCTCACTGTCTGGCGGATTAGCGGACTTTTCCCATTCGACCTCGATCGCATCGGCAGCGCGGAACGCGGCCCAGCTGTTTTCGGCAATTACTCCGAAACCTTCGCCGTAGGTCGTCTTCAGCGGTACGATCTTGATCACGCCCGGCATCTGCTCCGCCTTGGACAGATCGTATTTCGCCGGCTTCGCACCGAACACCGGGCTTATCCGAACCGTGGCGTAGACCATGTCCGGCAGCCGCACATCGATACCGAAGATCGGCGCGCCGGTGACCTTGTCGCGCATGTCGACGCGCTGCTGGGACTTGCCAAGCAGCTTCCACTCTGCCTTTTCCTTCAGCTTGACGTCGCCGGGAGGATCGAGCCTTGCGGCATCGGCGGCAACATCGCCATAGGTCAGGCTCTGCTTGGAGGCGGCGTGCACGATCGTGCCATTGTCGGTGGTCAGCGCGCTCGGATGAACGCTGAGCCGGGTCGCGGCGGCCTGCAGGAGCAGCGTGCGTGCCGCTGCGCCGGCCTGACGCATCCGGTCGAAGCCGTCGCGCGTCGAGGAAGAGCCGCCTGTCGCCTGCAGCCCCAGAACCTTGCCCACAGTGCCAAGAGCGCCGCGCACCGTTTCGGCCACCAAACTATCGTCGAAGAAATTGAACGGTCCGCTTTCCTCAAGCATCGCCGCGTTGAAATAGGCGTAGGACGCAGGTCCGTGCTCCACCTTGACCTTGTCGAGCGTGACATCCAGTTCTTCCGCGACAAAAGCGGCCAGCGTGGTCGAGATGCCCTGTCCCATCTCGGCACGCGGAGCGATGATGGTGATGCTGTTGTCGGCGGCGATCTTCACATAGGGGTTGAATGTCGCCTCGCCCTCGGCGAGGTCGCCCTCCAGCGGATTCGCATAGGGTTTGTTGACGTACCAATAGCCGACGGCCACACCGCCAGCGACGGCTGCGGCGCCGATCAGGAATGTGCGGCGGGCAATCTTTCCCACGCTGGCCATGACTATGCCCTCGCCGTCTTCAAGGCTGCCGCCTTGTGGATTGCGGCGCGGATGCGGGGATACGTGCCGCACCGGCACAAATTGCCGCCCATCGCTTCGTCGATCTCGTCGTCGGTCGGGTTCTCGATCTCGTCCAGCAGCGCGACGGCGCTCATGATCTGGCCGGCCTGGCAGTAGCCGCACTGGGCGACCTGTTCTTCCAGCCAGGCTTGCTGGACCGGATGCAGCTTGCCCTCGCTCTCCAGCCCGTCAATGGTCAGCACAGCGCCCTGGACCTCGCCGAGCGGCAGCGAACAGGAGCGCACCGGCTGACCGTCGATGTGAACCGTGCAGGCGCCGCAGGCAGCGATGCCGCAGCCGAATTTCGGTCCCATGATTCCAGCGATGTCTCGCAAGGCCCACAGAAGCGGCATTTCAGGATCGGCTTCGATGTCGATGTCTTTGCCATTGACGTTGAGGCGCATGGGGATACCCGTCGTTGTCGTCCACTGCCGTCGCGGCCTTATCGGCGCACGCTAATACATATTGACAAATTCTGTAATTTTGTCAATAGTGTGGATCCGAACAGATTGTAACAGCGAACGGCATCGACGGAATTATCGAGGAACAGGCCGACCCAAATTGGACCATTCAGCCTCAGCGACGGACGTTCTTAAGCGTCAGCGTGTTCTTGACCGCGCGATAAAGGTGTTTCTGGCCTATGGCTATCAGCGCGTGACGATGGACGACATTGCCCGCGCCGCCGAAGTCTCTCGTCCGGCGCTCTATCTGCTGTTCCGCAACAAGGCCGATATCTACCGCGCTATCGGCGAACGCATGTTCGAATTGTCAGCGCAACAGATGCGGGATGTTCTTTCCCATGATGGCAGCCTGGGCGAGCGTCTCAGCGGTGCGATCGATCAGGTCATGATCGAGATGATGTGCCAGATCACGGACTCGGCCCATGGCGCGGAACTGCTCGACTTGAAGAACAGCCTCGCCTCCGATCTCGTAGGGGACTGGCATGCCGACATCGCCGGGCAGTTTCGCAAGGCGATCGAAGCGGAAGCCCACAGGCTTGACGTCGACCTCTCCGCGCGCGGACTCTCCGCAGAGGGACTGGCCGAGTTGCTGCTGGACGGACTGGAGGGCATGAAGCACCGGGTGGCCGATGCTGCCGGTCAGCGCGCGGCGGCGCGCCAGTTGGTGCGCGTCATCGAACTGGCGTTAGCCCCGTAGGCTGATCAGTTGCGCGGCCGTTTGACCGCCTCGGGCTGCACATGTGTGGCAAGGAATTCGCGCACGCGGCGGCCGAGACCATGGCTGCGCAATGGCGCTATCGTCGCCGCAGGGCCTTCGCCTAGCTTCAGCGTCGCCTCCTTGCCGATCTTGTCGAAATTCTCCTCCAGCCAATCGCCGGCCGCTTGCCAGCCGAGGTCATGGAGATATTCCAGGAACGCCCATTCCGCGTAGAGTTTCGAAGAGGCCGACAGATCCTTGAAAGCCTCGTCGGCGTCGATGCGGTGCATCAGCAGGCCGCGCAAATTTCCCGGCGGCTGCTGGCCCGTCGCGATCAGAGCGTTGACTCGCTCGATGGTGACGAGTTCGCGCAGCAGCGAGGCGTTGAACGTGATCTCGTCTACGCGATTCTGGATTTCATTCGCCGATTTCGGCGTGCCCTCCCGAATAACCGGGTTGATCTGCACCAACAGCACATCCTCGACAAAGTTGGCGCCGAAGAAGGGGGAGATTGCCGGATTGCCGCCATAGCCGCCGTCCCAATAGGGCGTGCCGTCGATCTCTACCGCCCGGAACATCTGCGGCAGGCAGGCCGACGCCATCACCGCGTCCGCGCCGATCTCGCCGTCGGAGAACACGCGAAGCTGTCCCGTCTCGACATTGGTAGCCGACAGGAAAACCTTGATCGCGTCAGGCCGGCGGAGATTGTCGAAGTTTATCTCGCTTTCCACGACATCGCGCAGCGGATTGATGTTGAGCGGGTTGGCGGCATAGGGCGAAATCATCCGACTGACCGCCTCGAACCACAGGAAACACGGCGAGCTTTCAACCGACCAATTGCCGAGGAAGACATCCCACGGCATGCGCTGCACGGGGCTGAAGCGCCCTTTCAACCCCACTGCCCGCCAGAATGACCGAAGCCGGTCACGCGCGCCTTCGGCTCCGCCGCGGACAAAACCATCGGCCAGGGCTACCGCATTCATGGCGCCGGCGCTGGTGCCCGACACGGCGGCGAAGCGCAGCCTTCCATCCTCGAGCAGCCGGTCCAGCACGCCCCAACTGAAGGCGCCATGCGAGCCGCCACCCTGCAAAGCAATATTGATCTTCCGGATTTCATCGCCGTTTGTCGACACGTCGCAGATCTCCTTCTTGGTCGACAGCGCCGGCCTCACCAATCCGGATATGTCGCACCGCAGCACGTCGAATTTCGCGGTGCATCATAACACGTCGACAAGAAATGTCTGAAAATGTGAGCGCAACAGCGCCTGGAATTGCCAAGGCGGCGTCCGTGGCCGCTTGTCGCTGGCGAGCAACCCGGTAAGACCGATCTATGCCCGACTCAGGCCCGCCCCATGGATGACCGTCCGCAGCGCGCGTCCTCGCTTGCGCCCCTCAGCCATCCCGTCTTCAGGGCCGTGTGGCTCGCCAGCCTCGTCTCCAATTTTGGCGGCTTGATCCAATCTGTCGGCTCGGCCTGGCTGATGACCTCCATCACAACCTCCAATGACATGGTTGCGCTGGTGCAGGCGTCTACGACGCTGCCGATCATGCTCTTCTCGCTGATGTCGGGTGCAATCGCCGACACATTCGACCGCCGCCGCGTGATCCTCATCGCGCAGATCTTCATGCTGCTGATCTCAATCACGCTGACCGTCTGCGCCTGGCTGGGCATGATCACGCCGTGGATGCTGCTCGCCTTCACCTTTCTCATCGGCTGCGGCACTGCCCTCAACAACCCGTCCTGGCAGGCATCTGTCGGGGATATGGTTCCCCGCGATCATCTGCCCGCCGCAGTGGCGCTCAACAGCGTGGGCTTCAACCTCACGCGCAGCGTCGGGCCGGCGATCGGCGGCGCGATCGTGGCTGCGGCCGGCGCCGCGGCCGCCTTTGCGGTCAACGCGTTCAGCTATGTCGCCCTGCTCTTCGTCATAGCCCGCTGGAAGCCGGACCTGCCGAAGAATACGCTGCCGCGCGAAACGCTGGTGCGCGCCATGACCGCCGGCCTGCGCTATGTAGCGATGTCGCCGCACATCGAGACGGTGCTGTTCCGCGCCTTCATCTTCGGCGCTACCGCCGTGGTCATCCTGGCGCTGCTGCCACTCGTCGCGCGCGACTTGCTCGTTGGCGACGCCTTGACCTACGGCATCCTGCTCGGCTGCTTCGGCATTGGCGCAGTGGGCGGTGCTTTCATCAGCGTCCCCTTGCGCCAGATAATGTCCACCGAGGCGGTCGTGCGGGCGGCCTTCATCGGCTTCGCCGTCTGTGCGCTTGCCTGTTCGCAGAGCCGGTATTTGCTGTTCACCGGAGCCGGCCTGCTGATCGGCGGCGCGTGCTGGGTACTCGCGCTCTCGCTGTTCAACGTCACCGTTCAGCTTTCAACGCCGCGCTGGGTGGTCGGCCGCGCGCTCGCGCTCTACCAGACAGCCACCTTTGGCGGCATGGCGCTTGGCGCCTGGCTGTGGGGTCTGTCGGCCGAGACCTATGGCACCGATATCGCCCTGGTGATCGCCGCTGGATTTATGATCTTCGGCGCGGCCGTCGGCTTGCGCTTCCCCATGCCGGCGCTGAAGCAGCTCAATCTGGACCCGTTGAATCGCTGGCAACAGCCGAACCTTGCGCTCGATCTTCGGCCGCATAGCGGTCCGATCTTCATCGTCATCGAATATGTGATCAAGGACGAGAACCTGGCTGCATTCATGAAGGCCATGGACGACCGCCGCCGCATCCGCTTGCGGGACGGCGCGCGCCAGTGGGAATTGATGCGCGATCTGTCCAATCCCGACATCTGGCGCGAGACCTATCATGCGCCGACCTGGGTCGAGTATGTCCGTCACAACCAGCGCGCCACCCACGCCGACGCGGTCGTCGGCGAAACGATCCGCGCCCTGCACAGCGGCGACGGTCCGCCCAAGGTGCAGCGCATGATCGTACGGCCGATCAACTGGGATGAAGGCTCCCTACCTGCCAAGACCGCCCTCGACATGCACTGAGTGCCGCCAAGTGCAATCACCTCGCGTCCGGCTCGTCGCGACTGCGGATGAATCGAAAGCGACGGGCGGACGGCCCAGGTCAGAAATTCACATCGCGCCCGGACGAGCGGATGGTGACCGAAAATCCCGCCAGAACATCGACCAGCGCGGTGAGCATCAGCGTGAAGAACAGGGAATATGCCGCGCCCTGGACGAGCAGGAACTCCACCAGGAAGGCGACGAAGACGAACAATGACAGCACGTGATCGATGATCGAGCGGTTCGACGTCTGCGTCGACTTCATGATCTCCACAAACAGCAGAACGAGGGCGATGGCCACAAGGCCGTCAGCCCAGGTCATCGTCCAGACACCGCCGGACATCATCGGCAGGGAGAACAACTCGCGCTCCCAGATCTCGTTACCCGTCGGGCTGGCCAAGCCGAGATTGTAGAGAATGAACGGAATGACCAGCAGTGGAATTGCGCCGAGCATTCATGCCTCCGGTGTCTTTTCAAGCGTCGCCCTGTAGACCGCCGACCAGCGGCGAGGTCAAGCGGTCATTGCGCCAGCGGCACGGACTGCGCCGCGCTGACGATTTGCTGCTTCCATTCTTTCAGCGAGATGACCCTGCGTTCCCGCCGCAATCCTTGACAGGGAACGGTGATGGCTTCACCATCATCGCAAGGGGTGTATCGCGAAGACCCCGTGAGGCGTCAGCCCAACGTTCGCGTCCACAGACTCCCTATTTGGAGGTGGGCGCCATGCCATCAACAACTGCAATCACCGTATCGCAACTCAGCAGGCTCGTCGGCTTGCCCGGCGCTCCGCTGCTGGTCGATGTGCGAATAGACGACGACTACAAAGCCGACCCGCGCCTGCTCCCGGCCTCCATTCGCCGGGATTTCAGGACTGTCGCAAGTTGGGCGCCCGGCTTGTCCGGCAATCACGTGGCAGTCATTTGCCAGAAAGGGCAGAAGCTGTCGCAGGGGGTTGCCGGCTGGCTGCGTCATCACGGGATTGCTGCCGAATTCCTCGAAGGCGGTTTCGAAGCATGGAAGGGCGCGAACGGCCTCTTGATTCAAGCCGGCAAGCTTCCTCCGCGCGACGAACAGGGCCGCACCGTTTGGGTAACGCGGGCGCGCCCGAAAGTTGATCGGATCGCCTGTCCTTGGCTCATCCGGCGTTTCGTCGATCCGGCAGCGGTGTTCCTGTTTGTCGAAGCCGCCGAAGTGTCTGCGGTCGCAGATCGCTTTCAGGCGGTGCCGTTTGACGTCGGGGATGTGTTCTGGAGCCATCGCGGCGAGCGATGCACCTTCGACACGATGATCGAGGAGTTCGGGCTTGCCTCCGGCGCGCTGGATCGCCTCGCCACGATCGTGCGGGCGGCCGACACGGCGAGGCTTGACCTCGTTCCACAGGCAGCCGGGTTCCTCGCGGCGTCGCTGGGGCTTTCGCGCATGTTCCGCGACGATTTGGAACAGCTAGAGGCCGGCATGCTGCTCTATGACGCGTTCTTCAGATGGTGTCGCGACGCCACCGAGGAAACGCACAATTGGCCCGCCACGGGAAAGGCGCCATGAGCGTCTTGGCCGAGCAGGAAACGGCCTCCCTCACGGGGCCGCCACCCGTGCCGACCTTCGCCGAGGCGACCCGGCTGTGGGCGCGCATCGGCCTGCTGAGTTTCGGTGGACCGGCCGGGCAGATCGCCCTGATGCACAAGGAACTGGTCGAGGAGCGCCGCTGGATCGGCGAAACGCGTTTCCTGCACGCGCTCAATTACTGCATGCTCCTTCCGGGTCCGGAAGCGCAGCAGCTCGCGATCTATGTCGGCTGGCTGCTGCACCGCACGGCAGGCGGCCTCGTTGCCGGATTGCTGTTCGTTCTTCCGGGCGCGGCGGTGATGATGACCCTCAGCATTCTCTACGCCGTATATCGGGATGTGCCGCTGGTCGACGCTGTGTTTTTCGGCGTCAAGGCAGCGGTCCTGGCTGTCGTTGTGGAGGCGCTTATCCGTATCGGACGGCGTACTTTGAAAAACCGCGCCATGGTCGCGATCATGATCGGCGCGTTCCTGTCGCTCTATGTGCTTCATCTGCCTTTCCCGATCGTCATTCTGCTGGCAGGACTGGTCGGGTGGCTGGGCGGCAAGATGGCTCCGGAATTGTTCTCGTCCACGCGCCATGGCGACGGCGGGGGAGCGGACGGCGCGGCCGGAGCCGTCGATGCCATGTTCGAGCGCGGCGAGCTTGACCACACGCTGCCCTCCCGCGCGCGGGCCGCGAAAACCATGACCGTAGGGGTGCTGGCGTGGCTTGGCCCGGTCGCGATCCTGTGGGCGCTCACCGGCAGCTCCAGCATCTGGACGCAGCTGGGCAGCTTCTTCAGCGCCATGGCCGTTGTGACGTTCGGCGGCGCCTACGCCGTGTTGGCTTATGTGGCGCAGGCGGCGGTACAAAGCTATGCCTGGCTGCAGCCCGGCGAAATGATCGACGGACTTGGCCTGGCCGAAACCACGCCGGGACCCCTCATCCTCGTCCTGCAGTTCGTCGGCTTTCTCGCCGCCTTCCGCAGTCCCGGCGCGTTCGATCCCATCGTTGCCGGTTGTCTCGGCGCGCTTCTGACGCTTTGGGTCACCTTCGCGCCATGCTTCCTGTGGATTTTCCTGGGTGGACCCTATGTCGAGGCCCTGCGCGGAAACCGTTCAATCTCCGCGGCGCTGACCGCGATCACGGCGGCAGTTGTCGGCGTTATCGCCAACCTAGCTCTATGGTTCGGCTTGCATGTGCTGTTCCACGAAGTCGCCCTGATAAGGTTCGGTGGGCTGCGGCTTGACGTGCCAGCGCTATCCTCTCTGGACTGGCGCGCCGCGCTGCTGGCGGCGGCGGCCATGATCGCGCTCCTGCGGCTCAAGCTCGGCATGCTTCCGGTGCTGATCGCCAGCGCGGCTGCCGGCATCGCGCTCAAACTGATCTGATCGCGAGATCCGCTACCGCCATCAGGAGGAGAGGAATTCGATCAGGCTGGCGTTGAACGCGTCGGGCTGTTGCCAGGGAGCAAAGTGACTGACACCCGCAAGGGTAATCAGTTGCGCGTCCGGAATGGTGCGCGCGAGATAGGCGGCGTGCTCCGGCCGAATGAACTCGTCACGCTCACCTTGAACGATGGCGACGGGCCTGGAGATCGCGGCAATCTCGTCCGCCGTATAGTTCGGCTGCGAATGAACCAGTGCGTCCATCACGCCGACCACCGCCTTGAAATCCTCCGGCCGGGCCGAGAGGCGGGCATAGTCGCTTTTCGCCCGGGCGAAAGCCTGGTCAAGGGCGGGGCTGAACAGCGGTTCTGGACGGCCACCGCTGAGGTCGAGGTTGCCGGCATAAGCGAACACCCGGTCCACGCGATCCGCCGCTTGCATACCCATCAAAAGGGCGACGATCGCGCCATCGCTCCAGCCGGCCACCGCTGCGGAGGAAATCTGCAACACGTCGAGCACCGAGACCACTTCAGCCGCCATCAACTCATAGCTCAACGGCGTGTCGCCGGGCGAACTGCGCCCACGGCCCCGATTGTCGATGAGGATCACCCGCCGCCCCGCGGCGACCAGCGCCGGCACCTGGTTGGCCCAGTCGTCGCCATTTCCCAAGGCGCCGTGCAGCAGAACCACCGGCGCGCCATCGCCGAACGAGGCGCACCAGAGCCGGGCGCCCGCGAAATCGACATAGCCCTGCTCGTCCGGCTGCGGCAAAGGCGCTGGATCGTCGAACGACAGATCGTGCGGTGCGACCGAGCGCGGTAAAGTCATACGGACCGGTCCTGGAAGACGCAAAAAGGCCGGCTGTCGCCGGCCTCGAATGCAAGTAAGCTAAAGGCGGGCCTCAGCCCTGCTTCGGATCGAGAACCTGACGGCCGCGATACATGCCGGTCTTCAGATCGACGTGATGCGGACGGCGCATTTCGCCCGAGCTCTTGTCCTCGACGTAGGTGGGCGCCTTGAGAGCGTCCGCCGAACGGCGCATGCCGCGCTTGGACGGCGAGGTCTTCTTTTTTGGCACTGCCATGGAACTGCTCCAGTCAAATCAAACAAAACTCCGCCGGCCCATATTTCAGGTACCAACCGAGCTGAATTCGGAAAAGTGCGGTGCATATACACAGCGGGCCGGGCTTTGACCAGCACCGAACGGCAAATTTTTGCCGCAGGCGGTACCGCAGTGCTCATCCGCGCGTCTGCAGCCATGGAAGCGGCTTCGTGGATATGCAGCCCAAATAAAGACGTCTTCAGCGCCTCATGGATGCGAACGATGTCTTGAGGCGGCCCCCTGCCATGGCAAGTGCAAGAAAGCTGCCCAGCTAAAGTCAGTTATCCAGGCACCTGATATGCGCGCCGGCCTGCTGCGCGCGGCGCTCGATCAGACGCGCCAGGCGACTGAGGCCCGGGCCGGGCTTTGCCGGATTGCGGGTGATGGGATTTGGCAGAGCGACGGTAAGCAGCGCCGCCTGCCGGCGGGACAATTTCTTGGCGGACACGCCGAAATGGTGCTGCGCCGCCGCCTCGACGCCGTAGATGTTCGGCCCCCACTCGGCGATGTTCAGATAGGTTTCCAGGATGCGCCGCTTCGGCGTGACGAGGTCGTAGTAGATCGCCAGCGGGAATTCGACCACCTTGCGCAGGATGGAATCGATGTTGAACAGATAGAGGTTCTTCACAGTCTGCATCGGGATGGTCGACGCGCCGCGCACTCCCTCGCCTTCCAGCGCATCCTCCAGCGCGATCCTCAGTTCGCCGAGATCGACGCCGCGATGGTTACAGAACTGGCCGTCTTCCGACATGATGACCGAATGCTGCATGACCGGAGCGATGTCCTCCAGCGGCACCCAGCGCCGGTCATAGCCCTGGAAGGTCACCAGATCGCCCAGCATCAGGGTCGAGACCGGATGGACGAAGGAGGGAATATAGAGCAGCGTCAGCACCACGGGCAGAAGCACGAGGATCGCCAACCCCTTGAGGATGCGGCGAAACCATAGCCCCCTGCGGCCCGGCATCAGAACCTTGCGCACTCTCGCCATGTCAGGCTGTTCCGGGCGAGCCTTTCCCAGGTCCGCCTCAACGATGGGTTCGCTCAACGCAGCCACCCCTGTCTCCTTGGAATTCGCATAGCCGCGCGCGAGCGAATGTGCAACGCCGAGAACGCCAAAGCTTGACCCGCGCGGACGAAACCTTACAGGCTCGTTTCATGCTGGACCGAAGCGACATGCCTTTCGAGGCTCTTTTGCAGGCACGCGCCTCCGAGGTGGAGGCGGTTCTGGAAGGACTGTTGTCCAGCCGCGAGCAAAGCGGCGAACTGGCCCGTCCGCCCCGCCTGCTCGCAGCCATGCGGCACGGTGTCCTGAATGGCGGCAAGCGCCTGCGACCCTTCCTGGTCGTTGAAAGCGCTGCCTTGTTCGGCCGCACCGGTGCGGCGGCCCTGCAGGTGGCGGCAGCGCTGGAGTGTGTGCATTCCTATTCGCTGGTGCACGACGATCTGCCGTCGATGGACGACGACGATCTGCGCCGCGGCGAGCCCACCGTGCACAAAGCCTTTGACGAGGCGACCGCCATCCTTGCGGGTGACGCTCTCCTGACACTGGCCTTCGACATCCTGGCAAGCGACGCCGACGCCTCCTTGGGGCTTGGGCAGCGCCGATTGGCCGACGCCACCTCCGAAAGCGACCTGACCGACCGGCAGCGGATCGATCTGATCCTTGGCCTTTCGCGCGCAGCCGGACTGGGCGGCATGGTTGGTGGCCAGATGCTGGACCTCGAAGCTGAAAAGAGACCGCCCGATGAAGCCGGAATTATCCGCCTGCAGGCGATGAAGACAGGGGCGCTGATCCGTTATGCCTGCGAAGCCGGCGCAATTGTCGGCGACGCTTCGTCGAGGGACCGCGAACGCCTGGCCGAATTCGGCTCGGCCATCGGGCTCGCCTTTCAATTGGCCGACGATTTGCTGGATGTCACGGCCACCAGCTCGGCGATGGGCAAGGCGACGGGCAAGGACGCCGCCGCCGGCAAGGGAACGCTCGTCGCGCTGCACGGCGAGAAATGGGCGCGCAGGCAACTCGCTGGCTTGGTGAACCAGGCCGAGGAACTGCTGGCGCCTTATGGGGAAAGCGCTGGGATATTGCGGGCGGCTGCAAGGTTCATCGCAAACAGAAGCTGGTAGCGCATCGCTGACTTTAGCCGCTTGAGTCTGCCGAGGCGATGAGGGGCACAGCGGTTGCCATGCCCCCAATCTTCAAATCAGCTGAAAAACTGTCCGCCATTGGCCGAAATGGTCGAGCCGGTAATGAAGCCGGCATCGTCGGAAGCCAGAAATGCGACGCAGCGAGCGATTTCGTCTGCTTCGCCGAGGCGCCCGACCGGAATCTGGGCGATGATCGATTCACGCACCTTCTCCGGCACCGCCATGACCATGTCGGTGGCAATGTAGCCCGGGGCCACGACGTTGACCGTGATCCCGGCACGCGCGCCTTCCTGCGCCAGCGCGCGGGTAAAGCCGATATCGCCGGCCTTCGAGGCCGAGTAATTGGCTTGCGCGAACTGGCCCTTCTGACCGTTCACCGAGGAAATGGTAATGATGCGACCGAATTTGCGTTCGCGCATGCCGTTCCACACCGGATGCGTCATGTTGAACACGCCAGAGAGGTTCGTGTCGATGACGTCTTTCCACTGCTGCGGCGTCATCTTGTGGAATGGCGCGTCGCGGGTGATGCCGGCATTGTTGACCAGCACATCGATCGGACCGACCTCCTCCTCAACCTGTTTGATGCCAGCGACGCAGGCTTCATACGCGGCGACCGACCATTTGAAGACGGGGATGCCGTGCTCCTTCTTGAAGGCCGAGGCGGCTTCATCATTGCCGGCGTAATTTGCCGCAACCTTGAAGCCAGCGGCTTTCAGCGCGAGCGAGATTGCCGCGCCAATGCCGCGCGATCCGCCAGTAACGAGTGCTGTACGTGCCATTTCTCAATGTCCTCCCAGAGTATGAAGATAGGCAGTAGGAATAGGCTGTAGGCAATAGGGAAACAGCAAGAATCGGCAGCGGATCCCCTACTGCCCAATTCCTATAGCCTACTGCCTACTGCCTCAGTTCATCGCTTCGACACACATGGCGACGCCCATGCCGCCGCCGATGCACAGAGTCGCGAGACCCTTCTTGGCGCCACGGCGGCGCATTTCGTAGACCAGCGTGTTGAAGACGCGAGCGCCCGAAGCGCCGACCGGATGGCCGATGGCGATCGCGCCGCCATTGACGTTGACGATCGACGGATCCCAGCCCATGTCCTTGTTCACCGCACAGGCCTGCGCGGCGAAAGCCTCATTGGCCTCCACGAGGTCAAGATCGCTGACCGACCAGCCAGCCTTGGCCAGCGCCTTGCGCGAAGCCGGGATAGGGCCGGTGCCCATGATCTGCGGGTCGACGCCGGCGGTTGCCCACGAAACGATGCGCACCAAGGGGGTGATGCCCCGCTTCGCCGCTTCCTGTTCGGTCATCAGAAGGGCGGTGGCCGCACCATCGTTGATGCCGGATGCGTTGCCTGCGGTCACGGTGCCTTCCTTGTCGAAGGCCGGGCGCAGCTTGCCCATCCCGTCCATGGTCGAGCCATGGCGGATATACTCGTCCTGGTCGACGATGGTGTCGCCCTTGCGGCCCTTGATGGTCACCGCGACGATCTCGTCCTTGAACTTGCCGGCCTTCATGGCAGCCTCGGCCTTGTTCTGCGAACCGACCGCGAACTCGTCCTGCTGCGCGCGCGTGATCTGATACTGCTTGGCGACGTTCTCGGCGGTCGTGCCCATGTGGTAGCCATTGAAGGCGTCCCACAGTCCGTCCTTGATCATGGTGTCGACCAGCTCAAGCGAGCCCATTTTCTGGCCGCCGCGCAGATGCTGCGCGTGCGGCGCCATGCTCATGGACTCCTGCCCGCCCGCGACCACGATCTCCGAGTCGCCGTTCATGATCGCCTGATAGCCGAGCGCGACCGCGCGCAGGCCCGAGCCGCAGAGCTGGTTGACGCCCCAAGCCGGGCTTTCGACCGGGATGCCGGCCGCAATCGAGGCCTGGCGGGCGGGATTCTGGCCCTGACCGGCGGTCAGTATCTGCCCCATGATGACCTCGGAGACCCGGCCGCCCTCGATACCGGCACGCTTGAGCGCCTCGGAAATCGCCGTCTTGCCCAGTTCATGAGCCGGGAGGCTGCCGAATGCCCCGTTGAACGCCCCGACCGGTG
>DATDBN010000138.1:0-14940 GCA_036524835.1 Mesorhizobium sp. | reverse complement strand
CGCCGAATCTGCTTACGTTTGACTGTTGAACGTCTCGCCGTCACGCCCGCAGAGGCGGAGGCGATAACGTGACCTTATCGCGCATGAACCGCATGAACGAACCGCGCGTCAACATCCGGGAATGGAGCGTCACCGAACTCTCGGCGGCGCTGCGCAAGACCGTCGAGGATTCCTACGGCTACGTCCGGGTGCGCGGCGAAATCTCCGGCTATCGCGGACCGCACAGTTCGGGCCACGCCTATTTCGCGCTGAAGGACGATCGCGCCAAGATCGACGCGGTGGTGTGGCGCACAACGATGGCGCGGCTGAAGTTCCGCCCGGAAGAAGGCATGGAGGTCATCGCCTCTGGCAAGCTCACCACCTATCCCGGCAAGTCGTCTTACCAGATCGTCGTCGAAAAGCTTGAGCCGGCGGGCGCCGGCGCGCTGATGGCCCTGCTTGAGGAGCGCAAGCGGCGTCTGCAGGCGGAAGGCCTGTTCGACCCAAGGCGCAAGCGCCGCCTGCCCTTCATGCCCCGCGTGATCGGCGTCATCACCTCGCCCACCGGCGCGGTGATCCGCGATATCCTGCATCGCATCCGCGACCGCTTTCCCCTGCATGTCATCGTCTGGCCGGTACGCGTGCAAGGCGAAACGGCCAGCGCCGAGGTCACCGCCGCCGTGCAGGGCTTCAACGCGCTGGGGGGAGAATTCTTCCCGCGGCCCGATCTTCTGATCGTTGCGCGCGGCGGCGGCAGCCTGGAGGATCTTTGGGGCTTCAACGACGAGACACTGGCGCGCGCCGTCGCCGCGTCCGACATTCCTGTCATCTCCGCCGTCGGCCACGAGACCGACTGGACGCTGGTCGACCATGTTGCCGATGTCCGTGCGCCGACGCCAACCGGCGCGGCCGAAATCGCGGTTCCGGTGAAGGCGGAACTTGAAGCGACGCTGGCCAGCCTGTCGGCGCGGCTTGGCGCCTGTCTCTCGCGCGTGTTCGAGCGCAAGCGCACGGCGTTGCGCGCTGCGGCGCGGGTGCTGCCGACCCCCGACCAGCTTTTCGCCCTGCCGCGCCGCCGGCTCGACGAGGCGACGAGCCGGCTGGGCCGCGGCCTTGATGTCGGGCTGTCGCGCAAACGCGCGGCCTTCGCCGCAATGCGCCTGACGCCGGCTTCGCTGGATCACCGTCTCGCGGAAGCCGCCAGGCATCTGGCGACCTGCGGCTCGCGCCTGGAGACCGCGCAGCGCGCCGACATGCGCGACCGTCGCGCACGGGTGGATCGTGCTGTCGCCCGCATGTCCATCGAGCCGCTCAGGCGGCGCACGGCTTTGGCCGGCGAACGCCTCGCGGTGCTGATGCGCCGCAAGGACCGGGCCATCTCCTTGCAGATGGAAAGGCTGGGCGGCCGTCTCGCGCGGGCAGCCGAACGCGTATCGGCCGAACCCCTGCTGCGGCGGACGGGATTGGGCAAGGACCGGCTATCCGCGCTGATGCGGCGCAAGGACAGCGCGGTCTCGCTTCGGCTCGAACGGCTCGGCGCGCGGCTGGGTCACGCCGACCGCCTGCTCAACACGCTGTCGCATCAGGCAATCCTCGAACGCGGCTTCGCCCTCGTATTGGACGAGGATGGCAATCTGCTGCGCCGCGCCGCCGACGCCGGCGACGGCGAAGTGGTCTCGATCCAGTTCGCCGACGCGGTGAAGGAGGCGATTACCACCGGCGGCGGCCAGCGCTTCGCACGGCGCCGATCGTCGAAAAAGGTCGCGCCGGCCGGCCAGGGTTCCTTGTTCTAGAGGATGCAGATGTCAGAATCGGACCGTTAGGCGCGGCGATGTCTTCGCACCACACCTCCACCCCCTCTGGCAAACCGCGCGCACGCGGCTTCCGCATCGGCTTCGACGGCACTGCGGGCCGGCTGAACGCCATTACGGACGTTCCCGGCGTTGCGGTCGGCTATACGACGCTGATCTCCGGCGACGGTCCTCTCGTCGTCGGTCAGGGTCCCGTCCGCACCGGCGTCACCGCGATCCTGCCGCGTCCGGTTGCCGATCTGGCCATTCCGGTCTTTGCAGGCATCGTCAGCTTCAACGGCAATGGCGAGATGAGCGGGTCGCATCTCGTCGAGGAGATCGGCAGCTTCAATCTGCCTGTCACGATCACCAACACGCATTCGTGCGGCCTGACGCGCGACGCGACGCTGAAGTGGATGCACAAAAGGTCGGGCGCGCTTGACGACGCCTGGGGCCTTCCCGTCGCCGCCGAGACCTATGATGGCTTCCTGAACGACATCAACGGCCATCACGTGACCGACGCCCATGTCTTTGCCGCGCTCGACGGCGCCGCAGCGGGACCGATCGACGAAGGCAGCGTCGGCGGCGGAACCGGCATGAACAGCTTCGGCTTCAAGGCGGGGTCAGGCACGGCCTCGCGCTTGATCGAATGGCAGGCGCACAGCTATACGATCGGCGTCTTCGTGCAGTCGAATTTCGGCGATCGCCCCTATTTCACACTGCGCGGCATCCCCACCGGACGCCAGCTTACTGAACCTTCGGTTCTCGACAACACGCCCCGCCGGGAGAAAAGCTCGATCATCGGGGTGCTGGCCACCGACGCGCCCTTGCTGCCGCATCAGATGAAACGCCTGGCGCGCCGCATGATGCTGGGCGTCGGCCTCACCGGCGGCGTCGGCACCCACGGTTCGGGCGATATCTTTCTCGCCTTCACCACCGCGAATCCGGCAGCGGCGCAGGCAGCGCCCGGCCAACTGGCGCAGGTGCATTTCCTGCCCGACCGCGACCTTAACCCGTTCTTCCGTGCAGCGGTGCAAGCTACGGAGGAAGCTATCCTCAACAGCCTCGTCGCCAATGAGGACATGACCGGCCGCGATGGCAATTGCGTGCCGGCTTTGCCGAAAGCATGGATGGCCGAGCAATTCGCACAGGCCGGCGCGCCGGGTTCGGACGGCACCGTCCTCGGAGAATAGTCGAAGCCGGCGACCGGCGACCGGGAATTTCTCCTACAGACAACATCCCAAACCTCCTTATTCTCCTTTCCACCACAGCGTGCATCGGGGAACGAACGCTCGTGGCTGGAGGGACAATGAGAATTATCTGCTTGGCGCTGACTGCCTGTATCCTTGCCTCTCCAGCGTGGGCTGACGATGACAACGAAAAGGCGGAACAGGCGAGAATCGGGAACGCTATCGACGTTGCGTTCGGCGCGACCGTGGTCAGCGACTACCTCGACGGAGGAGAGACCCGCAGCGGCGGCAAGCCTTCCTTCCAAGTCTATGCCGAACCCACTTACGGCATGCTCTATGTGGGCGTGCGTTTCGCGACGGTCGATATGCGCGCGGACGATGATGACGATGGCGGAGAAGACGAGGAGGAACTCCCTGCCGCAGAAGACGAAGAGGATGGTCCGGCGAGCAAGCTTGAAACCACGCTCTATGCCGGCATCCGTCCCCAGCTTGGTCCTGTCGAGCTCGATCTCGGCGTCGAGCACTTGATCTACGAGGGGCTATCCTCGATCGACGACACCACCCTTCACGCAGAGGCGGAGTATGAATTCAACGATCGCCTCTCCTTCGAGGGCGAAGTCGAATATTCGTTGCGGGAAGAGAACTGGCAGATTGAGGCCGCAACAGAGTTGGGAATCTTCGAGAAGGCGGTTCTGTATGCGGCTGTCGGACACGAATTCGGCGGCGAAGAGGAGTCCGTAAACTACTGGACCGCCGGAGCGCGCTACGATTTCAACGATGTGCTGTCGGCGAGCGCCGGCTACTACGGCGCTGACAACGGCTTGTCCAAGGCCGTTGCGGCCCTCACCGTCAAGACCTCCTACAACAGACTGAACGGCGCACCCGCAGCCGCGGACGACGATTGAAGCGCGTTCCCCAACCGACCCTGCGCGTTCGGCCCGGCCTGAAAATATCAGCCGAATCCCGCAGCGCGCACAGCCGCCGCACAGGAGCGGCTGACCGGCAGGATGGTGCCGTCCGTCAATTCGAGAGACAGCCGGCCATCGCGCCGCAGGCAACGGACGATCGCGGTCCTCGCCACCCAGTGCGAGCGATGGATTCGCATGCCCTCGGTGCCTTCCGTCTCCAGTATGGCGTCGGAAAGCCGGATCAGGATCAGCCCGCCGCCGCGATCCGTGCGCACGTCGACATAGTGGTCCTGCACGCTGAGATGGGAGAGCTTGCCGCGACGATCCAGCGGCAGCCGCTCGACAATGCGCGGACGAGGCAAGTCTGTCTGCCCCGCGCCGGCTGGTGATATCGGCTGGAAGGGCGCGCGTGGCGTTTCAACGACCCCGGCAGGCGGTCGAGAGACATAGGCCACCGCCTGCGCGACGACGGCCGATATCGCCACGCAATAGAACACCAACGGGACCAGACCCATCGGTGTCTCGAAACTGCCCGCGAGCAGGTTCAGCGCCCAAACCACGCCGGCGACAGGCAATCCCGCGACGGCCCCGAAAAGCGCATGCAGGCCCAGGCCTGCCGGCGCTTCACGCGAGAAGAGGCCGGCCAGGAAGGTCACGCTCGCCGCGCCGACCAGATAGCTCGCGCCTGCCATCGCCAGCCAGTAGGCGATGCGCGCCGCAAGCCGCATCCCGTCATAGGTGCCGAACGGACCGGCCAGTCCAAGCACGAGCGAAACGCCCGTCAACAGCACCCAGAAGCGCGGCGTGAACAGGAGGCCGAGCAATTCGCGCTTCGTGAGATGCAAGGCGGTTTCAAACACGAAGAATTCCGGCGTTTCGCGAAGAGATTGTGGCCAGAGTCTACCCGCCATGGCGGTGGTGTCCACATGGCAATATCACCGCGGGCCACTTCGCCCCATCGGGGAAGCATATGACAGTTGAACCGTTGCTCGTCGCCAGTCCAGTGATATGGATCCATGTCGCCGCGGGGATCATTGCCTTCCTCCTCGGAGGGCTGACCCTCTTCCGCAGCAGGAAGGGAGATCGCCTGCATCGAATCGTCGGTCGCGTATGGGTCATCGCGATGGTCGCTTTGACGATTTCATCGCTGTTCATTCACTCGATCAGGCTTTGGGGGCCGTGGAGCCCGCTGCACATCCTGTCTCTCGCGACGCTCTATTTCCTGATGCAGGCGGTTCGCGCGGCGCGCGCCGGCCGCATCGACGACCACCGGCGATCGATGCAGCAGATCTACGCCTTCGCCGTCATCGGCGCTGGCGCGTTCGCCTTCCTGCCTGGGCGTACGATGCATGAAGTGCTGTTTGGTGGCCCGAGGAGGCCATGGTCAGGCATTCTGGTCGCCGTGACGGTGCTCTCCATCGCAGTAGCCATGACCGTTTATCGCCTGCGGTGGGCAGTTGGCGGGGGGCGAAAAATGCCCACGTCATTATCGGGAGAGTAATCCGGGAAAGAATGCTACAGTGGGTTCGAAGCAAAGACCTCCCCAACGCAACAATGAGCCGACTTGGGTCTCGCGCCCACTCGATCATACGGGATCGAATGTTGCCGCCCCGAGTTAACCCTCTTTCCACAAAGGAATCACCCCGATGGCCGACAACAAGTCCAAGACCAAACACGACAGCAAACTGGTTTCCGCAATTCAGACCTACGAAGTGGCCGACTTCGCCAGGAAATACGGCTTTCAGGCCAGCGAAGCGCAGGAGATCATCAAGCGCTACGGTCCGTCGCGCAAGAAGCTCGATGCCTACATGGCCAGCCGCAACGCATAGGCAGTGCCGGCAGCGTTCGCCGGAGCGAGGCCGGTCGTGGCCTGCCAGGGTCGAAGGGCGGCTAGTCCCTCAAGAAGACCAAGGCAAGTGCGACGATAGCAAACGCAACGATGGCCCCCAGCCAGATCGGCGACAGCACCCACCACCAGGACCAGCTGATTTCGTCCAACAGCTTCAGGCTGATGAGCAGGATGGTGAGGAAGGCGACAAAGGCGAGACCGCCATTTGTGGACGATGATTTAGGCCCTGAACGCATGAGGACCTCCACGAGCGCGAAACATCACGCTCACAGGGTCAAACGCCTCCGTCCTGCTTTGGTTGCGCAGATGTCCGGCTTCGAACTTGATGCCAAGCGACGTTGCGCGTTTCCGCCAAACCGAACTTGCGCGTTACAGCAAGGCGGCGCTTCAGGATCGGGGGGAATAGCTGGGAAAAGTGGTACAGTTGGGTGGTCTCGAACCACCGACCTCAGGTGCCACAAACCTGCGCTCTAACCAACTGAGCTACAACTGCACATCGCCGCGTTACCGGACGACGGGTCACTTACGGGCAAACGCCGGACATTTCAAGGCTGTTTGGAGTTACGTCGCGAGCTTGGCTGTGAAAGCGCGCTGACGGCGCGTCAATGGTCGCGAGAAAAAGAAAAGCCCCGAGGGAGGAGGTTCGGGGCTTTTCTCATTTCGGGCCGGCGGGAGGAGGATGCCGGCCTTGTTACCCCTAGGGCAGAGGGAGGAGGAACTGCCCGTCGGGAGCTGTCTGGATCGCCTCAGGCGACCTTGAGTTCCTTGAACGCCTTCTCGAAGGCGGTCTTCACCGGCTTGGAAACCTCTTCGGCAACCTTGGTCGAAGCAGCCTGGAAGTCCTTGACCTGCTCGACGGTCATCTCGACGCGCTTGCGCAGGAAGGCAGTCTGCAGCTCGACGACTTCCGACAGCGTCTTGGCGCTGACGAGAGCTTCGAGATGCGAGAAATTCACTTCGGCGTTGGCGCGCAGCGCGGCAATCGACTTCAGCGAGAGATCGGCGGAAGCCGACTTGACGGTCTCAAGCGTGGTCTCGATGGCCTTCTGGGCCTCTTCAGCGCCGGTCTTCATCTTGGCATAGGCTTCCTTCGACTGCTCAACGCCCTTTTCGGCGAAAGCGCGAATCTGGTCGGTAGCTTTCGACGCATCGAAAGCAGGAAATTCAACATTCTCGAAAACTTCAGAGGTCTTCTCAGCGATCTTGGCCATTTCCTGTCCTTGCTTTTTTGTGGGGCCCTACGGCCGTTTGCATTGGATATTGCTGATATAAACGATCCGATGGTGCATTGCAACAAAAATATTGCATCGCACAAGATTGGCCCCGGAATTAACCACCGCGCCAGATTGGCGGGGTCCGGAGCAAGGTTCGGATGGACGAGCTATCCGGCGGCGAATATCCTTGGAATTAACGAAGCGTTAACTGTGGCACGCTGGGACAAAAATTCGGCTCATGGCGTTGGCTTATTCCTACATCGACATTGCGGCCATGAACGGCGTGCGCGAACGCTTCGCGGCCGGCGACAAGCTCGTGCTGCTCGACGCGGCGCTCGACAAGGTCTTGTGGGCCAACGGGGCGGGCGCGCGACTGTTCGGCTTTCAGGATATCGAATCGGCGGTCGGCTCCGCGGGCGGGCTGTCGCCCGCCGCCAAGCGCCAGGTCGGCGCGACGCCGGGGTTTTCGCGGGGCGCGGGCAGCCAGGCGATGGTTCGCATGGGCGCCGACGCTGTTCCCTTGCATATATCGCGCCTGTCATTGCCCGGCCGCGAGACAGCGATCCTGCTGGCCGCATCGGCTTCGCTGCCCGGACATCGCGACGAGCAGGAGCTTGCAGCGCGGGCAATCGCCGGCTTCGGCGAACCTGGGCAGTTCCTTGCCCTGGTCGATCACGAGGCAGCGGTGGTTGCGGCCACGCCCGGCTTTTCCGCCCTTGGCGTCGGGCGCGAGACGCTGGCCGAACTCATCGCGGAAGTGCGCACAGAGCCTGACCGGCTGGTGAAGCGGCTGGTGCGCGGCGGCGTCAGTTTCTACCCCGCCGGCTTTGCCCGCTTGACCGACGACCCATTGCGCCACCTGCTCCTCATCGTTGATGAGCCCGTCGCGAGCGACCGCGTCGAAAAGCCGGAGACCGAGAGTGCAGGGACGGGCGCGCACGTCAAAGCCGCGGACCGGAGCGCCGGCGCGACCGGCCCGGGGTGGCCGCCGAAGGAGAACACTCCTGTTTCCCCGGTCGTGGCACGCAGCGATGCTGCGCGTGAGACGCCTGCAAACGCCCACGAATCCGCCTCGCCCACAGCCATCCCGGCGCATGTCAAGCAGGCCGAGCCCACCGCCCTGCCCGGCGCGTTCGACAAGAATCGTCCGGCCGTGCGGTTCCTGTGGCGTACCGATCCGGAAGGACGCTTCAACGCAGTCTCCGACGAATTTCTCGAAGCGGTCGGCCTGACCGGCGCCGACATCGTCGGCAAGACCTTTGCCGAGGTCGCGCTAGCCTTCGGCCTCGATCCGCAGCATGAAATCGAAGGTCTGCTGGCCCGCCGCGACACATGGTCTGGGCGCTCGGTGATGTGGCCCGTCGAGGGAGGCTGGCGCGCACCGGTCGATCTCGCGGCGCTGCCGGCCTATAGCCGCGACCGGACCTTCGAGGGGTTCCGCGGCTTTGGCATCATCCGGTTCGGCGATGCCGTCGCGCCGGAGCCGGTACAGGCTCCTTCTCGCGAGGCTGAGCCGCAACAGGACGCCATCGCAAACGCCGACAATATCGAAGACGAGTATGAAGACGCGCCTTTCGATGAAGCCGACTGGATCGATGAAACGGACATCAGGCGGATGGACGAGGAGTTTCCGGTCGAAACGCCTCCGCTGGAAGTCGAGGCCGAAATCGAGGTCGAGCGCGAGCCCGCGCCTGCCGACGAAAAGGTAATCCACCTCGCTGAGCGGCGTCAGCCTCCGGTCGAACGGGTGCTTTCGCCGGTGGAGCGCAATGCCTTCCGCGAGATCGGCAATCGCCTGCGCGGCGAAAACGGCAATGAGACGGTCCAGCCCGCCAGCTTCGGCAAGCGGAAAGTCGACGATTCGACTGACGCGGAGACCGTACCGCACCCCCGCGTGGTCGAGACGCCCGCGCACGCCGCCCCGTTCGACAAACCGGCTGGGCACAACGCCGCAACAGGTGCAGGGTCCGGCGGCACGGTCGTGACAGCCGAAAACGGTTTCGGCACTCCCTCCAGGATCGACGGAAACACTCCCCGCACTCCAGCCGCGGATGTGCCTACCGATCCCGCCAGCGCGGCAGGCGCCGCCAATGTCGATGCGGCCTTTTCGGATCGCGAGGTGCTCGATCGGCTGCCTGTGCCGGTGCTGATCCATTCCGGCGACACGCTGTACTTCGCCAATGCCGAGTTGCTCGACCTGACGGGCTACAGCTCGCTGCAGGAGATCGCCGCAGCGGGCGGGCTCGGCGCTCTGATTTCGACGCCCTTCGAAAACCAGGATGAGAAGCGGGAACATCAGTTGCATCTGCGCACAAAGGAGGGGGAGGAGTTTCCCATCGATGCGCTGTTGCGCTCCGTGCCATGGGGCACGGGCAAGGCGCTGATGCTCGTGGTGCGCCGCAGCGGAGACATTGCCGACGAGCAGGAAACGCCATCTCTGATCGAAGCGCGGCTTCGCATCGCCGAAATGCGCGCCATCATCGATACCGCGACCGATGGCGTCGTGCTGATCGATCCGGATGGCTCGATCCGCTCCATCAGCCGCCCGGCGGAAGCGCTGTTCGGCTTCGACAGCGACGAACTTGCCGGCAAGCCGTTTGCCTCCCTGTTTGCCATTGAAAGCCAG
This sequence comes from Mesorhizobium sp., assembly GCA_036524835.1. Taxonomy (GTDB): domain Bacteria; phylum Pseudomonadota; class Alphaproteobacteria; order Rhizobiales; family Rhizobiaceae; genus Mesorhizobium_G. The sequence continues at coordinate 5,384 of DATDBN010000138.1, read as the reverse complement.
CGCGCGGCGCGCGACTATCTCAACGGCTTGGCCGACCACGGCGTCGCCAGCATCCTCAACGATGGGCGCGAGGTGATCGGGCGGGAATCGCAGGGGCGGTTCATCCCGCTGTTCATGACGATCGGCCGACTTCCCAATGATAGCGGCTATTGCGCCGTCGTGCGCGACGTCACCCAGTGGAAGCGCGCCGAAGAGGAACTGTCGCAGTCGCGCTCGCAGGCGGAAAAAGCGTCGTCGCAGAAAAGCGATTTCCTCGCCCGCGTCAGCCACGAAATTCGCACGCCGCTCAATGCCATCATCGGCTTTTCGGAGCTGATGCTCGACGAAAAGTTCGGCCCCGTCTCCAACGACCGCTACCGCGACTATCTCCGTGACATCAATCGCTCGGGCAACCATGTGCTCGACCTCGTCAACGACCTGCTCGACATCTCGAAGATCGAGGCGGGCGAGCAGGAAATGTCTTATGAAGCGGTGTCGCTGAACGAAACGCTGGCCGAGGTGGTTGCGATGATGCAGCCGCAGGCCAATCGCGAACGCGTCATCATCCGCTCCAGCTTTGCGACGAAGCTGCCGGAAATCGTCGCCGACCTGCGCAGCGTCCGCCAGATCGCGCTCAACATTCTGTCCAACGCGGTGCGCTATACCCAGGCCGGCGGCCAGGTGATCATCTCGACCGCCTATGAGCAGAACGGTGAAATCGCCATGCGGGTGCGCGACACCGGCATCGGCATGAGCCCGGCGGAAATCGAGCAGGCGCTGAAGCCCTTCAAGCAGATCAACGCGCTGAAGCGTGCGCGCGGCGACGGCACGGGTCTTGGCCTGCCCCTGACCAAGGCGATGGTCGAGGCCAATCGCGCGAAATTCACCCTGACATCGGCGCCCAACCGGGGCACGCTCGTCGAGGTGATCTTCCCCTCGACCCGGGTCCTCGCGCAATAAAGGCGCCAAGAAAAAAGGCGCCCGATGGGGCGCCGAAGAATTGTTTGCTGTACACTGGAGTATGGGCTGAAAATCGGTCTCGCTGTCGAGAGCCGCTGAAAACCCAAAGTGTGATGCGACTATCGGGGGCGCATCGTTAACAAGTCCCTAATTTCGGGCCAGCAGCCTTACGAAAGTGTTTCTATTCCGCTCAACGGGGTAAATTTCCCGGTTACGTTTCGTTAACCGTGTCGCCCTGCACCGACCGCGGTTCAAGGGTTCAAAACACCGTTCAGGCCGCTAAGTGCTTGTTTTGTCGCGTTTCCGAACCCGAAAACCGACTGCGCATTGTCCTCGAAGCGTCTAGGACCGGAGTTCGGGCAGATCGCGATAAAGCTCCAGCGCCTCGGGGTTTGCCAGCGCCTCCTTGTTCTTGACGGCGCGGCCATGAACGACGTCGCGAACGGCCAATTCGGTGATCTTGCCGGACTTGGTGCGAGGAATGTCAGCCACCGCGACAATGCGGGCCGGCACGTGGCGTGGGCTGGCGCCGCTGCGGATCTTGGCCTTGATCTTCTTATCGAGCTCGGCGTCGAGGCTGATGCCTTCGGCGAGGCGCACAAACAGAACAACCCGCACGTCGTCGTCGAACGTCTGGCCGATGCACAGAGCCTCGACCACTTCGGGAAGCTGCTCGACCTGATTGTAGATCTCCGCCGTGCCGATCCGCACGCCGCCTGGATTAAGCGTCGCATCCGAACGGCCATGGATGATCATGCCGCCATGCTCGGTCCACTCGGCGAAATCGCCATGGCACCAGACATTGTCGAAGCGGCCGAAATAGGCATCGTGATATTTGGCGCCGCCTTCGTCGTTCCAGAAACCCACCGGCATTGACGGAAAGGGCTTCGTGCAAACAAGCTCGCCCTTCTCCTGTCGGATCGGCTTGCCATCGTCGTCCCACACGTCGACAGCCATGCCGAGGCCGGGGCCCTGGATCTCGCCGCTCCACACCGGCTCGGTCGGAACGCCCAGCACAAAGCATCCGCAAATATCCGTGCCCCCGGAGATGGATGCCAGATGCACGTCCGCCTTGATGCCCGAATAGACGAAGTCGAATCCCTCGGGCGAAAGCGGCGACCCCGTCGACGAGATCGTGTGCACCGCCGACAGATCGTGCGTCCTGATCGGCTCCAATCCTGACTTGCGCAGCGTGTCGATGAACTTCGCCGAGGTGCCGAAATAGGTCATCTTCTCGGCCTGGGCGTAGTCGAAAATGGCGTTGCCATCGGGATAGAAGGGCGAGCCGTCATAGAGCAGCAGCGTCGCGCCGCTCGCCAGCCCCGAGGCCAGCCAGTTCCACATCATCCAGCCGCAGGTGGTGAAGTAGAACAGCCGCTCCCCGTCGCGAATATTGCAGTGCAGGCGCTGTTCGTTGACATGCTTCAGCAGCGTGCCTCCGGCGGAATGCACGATGCATTTCGGGATGCCCGTCGTGCCCGACGAAAACAGGATGTAGAGCGGATGGGCAAAGGGCAGCCGCTCGAAGCTGACCGGCTTGGCCGCGAAGGGCGCCAAAGCCTGCTCCAGGACCTGCGCCCTGGGCGATTTCCCGGCCGCCTCGGCCGCCTTGCCGAGATAGTCGACGATCAGTACCTTGCGAAGGCTGGGCAGTTTGTCCGCGACCGCAGCCATCTTGGCCGAAACGTCGATTTCCTTGCCATTGTACCAATAGCCGTCGACGGTGATGCAGAGCACCGGTTCGATCTGGCCGAAGCGATCGAGCACGCCCAGATCGCCGAAGTCCGGCGAGCACGAGGACCACACCGCGCCCAGCGAGGCGGCCGCCAGCATGGCGGCGATTGCCTCGGGCATGTTCGGCATCATCGCCGCCACGCGGTCGCCCCTGGCCACACCTAGCGAAACGAACAATTGCTGAAGGCGCGACACCAGCGCGTGCAGTTCGTCCCAGCTGACACGCCGCTCGACCTTGTCTTCGCCGCGAAAGACCATCGCCTCGGAGGGTCCGGTCTTCTTGAGGAGGTTTTCGGCAAAGTTGATGTTGGCATCAGGGAAGAACATCGCGCCCGGCATCTTGTCGCCGTTGGCAATCACGCGTTCGCCCTTCTCTCCGACGACGCCGCAATAGTCCCACAGCAGCGACCAGAACGCTTCCCGCTCTTCGACCGACCAGGCGTGCAGGTCGCGAAACGACGCGAGGTTCAAGCCGGAGGCAGAGGAAGCAACACGCATGAAGTCGGCCATCGCCGATGCGGCGGCGCGTTCCCTGGACGGCGACCAAAGGTGTTTTGCCGGCATCGTCTCCTCCCTCAGCACAGCATCGGTCTAGAGCATTTCGCAGCCAAATCGCAAATCGGCAGAAATGCTCAACCGATTCAAAGACCTGACACCAGCCCGTGGATTGATCCTACTCCCGCGCCCAATTTTCCGACCGGCACGCGCACAGCAAAACGACACACGCACAGTCCCGTGCTTTGGGCGTGGAGGCGAAGCGGGGCGACGTTTGAGGCGTGGAACCAGTTCGTCAGAGAAAAAGGGCGGTCATTGACGACCGCCCGAGTTTGAGGATCGAGCCAAGTGGAGGGGTAGGTCCGATCTGAACCTCAAACGATGCGCGCTTATGGTTAACGGGCGGTTAACGCCGGACATCGCGTGCGACCGCCGTGTTGGCGTTTCGCCTTTCGGTGACGGTCCCCGCATGGGTCGTTTCTATCTGCCTGGTAGATTGAGCAACCCGCAATTTCGTCCTCGCGGAAGATCACCGGCACAGACTTAGAAGAGCCAGAAAAGAAGGGGAACTGTACCAGCTTCCTGGGCCACCTCGACGGCCTCGAGCACCGCGATCGCGGCCAAGAAGACGAGACCATCGACAAACGTGGCGCGAATCCGCTCGGTTTGGAACGTTACTTCCGCGTCGTCGCGGTAGATCAGCGGATTGGGCAGAAAGCGCGGAACCCGCCGCAGATAGGAGAAATACTCGTCGCCCAGCGTCGCGGACAGGAATCGCTCCTCGCGCCGGGCCACGACATGAAAGAATGCCGCACACAGCACAAGGGTCAAACAGGTGACGACGTAGCTGCCCGTTTGCGCTCCGACCCCGGCCGCCGCTATCGAGGAAAAGAGATAGAGCGGATTGCGGGTAATGGAGTAGGGCCCGGTCGACACGACCACAGCCGACTTGCGACCGCCGATGTAGAGCGTCGCCCAAAGCCGTCCGCCGATCCCGATCGTTACAAGCGCGAGGCCAAGCGTCTCGATGTACTCGTGCATCAGCTCATCATGAAGCGATCCTCCGAAGACCAACGTCGTGAAGGCGAGCACGATGATGATTGCGAGGATGGCACGGCGAGCCGCCTGATAGCGCGCCAAGGCGCCTGCGTCTCCGGAATTCACCAGCCCCTCCACGTCATCGCCCGAGTCATTGCGAGCGACGCTGGTGAGAAAACGTGGCTATCTTAGGGCGAGCACCATCATCATCTGGCGGCCATTAAGCTCGGGATCGGCCTCGACCTTGGGATGGGCGCAACTTCCTCGCGGACCTTGTTCAGGAGCTGCATGCCGAGTTCCAGATGGGCCATCTCGCGACCGCGAAAACGTAGTGTCAGCTTGACCTTGTCGCCTTCCTCGAAGAATCGCCGCACTGCCCTCATCTTCACCTCGTACGCTGATCGCGCGTTCGTCGCTACGCATCGCGGCGCGCACTGGGGGTTGCGCTTTCCCGATACTTCCGGACCTGCCCGCCAAGAACGCCGACATCTTCTCAAGCCCAGCTGTCGATCCGGCCGCAGTCATTCTGGCGCCAATAGTCGTGCCAGGCCTGATCACGGCAACGATCGCAGTCGATCCGATCAGCGCCAGATCGGCTGACGAACGCCTATACGCTTCGTCCTCTCCGGTGAGCGCTTCTCTGCCATTTCCCGTGATGGTAAAACACCTCGCGGCCCTGTAGCCGTTCTCACGCCCGTCGATCCGCTTCTCCATGATCGCGTCGACGTGCTGTTCCGATTCCGCGACGCTCTCATTCATCATAGAGCGGCACCAGATAGTTGCCTCACCGCCCCAGCGCCGGCGTCGTCTCATCGAAATGCTCCGGGCGACAGATGGCCGGCGGGCAGGTGCCACATATCAGGACATAGCAGAGGCCGTGTTCGGCGCAGAACGCGAAAGCGCGACTTTGTGGAAGTCGATGCCGTTGCGAGACGTCGTGTTGCGCCGGGTACGCACCGGCTTGAATCTTGGGGCCGGCGGCTATCGCACGCTGCTCCACAAACACCGAGCCGCGATGACGCCATAGTCCGACTCTTCCGGGCTTTTCCGCTCAAGGAAAACCCGAACTGCCCGACGCCTGTTGACATTGCCCCCTAGAGCATGCTCGTCGACCAGGGGCTGATCAGCATCAGGCTCTGGACGGGACGCGATGTCGAACGCGAGGTGATGCGAGGAAG
>DATDBN010000137.1:0-98723 GCA_036524835.1 Mesorhizobium sp. | reverse complement strand
CGCAATCGGTCAGTGCGATGACACTATGATCCATGATCTTCAGGAGAAGAGCATGCAGGTCGACGAAATCACCGGGGATGTGAACCGCAGTCAGCTGCCGCGTGCCCTTTTCCATATAGATCGCGCGCGCCGCATAGCGTAGCACGTTCTACCGATAGTTTCCGTTCAGTTCCAATTACCGGAACACCCAGTGCCAGCTTGTCACCCCTCTAAGTTGAGCAATCTACAAATGCCATGGCGCTGCAGGCAACGATACTATGACGAGCGGCTCAGGTGCGGGAGCGTCGACTGCAGTGCATAGAGACAAGTCTTCAGCAGCAGCGTGTAGCGCCGAGAGGCGACAATCTCAGCTCCCTCCGAGGACAGCATCGGCAAAACTTTCGGCCCGGTCGCAAACGGCTAGCGCGGCACGCTGAGCCGGCTCAATTGGCGGCCACCTTCGTTGTCACTTTGTCTTCCTGCTCAAGTTGGCTCCAGGCATTCTGCTGCGCCAGCATGCCCCGCAGATAGGCGATGTTGGCGTGCGCCCGCTCCGGCGTTAGTTCGCCACGAGCTATCTGTTCCGCTTCGTCGAATCGGCCCTGCAAGCCGACGACCAGCGCCAGGTTCTGGCGAACGCGGCTGTCGGCGCCCGGCTGGCTGATCGCCGTCCGCAGATAGTTCTCCGCCGACTTGAGGTCGCCGCCTAGCACATAGGACATGCCAAGATTGGACAGGATCGACGGCTCGTTCGGCTGCAGGTCCAACGCCTTGCGATACGCTTCGCGCGCCTCTTGGGGGCTGCCCAACTGGTCGAGGATGGCTGCTTCGGCCGATAGCAGCTTCCAGTCCGGATATTCCGGGGTCTGCGCTCGCCGAACGGCATCCAGGGCCGGCTGGAGCTGTCCGGCGGCGGCCAGCGATTTGCCATACGCAGCCAGCACCTGACGGTCTTTGGGCAGGCTGATGGCCAGTTTGCGCATGACGGCAAGCGATTGCTGCGCCTTGCCCTCGATCTGCAAAACGCTCGCATATCGCATCGCCGTCGCCTTGTCCTCGGGATTGCGGGTGTAAGCGCCGCCGAGCGAGGCGGCCGCGCCTTCGATCTCGGACGATGACATCTGCTCGACCGGCTTGCCGGTACCGCGCGAAATTGAGCCAGTGATAAGTTGGCTGTTGGCGCAACCGGCCAACATCGCCGCCATCGCGGTCGCGGCAATCGAACAGCCGAGCCTGCCGGCCATTGCCTTCCTCCGCGCTTTGGTGAACATCGTGCGACCTCCAGGGCGGGAACCTTGCATGGCTCCACGTTGGCTAAATTAGTATTCAATTAACCCTAATGGACGGTTAAGAACGGCGCGGATCACGCAGGAGCGGGCATGCCAATTGAGACGATCGACAAGGCTACGGCAGCGTCGCGGCCAATCCATTTCGTGGCGAAGGATGCGCTCGATGCGGTGCAGCTGAGCGCGCGGCAGCGCAGCTGGGCAGAGGCCAACGGCTTCAACGGCGAGGCCGGCAAGCTGCTGGTTCTGCCGGACGATTCGGGAGGCATAGAGGCCGCTCTGTTCGGCCTTGGCAGCGAAAACGGCCACACTGTGCTGGCATCGGGGAAGCTTGCAAAGCTGCTCCCGGACGGCGATTGGCACTTCGCCGTGAAGCAGGGCAATCCGTCACTTGCCGCGATTGCCTGCCGGATGGGGGGGCTACGCATTTGACCGCTACCGCAAGGCGCCGTCGCAGAAAATCCGGCTGGCCTTGCCGGACGGTGCGGATGCCGACCTCGTCGAGCGCACCGTGCGGGGCGTCTTTCTCGCCCGTAATCTCATCAATACGCCGACCAACGATATGGGCCCGGATGATCTGGAAAGCGCTGTCCGACAGCTTGCAGCGCGCCATGGCGCACAGGTTGCGGCGACTGCGGGCGATGCGCTCCTCGCCAACAATTTTCCGATGATCCATGCGGTCGGCAGGGCTTCCGCAATCGCGCCGCGCCTGATCGATATGAACTGGGGCGTGGAATCTGCCACCAAGATCACCCTGGTCGGCAAGGGCGTGTGCTTCGATACCGGGGGGTTGGACATCAAGCCGGCCAGCGGCATGCTGTTGATGAAGAAGGACATGGGCGGCGCAGCCAATGTGCTCGGCCTGGCATCAATGCTGATGGACGCCAAATTGAATATCCGCCTGCGCGTGCTGATCCCCGCGGTTGAGAATGCGATCGCCGGAAACGCTTTCCGCCCGGGGGATATCCTGACCAGCCGCAAAGGCGATACGGTGGAGATCGGCAATACCGACGCGGAGGGGCGGCTGATCCTTGCCGACGCGCTGTCCCTCGCCGACGAGGAATCGCCGCAGTTGCTGATCGATATGGCCACCCTGACCGGCGCCGCGCGTGTCGCGTTGGGGCCTGACTTGCCGCCCTTCTTCACCGACGATGACGGCTTGGCCGGCGAGATTGCCGAGGCATCCAGCGAAGTGGAGGATCCGTTGTGGCGGATGCCTCTGTGGAAGCCCTACAAGGCGAAGCTTTCCTCGAAACTGGCTGACACGAACAATGTAAACACCGACGGGTTTGCCGGATCCGTGACCGCCGCCTTGTTCCTGCATCGCTTCGTCGAGAAGGCGGCGGCGTGGGCGCATTTCGACATTTACGGGTGGAACCCTGCGGACAAGCCTTGGTCGCCGGTTGGTGGCGAGGCGCAAGGAATCCGCGCTCTGCACCACCTGCTGACGCGGCGGTACGGATGACCGCGCCTCAGCCGGAGCCCGGCACATCTCGCGCAAGCCTTTTCCACGCCGTCCGGGATTGGGTGTTCGACCTCGACAACACGCTCTACCCGCATCACTCGAACCTGTTCTCGCAGATTGATGTGAAGATGACGGCCTATGTCTCCGAATTGCTGACGCTGCCCCGCGAGGAAGCGCGCGTGCTTCAGAAGGAACTCTACAAGGAGTATGGAACGACGCTGAACGGGCTGATGATGCGTCACGGGGTAGACCCCGACGACTTCCTGCAGAAGGTTCATGACATCGACTATAGCTGGGTGAAGCCGGACCCGGCGCTGGGAGACGCCATCAAGGCACTGCCCGGGCGGAAGTTCATCTTCACCAATGGCGATCGCGGCCATGCCGAGCGCACCGCACGCCAGCTCGGCATCCTTGACCACTTCGATGACATTTTCGACATCGTCGCCGCAGGGCTGACGCCGAAGCCGGAGCGGGCGACCTATGACCGGTTCGTTGAACTGCACAAGGTGGTTGGTTCGAATGCGGCGATGTTCGAAGACCTCGCCCGCAATCTTGCCGTGCCGAAAGTGCTGGGCATGACAACCGTGCTGATCGTACCGCGCAATTTCGAGCCGACCTTTTCCGAAATATGGGAGCGCGACCCGGGCTTTGAAGACGACGTCGATTTCGTAACCGACGACCTCGCCGGATTCCTAAAGGAGATCAACGCCGCTCGATGAAACGCTAATCGGGCGCGGTGCTTATGCCTTGACCAGCCCACCATGGTAGTCGAGCCGGTAAACCTCCCTGTCGCCGCAGTAAATCCGCTCGACCCCGCGAAAGTTTTCGACGCTTGTAGTGCTGCTGTCGACATAGCGGTATTGCCCTACGGCATGCTCGAACTCGCCGAGAAACCTCCCCTGCCGATACAGAGTTGAAAGCGACTCCTTGATGACGGCGCCCGCCCTGCTCCCGTCGATCATGGCCGGATCGAGAATGCGGCCGTAGTAGTTCATGACCCAAACCGGATCGTCATTCGTCCAGACGACTTCCTGCCCCAGGAAATCGGTGCCGCCGAAATAGCTGTCGAGGTAGCGCCAGGTGCCGCGCTGGTGCGCAATGTCGTGTGATCCTCTCCTGCTGGATGATGCCGGCTTGCCACTGCCGACATAAGTCGCGGATTTTGCCTCGACGATAAAAGCCTCAAGTTCCGCCAAGCCCGTCTCCCTCACCTCAATGCGCTTCGTCCCAATTGCTGGCCGCGCGGGCGTCGACCTGCAGCGGCACCTTCAAAGCCACGGCAGGCATGGCGGCATTCTCCATCACTGCGCGCACCAGCGGGATTGTCGCTTCGACTTCCGTCTCCGGCACTTCGAAGATCAGTTCGTCATGCACCTGCAGCAGCATGCGCCCGGTGAGCTTTGCCTGATCGAGCGCGTCGTCCATGCGGATCATGGCGCGGCGAATGATGTCCGCCGCCGTTCCCTGCAAACGGGCATTGGTGGAGGCGCGCTCGTTGAAAGCGCGGATCGACGGATTGGACGAGCGGATTTCGGGATAGTGCACACGCCGCCCGAAGATCGTCTCGACATAGCCATGCTGGCGGGCGAACGCCTTGCTTTCCTCGATATAGGCGCGGATGCCGGGGAAGCGCTCGAAATATTTCTTGATGTAGTCGGACGCTTCCTCACGTGGGATCGAAAGCTGGTTGGCCAGTCCGAACGCCGAGATGCCGTAGATGATGCCGAAATTGATCGCCTTGGCGCGGCGGCGAATCTCGCCCGGCATGCCCTCCACCGGCACGCCGAACATCTCCGAGGCGGTCGCGGCATGAATGTCGCGGCCATCGGCAAAGGCCTGGCGCAGTTGCGGTATGTCAGCGACATGGGCAAGCACGCGCAACTCGATCTGGCTGTAGTCGGCCGAGACGAGCTTGTAGCCGCTGCCGGCGATGAAGGCTGTCCTGATCTTGCGCCCCTCCGCCGTGCGGATCGGAATGTTCTGCAAATTGGGTTCCAGTGACGACAACCTTCCCGTGGTCGTGGAGGCAAGCGCGTAGGAAGTGTGCACACGGCCCGTGTCGGCGTTTACATATTGCGGCAGCGCGTCGGTGTAGGTCGATTTCAGCTTGGTGAGCTGCCGCCAATCGACGATCTTGCGCGGCAGTTCGTGGCCTTCGGCGGCCAGGTCTTCCAGCACCTGGGCGGAGGTGGACCACTGGCCGGTCTTGGTCTTCGAACCTCCCGGCAGGCCCATGCTGCCGAACAGGATATCGCCAAGCTGCTTCGGCGAGCCGATGGTGAAGCGGGTGCCGGCAAGTTCGAAGATTTCCGATTCCAGCCGCCCGGCGCCTTGCGCCAACTCGCCCGAGAGGCGCGACAGGATCTGCCGGTTGATCGAGACGCCGCGCTGTTCCATGCGCGCCAGCACGGGAATAAGGGGGCGCTCCAGCCGCTCGTAGACGGACACCAATCCCTTGGCGACGAGTTGCGGCTTCAGCACCCGCCAGAGCCTCAGCGCGAGATCGGCGTCCTCGGCTGCATAGCAGGTGGCCTTGTCGAGGGCGATTTGCTCGAAGGAGATCTTGGCGCCCCCGGTCAGCGACTTCAACTCGATGGGCTTGTGGCCCAGCCAGCGGTCGGCCAGCGAGGTCATGCCATGCGTGCTGCTGGCGCCGCCCTCCAACACATAGGACAGCAGCATCGTGTCGTCATAGCTGGCGATGTCGACGCCATAACGGCCCATCACCACCAGGTCGAATTTCAGGTTCTGGCCGATCGTGAGCACCGAGCGGTCTTCCAGCAGCGGTTTGATCAGTGCCAGCGCGTCACGCACGGGAATCTGCCCCTCCGCCAGCCCGCCGCCCAGCAGATCGCCGGCGCCGGTCTTGTGCCCGACCGGCACATAGGCGCCGCGACCGGGACGCGTCGCCAGCGAAAAGCCGATCAGCTCGGCCTGCATCGGATCGAGCGACGTGGTTTCGGTGTCGAAGCCGAACACACCAACCTGCCGCGCCTCGGCCACCCAGTCGGCGAGGGTCTGCGCGTCGCGAATGCACACATAGGCTTGGGCGTCGAATTTCTCAGCGCCAGCTGACTCGCGCCGGGCTGCCGCTAGGTCGGCCGGTGTGGCGCCGGGGCCCCTGCTCTCGCCCTTTGGGTCGGCGCGCTTGTCTCCTGACACTGCGCCATCAGCCGCTCCCTGAGCGCGACCTCCCAGCAGGGACGTTGAACCCGGCGCCTCTCCCGCCCCTACATCGGGCCCATGGACATCTGCCTGATCGATCTTGATCGGTGTCGCCGCAATTTCTGCCGCATCGGTGGCCGTGGCTTCGGCGACGCGGCGCGTCAGCGTGGTGAATTCCATCGTCTTCAGGAAACCGATCAGGCGCGGCCCGTCGGGCGGCTGCAGGGAAAGCGCGTCCAGCTTGTCCAGCACTTGGACATCGTTCTTGAGCGTCACGAGATCGCGTGAAACCCGCGCGGCGTCCGCATTGTCGATAATGGTCTGGCGGCGTTTCTCTTGCTTGATCTCGCTGGCGCGGGCGAGCAGCGTGTCGAGATCGCCGAACATCTCCAGCAACTGCGCCGCCGTCTTCGGCCCAATGCCGGGAACGCCTGGAACGTTATCGACTGAATCCCCCGTCAACGCCTGCAGGTCGATCATCTTGGCCGGTGGCACGCCCCATTTCTCGATCACCTCCGGCTCGCGAATCTGCCGGTCTTTCATCGGGTCGTACATGCTGACTGTTGGCCCCACGAGTTGCATCAGATCCTTGTCGGAGGAGATGATCGTCGTGTCGCCGCCCGCCTCGCAGGCGAGCCGGGCATAGGTGGCGATGAGGTCGTCAGCCTCGAAGCCTTCCATTTCGATGCAAGGCAGGTTGAAGGCGCGCGTGGCTTCGCGGATCAGGGCGAATTGCGGGATGAGGTCTTCCGGCGGTGCCGAGCGATTCGCCTTGTACTCGGCGTACAGCTCGTTGCGGAACGTCTTCGACGAATAGTCGAATATGACGGCGAAATGCGTCGGCACCACGCCGACATCGGTGTTGCGTGCGTCCTGCATGAGCTTCCACACCATATTGCAGAAGCCGAGCACGGCGTTGGTGGGAAGTCCGTCGGATTTGCGGTTGAGCGGCGGCAGCGCGTGGTAAGCGCGGAAGATGTAGCCGGAGCCGTCGACAAGAAAGAGATGATCGCCTTTTTGCATGGGCGGTATCGCTAGCGCGGCGGGTCCGGCCTGTCCATTGCAAAGGCCGGTCAGACTGACAGTTGGCGTCAGGAGTGACGCGAGGCCGGAGGCGGCGAGGCGGCGCTGTAACGGCGCCTGCAGGCGTTTCGCCGGGCGGAGATCGCCACTTTTTCGGGCGGCTTGAGGTCGATGATCTTGCCGTCTGTATCTCGCTTGCGCACCCCATTTGGGCCCTTGGCGGCAATGCTGAAAGCTGGCCCAATGAGGGTCGACCTGTGGCCGAGATTCTCACGCCTATGTTACAAATCTGTAATCTGCATTGCCCTTGAATCGCCACGTTCAGCGACCCAGATACTTACCCATCGGCGGGTATTTCCGTCGAGTCCGGAGTAAGGCCCGTCCCCCGCCTAGACCGGACTGCTGCGGCAGCCTCATCCCCCTCTCCGGGCTGCCGCAACTTATGAGTAAAGCCGCCGTGGTCTCCCCCTCCGCCACGGCGGCATTTTTTTACCTTGAGCATGTGGATCAATGATCAAGACGCAGTCGGGCTTTCCTTTCCGCGCACCTGTGCTTTACGGTGGCGCGCTTCACCGGAAGGCTTCTGCATGCTTGATCTCAATCCCGTCCTCGACCATCTCGACAACTCCCTCGACGCAAGTCTGGATCGTCTCTTCGCCCTGCTGAGGCTGAAATCGATTTCCACGGATCCCGACTACAAGGCGGAGGTCCGCCGTGCCGCCGAATGGCTGGTTGACGATCTCAAGTCGATCGGCTTCGAGGCGAGTGTGCGGGATACGACAGGTCATCCCATGGTGGTCGCGCACCATGCCGGTCCTTCCGGGGATGTGCCGCATGTCCTGTTCTACGGCCACTACGATGTGCAGCCGGTCGATCCGCTGGAGCTGTGGAACGACGATCCGTTCGATCCAAAGGTCAAGACCGGTGAGACCGGCGCCAAGATCATAACTGGGCGCGGAACCTCCGACGACAAGGGTCAGTTGATGACATTTGTCGAGGCCTGTCGCGCCTACAAGGCCGTCCATGGCGAACTGCCTTGCCGGGTGACGATATTGTTCGAGGGCGAGGAGGAATCGGGCTCGCCGTCGTTAAAGCCGTTCCTGAAGGCCAATGCCGAGGAGTTGAAGGCCGATTTTGCGCTGGTCTGCGATACCGGCATGTGGGACGCCGAAACGCCGGCGTTGACGGTAGGCCTGCGCGGCCTCGTCGGCGAGGAGGTTGTCATCAAGGCCGCGAATCGCGATTTGCATTCGGGCGGCTATGGCGGCGCGGCCGCCAATCCAATCCGCATCCTGGCACGCGTCTTGGCCGACATGCATGACGACACGGGGCGTGTAACTCTGCCCGGCTTCTACGACGGCGTGGAGGAAACGCCTAACCGGATTCTGGCGGCATGGAACGGACTTGGCGAGACGCCGGAGAGCTTCCTGGGACCGATCGGCCTATCGCTGCCGTCCGGCGAAAAGGGCCGCAGCGTGCTGGAGCTCATCTGGGCGCGGCCGACGGCGGAGTTCAACGGCATCAATGGCGGCTACACCGGAAAAGGCTTCAAGACGGTCATCGCGGCTGAGGCGTCGGCGAAAGTGTCGTTCCGGCTTGTGCACAGGCAGAACCCGGAGAAGATTCGCGAGGCCTTCAGGACCTTCGTTCGAGAGCGCGTACCGGCAGACTGTTCGGTCGAGTTCCATCCGCATGGCGGCTCGCCGGCGATCCAGCTTTCCTATGATTCACCCTTCCTGGTCAGCGCCAAGAATGCGCTGTCGGACGAGTGGCCGAAGCCGGCTGTGATGGTTGCATCGGGCGGCTCTATCCCGGTGGTCGGCGACTTCCAAACCTATCTCGAGATGGGCTCCTTGATGGTCGGCTTTGCCCTTGATGACGACCGCATCCATTCCCCCAATGAGAAGTATGACCTCGCCTCGTTCCACAAGGGTCAGCGTTCCTGGGCGCGCATCCTCGACGCGCTGGCGAAGTGACAGCCATGAACACAACCAACCCTATCCGCTTCCACAAGAACGATCTGCCTGACCTGGCGCATTACGACGTCGAGGCCGTGGCGATCGACACCGAGACGCTGGGTCTCAAGCCGCTGCGCGACAGGCTTTGCGTTGTGCAACTGTCACCGGGCGACGGCAGCGCCGATGTGGTGCAGATCGCGCCTGGGCAGAAGCGCGCGCCGAACCTCGCCGCGCTGCTGCGCAACCGCAAGATCACGAAAATCTTCCACTACGGCCGCTTCGATCTCGGCGTCCTTTTTCATGCGTTCGGCGCCATGCCGGAGCCTGTCTTCTGCACCAAGATCGCCTCGCGGCTGACCCGCACCTATACCGACCGCCATGGGCTGAAGGATATCTGCTGGGAGCTGCTGGGCATCTCGCTGTCGAAGGTCCAGCAGTCGTCGGATTGGGCAGCCGAAACGCTGACGCCCGAACAACTGGAGTATGCGGCGTCTGATGTTCTGCACCTCCACAGGCTGCGCGAAGTGTTGATCCAGCGCCTGGCACGGGATGGGCGCTCGAACGAGGCGGAGGCCTGCTTCCGTTTCCTGCCGACGCGGGCGAAGCTCGATCTGATGGGTTGGGACGAGCAGGACATTTTCGCGCATAGCTAGAACTTTTGCGGCACGCGCGGATTTCGTGGCGGGATGTGGAGGCACAGGTATGGCTGAGAGAAAATCGATAGAGACCGCGCCCAGGGACGGCTCCGAGGTTACGGTCTACTGGACCGACGGAGACGGTGTGATGAACGAATCCGTCGGCAAATGGGATGCCGGCGACAAGG
Source organism: Mesorhizobium sp. (assembly GCA_036524835.1). GTDB lineage: Bacteria > Pseudomonadota > Alphaproteobacteria > Rhizobiales > Rhizobiaceae > Mesorhizobium_G. The sequence continues at coordinate 89,024 of DATDBN010000137.1, read as the reverse complement.
CGTGGTGGGTCTACACCGACGGCGACACCAAGAAAAAGGTGCAACCGACGAGCTGGCGGCCTGCCTCGCCGGAGGACGATTCGTGAGCAAGGCGTTCCGTACCGTGGGGGCCGCTCGACAAGCTTAAGTCTTCGGCATGCCTTTCGGCCGGATCGACCGTTTCTGCGCCGCGATCCTGAAGGGTGCGTTGGCGGCGCCGTAGCCCAGATAGCCATTGCGGCGCTCAAGAATCTCGAAGAAGAACCCTTCGCCATAGCTTTGGCTGTAGAGCTGGAAGAATTCGCCCGCTTCATCCCGATCGTAGAGTATGTTCTCAGCGCGCAGCCGTCCCGTGAACACCGGGTCGAGCCCGAATCGCGCCTCGAGGTCGTCATAGTAGTTCGGCGAGATTTCCAGGGCTTGGAAGCCTAGTCCCCGCAGCGCCAGCGCGGTGGCGAAAATATCCTGGCTCGCAAAGGCGAGGTGCTGGACGCTCGACCCGAAACTCTCGGCGAGGAAACGTCCGGCCAGGGTCTTGCGGTTCTCGGCGCCATTGAGGGTCAGCCGCAAATCTCCATCGATTCCCTCAACAGCCTGGCTGCGCACGAGGCCGGCGGGGTCGACGACATCGACCATCGGCGCGCTTCTGGTGTTGAAAATGGACGTGTAGAAGAGCAGCCACGTCTGCATTTCCTCATAGTTCATGGTCTGCGCGACATGGTCGATCACGATCAATCCCGCGTCGCCGCCTTGCGTGTCGCTGACCGCCTCGAACTCGATCTCCCATACGCCCGATAGTTCGCTTTTAGCATCGATGAAATAGATGATGCCCCCACCGACCCCGCGTATGGCGGGGATCGCCAGTTCGTCCGGCCCATGCCTCTGTTCGAAAACTTCAGCGCCGAGAGCGCGCGCCCGCGTCACGGTCGCCGCAGCATCCTCAACCCTAAGACCGAAAGCATACGCAGACGTGCCATGCACGACGTAGGAGGAATGGGCGAACCCCTCCTTCTCCGTGTTGACGACGATGTTTATGCCGCCTTGTCTGTAGAGCAGCACCTCCTTGTGCTTGTGTCGCGCGGCGAGGCGGAAGCCCATCATGGAGAGCAGCGCCGCCAGTTCGTCCGCTTCCGTTTCATTGGCGGCAAATTCGACGAACTCGACGCCAAGCACCCGGATCCGATCGGGAATCTCTGGAACGCCGATTGCGATATCCGGTTCAGCGCGCGCCACCCGATCCATTAGATAGATTAGCGAACGACGGCCATCGACCGCGATCGATTTCGGCGAACCCCCGCGAAACTGGTCGTTGAAAATCTCCAGCGAGAGTGGACCTCCATAGCCGGTAGCGACGACCGCGCGCATGAAATCGACTACCGGCAGGTCGCCCTCGCCAGGCATGTTGCGGAAATGGCGGCTCCAGTAGAGCAGGTCCATGTCGATACGCGGCGCGTCCGCCAGCTGGACAATGAAGATGCGGTCGCCGGGAATTGCGCGGATGCTGTCGACATCGATGCCGCGCGCCAGCGTGTGAAAGGAGTCGAGGATGATACCGATGCTGGGATGATCGGCGCGGCGCACGATCTCCCAGGCATCGCGGTGATCGCTGACATGCCGGCCCCAGGCCAGCGCCTCGTAGCCGACGCGCAGGCCACGCTCGGCAGCAATGTCACCCAATTCGCGAAAATCGGCGGCAGCGCGGTCGATGCCGCCGAGAGCAAGCGGCGAAACGTTGGAACAGACCAGCATCAGGTCGGTGCCAAGTTCCTGCATCACATCGAATTTGCGCCTGGCGCGCTCGAAGGCGCGCGAGCGCTGTGGCTCCGGAAGGCCCTCGAAATCGCGAAACGGTTGAAACAGCGTGATGGTCAGGCCGTGATCGCGCACCATGCGGCCGACTTCGGCCGGCGTGCCGTCGAAAGCAAGGAAATCGTTCTCGAAGATCTCGACGCCATCAAAGCCCGCTGCCGCGATCGCGGAAAGCTTCTCGCGAAGGTCGCCGCTGATTGAGACGGTGGCGATGGAGGTTTTCACCGGATCAGCCCGTTTCGTCGCTCATCTCGCACAGCGCGCGAACGGCATGAGCGTAACCGCGAGGCCCCAAACCAGCCAGCACAGCGGTTGCAGCCGTGGAGACCAGCGAATGGTGGTAGATCGCCTCGCGCCGGTGAATGTTGGAGATGTGGAACTCGATGATCGGCCCCGGAAACATCTTCAGCGCATCGAGCACGGGGATTGACCTGAAGCTCAAGCCCGCCGGGTTGATGAGGATGCCTGCTCCTTCGTCGATCGCCTCATGGATCCAGTCGACGATCTGGTGTTCCGCGTTCGACTGGTGAAAGCGAAGCGGGTGCGAGCCGGCGGCCTCGCGGCACATCGCCTCGATCTCCGCCAGCGTCGTGGTGCCGTAGATTTCCGGTTCGCGTTTCCCCAGCCGATTGAGGTTGGGACCATTGATAACGAAGATTGTCTTCATGCCGCTCCTCCTTGAGGTCAGCCCTGGTAGCCAAGCATGCGCGGCAGCCACAGCACGAGGGAGGGAAAGAATGTGATCAGGGCCAGCGAGCCTATCATGGCCCACAGGAACGGTAGCACGTCGCGAACCAGGTCCTTCAGCGGCACATCCGCGATCCGGGTCATGATGAACAGCAAGAGCCCGTAAGGTGGGGTAACAAGGCCCAGCATGATGTTGACGACCACCATCACGCCGAAATGAACCATGTCGATTCCGAGCGCGTGGGCTGTCGGGATCAGCACCGGCACGATGACCAGCAGGATCGTTGTTCCTTCCAGCACGCAGCCGAGGATCAGCAGCAGGATATTGACCAGGATGAGGAAGCCGTTCGGCGACAGGTTCCAGCCGGCCAGGATGGCGCTCAGCGATTGCGGGATGTTTTCGACGGTCACGACATAATTGAAGACCAGCGCACCGGCGATCAACATGCCGATCGAGGCGGTGGTTCGGGCGCTGGCCAGGATCGAGCGATAGAAGTCAGCGAAACTGACACTGCGGTAGATCACCACCGAAATGAATAGGGCATAGGCGGCGGCGACCGCCGCAGCTTCGGTGGGAGTCGTCACGCCGGAATAGATACCGCCCAGCAAGACGACGGGCATCATGAGCGAAGGAAAGGCCTCCCAGGTGATGCGCGGCAGTTCGCGCAGCGGCGTCGGCGGCTCGACCGGAAAGCCTTTTCGGCGCGCATCGATCGCGACGATGATCATCTGCGACGCCGCCATCAGGAGGCCGGGGATCATGCCGCCAAGGAAGAGGTAGCCGATCGACGCGTCGGAGATCAGCGCATAGATCACCATCGGGATCGAGGGCGGGATGATCGGTCCAATGACCGCGGTAACCGCCGTGAGCGCGGCAGCATAACTCGCTGGATATTTGCCGTCCTTGGTCATCATCTGCTGCATCATCTTTCCGGTGCCAGCGGCGTCGGCGATGGCAGAACCGGACATGCCGGCGAAGATGATCGACTGGACGATGTTGACATAGGCCAGACCGCCCCTGAAGCGGCCGACGATCGCATTGCAGAACGCCATCAAGCGATCTGTCATCGAGCCGATATTCATCAGTTCGGCCGCCAGAATGAACAGTGGAACGGCGAGGATGATGTAGTTCGAATACATGCCATTGAGGAACTGCTCGGCGGCGGTGCCCATGTCGAGGCCGGCCATCAGCAGATAGAGGATGGAGCCCGCGATCATGGCATGACCGATCGGCAGGCCGAGAAATGCCAGAACCGTGATCGCGACTATGGAGAGGGAGAACGGGCTGGCGAGGTTCATACGCCAGATCCCGCCTTGGTGGGATCGAATTCCTGCGGCGCCTTGCCGAACATCGCCTGCCAGCTGAGCCAAAGATAGCGGACAATGACGGCGACAACGAAGACAAGGTAAATGGAGAACAACAAGTCGAAGCGTATCTTCAGATAGGCCGTGCTTTCGACCTTCATGAAAGTGACATAGCTGAGCGTTGCCGGAAACGAGATGGCGTAGAGAACGATCAATGCCGCAGCCGCGATGAGGAACATCACGCGCCGCGCGGCGGGTCCCACCGAGGCGTAGATCAAGTCGAAACGGATTTCCTCCTCCTCCCGAAGGACAAAAGCCGCGCCCCAGAGCACCAGCCATATCCAGAGGATGACACTGATCTCGTTGGTCCAGCCGATCGGGAAGTTCAGCAAATAGCGGAAGACGATCTGCAGGATGAAGGCGGCGAACATCAGCGCCAGCATCGCCGCCAGAACGTTCTCGGCTCGACGGTAGAGCCAACCGCCGGCGCGTTTCAATTTCGGGTGCATCCTGCCGCAATCCTTCCGCGACCGCGCTTGGTGCCGGGCCGACATAGCCAGCCCGGCGCGCCGCGACCTAAAGCGCGTTGATCTTGTCTACCATGCCGGCCGGCCAATCCTTGGCGAGGTCGGAGGCAAGATACTGCTCCTGCACATGCTTGCGGAACGCCGCGACGTCGGGTTCGTAAATCTTGAGCCCTTTGCCCTTGAAGGTTTCGACGAGTTCCTTTTCGCGGGCGAGGTGCTTTTCGGTCGAGAAGTCAATCGCTGCGTCGGCGGCAGCCTGCACCTTCTTCTGCTTTTCCTCACCCATCTCGTCCCACACCTTCTTCGAAATGCTGAGCAGGTCGAAGCCGACGAGATGCGAGGTCAGCACGATCTGCGACATGACTTCGTAGAACTTCATGTTCTCGACATTGGGCAGCGGATTGTCCTGTCCGTCGATCGCACCGGTCTGCAGGCCGGTATAGACCTCGGCATAGGCCATCGGCGTGGGATTGGCGCCGAGTGCTGTGCCGAGAAACTGCCAGGCGTCGCCGCCGGGCATGCGTAGCTTGATGCCCGCCATGTCGGCTGGCGTCTTGATTTCCTTGTCGGACTTGAGTCCGACCTGGCGCAGGCCGAAATAGGTTGGCCCCAGAACCCTCACCCCGAGTTGGTCCTCGGTCATCTTCTTCAACTCAGCGCCGGACTCGCTGGCGAAGAACGCTTTGACATGCGCTGCGTCGCGGAAGAGGTAGCCGGCGGTGACGATAGACCATGCGGGAATCTGCTTGGAGATATCCTGCGGGGCGATATTACCCATTTCGAGATTGCCACGCTGGATAGCGACAAGCTCTGTCCCCTGCTTGAACAGGTTGCCGCCGTAATAGCCTTCGAAGGTGAAGTCGTCCTTGATGGCGTCGGCGAACTTCTTCGTCATTTCGGCGCGGATGTCCTGCTCCGAGAACACCGCCGAGAAGCGCAGCTTCGGCTTGTCCTGAGCGAAGGCCGGAAATGCCGCCGCCGTGGCGGCAAGACCGGTGCCGACCAGAAACTGGCGGCGGGTTGCATTGAACGTCATGATTACCTCCCTGTTGGTTTGCTACGAATTCTCGTCCTGCTCCGCCGAGGTGTTGATGCTCGGCCCGGCTGTCGCTTCGCGATAGGCGGCGAACGCATGTCTCATCCGATCCACGTCCGGCGCCATGCCGGTGAAAAGCTCAAAGGCCCGCGCCGCCTGGTAGATCGCCATGCCTTCGCCGCTGAGCGTGCGGCAGCCACGCCGCCGTGCCTGCGCGAGCAGTTCGGTTTCCAGCGGAAAATAGATGACGTCGGCGACCCAGCACTCACACCGCAGCAGATCAGCTGCCAATGGCATGCCCGGCAGCTTGGCCATGCCGACCGGGGTTGCATTGACGATCCCGTCCGCCGTTTTTGCTGCGTCACCCAGGTTTTCGGCGACGACGGCCCGGTCCGCCCCAAAGCGCTCGGCCAGACGGCTCGACAGCGCCGTCGCCCGCGCGGGTTCCACATCGGCCACTAATATCCGGCCGACGTCGCATTCGAGCATCGCATGCGCTACCGCAGCGCCCGCGCCGCCCGCGCCAAGCAGAAGCACGCGCTCGCGCGCCGCACCGGCCATATTGCGCCTGAAACTCTCCCTGAAGCCCCACATATCGGTGTTGTGGCCGATCCGGCGGCCATCGCGCAGCACCACCGTGTTGACCGATCCGAGCGCTTCGGCAGCCTCGGACAGAGTGTGCAGCAGCGGGATGATCTCCTGTTTGTACGGGAAGGTGACGTTCAGCCCGTCAAAGCCGAAATATTCCGCATAGGACAGAACGGCGGCCAGATCCGGCGCTGTCCGGCCCATGCGGTCAGCGTCCAGCAGGCGGTAGATGTAGGCGATATCCTGGGCGCGGCCTTCCGCCTCGTGCATGGCCGGCGTGCGCGAAAGCTGAATGCCGCGGCCGACGAGCCCAACCAATACCCGCTTCGCATCGGGAGCCAACTCCCGATCGTCGACCCTGGTCCTGGCGACTCCTGCTCCCAAACGAGCCTCCCGGATGCCATCCCCAGCGTTCCTCCTGGCATCGGCTGCACATTGTACCGGCTGGTTAATTCAGTCAACCGCTTTGTACGACGCAGTTAATTTGCTATTGATGCGCCGTCGTGGCATCGCGCGGACGGAGAGAGCCAGGGGTGACATAATGGATGACAAGCCGGCCGGCACGCGCAGCGGCTGGAAGCAGGATCCCGCCGGAGTTCGCAAGAACATCCTGGCCGTCGCGATGGCCGAGTTCGCCGCGAACGGATTGTCAGGCGCGCGCATCGACGACATTGCCGAAAAGACGAACACGTCGAAGCGGATGATCTACTATTATTTCGGCGACAAGGAGGGCCTCTACGGGCGCGTCCTGGAAGAAGCCTACCGGCAAGTGCGAACCGGCGAACAGGAACTCGAACTGGATCACCTGCCGCCGGTGGAGGCGCTGAGATCGCTAGCCGAATTTACCTTCGACCATCATAGCCGTCACCCGGATTTCATCCGCATCGTGATGATCGAGAACATCCATCACGGCGCTTATCTCGAGAAGTCGGAGCTGATCCGCCTGCTGAATGCCGGCGCCATTCAGAAGCTGGAGGCGATATGCCGTCGCGGTCGCGAGGCTGGCCTCTTCAGGGACGATGTGACGCCGCTCGAACTCCACTGGCACATCAGCGCTTCGAGTTTCTTCAATGTCTCCAACCGCGCCACGTTCTCACGGATTTTCGGCAACGCGCTTTTCAGCGGCGAAGGTCAAAACGGTCTGAAGCAGCATCTGGTCGAGATGGTCTTGGCGCTGGCGCTAAAGCCCGAGCGCCGGCCATTTCCCTCTCGGCGGGCAGGGTAGTCCGGCCGCGGAAGCGCTAACCGACGGCCGGCTGCTTGTCGCGCGCCAGCTTCTTGAACTTGCGCACCACCATGTCGCGCTTGAGCTTCGAGATGTAGTCGATGAACAGCACGCCGTTGAGATGATCGATTTCGTGCTGCAGGCACGTTGCCATCAATCCTTCGGCCGCGATTTCCTGCTGCTTGCCTGTTTCGTCGGTGAACTTCACCCGCACCGCCGCTGGTCTCTCCACCTCGGCATAGTATTCAGGGATGGACAGGCAGCCTTCCTCATACACCGACCGCTCGCCGGAACTGTGGATCACCTCAGGATTGATGAAGACCTGCGGCGACTTCGCATCTTCCTCCTTGGAGAGGTCGATCACCACCATACGCAGGGGCACGCCGACCTGAATGGCCGCAAGCCCGATGCCCGGCGCCTTGTACATGGTCTCCAGCATGTCGGACGCCAGCCGCTTGACCGAAGCGTCGATCGTTTCCACCGGCTTGGAAATCTCGCGCAGGAGGGGGTCGGGCAGGATGATGAGCGGCTTGATCGTCATTCGCCTCACCTAGGATCTTGGCCCGAAAGCGTCAACGGGAGACACAATAGTTGTTCCTGTTTTGATCTGTCTGCGCGGCGCGAATCGGATATGCTCGCGCGATGGAACAGATCAACGACATCCTTGGGCAACGCGTCGCGCAGCTTGGCGCGTCCACCGTGACGCTCGGCCAGGCGTTGGCGATCGGCGCCGCGTTGGCCGCCTTCCTGCTCGTCGCGCTCGCTGTCGCGCTATGGCGCTCGGCCCGGGCGCGCGCCGAAGCAGCCGCCGAGGCGGCCGACCATTCGCGGGATATGGAGCTGCGCATGGCGGGGATTCTGCAGTCGCAGGCCGAGATGCAAGGACGGCTCGGCACGGTCGCCGAAGTCTTCGGCGCGCGTCAGGCGGAATTGACGCAGTCGCTCGGCCAGCGGCTTGACGCGATGACGGGCCGCATCGGCCAGTCGATGACCGAGCAGACACGCTCGACGCATGACAGCCTGGCCAAGCTGCAGGAGCGTCTAGCAGTCATCGACACCGCACAGACCAACATTCAGTCGCTCGCCGGACAGGTGGTGCAGCTTCAGGCGATCCTCTCCAACAAGCAGACGCGCGGCGCCTTCGGCCAGTCGCGCATGGAGGCAATCGTCGCCGATGGGCTGCCGCATGGCGCCTATGAGTTTCAGGCGACGCTTTCGAATGGCAGCAGGCCTGATTGCCTGATCCGCATGCCGAATGGCGCGCCGCAGTTGGCGATCGACGCCAAGTTTCCTCTTGAGGCGTGGAACGCGATCCGCGCCGCCGCTACGGACGACGGCAATGACACAGCGCAGAAATATGCGTCGCAGGCCTTTCGCCGCGACCTCGACGTCCACATCAAGGCGATTTCGGAGAAGTACTTGATTACGGGCGAGACGCAGGACACGGCGTTCCTGTTCGTACCGTCGGAATCAATCTTCGCCGAGATCCACGAGAATTTCGAATCGATCGTCCATCGCGCGCATAAGGCGCGCGTTGTCATCGTTTCTCCGTCGCTGCTGATGCTCTCGATCCAGGTGGTGCAGGCGATCCTGAAGGATGCCCGCATGCGAGAGCAGGCCCATCTGATCCAGGGCGAGGTGCTCAACCTGATGACGGATGTCCGCCGCCTCGATGAGAGGGTACGCAAGCTGCAGACGCATTTTGGCCAAGCGTCGCGCGATATCGACGATATCCTGGTGTCGTCAAACAAGGTCACCAAACGCGGCGAAAAGATCGAGGCTCTGGAATTCGGACCGCCGCCGGGCGAGGCGGTTGAAGCACCGGATGGCGAGCCAAGCGGCCGCACCGAACCGCGTCGTCTGGCGGAGTCGAAGACCGGACAACTGCGGCTGCGTGTCGTTGAAGGCGACGATTAGAATTTTTTTCACCGAAATCGCAGGACCCAGGCCGGCATGTCCCTTGTTCTCGCCGAAATTGTCTGATCCCTTTTTTGCGTCCATCAACGCGGAGGAACGAATCATGGCGAAGGGTGCTTCGAAACCGAAGAAGGAAGCCAAGAAGCCAAAGAAGGACGCAAAAACGCCTGCCGCAAAGCCGGCTGGCAAAAAGTAACGTCCTGCTTCGAGCTGACGGTTGGGCGTCTGGCCCACGGGCCGGACGCCGCTTTTGAATGAGCGCTTGGCGGGCTATGACGAGAGCACAGGGGCCGCCGGAACCCCGATTCGATCGCAACAGCTCGCTGGAGAAATCGCATCCAGTAAATCAGATGATCTCTCGCGTCTTACCCGTATTTGCACGACCACGTCAGACGGAGCGGCAACATGGCCTGGGTTTATCTCTTCTTCGCTGGCCTGCTGGAGATCGGTTGGGCGATTGGCCTGAAATACACCGACGGCTTCACCAAACTGGTGCCGACACTGCTGACCGCCGGAAGCATGGTGCTGAGTGTGGTGCTGCTGGGTATTGCGTTGAAAACCTTGCCGGTCGGGACCGGCTATGCCGTCTGGACGGGCATCGGCGCCGTCGGCACCGCGATCCTCGGCATTGCGCTGCTTGGCGAGCCGGCGACGGCGGCGCGCATCGGGAGCATCGCCCTGATCATCGCCGGCATTATCGGCCTCAAGCTCGCGGGTTGAGCGCGGAGCTCGTCACCTCCAGTAGTCTTGGTTGTGCCGGCCGCAGGGTGCCTGAGAACACCAACTTGACCGGCACGCTGTACTGACAGCTCGCGATACTTCGCTCACAATCGCAGACACACTGCCAGGACCATACAGCCAGCCTCTAACGCTGAAGGCTGGCTGACGACCGACTGGACTGGAAAGCTGGCTTACCGGCTCGGAGGCAGACGGCCCGTCTTCGATTTGCGAGCGGCGTAGCGCGCGTCGCGCTTTGCCTTCTGCGCCGCTTCGAGCGCCAGCTGAGCCGCGAGCATATCCTCTTCCTCAATTGCCTTGAGGCGCGCCTGTTCGGCGGCTTCTTCCTCAGCCTTGATCCTGGCGGCCTCCGCCTCGGCGGCCTGCCGCGCCCGCTCTTCAGCCTCGCGCGCCAAGCGCTCCTGCTTCAGGCGCGCCTTCTCTGCCTCGCGCACCGCGCGAGCCTCCAGGATAGCCTTGCGCTCCTCCTGCTTGGCGAGCACTGCCGGGTCGTCAGCCGATGGCTTCTGTTTGAATTTGTCGAGGAGCGCCCTCTTCGCGGCGATAGCCGCATCACGCCGCTCCGCAAAAGTCTGGTCCTTGTAGATTGCCAAAGTTCAGTCCCTAGAATGGATTTTCGCCGTTTACATACGCGTGGAATCACGAAGTTCAAGCTTGAATTTGGCAAGGCACCCATGTTTCTCGCACATGTGGCCTCCGCGAGACAGCAAAGACGCCGTCGGCGTTCATGTGGCGAGCCTGCACTGTTCACTGCTGTGCTCTGGCCATGCCGTCTTTGCAGCCCTATGTGCTGGACGAAACGGGGCAACACCACCATGGAACTCGGACTCTATACTTTTGCGGATGTCAGCGTGGGCCATGACCCCAATCCGATCACGCCGCATCAGCGCCTGCGTAATCTGATCGAGGAAATCGAGCTGGCCGATCAGGTCGGCCTCGACGTTTTCGGCCTCGGCGAGCATCATCGTGCCGATTATGCCGCGTCGGCGCCGGTCGTGGCTTTGGCAGCGGCGGCCGAACGTACGAAACGGATCAAGCTCACAAGCGCGGTCACGGTGTTGTCGTCGGACGATCCAGTGCGCGTGTTCCAGCAATTTGCCACGCTCGATCTGCTGTCGAGCGGCCGCGCCGAGATCATGGCCGGCCGCGGATCATTCATCGAATCCTTTCCGCTCTTCGGCTATGCGCTGGACGATTACGACGAGCTCTTCGCGGAGAAACTCGATCTTCTGCTGAAGATCCGCGAAACCGAGCGGGTGAACTGGCGGTAAGCGGTTGCGCGCGCCGATCAATGACCGCGGCGTATACCCCAGGCCATACCAGGACCAACTGCCGATCTGGGTCGCAGCCGGCGGCACGCCGCAATCGGTGGTCAGGGCTGGCCAACTTGGCCTGCCGTTGGCGCTCGCCATCATCGGCGGCGAGCCAGTGCGGTTCGCCCCGCTGTTCGAACTCTACCGAGAGGCGGCCCGGCGCGCGGGGAATGACCCGTCAAAGCTGGCAACTAGCTTGAACGTACATGGTTTCGTTGGCGAAACGACTGCGCAGGCGGCGGATGATTTCTACGGACCGCAAGCGGAGGTGATGAACCGCATCGGTCGCGAGCGCGGCTGGGGTCCGACGAGCCGCGCCCATTTCGACCAGTTCCCGCAGCGCTACGGGCGCGCTATTCCTCGGCGACCCGGAGACGGTGGCGGAGAAGATCGTCACTCAGCACCGATTGTTCAAGAACGACCGCTTCCTGCTGCAGATGGCAATCGGCACACTGCCGCATGCCAAACTGATGAAGGCGATCGAGCTGTACGGAACACGTGTCGCGCCGCTGGTGCGCAAGGAAACCGCTGCAGCCGCGTAATCTTACGATCGCCGCCGTCAGCCTTGTCGCGCGGGCCGCCGCTGCCTATGTGCGAAACCACATCCTCAGCAGTGGTCACCCTATGATCCCCTTCTCGGTTCTCGATCTTTCACCTGTGCCGGAAGGCAGCGCGGTGACGGAGTCTTTGCGCAACACGCTCGACCTGGCCCGCCACGCCGAAGCGCTCGACTATCACCGCTACTGGCTGGCCGAGCACCACAATATGCCGGGCATCGCCAGCGCCGCCACGGCGGTGGTGATCGGTCATGTCGCGGGCGGCACGAAGACGATCCGCGTCGGCGCCGGTGGGATCATGCTGCCCAACCATGCGCCGCTGGTAATTGCCGAGCAGTTCGGCACGCTGGAGGCGCTCTTCCCCGGGCGCATCGATCTTGGCCTCGGCCGCGCGCCCGGCACCGACATGGTGACCGCCCGGGCGCTGCGGCGCAATCTTGAGTCGGGTGTCGACAGCTTCCCTGGGGATGTCGTGGAACTCGCCAACTATTTCCAGCCGGCAGAACAGGGCCAGCGCGTCCGCGCCGTTCCCGGGGAAGGCCGCAACGTGCCGCTCTGGATCCTCGGCTCTTCAACCTATGGGGCGCAACTTGCCGCCATGCTCGGCCTGCCCTACGCCTTTGCCTCACATTTCGCGCCGGGCGACATGGAGGTCGCACTCGACATTTATCGCTCGCGGTTTCAGCCTTCCGCGCAGCTGGATAAGCCCTATGTCATGCTCGGCCTGAACGTCGTGGCCGCCGAGACCGACGCTGAGGCGCAGTATCTGTTTTCCTCCCTGCAGCAGGCCTTTGTGAATCTCCGCTCCGGGCGGCCCGGCAAGCTGCCAGCCCCCGTCGAGGGCTTCCAGGACGGGATCGAGCCACAGGCCAAGGCCATGCTCGACCACGCGCTGTCTTGCGCCGTTGTCGGCTCGGCGGAAACTGTACATGCAGGCGTCAAGGCATTCATCGAGCGGACGGGCGCCGACGAACTTATGGTCACCGCCCAGATATTCGATCATGCCGCACGCAAGCGTTCATACGAGCTACTGGCCGGGGCGAGAGTGGACCTGGCGCCCAATGCCCCTGCAACTTCCCAGCCTGGGAACTGAATACAAGCGGAGGCCTATGCGTCCGCTTTCGGTTTCCTGATCTGGGGAAGAGCCTCGACCACCAGCGGCGACAGCTCGCTGTCGCGCGTTTCCGCAATCTCGAAGAACTGGCGGCGCATGCGCGGATCCCAGAAGTCGTTGATGTGCTTGGCAACACCGCTTGCGGCCTCGTCTTTCGGTTGCGAGGCGAAGAAGGAAGCAATCTGGTTCGCCATGTACACCAGCTTGTCTGCGGTATTCATGGCAGAATGCTCGTCATGCGACATGCTTGGCAGCTCCGGTCGAAATGCGCTCAGGGTGAGTGAATATGTCGAACTCCTCGCCGCGAACCAGCGCGACAAGGGTCATGCCCGCAGCATCGGCGGTTCGGACGGCGAGCGCGGTGGGCGCAGAGACGGCAATGATCACAGACGACCCTAGCGCCGCCGTCTTCTGCACCATCTCCACCGACACGCGCGAGGTGACCACGACCGCGCCCGACGCTCCGTCGAGACCGGCTTTCGCCAGAGCACCCGCCAGCTTGTCCAGCGCATTGTGCCGGCCGACATCCTCGCGCGCGGCTACGATCCCCTTGCTGGGAATATAAAAGCCGGCGGCGTGCACTGCTCCCGTCTCCGCGTGGAAAGGCTGCCGCTTCGACAGAAGCCTGACCGATTGCACGATGTCGGCATCCGCCAGATTTAGCTTTGCCGCGCCGACTTCGCGGACGGCGCGCATCGCTTCATCGATGGACTCGATTCCGCATAGGCCGCACCCCACGGGACCCGCCAGCCGACGGCGGCGCGCCTCGAAGCGCGTATTCGCGCTGTCCTTGAGGCGGATCTGGATGTCGATGCCAGGACCCACCTCCTCAACGCCGATGGATTCAATCTCCTCCGGGCGCTTGATAATCCCCTCGGTCAACGAGAAGCCAAAAGCGAAATCGTCGAGGTCGGCCGGCGAAGCCATCATCACCGCGTGGGTGGTGCCCGCATAGGACAGCGCGACGGGCGTCTCCTCCGGCACCATGCGTGGCGCGGATACCGTGCCCGAGGCGCGGCGCGTGAGGCGCGTGGTGGTGGTAGTGGGGGGCTTCAAGGCTCCCTCCCCCTTGAGGGGAGGGTGGCCGCGAAGCGGCCGGGTTGGGTCATCGCGGCAGCGTGGGGAGCCGACTCTTCGACGCTGAAGGAAGCCGGGTGACAAGCGGAGAGGACCCCACCCGGCCAGCCTGCGGCTGGCCACCCTCCCCTCGAGGGGGAGGGAGCAAGTGCACCCGTTTTCACTCTGCCGCCTCAAGCCTTCCGCTGATGCGGCGCGAGCGCCGCGACAGCGCATCGTACTCTTCCTGCCAGTTGCTCGGACCGTTGGAAGGTCCGACCTGAACAGCCGTAACTTTGTATTCCGGGCAGTTGGTCGCCCAGTCGGAATAGTCCGTCGTCACGACATTCGCTTGCGTATCGGGGTGGTGGAAGGTCGTGTAGACGACGCCCGGCGTCACGCGCTCGGTGATCAGCGCGCGTAGCGTTGTTTCGCCGGCGCGGCTTACGATTCGAACCCACTCGCCTTCATGGATGCCGCGCTGCTCGGCGTCGTGGGGATGAATCTCGAGGCGATCCTCCTTGTGCCACATGACATTGTCGGTGCGGCGTGTCTGAGCGCCGACATTGTATTGCGACAGGATGCGGCCCGTGGTGAGCAGCAGCGGAAAGCGCGGACCGGTGCGCTCGTCGGTGGCGACATATTCGGTACGCACCAGTTTGCCTCTGCCGCGGACGAAGCCGTTCATGTGCATGATCGGCGTACCGAGCGGCGCCTTCTCATTGCACGGCCACTGCACGGAACCCTCACGGTCGAGCAGGTCGAACGATACGCCGGCAAAGCTCGGAGTGGTGCTCGCGATTTCGTCCATGATCTCTGACGGATGAGCGTAGTTCCAATCGATGCCCATTGCCTTGGCCATCTCCTGCGTCACTTCCCAATCAGCATAGCCATTCCTCGGCTCCATCACCTTGCGCACGCGGTTGATGCGCCGCTCGGCATTGGTGAAGGTTCCCTCCTTTTCCAGGAAAGTAGACCCCGGCAGGAAGACATGCGCGTAGTTGGCGGTCTCGTTGAGAAAGAGATCGTGGACCACGACGCATTCCATCGCCTCGAGACCGGCGGAGACGTGCTTGGTGTTGGGGTCGGACTGCAGAATGTCCTCGCCCTGCACGTAGAGGCCCATGAAAGTACCGTCGACCGCTGCGTCCAGCATGTTGGGGATGCGCAGACCCGGCTCGGAATCCAGTTTGACACCCCAAAGGGTCTCGTAAATCTCGCGAGTAGCGTCATCGGACATGTGCCTGTAACCCGGCATCTCATGCGGGAAAGAACCCATGTCGCAGGACCCCTGCACATTGTTCTGGCCGCGCAGCGGATTCACACCGACGCCGGCCCGTCCGATATTTCCGGTCAGCATGGCAAGGTTGGCTATGGCGATGACCGTCGTCGACCCCTGGCTGTGCTCGGTGACGCCGAGTCCGTAATAGATCGCGCCATTGCCACCGGTGGCGTAGAGGCGCGCCGCCTTGCGGATGAGATCGGCTGGCACGCCAGACAGCTTCTCGACCTCTTCCGGGCTGTGACGCCGTTGGGCGGCGAATTCTGCATAATCCTGGAACTCGTCCCAATCGCACCGTTCGCGGATAAATTTCTCGTCGAACAGCCCCTCGGTGACGATCACATTTGCCATCGAGGTGATCACCGCGACATTGGTGCCCGGCTTCAGCGGCAAATGATACTCAGCCTCGACATGCGCCGAGCGTACGATGTCGGTGCGGCGCGGATCGATGACGATCAGCTTTGCCCCTTGCCGCAGCCGCTTCTTCAGCCGCGAGGCAAACACCGGATGGCCGTCCGTAGGGTTGGCGCCAATGATCAACACGACGTCGGTTTCTTCGACTGAGTCGAAATCCTGCGTGCCGGCTGACGTGCCGAAGGTCGTCTTCAGGCCGTAGCCAGTGGGCGAATGGCAGACGCGGGCGCAGGTGTCGACATTGTTGTTGCCCATGACCTGGCGCACCAGCTTCTGGACGAGATATGTCTCCTCATTGGTGCAGCGCGAGGAAGTGATGCCGCCGATCGAGCTTCGGCCATACTGGTACTGGATGCGGCGGAATTCGCTGGCCACATGCGCATAGGCCTCTTCCCATGATACTTCGCGCCACGGATCGGAGATCTTCGCGCGGACCATCGGATTGAGGATGCGCTCCTTGTGATTGGCATAACCCCAGGCGAAGCGCCCCTTCACGCAGCTATGGCCGCGATTGGCCTTGCCGTCTTTCCACGGCACCATTCGGATTACTTCCTCGCCCTGCATTTCGGCTTTGAAAGAGCAACCTACGCCGCAATAGGCGCAAGTGGTGACGACCGAACTGGTCGGCATGCCCTTGGCAAGTACGGTCTTCTCGCGCAACGCGTCGGTCGGGCAGGCCTGAACACAGGCGCCGCAGGACACGCATTCCGATTCGAGGAAAGGCTCGGCCGCGCCCGACTTGATGCGCGCATCGAAGCCCCGGCCTTCGATGGTCAGGGCATAGGTGCCCTGCACCTCCTCGCACGCCCTCACGCAGCGCGAACAGACAATGCACTGGGAGGAATCGAAAGTGAAGTAGGGGTTCGACTCGTCCTTCTCGACAAAGTCCGCATTGACCGAACCGTTCTTCGCGATCACGTGGTTGCGTCCATGGAGATCATAACGGACCTCCTTCAGGCCGACTTGAGCGATGGTCTTGTCGAACTCGCTGGCATGCGTTCCCGCTTCGATATCATGGCCGCGCGGGTGGTCGGAGACGTAGAGCTCCATAACCCCCTTGCGGATCGCCTGCAGGCGGGCGGTCTGCGTCTTTACCACCATCCCCTCGGCTACTGGCGTGGTGCAGGATGCCGGCGTGCCGCCACGGCCCTCGATCTCGACCAGGCAGACGCGGCAGGAGCCGAACGAATCCAGCATGTCGGTTGCGCAGAGCTTCGGAATCTCGACGCCGCCATCCATCGCGGCGCGCATGATGGAAGTGCCTTCGGGCACAGTGATCTGATGGCCGTCGACGGTGAGGGTAACCTGCTTCGACGATTTCGAAGCTGGAGTGCCGTAGTCGATTTCGTGGACGAGGCTCATGACGAGGCTCCTCTCGTGAAGGGGAAAGCATAGCATTGAAAAGGGGCAGGGAGTGGGCGGGGATCAGGGGCTCCGCGGTCGACGGCCAACCTTTGACGACTCCCCTCTGTCCTCCCCGGCATGTTCCCATCGAGGGTCGAGCTTGGCAGCGTCGCTGCGACCGGCTGGTCAACCCCCCTGAGCGGGAGATTTCCGGCAGGATAGAGGGGAGTCTCGGAATATATCTCTGACATTCCCTATTCCGCTGCCTCTGCCACAGGATGAGGCTTGAAATCCTCGGGAAAATGGGTGAGCGCGCTCATGACGGGATAGGGCGTGAAACCGCCAAGCGCACACAGCGAACCGAACTTCATGGTGTTGCAGAGGTCTGTGACAAGCTCGATCTGCTTTTGCGGTTCGATGCCCCGCGCAAGCAGGTCCAGCGTCTCCACGCCGCGCGTCGAACCGATGCGGCAGGGCGTGCATTTCGAGCAGCTTTCGATGGCGCAGAACTCCATGGCGAAGCGCGCCTGTTTCAGCATGTCGGCGGTGTCGTCGAAGACCACGATGCCAGCATGGCCGATCAGCCCGTCCTTGGCGGCGAAAGCCTCATAGTCGAACGGCGTGTCGAACAGCTCGCGTGGGAAATAAGCGCCGAGCGGCCCGCCTACCTGCACCGCCTTGACGGGACGGCCGGATGCGGTGCCGCCGCCAATGTCGTCGACGATTTCACCCAGGGTCAATCCGAATGCAGCTTCGAACAGGCCACCATGCTTGACGTTGCCGGCGATCTGCAATGCCATGGTGCCGCGCGAGCGGCCCATGCCGAACTCCTTGTAGAACGCGCCGCCCTTGTCGAGGATTATCGGCACCGAGGCCAGCGAGATCACATTGTTGATAACGGTCGGCTTGCCGAACAGTCCTTTATGCGCGGGCAGAGGCGGTTTGGCGCGGACCTGGCCGCGCTTGCCTTCCAGCGATTCCAGCAGCGACGTCTCTTCGCCGCAGACATAGGCTCCGGCGCCGACGCGCACCTCCATGTCGAAGGCGAAGTCCGATCCGAGAATGCGGCTGCCAAGTACGTGCTGCTGGCGCGCGATCAGGATCGCCTCGCGCATGACAGCCACCGCATGCGGATATTCCGAGCGGATGTAGATGTAGCCCTTGGTCGCGCCGACGGCGATGCCTGCAATCGCCATCCCTTCGATGAGAACGAAGGGATCGCCCTCCATGATCATGCGGTCCGCGAAAGTGCCGCTATCACCCTCATCGGCGTTGCAGACGATGTATTTCTGTATGCCCGGACCCGTGTCGAGAACGGTCTTCCATTTAATGCCGGTGGGGAAGCCGGCGCCTCCACGGCCCCGCAAGCCGGATTCCGTCACCTGAGCGACAATATCGGTCTGCGTCATGCCGACGGCTTTGGTCAGCCCCTTCAGCCCGTCATGCGCGCGATAATCGTCCAGCGACAAGGGGTCGGTGATGCCGCAGCGGGCAAATGTCAGCCGCTGCTGCTTCTTGATGAAAAGCAGCTCCTGCGGATCGCCCAGCGCCAAGGGGTGTGTGCTGTGGGCTACCAGGCCGAGCCCGGCGTCGAAGAGGGACGCAACGTCCTTCGCCGACACCGGGCCATAGGCCACGCGGCCCTTGGGAGTTTCCACTTCCAGCAACGGTTCAAGCCAATACATGCCCCGCGATCCGTTGCGGACAATGCGGGCGTCCATGCCGCGCTGCGCGATCTCGCGCTCGACCGCGAAGGCAACCTTATCGGCGCCGAGCGCCAGCGCGCCGGAGTCGCCGGGGATGTAGATGGTGAGGGTCATGCCCGGATCACCTCCAGCATTTCCTCGATCTTGTCGTCATCGACGCGGCCGATAACCTCACCGTTCAGCATGGCCGATGGCGAGCAGGCGCACAGGCCGAGACAGTAGACCGGTTCCAAGGTCACCGCGCCGTCCTTGGTGGTCTCATGAAATCCTATGCCGAGGGCCTGTTTGACCTTGGCGGCCACCGCGTCCGACCCCATCGATTGGCAGGCCTCAGCCTGGCAAAGCTTCAGCACATGGCGGCCGGCCGGGTGCTTGCGGAAATCGTGGTAGAAGGAAACGACGCCGTAAACTTCCGCCCGCGAAATATTCAACGCCTCGGCGATGACGGGCAGGCTCTCTTGGGGCACATAGCCGAACTCTTCCTGCAGGCCGTGCAGAATAGGCAGCAGCGGGCCTTCGAGACCGCGATAATCGTTTATGACGGAAACAGTCCGCGTCGGAATGTCGGTACGTGCAGGCTGCATGATCTGCAGCGCCCTCCCTGATGGATCGATAGCGTTCCTCCGCGCTAACACCTTATCTGAACAGAGATTTCCGCGTGAATCAATAAAGCCGCGCCGTGGTTTGATAGAAATCTTCTATCAAACGCCATTCGGGCGGGTGCGCGCTCTACGTCATGTCGGGGATTGGCTGGTGCTATTCGGCCGCCTGATCGTCCGATCGCTCCAGAACGCTGAAATCCTGCGACTTGACCCCCGCTTCGGCAGTCAGAAAGCCTTCCGAGGCAAGGCCCCGCCGCAGAAGCTCGCGCACCGCGGCGGCTCGGCTCGGCATTCGCCGTTCGAAACGCCAGTTTTCCACCGCGGCGAGTTCTTCGGCGCTCAGCATGATCTGCAGGCGCTCGGCGCGTTCGAAATCAGACATCAGAGGAACCCTCCAGAGCTAACCAGCGAGTGCATTCGATGAGTGGGGCGACACAAAAGTAGTTCAATGAGTAAGTGATTAAATAATCGCCTTTCACTCATTTGCAAGCCCTTGCTCACTCAGTGATGGGTTGGCGCTTTGCTTGGTTCGCGAACTTGACTGAAAGGACCAAAAAGATGCGCTTGCCGTATTTGGCTAACCACTTGAAATTAAATGATTTTATTTGGTTTTTCTGTTGTATTCTGCAGGTACGCATGCTAATCAAAAATCCTGTCTTCTGGAGGACGGCGTCATGAAAAGAACCCTCTCCCCGAACCTTCAATCCGACATTTTGTTGTCGGCCGAGGCCTCCCTGTTGAACTATGGGGTACTCAACATTCCCCTGTTGGCGGAGCAAATCCGCCTTCGGAACGAGCGCGAGAACGTGGCGCTTGAAGATATCGAACAGGAGATTCTGGCCGTCGGAACCAGGCTTTCCGCGACGATGGAATTCGACAAATCGCCGCAAGGCCTATGGATTGAAGCTGCCGACTGCTAACGACGCGACGCCTATTTGATCGCGCCGGCGAGTGCGATGGCCTCTTCCAGCAACGCCGCCACCAGCGGGGTATGGGGCTCTCGGGGTGTTGCGACCAAGCCAACGATGTGGCTGGCGTAGGGCTCGATGATTGGAATTGCGCGGATCGGTTCGGCGAATCCCAGCGTCTCGGCCAGATTGAGCGGCATGATGGACGACCACTTTCCCGTGCGAATGTGGGAAAACAGCACAATCATCGAATTTGATTCCAGCGTGGGACGCACCTCCACTCCCGCCTCTAGAAGATGCTGATCGATGATGCGGCGGTTTTGCATATCCGGCGTCAGCAGGCAGAGCGGCAGGCGGCTGACTTCCGCCCAACTCACGGTTTCGCGATCCGAATGGGGATTCCCCGCCGCCGTGATGAGATGATAGGTTTCGGAATAGAGCGGCACCGACACGACCCGGCCAAGCGGCTCGTGGTCGAGATAGGTAATCCCTGCGTCGATATCGAGATTGCCGAGCAGGGACAGGATCTCGATCGAGGTTCGCGACAGGATCGAGAAGGTGACGCCGGGATGCTTTTCGCGGAACGGCGTCGTCAACCGCGGCATCATCGCCAGCGCGGTTGGGATTGCCGCCAGGCGTATGCGCCCGGAGAGACCGTGGCGCGCGGCGCGCATTTCCTGGCGCATCGTGCGAGCGTCGCCGACAATTCGGCGCGCCCAGGCAAGCACCTGCTGTCCCTCGGCGGTCAGCCCCTGAAAGCGCGAACCGCGATGCACCAGCATCACGCCGAGTTGGTCCTCCAGCTGCTTGATCGCGGCCGACAGCGTGGGCTGGGTAATGCCCAGAGCCTCAGCCGCCCGTCCGAAATGCTGCTCCTTGGCGAGCGCAATGAAGAATTCCAGCTTGTCGATCATTCTATCCGTCAACCGGCGGTGCGAAGAGCCAGTTCCCTTTAAGAGGCGTAGAGGAAGCCGTGACCTTTTGGTAGGGCGACCAGCGGACTTTGGGGCGCCGACGGCGGACACAAATAGCGCATCAACACCGGGTTTCACCGATGCGGCGGCATACCGCCTTGGTTAGCGCCGGCTTTTGCCCTATCTGAGGCTCTCATCGTCCCGGAAAGCGCGCAATGTCAGTCACCAAGGAAACCGTCGTCGAGAAACTGAAGACGATCCAAGGGCCGGACTTCGTCGGCAACATCGTCGATCTCGGCCTCGTGTCCGATATCTTCATCGCCAACGCGAAAGTGTTCTTCTCGATCACGGTTCCAGCCACGCGCGCCAAGGAACTCGAACCGCTGCGCGCCGCGGCCGAGCGTGCGGTGAAGGCCATTCCCGGTGTCGAAAGCGCGGTCGTTGCCCTGACGGCGGAGAGGAAGGGCGGCGGAATGGAAGCCGCCGCGCCGCGCCAGCCGATGCCGCGACCGGCCCCCGTGCCGCCGCCGCCCGCTTCGCAACCAGCCCCTCCTCGTCATGCGCCACCCTCGCAGACCAGCGGCAGGCGCGGTGTGCCGGGCGTCGCCGCCATCATCGCCGTCGCCTCCGGGAAAGGGGGCGTGGGCAAGTCTACCACCGCCGTCAACCTCGCCCTCGGCCTCGCTGCCAACGGCCTCAGGATCGGCATCCTCGACGCGGATATCTATGGTCCTTCAATGCCGCGCCTGCTGGGAATAACCGGACGACCGGAAACCGCTGACGGCAAGATCCTGCAGCCAATGCAGAAATTTGGGCTGAAGGTCATGTCGATGGGTTTCCTCGTGGATGAGGAAACGCCGATGATCTGGCGCGGGCCGATGGTGATGTCGGCGCTGACGCAGATGCTGCGCGAAGTGGAGTGGGGCGAGCTCGACGTCCTGGTGGTTGATATGCCTCCCGGCACCGGTGATGCCCAATTGACGATGGCGCAGCAAGTGCCGCTGGCCGGTGCGGTGATCGTTTCAACTCCGCAGGATTTGGCGCTGATCGACGCGCGCAAGGGATTGAACATGTTCAAGAAGGTCGATGTGCCGCTGCTCGGCCTGGTCGAAAACATGAGCTACTTCATCGCCCCCGACACCGGGAGGCGCTACGACATATTCGGGCATGGGGGTGCGGAGCGCGAGGCTGAGCGTCTTGGCGTGCCATTCCTCG
Organism: Mesorhizobium sp.; assembly: GCA_036524835.1. GTDB lineage: Bacteria > Pseudomonadota > Alphaproteobacteria > Rhizobiales > Rhizobiaceae > Mesorhizobium_G. Next base: position 66,788 of record DATDBN010000137.1, on the reverse strand, counting down.
GCGGCATACCGCTTGAAATCGAGACGCGGGAACTCTCCGACTCCGGCGAGCCCGTCGTCGCGTCACGCCCCGACAGTGCCCAGGCTAAGGTTTACCGCGACATCGCCGCGAAGGTCTGGGATCGGCTCGGCGCCGCGCAGGCCGCAGCCAAGGAAGCCACGCCGGCCATCGTTTTCGAATAGGGCTGGGCGTCTCCGGGAAAAAGCGCGTCGCGGTTTTCCTGGTCGGAAACGCGACAATGGACAGTCGCGCGGGTTTGGGCGGGCTCAGTTTTCCGTGGCGACCGTGAGCTTGGCCCCGCCGGCCTCCATCGCGGCGACGACATCGTCGGGCGGCATCATATCCGTCACCAATTCGCTGAAGCCGGTGAAGTCGCAAACCTGGACCAGCCCCTGCCGGCCGAATTTCGTGTGGTCGGTGATCACGATGGAGCGCTGGCCCCGCGCCAGCACCACCCTTGCGAATTCCGCCTCGTCGAGATCGTAGTCCATGATCCCGAACGTGGCGTCGACAGCGCCGGTGGTGATTACCGCATGGGTGACGCTGAAGCGGTTGACGAATTCGATGGCCGAGATACCGAAGGCAGCGCCGCTGTCGCTGCGCAATTCCCCGCCGGCCATATAGACCTTGTTGCCGTTCACGGTGGCCAGCGTGCGCGCAATGTCGGAGCAGTTGGTCACCACTGTGAGGCGGCGGTGCGACAGCAATTCGCGCGCCAGGAAGCTGGCCGTCGTGCCGGTGTCCAGCATGATCGAGTCGCCATCGCCGATAGTGGCCGCGACCTGCCGGGCGATGGCGCGCTTGGCTTCCGCGTTCTCGCGCATGCGCTTCTCGAATGGGGCCTCACCGGTCATGTTGGGCAAGCCCACCGCGCCATGCATCTTGAGAATCGCGCCGTCCAGGGTGAGTGGCTTGACGTCGCGGCGGATGGTCTCCAGCGACACCCCCAGACGGTCGGCGAGACTGGCGATCGTGACGGTGCCTTCCTCCTTCAGGAGACGGAGGATCTCACCATGCCGCTTCGAATGATTCATGCCCCTCTCCTAGCCGGTTTCTCCCGAAATTGCCCGGTCGACCGTTTTCGCTAACCAATCGGTCAAGAGTAACGGAAATGAAGCGGTCAAGAAAGCAAAATAAGCCACACCTCTCCGTTGACAAATTCACAGCAGGCGCGAAAGTGACAGTTTGCGGAGCCGTACTGCCGAGATTTCCGTTCGATTGACGTATGAAGCAGAACGAAAAGCCCGAGAGTATTGAGGGAGGCTCTTATGAACTTGCGTCATCCATTCGGGATGGCTTGCGCTGCCAATGGCGGCTCGGCACCGCGCAAATGCGGTGAGGTCGATCTCCACATGATCCGCCGGCACTATGTGAAAAGTCTCCGGCTCGGGCGCTGCAGAACTTCTGCGCAAGCAGGCCATGCAGTCAACTGATACGCTCGCAAATGCCGCGTCGGCGGGTGCTCTGCGATTGGCAGACCTGCAGCTGTTCGAAGGCAAAGCGCACCGGAAGCGGATCGGCATGGGGTTCCGGTGCTTTGTCCGGCTGCGGCATCCGACAATGCTCGACCGCCTTGCCGCTCCACTCGAAGTGCAGGCCGCCCCCCAGCCGTTGCAACACTCGACACGCGGTTGGCTGGCGGGCCGCTTGGCGGTCGCCTTCATCGCCGACCGCATAACCAGGAGCGGCGCCTTGCGGACCAGGACGCGAGTAGGGTTGGCGTAGAGATGGAACATGTCTCGCCTGATGCGAATGAAATGCGGATCCGCGGCCTGCCCTGCTGGACGGGTCCGATCACTGTGCAATTGCTCAGGGGCGGTTTGAGCAACCAGAACTTCCTCGTCACCGACCCCTCGGGCGGACACGTGGTGCGCTTCGGGATCGACTATCCCTTCCACCATGTTTCGCGCGAGCGCGAACTGATGTCGGCACGCGCGGCGCATGCCTGCGGCTTCGCACCGCGAGTGGAATATGCGCAACCGGGCGTGACGGTGACGACCTATCTCGGCGCCAAGACTTTCGACGCTGCGGATGTCCGCGCCAACTGCAGCCGCGTGGCGCAATTGCTGCGCGAGTTTCACACCGAAATGCCGAAACAGGTGACCGGCGCAGGCTACATCTTCTGGGTTTTCCACGTCGTACGCGACTATGCCCGCGCGCTGATCGAGGGCAAATCCCGGCTCGCCGGGGAGGTTCCGTCCTACCTGGAGCTTGCGGCTGAGCTTGAAGACGCGCAGTACCCGATGCCCATCGTTTTCGGGCATCACGATCTTCTGCCGGCCAATTTTCTCGATGATGGCAAGCGGCTATGGCTGATCGATTTCGAGTATGCCGGTTTCGGCACGGCCATGTTCGACCTGGCCAATGTCGCTTCGAATGCCGGCATGTCAGCCGACGAAACCCGTGAGTTCCTGGACGCCTATTTCGCGTACCCGGCTGACGATACGCTGCTGCGGGCGCACGCCGCCATGCAATGTGCCTCGCTCCTGCGCGAAGTCATGTGGGCACTGGTTTCCGAACTGCATCTGGACACCCCGGGTGTCGACTATGCGGCCTATGCAGACGACAACATTGCGCGCCTGCGCGTGGCTCTCGCCACCTACCAGAAGAACTACGGAAAGACTTCATCATGACCCTGCCTACGCAGGCCGACATCGTCGTTGTCGGCGGCGGCATTATCGGCTGCTCGACAGCCTATCATTTGGCGCGCGACCACAAATGCAGCGTCGTTTTGCTGGAGCAGGGCAAACTGACCTCTGGTTCCACCTGGCATGCAGCCGGTCTGGTCGGCCAATTGCGGTCGTCCGCCTCGATTACCAGCGTGCTCAAATACTCGGTCGACCTCTACAAACACCTCGATGAGGAGACCGGGCTCGCCACCGGCTGGAAGATGACCGGCTGCCTGCGCCTTGCCACCAACCAGGATCGCTGGACCGAGTTCAAACGGCTGGCCACGACCGCCCAGAGCTTCGGCATGGAGATGCACCTGATCTCGCCGGAAGAGGTGAAACGGATGTGGCCGCTGATGGACGTGTCCGATCTGGTGGGCGCGTCGTGGTTGCCGTCCGATGGCCAAGCGAGCCCTTCGGACATTACCCAGTCGCTCGCCAAGGGCGCTCGATTGCATGGCGCGCGTATATTCGAGGACGTGCGGGTGACGGGCTTTGAGATGCATCGAGATCGGATAGCGCGTGTTTTGACCAACAAAGGCGATATCGCCTGCGACAAGGTCGTCAACTGCGCCGGCCAGTGGGCGCGACAACTCGGCGCCATGGCGGGCATCAACGTGCCGCTGCAAGCGGTGAAGCATCAATACATCGTCACCGAGAAGATCGACGGCCTGTCGCCCGACGCCGCGACCGTTCGCGACCCCGACAGGCGTACATATTTCAAGGAGGAAGTGGGCGGCCTGGTCATGGGCGGCTACGAGCCGAACCCTCAGGTCTGGGAAACCGGGCTGCCGGGCGGCGACGTGCCCGATGACTGGGAGTTTCGGCTGTTCGACGACGACTACGACCATTTCGAGCAGCACATGACGCAGGCAATCGCGCGTGTTCCGGATCTGGAACGTGTCGGCGTGAAGCAGATGATCAACGGCCCGGAAAGTTTCACGCCGGACGGAAACTTCATCCTGGGCGCGGCACCTGAATGCCATAACATGTTCGTCGGCGCGGGCTTCAACGCCTTCGGCATCGCCTCGGGCGGCGGCGCCGGCTGGGTTCTTGCGCAATGGGTTGTTGAGGGCGAGGCGCCGCTCGACCTTTGGGTCGTCGACATTAGGCGTTTCTCAGGTCTGCACCGCGACCGCACATGGGTGCGCGACCGCACGCTCGAAGCCTATGGTAAACACTATACGGTCGGCTTTCCGCATGAGGAATATCTGTCGGGGCGCCCGGCAATCGTCTCGCCGCTTTACGAGCGTCTCCAGGCGCATCGAGCGGTGTTCGGCTCGAAGCTCGGCTGGGAGCGCCCGAACTGGTTCGCGCCACAGGGGATGGAGCCCGCCGACGCTTATTCTATGGGGAGACAGAACTGGTTTCCTGTGGTGGGGGAGGAGCACCGTCACGTGCGCGGCGCTGTCGGGCTGTTCGACCAGTCCTCCTTCGCGAAGTACGAGCTCGAAGGCCCTGACGCGCTGCGTGCGCTGGACTGGATCTGCGCCAACGATGTCTCGAAGCCTGCCGGACGCCTTACCTATACGCAATTGCTCAACAGCCGCGGCGGGATCGAGTCGGACCTGATCGTGGCGCGGCTGACGGAGGAGAAGTTCTATATCGTCACAGGGACAGGCTTCCGCAGCCACGACTTCGCGTGGATCGCCGATCATATCGACCGTTCTTTCGACGCCCGTCTGCGCGACGTCACGGAGGAGTTCGGTACCTTGTCGCTGATGGGGCCGAAGGCGCGCTATGTGCTCGCCGCCGTCACCGACGCAGACGTTTCGAATGCTGCGTTCCCCTTCGGCCATGTGCGTGAGATCACCATCGCCGCTCACACGGTGCGCGCTTTGCGCCTGACCTATGTGGGTGAGTTGGGCTGGGAGCTGCACATTCCGATTGGTGCCACCGGAGAAGTGTTTGACGCGCTCATGCGGGCCGGCGCGCCGCATGGCATCCGGCCCGTCGGCTATCGCGCCATCGAGTCTCTCCGGCTCGAGAAAGGCTACCGCGCATGGGGCGCCGACATCACGCCAAACGACACGCCCTTCGAGGCAGGCTTGGGATGGGCGGTAAAGCTGCGCAAGAACACCGACTTCATGGGCCGCCGCGCGCTGGAGCAGATCAACGGCGCGCCCTTCAAGAAGCGTCTGGCGGGCTTCACTGTCGATGACGCCGACATGGTACTTCTAGGCCGCGAGACCATCCTTCGAGACGGCAAGCCGGTCGGCTATCTCTCCAGCGGCGGCTACGGATATACGGTGGGTAAAAACATCGGCTACGGCTACGTGCGCAACGCCGAAGGGGTCTCGGACGATTTCCTGACCTCGGGCCAATATGAGTTGGTCGTCGCGACACACCGCACGCCGGCCCGCATCCATTTGGAACCGCTCTACGATGCGAATGGGGAACGGGTGAGAGCCTAGAGCATTTTCGCCGTACGGCGCTTGCCGGCTACACCACCTGACGCCACCTTGAGAGCCGCGTGGCCTTTCGCGCGAACGCAACCGCGAAACAGGCCGCGGCGAAGCTGCTATTGCGCCGCCGTGCGCACCAGCCGCGGCTTCGCGGTAGTTGCGCGGCGCCCATGGCTGACAATGAAGTCGCAGATCCTCGGTACGATGTCCGACCGGAAGCGCGAACCGTTAAACACGCCGTAATGGCCGACCGCCGGCTGCACATAATGCACCTTCTTGTCAGCCGGGATGCTCACACACAGGTCGTGTGCTGCCTCCGTCTGACCGAGGCCGGAAATATCGTCGTTCTGGCCCTCGATGGTCAGCAGCGCGGTGTTGACGATCGCCGACGGGTCGACGGCGACGCCGCGATGCTTCATCACGCCGCGCGGCAGCGAATGGCTGACGAACACCGTATCCACCGTTTGCAGGTAGAATTCCGCCGTGAGATCCATCACGGCGAGATATTCGTCGTAGAACTCGCGATGCTTAATCGCGCCGTCGCCATCGTTCTTCACCAGGTGCATGAAAAAGTCCTTGTGAGCGATGATGTGCCGGTCGAGGTTCATGCTCATGAAGCCCGACAGTTGCAGGAAACCCGGATAGACATCGCGGCCATATCCCGGCGCCGGCCACGGCACCTGCATGATCACATTGTCGCGGAACCATTCCATGCCGCGCTCTTCTGCGAGCAGGTTGACGGCGGTCGGATTGCGGCGCGTGTCGATCGGCCCGCCCATCAGGGTCATCGTCGCCGGCGCGAAGCGATCGCCGCGCTGCTCCATGATCGAGACCGCGGCAAGCACCGGCACCGACGGCTGGCATACGGCCATCACATGGGTGTCGGGGCCGAGAAAGTGCAGCATGTCGATGATGTAGTCGATATAGTCGTCGAGGTCGAACCGGCCGGCTTGCGCCGACACCATCCGCGCATCGGCCCAATCGGTGATATGCACGTCGGTGTATGGCAGCATCGCCTCCACCGTGCCGCGCAAAAGGGTGGCGTAGTGACCCGACATCGGCGCGACAATCAGCAGCTTCGGATCGTTGCGGCGGTTCGCCGGCAGGTCGCGCTCGAAGCGGATGAGATCGCAGAAGGGCCGGGACCACACGCTCTTCTCGGTGACTGCGACCCTTTCGTGAAAGCCAACGCTGGTCGTGGGCAAGTCGAAACTGGGCTTGCCATAGCGGCGCGTGCTGCGTTCGAACATTTCCGCCGCAGCAGCCATGGACCGGCCGAACGGCGTCTGCGAGAGAGGGTTCAGTGGATTCTTGTAGAAGAACCGCGTCGCTTCGGCGACGGCACGCCACGGCTGCAGCGCAGCATGGTTCCACTCATAGAATTGATAGAACATCAAAATCTGCCCTCATCCTGCCGTCGCAGCGCTGCGGCCAGGTGACCGCGAGACGCGATGATCGAGGCGGAGAGTTAACAAGGTTTTGCTGCGGCGCAATAGACGGCAAACGAATCGCCGCTACGGTACTTTGGTCTAAGTTGCTGAAAGGGCACGATTCCCCAAGGGAATGCCGCACTCGACCGCCAGAAATGTCGCCAGAAGGCGATTTGCGGCTGTTCTAGCCGACGAAGGCGCGCTCCACGACGAAGCTGTTTGGGTGATTGAGCGAGCCTTCGACGAAGCCGCGCTCTTCGACCAGCGCCTTCACGTCCTTGATCATGTGCATCGAGCCGCAGATCATGACCCTGTCTGTCTCCGGATTCAGAGGCTCTATGCCGAGATCCGTATAGAAGCGGCCGTTCTCGATCAGCCGCGTGATCCGTCCCATGCGTGGCGTAATCTCGCGTGTGGTGGAGGAATAGAGCGTGACGCGACCTGCCGTAAACTCCCCGATCAAGGGATCGCCGGCGAGATTGTCGACCAGATCCACACCGTAAGCGAGTTCGGCGTGATCGCGGCAGGTATGGGTCAGGATCACCTGTTCGAACTTCTCATAGGTGTCCGGGTCCCTGATCAGGCTGGCAAAGGGAGCAATGCCCGTGCCGGTCGAAATCATGAACAGCCGCTTTCCAGGCGTCAGCGCGTCAAGAACCAGCGTTCCCGTGGATTTCGGCCGCAGCAGCACGGTATCGCCTGGCTGAATCAACTGCAAATGCTGCGTCAGCGGACCGTCTTCCACCTTGATCGAGAAGAACTCCAGCTCATCGTCCCAGGCTGGGCTTGCAACTGAATACGCGCGGAACACCGGCTTTTCGGCATTGGGCAGGCCGATCATCACAAACTCGCCCGATCGGAAGCGCAGCGACTGCGGGCGAGTGATGCGGAAGGAGAACAGCCGGTCGGTGTAGTGGTGAACCGACACCACCTTCTCTGCGTGGACATTCGCCGGGATAGGAAATTCCGCCGCCCGCTCGGCGGTCTTCAAGGCTGACAGATGCTGCATCATCGACCTCATACGGCTCGCGCGAGCCCACAAATATCGCATCCGCGCCAACCAAAGGCGGCGCGACGGTACGGCCAAAGTTCCCGATCTGGTGAGGCCTTGCCTGTCTAACTTATTAGTATACAAACGAATATCGGGTCAACATGAAGACCCGAAACAGGGTTCCAAACCGCGACTTGTTCTTAGGCCGGGCGTTTCGATAATTGCCGATGCCAGAGAAATTTACCGCCCGGGCCGAGTTTTCGAGCAAAGACGGATCGGTCGTTGCCGGCATCGATGTCGGCGGAACCTTCACCGACCTGATCCTCATCGACAGCTCAACGGGCGTGGTCAAGATAGCCAAGACGCCGACGACCGCCGACAATCAGGCGCATGGCGTCGTTGCCTCCCTCGCCGCGGCCGGCCAGGCGATTGGCGACATCGACCTGATCGTTCACGGCACCACCACGACCACCAACGCCGTCCTCGAGCGGCGGCTGGCAAAAACCGGCCTTATCACCACACGCGGCTTCAGGGACGTGCTCGAGCTAGGCCGCCGCACGCGGCCCCAAGCCTATGGCATGACCGGCGTCTTCGTGCCCGTCATTCCACGCAATCTGCGTCTTGAAGTGACTGAGCGCATCGAAGCGTCCGGCCGCATCCGCCAGCCGCTCGACGAAGGCGAATTGCGTAAACGCATAGGCGAACTGCTGCACGCCGGATGCGAGGCGCTGGTCATCCACTTCCTGCACAGCTACGCCTTTCCCGCGCACGAGCGTCGCGCCGGCGAGATCGCACGGTCGATGTGGCCGAACGCCTATGTCACCATTGGCCATGAATTGCTGTCGGAAGCGCGCGAATTCGAGCGAGGCGTCACCGCCGCAGTCAACGCCTCCGTCCAACCCATCCTGGAACGCTACATCGAACGACTGCGCCAGGAATTCGCGGCGCGAGACTATGCGCGAGACTTTCTCGTCATGAACGGCAATGGCGGCATGATCTCCTCCCGCTCGGTGGCGCGCGAAGCGGCCAAGACGGTGATGTCGGGGCCTGCGTCCGGCGTCATCGCCGCCGCAGCTATCGGCCGGCGCGCCGGCTACGAAAACCTCGTCACCTACGATATGGGCGGCACCTCGACAGATGTCGCGCTGATCCGCAATGGCGAGCCGACGGTCTCCAACGAGATCGAGATCGAATATGCGATGCCGATCCACGTGCCGATGGTAGCGGTCCATACGATCGGCGCCGGCGGCGGCTCGATTGCCCGCGTCGACGCATCCGGACTGATCCATATCGGCCCGGAAAGCGCCGGCGCCCGGCCGGGACCGATCTGCTATGGCCGGGGCGGGCGCGAACCGACAATCACCGACGCCAATCTGATGCTTGGCCGCCTCGACCCCAATCGGCTTTTGGCCGTGGAAAATCCCGTGACGGTGGCGGATGTCCGCTCCATTTTCGCGGAAAAAATAGGCGCGCCGGCGAAGCTTGACGATATCGCCGCCGCAGGCGCCGTTCTGAAGATGGCGACCCTCAAGATGGCGGGCGCGGTACGCATCGTTTCGATCGGGCGCGGACACGACCCTCGCGATTTCTCGCTGTTCGCCTTTGGCGGCGCCGGGCCGCTGCATGCCAGCGCCATCGCCCGCGAACTTGGCCTGCCGCGCGTCATCGTGCCGGCGCGCCCGGGTCTGGTTAACGCACTCGGCTGCGTCGTCGCTGATCTGAGGCACGATTTCGTCAAGACGGTCAACCAGCCGGTTCCGCTGCTCGACGAGGCGCGCATGCGAGCAATTCTCGCCGAACAGAAGGCCGATGGCGAGGGGCTGATATCAGGCGAGGGGATCAAGCCGGACGCCATCCAAGCCGCCCATTCCGCCGACATGCAGTTCGTCGGCCAGACGCACATCGTCAACGTTCGCCTGCCTTCGGCCGAGGTAACGCGCGACATGTTGCAGAACCTGTTCGAGAAGGCGTATTTCGCGCGCTTCGGCGTCGAACTGCCGGAGATACGCGCGCAACTCGTTAATCTCAACACGTCGGTCACAGGCCTTCGCAAGCCCGCCGATCTATCGCGGCTGATCGATCCGGCCGGACGCGCGGCGTCGCTCGAAGACGCCCTCAAGGAGCGGCGCTCCGTCTGGTACGACGGCGCCTGGCTCGATACGCCGGTCTATGACCGGCAGCGCATCCCGCTCAACCTTTCACTGACGGGTCCCGCCATTCTGGAGCAGATGGATGCAACCACTGTGTTGGAGCCCGGCGACAGGGCAACCGGCGACAAGGATGGCAACATTCTGGTGGAGATCGGCTAGCTCTCCTCACGTCTCACGCGTGCACTTATTGTTATTGCCCAGCCTGCAATTGACAACCAACAGCGGCAGCGGGGAACATGCCTCATGACCCTCGACGCCCTCACCCTTTCCGTCATCCAGGCAGGGCTTCAGCAGACCTGCGACGAGATGGACCTGACCTTCTCACGCGCCGCCTTCTCTCCTGTCATCGCCGAAGCCAACGACCGCTCGGACGGCATCTATTCGGCAGTCGACGGCTCACTGATCGCGCAGGGCTCGCAAGGCCTGCCGGTGTTCGTCGGCGTGATGCAGTATTCGACGCGAACCATCATCGAGATGATCGCGGCCGGGCGCTGCCTGCCGCCGCAGGAAGGCGACATCTACATCGTCAACGACCCTTACCTTGGCGGGACGCATCTCATGGATGTGCGCTTCGCCATGCCGGTCTATCGCAACGGCGCGATCTTCTGCTGGCTCTCCAACACCGGACACTGGCCGGACACCGGCGGGGCGGTGCCCGGCGGCTTCTCGGCCTCCGCCACGTCGGTGGAACAGGAGGGTCTGCGCCTGCCGCCGGTGAAACTCTTCAAGCGCGGTCATCTCGACCCGGAGATCCACGCCATCATCTCCTCGAATATCCGCATTGCCGATCAGCGTATCGGCGATATCAAGGCGCAAGCCGCCGCGCTGCAGGTTGGACGTACGCGTCTCCTCGAAATTCTCGACCGCTATGGCGACGACACAGTAGTCGCGGCGATCGCGGAGTTGCGCCGCCGGGCGGCCGAGCAGATGCGCGCCCATATCGCGACCATCGCCGACGGAATCTACCACTCCACCGCCTTCGTCGATTCCGACGGCGTGGTATACGAGCCGCTGACGATTGCGTTGGCCGTGGAGAAGTCCGGCGATACGCTGACTTTCGACTTCGCCGGGTCGTCGCCGCCTTGCACGGGGCCGATGAACAGCGTCCTGGCGACCACGCTGTCTTCCGTCTACCTCGCCGTGCGGCACATCTTCCCGGACGTGCCGATCAGCGCCGGCGCTTTCGAGCCGCTTGTCGTCAAGCGGCCCGAAGGTACGTTTCTCGACGCCCACTATCCGCGCCCGGTATCGGGCTGCGCGGCGGAGGTTTCGCAGCGCATCGCCGAGGCAGTGTTCGCGGCGCTGGTGCAGGTACTGCCCCGCAAAGTCACGGCAGCGCCCGCCGGCACCAGCGGCAATTTCGCGCTGGGCGGCCACGATCCGCTGCGCCAGCGCGACTATGTGATGTACCAGATCTCCGGCGGGGGCTATGGCGGCAATGCGCATCACGATGGCCTCACCAACGGGTGCTCGACCATCGGCATTTCGAAATCCCCGCCGGTCGAGATCATGGAGCAGGCCTTTCCCGTGCTCTACCGCGAATATGCCCTGCGCGAAGGCTCCGGCGGCGCCGGCAAGCATCGCGGCGGCTTCGGCCTGACCTACGAGGTCGAGTTGCTGCGCGGCGAAGCACGCGCCTCCTTCGTCATGGATCACGGGCGTTTCGGCCCGCAGGGGGTGCTGGGCGGCAAGGACGGCGCGGTTAACGTTGTGAGGGTCATCCGCGACGGCGAGGTTCACACGCCGCCGCATCTTTCGAAGGAGCAGGATATCGCGCTGAAGGCCGGCGACCGCGTACGGGTCGAGACGCCGGGCGGCGGCGGCTACGGCGATCCGGCGCGGCGGGACCCTGCATTGCGGCGGCGGGACGCGGAACTGGGCTACGGCGTTGGAGACGACAAGACGCCATAGGCCTTGGTGGATAAGCCTTCCTGCGAGGCTTGCTGAAGCCGCGCCCTGACCTACAGCTTCTGTGCAGTGCGCTCTTCGCGGCCGGGGCCACAGCGAATTTTCACATACTCATTCGGCCGCTGGCCGAGTTGTGCCGTGCTGGCCAGCATGACCTGCGCGCCCATGGCGCAGGCGTGCAAGCTTTCCACGGCCGGGCCGTTAATCAGGTCGAGGGCGGTGTCGGGCGTACAATCGGACGGCGCGACGGAGGTCGAGCAGATCAGGATAAGAACTTGGAGCATCGCTTCACCCCTTTCGGTGAACGGAGAGCTCCTCCCGGCTTTAAAGAGTACGCGATACTGCTTTTCATGAGATTAGGCATTGCGTCGCAGCCGGCTTCACAAACTGTTTTGAGCAAATATTCGTGAGAGCTGTGTGCTTTGGGTCACATATTAGCGCTTCGGATGTAATATCGTCTTCGCCGTTCGGGCATCTCTTACGAAGATTGTGTCTTCGGCAGGCAGATGGCGTGAGCGAGGCCGCCTTGCCAGTGGGTTGGTTGCCGTGCCACGAATGCTACTGGCGCTCTCGCCCTCGGCGGTCTGCCAGAGCCGCACCGGCCAGGTCAAAGGATACCGGAATGAACAGCATCATCCGTGTTATCGCCGCTGCAACGGCTGTCGCGATGCTCGCCGCACCTGCCTTTGCCCAGCAGAAACTGCGGCTCGGAACCGAGGGCGCCTACCCACCCTTCAACTACGCAACGCCGGACGGCAAGGTTGCCGGCTTCGACATCGATCTGGGCAACGCAATCTGCGCGGAGATGAAGGTCGAATGCGAGTGGTCGGTGCAGGATTTCGACGGCTCCATTCCAGCTCTGGAGGCGGGCAAATTCGACGCGATTTTCAACATTACGATCACGCCGGAGCGCGCGCAGCGCGTCGCTTTCACGCGCAAATATTACCAGACGCCGCCCGCAATGGCGGCGCCGAAGGACTCCACGCTCGCGGGTGGATCACCGGCGGATCTGAAGGGAAAGGTCATCGGCGTGCAGAGCGGCACCATTCACGCGAATTTCGCCAGCGACAGTTACAAGGACGCCGAAGTGAAAAGCTATCCGAGCGGCGACGAGGCCCGTGCCGACCTGGTGGCCGGCAGGGTTGACGCTGTGATGGACGGATCGGTAATCCTGACGGAATGGCTGAAGACTGATGCCGGTGCATGCTGCAAGCTGCTGGCTACACTTACCCCCGACCCTGCTGTGCATGGCCCCGGCGTGGGCATCGCGCTGCCGAAGAACAGCAAGGAGCTTGCTGACAAGCTCAATGCGGCCATCGACGCCCTGCGGACCAACGGCACGTACAAGCAGATCAACGACAAGTACTTTCCGTTCGACGTCTATGGCGGGTGATCCTGGCAGCTGACGACTGATCGGATCGCTGGCGTTGATCACGCGATCCTGGACAGCAGACGCAACAGCGTTTCCCCTTCCTTTGCCGAAAGCGGTGCCAGCGTGTCGGCCGTGATCGACTGCGCCAGCGGAATGAGCGTGTCGCATGCGCTGCGCCCGGCGTCGGTCAACCTCACCAGCAGCCGGCGCTTGTCCGTGGAGTCCGGCCGCACCGCCACATAGTCACGGGCCTTCAGCCGATCGACCACACCCTTGGCAGTCGCGGCATCCATGGCGATCATCTGGCCCAGCAGGTTCTGCGAGGTCTCGCCTACCTCTGCCAGCATCGCCAGCGCCGCAAATTGCGGCGGCGTCAGATCGTCAATCCGGCCAGTGAAAATCGAGACATGGCGCTGGTGCGCCTTGCGCAGGATAAAGCCGATCTGGTCCTGCAGCCGATACGCTTGCTGTTGCGCATTGGCCAATTTCAGGATCGAGCCTCCGCCGCTCATCGCTGACCGTCCCACATCTTGATGTCCTTCGCCTCCAGCCCGCCCATGCGATTGTGGATGCGCGCGCCGCAGGCCATGACCAGAACGAACAGAATTTCATCGGGGCGCGGTCCGTCCGATATGCCGACCTCCATCGCGTCGAAATGGCTACGCACATAGGCCGCGTTGATGTGGCCAAGCGGCACGTCAAGACGGCTTCCGAATGCCCCTACCTTCATCGCTGAAGGCACGATCGCCTTCGCCTGGCCGAGTCGCTCGCGCATGGCGTAGCCGCCCGGCACATGCCACAGCGCGCCGTGCTCTATCTCGCCCTCGGATCCCACGATGGCGCCCTTGCCGTAACCGTCGATTTCCGCCGGGCCGCCAAGTGCGGCGATCAAGCGATCCGTCAGAAGCAGGCCCAAAGGTTTCAAATCATCCATGGCAGGCGCCAGCGCCTCAACGTAGGAGCCTGCAAAGGGGTTCTTGACCAGCGCCATTGCCGCAGCGCGCAGGCGCGGCGTCGAGTCCACCGGACCGCCCTCGTGGAAAATCTCCTCTGTCATCACCGCAATCTTGCGAATGGGAAATTCAGGCATATGGCTTGTCCTTCAAGGCGCTGGTGGGTGGCGTGCGACGCCCTGTCTCTCTCCCGAAGGAAGGGCCGGCGAACGAACAGACCGAGGTGGAGTTTGTGAGGCGGGGTGAGGGTAAGCGCTTCTCGCGTCCTCCACCCCCGGCGCTTTGCGCCCATCCTTCTTGAACGCGGAGGTCAAGGTCGCCACACGTCGCAGCCTCACCGGCCAGGAACAGCGCGGCGGCTTCGATCAATCCCCGCCGGCGCAAATCTTCGGCGACGGCCCGTCCTGCCGCCAGCGCCTGAGCAATCTCCTTGTGGCTCAGGTGGCCCACATCAACCGTCACCATAAGCGCACCGAGATCGCTGTCTGGGGCCAGTTCATTCGCCGGGCGGCGTTGAATATTGGGATGGCCGGGCAGGTCAACGGCGTTCGCGATGACCGTCGCGGCAGCGTCAGCCGCAGCCCCATTGCGCCCTAGCACTGTCACCGCATCGGCAATGCCGAGGGAAAAACTGCGCCCGCGCCAGCCACTGGTGGCAATCCCGCGCACCCGGTCCTCGGCCCGCACCATGACGCGATCCGATAACCCATGCCCTGTGCCGGCGACGGCCACGCTCAACGCCTCGCCGGGGGCCAGATGCAGGGCAATGTCGCCGCCGTTGTTGACATAGGCGCGGTCAATGGCGCGCCCGGCAACCAGCGCCGCCATGATCTCGTCGGCCACGGAGCCTGCAACTGCCGCCATCGGAGTGATGAAAAAATTTGGTGATGCAGGCGAGACAGCGCCCCCCTCTGTCCAGCCGGACATCTCCCCAACTCGAGGGGAGATCAAGCGCGTATCGCGTCGATCAGGCGCAACGTACGAATCCCTGTTCCCGACCGCACATGCGGCTATTTCCATCCGCTGCGCCGTCGATCCGCAAAATGCACGAGGTGAAGCAGCAACCGGCCTCCTGAGGCCTGGAAGCTCGTCCACCAGTTCCGTCAGGACGGTCTGGAACCGCGCCACGGCCTGCGCATAGGCTGCCTCCACCTCGCCGCACGCTCCGAACGCCTCGAGGATCAGGTCGATCGGACCGTGGTTGAGGTGAAGCCGCTTGCGGTCCGGTAGCCAGTGCGCTTGCGGCCCCTGCATCAGACCGACCGGTGGAGTTGCACGAGCGGCGGCCAGGGATTCCCCTTCCCCGGCCCGGTCACACGCGGGTTGGCATATTCGCCGCCATTGGCAATCACATCCGCCAGCGTGCGGATATCGCCGGTATGACCGCCGAGCGCCACATAGTCGTCGCGGCGCAAGGTAAACTCGATCGGCGCCACCAAGGCCGGGGTCGGCACATAGCCAAAAGCATTGTCGGGCACGCGCATGACATCGACCATCAGAGTTATGCCCCCGCCCGGCCAGACATAGACGGGTGCGCCGCCGACCGTGACATAGGTCTTCAGACCCTGCACGGAGCGCGTCAGCCTGACCGGATTTTCCACCACGCCGGCGCGCAGCGAGCCACCCGCGCCGCCGACGAACAGCACGGTGCACAGGGCTGGTTCGCAATTCTCCTCGATCAGGCTGACCGATTTCAGCAGGCGTTGGGGAAACGGCTTTTCCACCGGCCGCAGCGCGTCGTCCAGCTCGTAATAGGCGTACTGCTCGCCCGTGGTGGACACCATCAGCAGCGACAGCCCCGGTCGCGCACCCTTCTTGGCGCTCCATTCGCCCAGAATGCTCAGGGGATCGTCGATCGTCGTCCCGCCCCAGCCGAGCCCCGGCTCCGATACCTTGAAATAGCGGCCCGGCGTCGAGCGCCGGCCGAGAATCTTGATGCCCGTATCATCCCAGCCCAACACCTTGCCGGCCTGATGCTCGGAGACAACGCCGGTGATATGGTCATCAACCACCACCACCTCGTCGACCAGCCCCCGCCACTGCGCCGCGAACATGCCGATCGTCGCGGAACCGCAGCCCACGCGCATACGCTGTTCGAGCTTGCCATCTATCACCGGCGGTCTACCGGCCTGCACGATCACTGTCGCCCCGCCATCGATTGCCAGTTCGACCGGCAGCTTGTTGCAGAGCGCAAGCATGGTATCGCAGGTGACCCGGCCTTCAGCCTTGGAACCGCCGGTCAGGTGATGCACGCCGCCCAGCGACAGCATCTGCGAGCCATACTCCCCCGTCGTGACATGGCCGACCGCCTCGCCTTGCGTCCGCACTGTCGCGGTCTCTGCGCCCAGATGCCGGTCCGTGTCGATCTTCACCTTGACGCCGCAATAGGAGAAAATGCCCTCGGTGACGACGGTTACCAGATCCACATCCTCGACCTCCTGGCTGACGATGAACGGCGCGGGCTTATAGTCGGGATAGGTCGTTCCCGCCCCGATCGCCGTGACGAAGGGGCGGTGCCCGTTTACCAGCTCGCCACTCCACTCCTGCACATCGAACGGCACCACCGCAGCGCCGCTTTCCACCGCGTGGTCGAGAATGCGCAGCGCGTCGCAGCGCACGATCCTTCCGCCGAAATTGCCATAGCGGTCGCAGGCGCCCGTGCGGCCCTCGGCGATGTAGCACATGACGGGACAGGCGTCGCAGCGCAGCTTTTCGGCCACCTGCTTCTCGCCGGGATCGTGCGTTTCGAAGCGCTCGGAGAGTTCGCTCATCACCGTGGTCCGCAAGCAGGATGGAAGCAGGGTGGAGGGGGCGCAACCATTGCCATCACACCTGAGCCGCTTTCATCGCCGCGCGGATCCGGCTCGGGGTCGCCGGCAGCGTCGTCACCAGAACGCCGGTGGCATGGCGGATCGCGTTGAGAATCGCCGGCGCTGTCGGGATCAGCACATGCTCGCCCAAGCCCTTGGCGCCGAATGGCCCTTCAGGATCCGGCACTTCGACCAGAATGGTCTCGATTGGCGGCACGTCGCCGATGGTCGGTATGAGATAGTCGTGCAGGTTTTCGGTGCGGCCGGGGATATATTCCTCCATCAGCGCCATGCCGATGCCCTGCGCGATGCCGCCCTCGATCTGGCCCTCCGCCAGCATCGGGTTGATCGCCTTGCCGACATCATGCGCGGCGGTGATCTTGATCAGCTTCACGATGCCGAGTTCCAGATCCACCTCCAGTTCCGCGATCTGCGCACCGTAACCATAGACAGCGTAAGGGCTGCCCTGCCCCCTGCCGTCCAGCGTCGTGGTCGGCGGGTCGTAGGTGGCTTCGGCGCAAAACACATAGCCCATGCTGTCGAGCGGCAATTCGTCAAGCCCCAGGCGGCGCACCGCATCGCCTTCCCTGATGACCAGCGTCTGGCCATCGAAGCGAAATCTCGCCGCGTCGGAAACATTGGCGGCGCGCAGGATCTGGCCGCGCAGCGCCGACGCCGCCTTGAGCGCCGCCTTGCCGGTGACGAAGGTCTGGCGCGACGCGGAGGTCTTGCCGGCATCCGGCGTCAGCGCAGTGTCCGCGCCGACCAGCCGCAAGGCCGCCAGCGGCAGGCCAAGCGTATCTGCGGCGATCTGCGCGATCACGGTATTCGAACCTTGTCCGATGTCGACCGCGCCCTGATGCAGCACCACCGCTCCGTCCGGCGCGACGCCGATGCGGATGGTTGAAGGGTTGGGCAACGCCGTGTTTCCGCAGCCATACCAGCACGAGGCTATACCCACCCCTCTGCGCATCAGCGGCCGGCCCGTGTTGACCCTCTCAGCGTCGGCGAGCGCTCGCCGCCAGTGCGGCGACAGCGCCTCGAGGCATTGGGCGATGCCGACGCCTTCGTTGAGCCTTTGACCGGTCGCTGTCTCGCAACCGTTTCGGAGCGCATTCTTCAGCCGCAACTCCAGCCGGTCGACGCCGAGCTTTGAGGCCAGCTCGTCGTAGAGCGTTTCCTGCATGATCGTCGCCTGGGGCACCCCGAAGCCGCGGAACGCCCCAGAGATCGGCCCGTTGGAATGAATCGCGCGGCCTTCCGCGCGGTAGTTCGGCGTGAAGTAGGGGCCACAGGCGTGCACCGGCACCCGATTGGCGACCGTCGGTCCCCAACTCGCGTAAGGCCCAGTGTTAAAGACCCCTTCGAACACCATGCCGGTAACTGCGCCCGACGCGTCGCTTGCGATGGTGGCACGCATCGCAGCCGGATGCCGCTTTGTGGTCGACATCATCGATTCCTGGCGCGAATAGGCGAGGCTCGCCGGCCGGCCCGTCTTCAGGGCAACAAGGCCGATCAGCGGCTGCACGGATAGGTCGAGCTTGGAGCCGAAGCCGCCACCGGTGGCCGTCGGCACGATGCGCACTCTGTCCGGCGGCAATCCGAGAATCGCCGCGGTATCGTCGCGGTCCATATAGGGCGCCTGGGTGCATACGGTGATGACCAGCGTATCGCCGTCCATCCGCGCAAACCCCGCCTCAGGCTCGATATAAGCGTGCTCCACATAGGCCGTGTGCATGCTTCCCGAAACAACGCAGGCGCCGGCCGCGATGGCGCCGTCAGGATCGCCACGTTCTACAAATCCGCGAATGAGCAAATTGCCTGGCCGATCCTGATGGACCAGATCGCCGTCTTCTCGCGGCACGACCGAATGTAGCCATTCGGACCAGCGGACCGGCAAATCCGCTGAATCGATGGCGGCAATCGCATCCCGCTCGCCCGCAATAACCGCGACGGCCTCGCCGCGAAACCGCGCTTTCCCCTCCGCCAGCGCAGGCTGATCGGCAAAGGCGGGAATCACCCCGAAGCGGTTACGGCCGGGAATGTCCGCCGCAGTATAGACTCCGACGACGCCGGGATGATCGGCAACGAAGGTATCGAGATCGCCAAACACGAAGCTCGCATGATGGAATGGCGAGCGCACCACCAGAACGGCCAATGCGTCGCGCGGAAAGCTATCTCCGCCGAAACGCTCCGCGCCGGTGACCTTTGGCACGCCATCCAGGCGAATGGGAGAGGTCCCGACGGCCTTGCCGGAAACGCTGCGCTGTTCACCACCACCTGAACTCATCGGCGGGACCGAGGGTGTGCAGCCGGCCTGCCCGCCGCCCACATCCATCACCGCCGCGATGATCTTTCGGTAGCCGGTGCAACGGCACAGCACGCCCCCCAGCGCGTCTTCCACCTCACTCATGCTTGGATGGGGAGTGCGCTCCAGAAGGGCGGTTGCGCTCATCAGCAAGCCGGGCGTGCAAGCGCCGCATTGCACGGCCCCGTGCCGCAAAAACGCGTTCTGCAGCGCGCTCAGCCTGCCATTCGCCAACCCTTCCACGGTGCGCACGGCACGGCCAGCCACCGAAGCGGCCGGCACCAGGCAGGCGCAAACAGACTCGCCGTCGAGCAACACCGTGCAGGCGCCACAATCGCCGGCATCGCAACCGGATTTTGCGCCGGTCAGCCCGAGCTCATCGCGCAGCACGGACAACAGCCGCGCCACCGGCGAGACAACGACGGAGACAGCTGCTCCGTTGACATTGAAGGCGACCGGGCCGGTCATGCGACCCCCCGGTTCGTCTGTTCGGCCGGCTTCGAATAAGCTCCTGCCGCCCCGCGGATGCAGCGGGCAATAAGAACGCGCGCGGCCTCCCGGCGATAGTCGGCACTGCCGCGAACGTCGTCGATCGGAGACAGTTCATCGAGCGTCTCCGCCTCGATGAGGGCGCACGGATCGATATCCAGCGGCATTCCAACGAGCCGATTTTCGAGATTCGTGAGCCGGCGAGCCACCTCGGAGCAGGAACCGACGGCAACCGCGGCATTCACGATCCTCCCCTCCGCATCGGCAACGATGCGCGCGGCCACCATGGCGATAGATATAACGAGATAGCGGCGCGAGCCGAGCTTGAGAAACGCCGAGCGCCCATCGGTTGCCGCACCCGGGATGTAAATCGCGGTAAGGAGTTCACCAGGCACAAGCGCCGTCTTGCGATTGCCCCGGATGAAGTCGCCTAGCGGCAGCTTGCGCGTCCTGCCCATCGAAGCAAGCTCCACCTCCGCGCCAAGGATCAGCAGCGGCGGGATGCCGTCGGCGGCGGGCGAGGCGTTGCACAGATTGCCGGCAACAGTGCCGCAATTCTGGATCTGGATCGAGCCGACTTCACGCGCGGCCTGCTTCAGCGCGTCAAACCCCGGGAGAAGATCGGCGCGCAGAATCTCCGTCCACGTCGTTAGCGCGCCGATCCTGATGCCTTGGTCCGTCTTTGTGACGCCGCGCAATTCGCCGAGCGCGTTGATGTCCAGCACATTGCACCGCAGGGGTTTGGACCCGAGCGCGGGATAGAAGTCGGTGCCGCCGGCAAGAATTGTCCAGTCGCCCTCGCCCAGCAGCGCGACAGCGTCTTCGAGACTGGTTGGTTTTGCGTAGCGCGTCACGCAATGCCTTCCGAAGCGACGATTCCGGCGGCTTCAAGGCTGCCGGAAATCATTCGCATACAAATGATATCAGCCGGCGCCGGCATGTCAAAATGAACTCTGGGTGGGTCCCTCTTTCATCGTAAAACCACCGTGTTTGCAGCTCACATATCCCCGCGCGCGGCGTCGAGGTCGACCAAGGTCAGGTGTTGGCCGCCAACTTTGCCCTTGCGCCAGCTTCATTCCACAGCGGAAATGGTCTAAGGGCTCGCCTGTTCCGGCCCCGAGAGGATGATACATGGCAACCGGCAGTGTGGCGCGCAGCGCCGAAGTCAGCCGCAAGACGAAGGAAACCGACATTTCGGCGTCGATCGCGATCGACGGCGCCGGGTGCTCCGACATCGCAACGGGCGTCGGCTTTTTCGATCAT
Organism: Mesorhizobium sp.; assembly: GCA_036524835.1. Classification (GTDB taxonomy): domain Bacteria; phylum Pseudomonadota; class Alphaproteobacteria; order Rhizobiales; family Rhizobiaceae; genus Mesorhizobium_G. Next base: position 46,040 of record DATDBN010000137.1, on the reverse strand, counting down.
ATGCTCGATCAGCTGTCGCGCCACTCGCTGATCGACATGACGGTGAAAGCAAAAGGCGACCTCCACATCGATGACCACCACACCGTGGAAGATACCGGGATTGCGATTGGCCAGGCGCTGGCGAAAGCGCTCGGCGAACGGCGCGGCATCATGCGCTATGCCTCGATCGACCTTGCCATGGACGAGACGCTGACACGCGCCGCGGTGGATGTTTCGGGGCGGCCTTATCTGGTCTGGAATGTCGGCTTCTCCTCTCCCAAGATCGGGACTTTCGACACCGAGCTTGTGCGCGAGTTCTTCAACGCGCTCGCCCAGCACGCCGGCATTACCCTGCACGTCACCAATCACTATGGCGCAAACAATCATCACATCGCCGAGACCTGCTTCAAGGCGGTGGCGCGCGCGCTGCGGGCCGCACTCGAGCCTGACCCGCGCCAGCCCGACGCCGTTCCCTCAACGAAAGGCAGTCTGAAAGGCTGAGCCATGGCCAGTTTCGTCCTGATGCAGCCGCCGGCCGGCGAGAAGAGCGACGGTCCAGCCTTGCCACTGTTCGTGCGCGACGGCTTTTCATGGTTGGCTTTGGTGTTTGGGCCGCTCTGGCTCGCATGGCATCGGCTGTGGCTGCCGGCCATCACCGTCTTGGCGGTGATGATGGCGATCACCGCGCTCGGCGCGCGTCTCGGCCTCGGCACGCCCGCCGCGATGCTCTCTGCGCTGGTGTCGACATGGGTCGGGCTTGAGGGCGCGTCGATGCGGATCGCCGGTTTGCGCCGTCGCGGTTACACGGATATCGGCGTGGTCATGGCCGACAGTCTCAGCGATGCAGAGTTGCGTTTTGCCGCCGGGGTTTCCGAAGAGGGCGCCGCGCCGCGTCGTGCGGCACCGCCTAGCCTTCGCCTGCCGATCAACAAGCCGCTGCCGCACGATCCCGCCATCGGCTTCCTGACCTTCCCCAGCAAGAGCTGACATGCGCGTCGCCATCATCGACTACGGTTCCGGCAATCTGCGTTCGGCGACGAAGGCCTTCGAGCGCGCCGCGCGGGAAGCGGGAGTCGCGGCGGAGATCGAGCTGACGGCGGATGCCGAGCGGGTGTGCACGGCGGATCGCATCGTGCTGCCGGGCGTCGGCGCCTATGCCGACTGCCGCGCCGGGCTGGACGCCGTGCCTGGCATGGTCGAGGCGATCGACGAAGTCGCTGTGAAGCAGGCCCGGCCCTTTCTTGGCATCTGTGTTGGGATGCAGCTGATGTCCGATCGCGGGCTGGAAAAGACGGTCACCAACGGCTTCGGCTGGATCGCCGGAGATGTGAAGGCCATCGAGCCGAACGATCCGGCGCTGAAGGTGCCGCAGATCGGCTGGAACACGTTGACGCTGGCCCGGCCTCACCCGCTCTTCGATGGCATTCCGACCGGACCGGACGGACTACATGCCTATTTCGTCCACTCCTATCATCTTGAAACGAAACGCCCGGCCGATGTGCTCGCGCTGGCGGATTACGGTGGTCCAGTCACCGCAGCCGTCGTGCGCGAAAACCGTGCGGGTACCCAGTTTCATCCCGAAAAGAGCCAGCGGCTCGGGCTGGCCCTCATCGCCAATTTCCTGAGGTGGAAGCCATGACCGAAACTGCCAGGAAGGGTTATTGGATGGCGATGGTCGACGTCACCGATCCGGACAACTATCCAAAATACATCGCGGCGAACAAGGCGGCGTTCGACAAATATGGCGCCCGGTTCATCGTGCGCGGAGGCCGCTCCGAGGTTTTCGAAGGCCCGGCCGCGACCCGCATGGTCGTCATCGAATTCGACAGTTACCAGACCGCGCTCGACTGTTTCCACTCGCCGGAATATCAGGCGGCGCTGAAGCTGCGGCAAGCCTATTCCAAGGCACATTTCGCCATCGTCGAGGGTCCATGATTCTCTTTCCCGCCATCGATCTCAAGGACGGCCAGTGTGTGCGCCTCAAGCTGGGCGATATGCGACAGGCGACGGTCTACAATTCCGATCCGGCCGCACAGGCAAAGGCCTTCGAAGATCAAGGCTTTGAATGGCTGCATGTGGTGGATCTCAACGGCGCATTCGCAGGCGAGAGCAAGAATGGAGCCGCCGTCGAAGCTATCCTGGAGGCGACCAAGAACCCGGTGCAGCTCGGCGGCGGTATCCGCAGCATGGCGCATATAGAGGCCTGGCTGGAAAAGGGTCTGGCCCGGGTCATTCTCGGCACGGTCGCTGTGCGCGATCCCGATCTGGTCAAGCAGGCGTGCAGGGCGTTCCCCGGCAAGGTTGCCGTCGGCATCGACGCCAAGGGCGGCAAGGTTGCGGTCGAGGGTTGGGCGGAAGCCTCGTCGCTTGGCGTCGAGGAACTGGCGCGGATATTCGAAGGCGCCGGCGTCACCGCGATTATCTACACCGATATCGACCGCGACGGCATTCTGACGGGCATCAACTGGGAATCGACGATCGCGCTGGCCGACGCCGTGTCGATCCCCGTCATCGCCTCGGGCGGGCTTGCCTCCATCGCCGACATCGTGCGCATGACCATGCCGGATGCGAAGAAGCTCGAAGGCGCGATCTCCGGGCGCGCGCTCTATGATGGCCGCATCGATCCGGCCGAAGCGCTGGCGATCCTTCGCGGCACCGCAAAACCCCCTCGCGGCTTGCTGGACGAGCTACAATGACCCTCAAAGCTCGTGTCATCCCCTGCCTCGACGTCAAGGACGGCCGCGTGGTCAAAGGCGTCAACTTCGTCGACCTGATCGATGCAGGCGACCCCGTCGAAGCAGCAAAGGCCTATGATGCGGCCGGCGCTGACGAATTGTGCTTCCTCGACATCATGGCCAGTCATGAGGGCCGCTCGCCGATCTTCGATGTGATCAGCCGGACCGCCGAGCAGTGTTTCATGCCGCTTACTGTCGGCGGCGGCGTACGCAGTGTCGAGCATATCCGCAATCTGTTGCTGGCCGGCGCCGATAAGGTCGGCATAACGACCGCCGCCGTCACGGATCCTGATCTGGTCGATCGCGCGGCCGACAAATTCGGTAACCAGTGCATCGTCGTATCGATGGACATCAAGCGCGTTTCGGCGCCTGGCGAGCCGCCGCGCTGGCAGCTCTTCACCCATGGCGGGCGTAACGCGACCGGCCTTGATGCCCTGGAGTTTTCCGCCAAGGCCGTGCAACGCGGCGCAGGCGAGCTGTTGCTGAATTCGATGGACCGCGACGGCACTAAGATCGGCTACGACATCGAGCTGACGCGGGCGATTGCCGACAGCGTGCCCGTGCCGGTGATCGCCTCGGGCGGCGTCGGCACCCTCGATCACATGGTCGAAGGGATTCGCGACGGTCACGCCACGGCTGTGCTGGCCGCTTCGATCTTCCACTTCGGCACCTACACGATAGGCGAGGCCAAGGCGCATATGGCGGCGGCCGGGCTTCCGATGCGACTGGATCGGGCTGCTTGAGGCCGCCCACCTTCTACCCGGCGCGGAAATGGTCTAGACCGCGAGGATGACTATGTTTTCTCTCGCCGACCTTGAACGCATCATCGCCGAGCGCGGCCGATCCGGCGCGGAGGCGTCGTGGACGGCCAAACTTTTCGCCAAGGGCATCGACAAGGCCGCCCAGAAAATGGGCGAGGAAGCGGTGGAAGCGGTCATCGCCGCCGTAAAGGGAGACGCCAAGGGCCTGGTTTCGGAGAGCGCCGATCTGCTCTATCACTGGCTCGTTGTGCTCGCCCTTGCCGGTGTGCCGCTGAGCGACGTGCTGGAGGAGCTGCAGCGGCGCACGTCTCAGTCCGGCATCGCCGAAAAGGCCGGCCGCAGGGAATAGATGGACCATTCGGGAGGGACGATGGACCAGCTGGTGCCAACCGAGAAATACTCGCCCTACCGTTTTTTCACGGCTCGGCAATGGGCGAAATTTCGCGCGGATACGCCGCTGACGCTGACCGAGGAGGAGGTGCAGCGGCTCTCCTCACTCAACGATCCGATCGACCTCAACGAGGTGCGCCGGATTTACCTCTCGCTGTCGCGGCTGCTCTCGGCGCATGTCGAATCCAGCCAGTTACTGTTCCACCAGCGGGCCAATTTTCTGAATGTGCCGGATGCGGTGAAGACCCCATACATTATCGGGGTCGCCGGCTCCGTCGCTGTCGGCAAGTCGACAACCGCCCGCATCCTGAAGGAACTGCTGGCCCGCTGGCCGACGAGCCCCAAGGTCGACCTCGTCACCACTGACGGCTTTCTCTACCCGAACGAGGCTCTCCGGTCGAAGAACCTGATGGAGCGCAAAGGTTTTCCGGAATCATATGATGTCGGTGCGTTGCTGCGTTTTCTCTCCGGCGTGAAGTCCGGCCGTCCAAATGTGCAGGCGCCCCTCTATTCGCACCTGACCTATGATGTCATTCCCGACCAGTTCGTCAGCATAGATCAGCCGGATATCCTCATATTCGAGGGGCTGAACGTGCTGCAGCCCGGTGATCTGCCCAAGGACGGACGATACGTGCCTTTCCTGTCCGACTTCTTCGATTTCTCGATCTATATGGATGCGGCCGAAGACCTCATCCATAAATGGTACACGACCCGCTTCATGCGGCTGCGCGAGACGGCGTTCCGCAATCCAGAGTCGTTTTTTCACCGCTATTCGCAATTGTCGGAAGGCGCGGCAAAGGCGATTGCCGAGGGCCTTTGGCAGAATATCAATCTGAAAAACCTGCGGGAGAATATTCTGCCCACCCGGCCCCGTTCCGACCTTATCCTGCGCAAGGGCGCCGATCACCTGATCGAGGAGGTGGCTCTGCGAAAGCTGTGACGGCAGAGCATCTCGATTAAGCGGACACCCGGCGCAGCGTCAGATTGATGCGTCCGCCATTCTTTAGCAGGGCTGAAGTCATGGGGTAGATGCGATCTACGCCGTGAAAGGCGAGACGCCCTTCGCCGCCGAGTACGACAACGTCGCCGCTTTCCAGACGGAACGACTTCGTCGGATCGTCCCGCCTGGTCCCGCCGACCCGGAAAAGGCAGGCGTCGCCCAGCGATACGGAAACAACCGGCGCCTGCAAATTCTGCTCGTCGCGGTCCTGGTGCAGCCCCATCCTGGCCGATTGATCATAGAAGTTGACGAGGCAGGCCTCGGGCTCGGCTTGCCAGGCCGCAACATCTCGCCACAGCGCCAGCAAACTGTCCGGGATCGCCGGCCAAGGCTGGCCAGTCACGGGATGCGTCGCCTGATAGCGGTAGCCCCGCTCCTGGTCGGTAACCCAGCCGAACGTTCCGCAATTGGTCATGCGCACGCTCAGCGGCTTGCCTGATTTCGGCATAGCGGGCGTATAGAGCGGCGCAACCTGAACGACCGCGCGGACGGCCTCGACCAGCGCTTCCTGCGCGTCGGCGCTCAAATAGCTGGGAATGTGGCGCACGCCACGGGGAAGAACGAGCAAGCCGGCTCACTCCTTGAGCGAAGGGAAGCAGGGGTGCAGAGATATGGATGGCGGCAAGATGCCGCCACCCGACTCTAGACGATTGGCTTAGGCAGTCGCTTCGGAGATGTCGGGGATGCGCAGCACCTGCCCCGGATAGATCTTGTCGGGGTGCTTCAGCATCGGCTTGTTGGCCTCGAAGATCAGCTTGTGCTTTGCCGCCTGCCCCTTGCCATATTGGGCTTGGGCAATCTTGGACAGGTTGTCGCCCTTCTTCACCGTATAGAACTTCGGATTGGCCGCCGGGATCGCCTTCTTGATCAATTCGCCGATATCGACCCCCGAATCGAGCTTCAGTCCGGAATCGGGCAGCACGACCTTCAGTTCATCCGCGTCGACCTTGGAGACCCCCAGCGTATTGCCCACGGCGATCACCGCCTTTTCGAAGGCGGACTGGTCTGCGACCGCACCTTTGAGAACCGCCTTGTCGCCCTGAACCTCAACCTTGACGGCGTCGGTGCCGAGCTTGTTGGCGTCGAGTTCCTTCTTCAGCGCTTCCGCGGTCGGCGCATCGTCGTCACCAATGCCGAGCTTCTTGCCGACGCCTTTGACGAAATCGAAAATACCCATTCAGGTCACTCCAATTCTTATCCACATTTGGACGGCGAACCTGCCATCCGAAGCCTGAAAAGGAAAGACGACGGTCTAATCCCCTTCGACCCTTCCCCGTAGCTTCTTGACCGTCGAACGGCCAGCCTTGGTCTTGAGACGCCGTTCGATCGAGCCTTTTGAGGGTTTTGTCTTTCGCCGCGGCTTTGGCGGTGGCTCGGCGGCCTTTGCAATCAGAGCGATCAGCCGTGAGCGCGCATCCGCGCGATTCTGTTCCTGGGTGCGGTATCGTCCCGCCTCGATGACGATGACGCCATCCTTGGTGGCGCGCTGCCCTGCGAGATGAAGGACATTGGCGCGCACGCGCTCGGACAGGCCCGCCGCAGTTGCGGCGTCAAAGCGCAGTTGCACCGCCGTCGCCACCTTGTTGACGTTCTGTCCACCCGGTCCGGACGAGCGGATGAAGCTCTCCGACATGTCGTCCGGAAAGAGTTCCGCCTCTGGCGCAATGACGATTTTGTCATCCGTGGTCATGGCGCATTCTGTGGCGCGAGTTGCGGCAAATTGAAAGGGCCGTGCGCGTCTTCCGCAGTCCCGCCGTATCGATGCCGCAGCCGCGCGGTGGCGGAGCCGGCTTGTGCCCTACTCCGCTGCTTGGAGGATCCGTGGGCTGGCGCCCCGAACCGATGCGTCGACATGCCGCTCGAACTTGGCGAAATTGGATATGAACATATCGACGAGCTTCTTGGCCTGGCGGTCATATGCATCCTTGTCCGGCCAGGTGGAGCGGGGATCGAGGATCGCGCCGTCAACGCCAGGCACGGAGATCGGCGCTTCAAAGCCGAAATTTGGGTCGGTGCGGAATTCCGCGCCCTTCAAGGAGCCGTCGAGTGCGGCTGCGAGCAGCGCGCGGGTCGCCTTGATCGGCATGCGATGTCCGGTGCCATAGGCGCCGCCGGTCCAGCCGGTGTTGACCAGCCAGCAGTCGACCTTGTGCTCAGCGATCAATTCACGCAGCAAATTGCCATACTCCGAAGGATGGCGCGGCATGAAGGGCGCGCCGAAGCAGGTGGAGAATGTCGCTTCCGGCTCGGTGACGCCTTTTTCCGTGCCGGCCACCTTGGCGGTGTAGCCCGACAGGAAGTGATACATCGCTTGTTCCGGTGTGAGCCTGGCGATGGGCGGCATCACGCCGAAGGCGTCCGCCGTCAGCATCACGATATTTCTCGGATGTTTCGCGATACCGGTAGCGCTGGCATTCGGAATGAAATGCAGGGGATAGGCGCAGCGGGTGTTTTCGGTCAGCGAGCCGTCATTGAAGTCCGGTACGCGGGCCGCGTCCAGCACCACGTTCTCGAGCACCGTGCCGAAGCGCTGCGTGGTGGCGAAAATTTCCGGCTCCGCCTCGCGCGAAAGCTTGATGGTCTTTGCGTAGCAGCCGCCCTCGAAGTTGAAGATGCCATCCGGCCCCCAGCCATGCTCATCGTCACCGATCAGCGTACGCTTGGGATCGGCGGAGAGGGTCGTCTTGCCGGTGCCGGACAGGCCGAAGAAGACCGCCGAGTTGCCGTCATCGTCGGTGTTGGCCGAACAATGCATGGGCATGACGCCCTTCGCGGGGAGCAGGTAATTCAGTGCCGTGAAGACCGACTTCTTCATCTCGCCTGCGTAGGACGTGCCGCCGATGAGCACGATCATGCGCGTCAGGTCCACCGCGATCACCGTTTCGCTGCGCGTGCCATGCCGTGCCGGGTCCGCGCGGAAGGAGGGAAGGTCGATAATCGTCATCTTGGGAACGAAGGTATCAAGCATCTCGACCGTTGGCCGGATCAGCAGGTTCCGGATGAAGAGCGAATGCCAGGCGAATTGGGTGATGACGCGAGTGGGCAGGCTGAGCGCCGCCTCCGCACCGCCGACGAGATCCTGGACAAAGAGGTCTTTATCCCTGGCATGGGCGAGGAAGTCGGCCAGCAGCGTTTCGAAATGCTCGGGCGACATCGGCTTGTTGTTGTCCCACCACACCTCCGCCTCGGTGTTGGAGTCGCGAACGACGAACTTGTCCTTGGGCGAACGGCCGGTGTGTTGGCCGGTATAGGCGACCAGAGCGCCATGTGCGGTGAGGCGCGCCTCGTTGCGGCGCAACGCTTCACCATAGAGCGCAGCCTCAGAAAGGTTGAAGCGAACCGTCCCGGTCGTATCCAGACCGACCTCATCCAGCCCACACGCCGGGTTGCGCCTGCCAAGTTCGTGCATGAAGGAACCCTTTCAAGAGATGATTTGGCGTCTCGTCAAATCCCCTCTGGGAAGGGGTAAGTCGGTTCTCAAACAGAAAAGCCGAACGATATCAAATCATTAATCGATTTAAAGATTTTGAGAATCGTTTAAATCGTTTTATGCTATGAAGATTGCCTAAGTATTGGTGCGACCGCTTCGTTTTATTGGCAGGGGCAATCTCGGTCAGCGTCACTCACTGCCTCAAAGGCTTGCGCTCAGAGGAGCCGGGGTCTATGCCACAATTTGTACCCAATTTGTACCGAGATAGGCGTCCCTGCACGGAAGGGACATCCGCACATGAGGGAGCCAGCTGACATGGCCACAGTCGCGCTTGTCGATGACGACCGCAATATTCTGACTTCGGTCTCCATCGCCCTCGAATCCGAAGGCTATCGCGTCGAGACCTACACTGACGGCGCCTCGGCGCTTGAGGGGCTGGCTTCGCGGCCGCCCAATCTCGCGATCCTCGACATCAAGATGCCGCGTATGGACGGCATGGAGCTGCTGCGGCGACTGCGCCAGAAGTCGGACCTGCCGGTCATCTTCCTGACCTCCAAGGACGACGAGATCGACGAACTCTTCGGTCTCAAGATGGGGGCCGACGACTTCATCCGCAAACCGTTCTCGCAGCGCCTGCTCGTCGAGCGGGTGCGCGCGGTTTTACGCCGGGCCAGCGCCCGCGAGGCCGCAGCAAAGACGCCAAGCCAGGCGTCGCGCTCGCTCGAACGCGGCCAGTTGGTGATGGACCAGGAGCGCCACACCTGCACCTGGAAGGGCGAGCCGGTGACCTTGACCGTCACCGAGTTCCTGATCCTGCATTCGCTGGCGCAGCGCCCGGGCGTGGTGAAGAGCAGAGACGCGTTGATGGACTCCGCCTATGACGAGCAGGTCTATGTCGACGACCGGACGATCGACAGCCACATCAAGCGGCTTCGCAAGAAGTTCAAGGCGGTGGACGACGATTTCGAGATGATCGAAACACTGTACGGCGTTGGCTATCGCTTCCGCGAAGCCTGAGACATCACGATCCTCGCCTCACCTCGACGTGGTTCCGGTCAGGCCTTAAGATAAGGAACCTGGCGGAATCGCCTCCGGACGGCTGATCGATGGCAATTGAAGTAGACCTGAACAAACCGGCGTTGGCGGCCAAGCCGCGACGCCCGGCTGCTGTTCAGATGTTGCGGCGTGTTGCGGTGCCGTTGCGCCGCGGGCTTGGCCACTATGTCTTTTCAAGCCTTACGCGGCGTATCCTCTTCCTGAACCTCGCCGCGCTGGCGGTGCTGGTTGTCGGCATCCTCTACCTCAATCAGTTCCGGGACGGCCTCACCGAGGCGCGCATCGAGAGCTTGATGACCCAGGGCGAGATCATTTCCGGCGCCATCGCCTCGTCGGCCACGGTCGAGACAGATTCCATCAACATTGATCCCGAGAAGCTGCTGGAGCTGCAGGCCGGCGAAAGCCTTGGGCCGGGGTCCGATCAACTCGACTCACTCGATTTTCCGATCAACCCTGAACGGGTTGCGCCGCTGTTGCGGCGGCTGATCTCACCGACGCGGACGCGCGCTCGTATCTACGACCGCGACGCCAATCTGCTGCTCGATTCGCGCCATCTTTACTCGCAAGGCCAGATCTTGCGCTTCGACCTGCCGCCCGTGGACGGCGAGGAGATGGGATTCTTTGATCGGCTGGAGAAGCGGGTGTTCGATCTCTTCCGCAACACCGATCTTCCGGTCTATCGCGAGCAGCCCGGCGGCAATGGCGCTGCGTTTCCTGAAGTCATGAACGCGCTGCTCGGCAGTCCCTCGACGATCGTGCGCGTCAGTGATCAGGGCGAGCAGATCGTCTCGGTGGCGGTGCCTATCCAGCGCTTTCGCGCTGTTCTCGGTGTGCTGATGCTGTCGACCGAGGGTGGCGACATCGACCGGATCGTCGCCGCCGAGCGGCGCGCCATCCTGCGCGTCTTCGGTGTGGCGGCGCTCGCCAACGCGGTGCTCTCCATGCTGCTGGCATCGACCATAGCCAATCCGCTTCGCCGCCTCGCGGCAGCAGCGGTGCGCGTGCGTCGTGGCGTCAAGAATCGCGAGGAGATCCCCGACTATTCGAACCGCCAGGACGAAATCGGCAATCTCTCGGTTGCCGTACGCGATATGACCAACGCGCTTTATGCGCGCATCGAGGCGATCGAAAGCTTCGCCGCCGACGTTTCGCATGAGTTGAAGAACCCGCTGACCTCGCTGCGCAGCGCTGTGGAAACGCTTCCCCTTGCCAAGAACGAGAAGTCGCGCGAGCGATTGATGGAGATCATCCAGCACGACGTGCGGCGGCTCGACCGGCTGATCACCGACATCTCCGATGCCTCTCGGCTCGATGCCGAATTGGCCAGGGAAGACGCCGGACGCGTCGAGTTGAAGAAGTTTATCGGCGAGCTGGTCGCTGTTTCGCAGGATTCCGGACGCTACAAGAAGCACGTCGAGATCGAGTTCAAGCCGGCAAAGCTGCCCCAGGGCGCCAAGGGCTTCTTTGTTCAGGGCCACGACATCCGAATCGGCCAGGTGATTACCAACCTCATCGAAAACGCGCGATCTTTCGTACCGGAAGATACGGGGCGCATCGTCATTTCGCTGGAGCGGGCGGGAAAGTTCAATGTGGTCACCGTTGACGACAATGGCCCGGGCATTCGCGCCGACAATATCGACCGCATATTCGAGCGGTTCTACACCGATCGGCCGTCGAGCGAAGCGTTCGGTCAGAATTCCGGTCTTGGCCTGTCGATCAGCAGGCAGATCGTCGAGGCCCATGGCGGCACGCTGAGCGCCGAGAATATTCCGGGCACGAAACCCGGCGACATCAGGGGCGCGCGCTTCGTGGCTGCCTTTCCGGCCGAATCGTGAGCGCCACGGCCGGGAATGTTCACGCAACCGTGGTCGTCATGGGCGACCGCGGCATCATGATCGTTGGTCGCTCGGGATCGGGCAAGAGCGCGCTTGCCCAGGCGCTTCTGGACGCAGGGCGGGCCTGCGGTCGCTTCGCCTCGCTGGTTGCGGACGATCAGGTGTTCCTGGAAACCTCCAACAATCGCATCGTCGCGCGCGCGCCGGAGGCTATAGCCGGCCTGATTGAAGTGCGCGGCCTAGGCCCCGCTCCCATCGCGCATGAAACGTCGACGATTGTGGATCTTGTGGTGTCCCTCGTGGCCGAGACAGACGCGCCGCGGATCGCGAACGAGCAAACTTATGAACACGGAGGCGTGTCGGTGCCTCTGCTCACCTTACCTAAGGGCAACACTCAGGGCGCGTTGCGCCCCATCGCCGCATGGCTACGTCTGCCTCCTTTCTGCTAGTTGCATCTACGCTGCAATGCGCCAAATTGGCGGCATTGTGCTCACTTTTTGACTTGTCAACTGATTGCCGGTCGACAAGATAGCGCTCTTGCCGTGAGCCGGCTTGAGGGAGACCGTTCCGCAATGCGACCTGAGCCCACTTGGGGAGCCCAATCAGAATGATCGGAATGGTGCTGGTGACTCACGGCCGCCTGGCCGATGAGTTCCGCAATGCGCTGGAGCATGTGGTGGGGCCGCAGCCACAATTGGAGACCGTCTGCATCGACGCCGACGACAATATCGAGGCGCGCCGCGTCGATATTGTCGATGCCGTCGAGCGCGCCGACGGTGGCTCAGGCGTGGTGGTGCTGACCGACATGTTTGGCGGCACACCGTCCAATCTTGCCATTTCAGTCATGGAAGCAGGCAAAGTCGAGGTGATCGCCGGCGTCAATCTCCCGATGCTGGTGCGGCTTTCCGGCGTTCGCAAAGGCGACGACCTCGCCAAGTCTCTTGAGGAGGCGCAGACCGCCGGCCGGAAATACATCAATGTCGCAAGCCAGTTCCTCAGCGGCAGCGTGAAATGACGGCAGGCGTCACTGAGGGCCACGTCCGCAATGTCCAGATCGTCAATCAGCGCGGGCTGCATGCGCGCGCCTCTGCCAAATTCGTTCAGGTGGCGAGCCAGTTCCAGGCCGATATTCGCGTCGAGAAGGACGGCATCAGCGTCGGCGGCACGTCGATCATGGGCCTGATGATGCTGGCGGCGAGCCCCGGAACGACTGTCATGGTGTCCGCCTCTGGTCCGGACGCGCGGGCTGCGCTGGACGCCTTAGTCGAACTGATCGAGAATCGGTTCGGCGAGGAAGTGTAGCCGGCGGCCGCTGGGCCGGCCTTCCGCACATATAGAGATAAAGATTTCTTTATGTCCCGTTGCCGTGGTGGCGGCGATCTGGTAGTCAAGCGCCGAATTTCGCGCGGGATGGCAGCACTGCGACCGCGCACCTTAGAACTGATTGGAGACAGAGATGGCTAAGAAGGATTACGTCGTCGCGGATATCGGCCTTGCCGATTGGGGCCGCAAGGAACTCGACATCGCCGAGACCGAAATGCCGGGGCTGATGGCCACGCGCGAAGAGTTCGGCGAAAAGCAGCCGCTGAAGGGTGCGCGCATCTCCGGTTCGCTGCATATGACGATCCAGACAGCGGTCCTTATCGAGACGCTACAGGCGCTCGGCGCTGACATCCGCTGGGCCTCGTGCAACATCTTCTCGACCCAGGATCACGCCGCAGCCGCCATCGCCGCAGCCGGTATTCCCGTCTTCGCGGTGAAGGGCGAGACCCTTGAGGAATACTGGCAGTACACCGACCAGATCTTCCAGTGGACTGATGGCGGCCCGACCAACATGATCCTGGACGATGGCGGCGACGCCACAATGTACATCCTGATCGGCGCGCGCGCCGAGGCGGGCGAAGACGTTCTTTCCAATCCGGGTTCGGAAGAGGAGGAAATCCTCTTCGCGCAGATCAAGAAGCGCATGAAGGAAACCCCGGGCTTCTTCACCAAGAACCGCGACGCCATCCGGGGCGTGACCGAGGAAACGACCACCGGCGTCAACCGTCTCTATCAGCTGCAGAAGAAGGGCCTGCTGCCCTTCCCGGCGATCAACGTCAACGACTCGGTCACCAAGTCGAAGTTCGACAACAAATATGGCTGCAAGGAATCGCTGGTTGACGGCATCCGCCGCGGCACGGACGTTATGATGGCCGGCAAGGTTGCGGTCGTTTGCGGTTATGGCGACGTTGGGAAGGGGTCGGCGGCTTCGCTGTCTGGCGCGGGCGCACGCGTCAAGGTTACGGAAGTTGACCCGATCTGCGCGCTGCAGGCGGCCATGGACGGCTTCGAGGTCGTGACGCTGGAAGACGCGGCCCCGACCGCCGACATCGTCATCACCACCACCGGCAACAAGGACGTCATCACGCTCGACCATATGCGCGCGATGAAGGACATGGTCATCGTCGGCAATATCGGCCACTTCGACAATGAGATTCAGGTCGCCGGCCTGCGCAATCTGAAGTGGACCAACGTCAAGCCGCAGGTGGACATGATCACCTTCCCGGACAACAAGCGAATGATCCTGTTGTCAGAGGGCCGCCTGCTCAACCTAGGCAACGCCACGGGCCATCCGAGCTTCGTGATGTCGGCCTCCTTCACCAATCAGACGCTGGCTCAGATCGAGCTGTGGACCAAGCCCGGCCACTACAAGAACGAGGTCTACGTTCTGCCGAAGCACCTCGATGAGAAGGTCGCTCGCCTGCATCTCGGCAAGCTTGGCGCCAAGCTGACCGAACTCAGCGACGAGCAGGCGTCCTATATCGGCGTGAAGCAGCAGGGACCGTTCAAGTCCGAACACTATCGCTACTAATCTTCCGCTACCGAAGCACAACATATTGAGGCCGGGCGATAGACTTCGCCCGGCCTCTCTTTTTGCGCATGAACCTTCTTCACGTCGATTCCCCGACCCGGTATGGTGGAGTGATTCGCGTCACAGTTCTTTGCGGTGAGGCTGTGTTCGGTCGCGTCGGGGCGGTCGGACGCCGGCGGCGGAGAGGATCAAAACATGCCGGGGGAAAGCCCGCGAAACGCGGGAACGGCCGTAACCGGCGGCCGCAACGATTCCAGGGGGACGCGGTCGCCTGTTGTCCGGCGGCGCGCACGATTTGCGTCCTTTGCGGCGACGGTTTCGTCCGCCTTGCTGCCGGTGCATGCTTGGGCGCAATCGGGCGCTACGCCCTTTCTGCGGGTCGGCACCGGTGAAATCATTCAGCTGGCTGTTTTCACCGGCGTCATGAGTTCTGCGCTTATCTGCGCGTTCTACCTGATCCGCGAGCGCGCGCGTATCTCAAAACAGAACGCCCAGTTGCGCGCCGATGTGGCGGACCTCAACGCAAGCGTCCAGCGATCCGAAGCACTGCTCAACCTGCGCGATCAGCGCATCGTCGTATGGTCGGAGAAAGAGACCCGGCCGGAGATACTTGGTGCATTGCCGGCGGAAAGCGGAGCCCCGGATACGCGGGCCGATTTCCTGGCGTTTGGGCGATGGCTAGCGCCGCGTTCAGCCGCAGCCCTCGATCACGCGATCGTGGCACTTCGCGAAAACGGGCGAACCTTCGACCTGGTGGTGGAGACCCATCGCGGCCAGCCGCTGGAAGTTCACGGCCGCAAGAATGTCGCGCATGCCTTTCTGCGCTTCGTATCGCTGTCGGAGGCGCAGCGCACCCAAGCGCGCCTAACGCTGGAGAACCAGCGCATCTCGACGGATTTCGACAGCTTCATGGGCCTGGTGGATGGCATAGACATGCCATTTTGGTTGCGCGCGCCCGATGGAACCTTGCGCTGGGTGAACAGGGCTTATGTTCGGGCGGTCGAGGGCGACAGCATCGATCGGGTGGTTCAAGAAGGCATCGAGATCCTGGGTTCCCAGGCGCGCGAGGAGATCACCCGCCATCATGCCGCGAAGGCGCTGTTCGCCCAGCCGCTCGCCACAGTGGTGGGCGGGGACCGTCGCATTTTCCAGGTAACCGACTTCTCCGGCGACAGCGGCTCGATCGGCATCGCCTCGGATACGACCGAGCTCGAATCGACGCGTGAGCAGCTGGCGCGCATGGCGCGCAGCCATGCGGACACGCTGGATCAACTTACAACCGCCGTCGCGATTTTCGATGCGGACGAGAAATTGCGGTTCTTCAATCAGGCCTTCCAGAAATTATGGAAGCTTGACAGCAAATTCCTGGATAGCGCGCCCGACAACACGCTGTTCCTGGACCGGCTGCGCAGCGACGGAATGATTGCCGAGCAACCCGACTGGCGCGATTGGAAGCAGAAGATCCTGTCGGGCTATCGCGCTCTGGAGCCACAGGAGCATTCGTGGCATCTGCCCGACCGCAGGACCATTCGCGTCGTGGCCACCCCCCACCCCAATGGGGACGTGACTTGGGTATTCGAGAATCTGACCGAGAAGATCGATCTCGAAAGCCGCTACAACATCGCCGTCAAGGTGCAGGGCGAGACGCTGGACAATCTGGCTGAGGGTGTCGCTGTTTTCGGCCCGGATGGCCGGGCTCGGCTGTTCAATCCGGCCTTCCTGAAGCTCTGGGGGCTCGACCCGGAGACCGTGGCGCCCAGCACGCACATCGCCGTCCTGCGCGACCGCTGCCAGGCGGCAGCGGAGAAAACTCCCTGGCCCGGCTTTGTCGACGAGGTCACCGGATTTGCTGACGAACGCCATGACCTTCATGGCCAGATCGAAATGAAGAGCGGCGCGGTGCTGCGCTATGCCGTGATCCACCTGCCGAATGGGCAGGTGATGATGACCTTTGTCGATGTGACCGACAGCGTCAACGTCGAGCGGGCGCTCAAGGAAAAGAACGACGCGCTGCAGCGTGCCGACCAGTTGAAGAACAGCTTCCTGCAGCATGTGTCGTACGAGCTGCGATCGCCGCTCACCAACATCATCGGCTTCGCGGAACTGCTGGAACTGCCCGGCAGCGACCCTCTGACGCCGAAACAGCGCGAATATGTCGGCCATATTGGCACGTCGTCCTCGATCCTGTTGACTGTCGTCAACGACATCCTCGATCTCGCTACCGTCGATGCTGGCGTCATGCAGCTCGAAATCACCAAAGTCGACGTAACACGCGCCATTGCGGGCGCTGGCGAACTGGTGGCGGACCGGTTTGAGGAGAACAAGATCGCGCTCGCTGTCGACACGCGGTCCGCCCCGCGCGTCATCCAAGGCGACGAAACCCGCATCCGCCAGGTGTTGGCGAACCTGCTTGCCAACGCGGCAAACTTCGCCCCGCCATCCAGCACGGTGCGGCTGACCTGCCGCGAAGTGGAGGACGGGTCCGAATTCGCCGTTCACGATGACGGGCCAGGCATGCCGGCGGATATGATCGACCTCGCCTTCGGCCGTTTCGAGTCGCGTATCAATGGCGGCCGGCGGCGGGGCGCGGGCCTTGGCCTGGCCATCGTCAAGAGCTTCGTCGAACTGCACGGCGGCACCGTGCGGATCGAAACCGGAAAAGATGCCGGCACGACGGTCACCTGCTTTCTTCCCTCGACACCGCGCGCCGGCGGCGTACGGCACGCGGCGGAGTAGGGTGTGGGCTCTGGAACAGTGGTGAGCCTTCCCGATGAGGCGGCGACGCTGCGTCTCGGCGCCGATCTCGCGCTGGCGCTCCGCCCCGGCGACATGCTTCTGCTCAAGGGCGATCTAGGCGCCGGCAAGACCACGCTGGCCCGCGCCCTTATCCGCGCGGTGGCCGGCAACCCTTCACTTGAAGTACCGAGCCCAACATTCACGCTGGTCCAGGCCTATGAGACGCAACCGCCTATCCAGCATTTCGACCTCTACCGCCTGTCGTCGCCAGACGAGCTCGACGAGTTGGGACTGGAAGAGGCAGCAGCGGAGAGCATAACCCTGGTCGAGTGGCCGGAACGCGCCTCTGGACGCTTTGCCGCTTCTGCCGTGACACTTGAACTTTCCAGCGAAGGCGAGGGGCGCGTGGCGACCCTGTCGGGCGCCGGCCCGGCATTCGACCGCCTCGCGCGGTCACTTGGAGTTCGCGCCTTTCTCGGCGCGGCTGGCTGGGGCGCCGCCCGGCGCCAGCGGCTGACCGGCGATGCTTCCGCACGCGCCTATGAGGTTGTGTCCCTGCCGGAGGAGTCGCCGCGATTGTTGATGGACTCTCCGCCGATCGTTCTCGGGCCTGCGGTGCGGGATGGCAAACCCTACGCCCTGATTGCGCACAGCGCCCTCTCCGTGCACGCCTTTGTCGCAATAGACACGCTGCTGCTCGATGCAGGCTTTGCCGCACCGCGAATCCATGCCCGGGACCTGGATCGCGGCCTTCTGCTGGTAGAAGACCTCGGCTCCGAAACATTGGCGGATGCGGAGGGCCAACCGATCTCTGAACGCTACGTAGCGGCAGCCGAATTGCTTGCGGACATGCATGCGCGCTCATGGCCGGTGGGCGTGGATATAGAGCGCGGCGTGACCTACACCATTCCAGCCTTCGACCGCGAGGCGATGCTGATCGAAGCGGAGCTGGCCATGGATTGGTACGCGCCGGCCTATCTCGGCGCCGAGACCGCCGATCGATATCGCCAGGCGTTTCGCGATGCCTGGAACGCTGTCCTCGACAGACTATCCGACACCGAAACGACGCTCATGCTGCGCGACGTGCAGTCACCCAACTTTCTGTGGCGGGGGGAAAGAAGCGGCAATGACCGTCTGGGTCTTATCGACTTCCAGGACGCTTTGATCGGGCCGTCAGCCTATGACGTGGCGTCGCTGGCGCTCGATCCGCGCGTGACCGTCCCACCCGCAATGCGAAACCAGGTTGTGAACGCCTACGCCGCACGGCGGCACGAGAATGGGCTTTTCGACGCCAGCGATTTTGCCCGGGCCTTCGCCATTATGGGTGCCCAGCGACACACAAAGATCCTGGGCATCTTTGTTCGCCTTCACAGGCGCGATGGGAAACCGTACTATCTGCCGCATCTGCCGCGTATCCGAGCCTATGTTGCCGAGTTGCTGGTTCACCCGGCCCTCGCCGAGGTGCGTCAGGTGTATGACGCCATGGGCCTTCTGGCGGGAGAGCCGGGATGACCGTCCTTCACCCTCACACAGCAATGGTGCTGGCTGCCGGCCTCGGCAAGCGCATGCGCCCGATCACCAACACCATCCCAAAGCCGCTCGTGAAGGTCGCCGGCAAGACGCTGCTCGACTGGGGTCTCGATTCGCTGGCGGCGAGTGGTGTCGCAAAAGCGGTGGTGAACATTCATTATTTCCCCGAACAGATCGTGGCGCATGTCGCCAGCCGCACGAAGCCGCATGTCGTCATATCGGATGAGAGCCGGGAACTGCTCGATTCTGCGGGCGGTATCGTCCACGCCCTGCCGGAGCTCGGGAGCAGGCCGTTCTATATTCTCAACGCCGACACCTTCTGGATCGAAGGCACTAAAGCACCCACGCACGGCAGAAATCTCGCGCGGCTGGCGCTTGCCTGGAAGCCCGGGGCGATGGATATTCTGCTGATGCTCGCACGCCTCGACCAAGCCACCGGCCATAGCGGCTCGACCGACTTTCTCGTCGCTGCGGACGGCCATTTGAGCCGCGCGGCGGGTGATCCGGCAGGATTGATTTACGCAGGCGCCGCGATCGTCGATCCGGCGATCTTCGCTGGCGCGTCGGCAGTGCCGCATTCGCTCAACGGCTATTTCGATCGGGCTATCGCCAATGGCAGGCTTTTCGGCATGGCGATGGACGGCAGCTGGATTACGGTCGGCACGCCGGATGCAATACCACATGCCGAGGCGGCCGTCGCAAACGCGCGCGCACCGGCGGTATGACGCAGCGCGAAACACCGCGCGTCTTTTCCATTCCGCCCGGCGCGCCCTTTCTCCCGACTTTGGCCGAGTCTCTGAAATCCGGGCGCATCATCCCGGGTTTCGATGCAGTCAGCGATCCGCTGGCGATGGCTCAGGCGACGATCTATCTGCCGACACGCCGGGCGGCGCGCGTCCTGCGCAGCGTGCTTGCCGAGAGCGCAAGCGGACCCGCCTCCATCCTGCCGACCATCAAGGCGCTGGGAGAGTTTGACGAGAGTGAAGCGGCTTTCGATAGGAGCAGCGCCGCCGTCCTCGACCTTGCACCGCCGATCGCCGATCTCGATCGCCTTCTGCTTTTGGCGCCGGTCGTTCGCGAATGGAAGAAGCGATTGCCCGCGCATGTCGCGCAGCTTTTCGACGAAGAACTCGTCGTCCCCGTATCGACGGCAGACTCTTTGTGGCTGGCGCGCGATCTGGCGCGGCTTATGGATGACGTCGAGACAGAAGGTTCCGACTGGGCAAAGCTTGCCTCTCTAGTCGAAGGCGACGTCTCGGGCTGGTGGCAGGTTACGCTCAAATTTCTGGAGATCGTCTCCGAATACTGGCCGGAGCGCCTGGCGGAACGCGGCCAGTCCAATCCGGCAGCGCATCGCAACGCGCTGATCGCCTTCGAGGCGGAGCGCTTGCGGCTCAATCCTCCGCCCGGTCCCGTCATCGCCGCAGGCTCGACAGGCTCCATTCCCGCAACCGCGTCACTGCTCGCTGTGATTGCCCGGTTGCCGACGGGCGCGGTCGTGCTGCCGGGACTCGACATCGGCATGGACGAGGCGTCATGGCGCACCCTCACCGGCGACAGGCCGGAACCGCCTGTTGTCGGCCATCCCCAGTTCGGCTTGGCGCGCCTGATCGGAAAACTTGGCGTCGAGCGTACCGAGGTAATCGAGATTGGCTACCGGGCGAAGGCGTTGCAGGCCCGGGAGCGCCTGACCAGCGAAGCGCTCCGGCCTTCGGAAACGACCGATGCCTGGGTGGTCGGACGGGAAGCGCTGCGGGAGACTGACGTCACATCCGCGCTTGCAGAGGTAACCATCATCGATGCACCCACCGAGCGCGACGAAGCCTTGGCGATCGCCATCGCCTTGCGGCGCGCAGTGACGGATCCCGCAGGGCGGGCGGCGCTGGTGACCGGCGACCGCAACCTTGCACGACGCGTCTCTGCAGAGCTGCTTCGCTTTGGCATCCAGGCCGACGACTCCGGAGGCACGCCGCTTTCCACCGCACCGTCCGCCGCGCTGCTCCGGCTTCTGGTCGTTGCCGCCTGCGCGCCGGGCGACCCGGTCGCGCTGCTGTCCCTCTTGAAGCATCCATTGGTCCGACTTGGCCTGCCACGCGGTGTGATGCGCGGTGCGGCGGAGACAATCGAACTGATCGCCCTGCGCGGCGGAACTGGCCGCCCCGACATAAGCGAGCTGCTGCGCTCGTTCGAAGCGCGGTGCGCCACGCTTTCCAGCGACGGGCGCAAGGCAAACTGGTTCCGCAGACTGACCGCATCGCGGCTTGAAGCCGCCAGGGACGCGGTGGCACGGTTGTCCGAGTCGGTCCAGCCGCTCGTGAGCCTGCGCACGACGGAGATGGTCGACCTTGCGCAGTGTGCGCTCGCAACAGTTCGCGCTTTCGAGGCAATCGGACGCGATGGGGAAGGCGGCGTCTCGGATCTCTACGCCCGCGATGCAGGCGAGAAGCTGGTTGAGTTTCTGCGCACGATCGTTGGGTCGAGCACGGCGTTCACGTTTGCCGGCAGGGAGTGGCCGGAAGTGCTTGACGCGCTGATCGCGCCGGTCGTGGTGAAACCCAGGCATGGCGACCGCCGCATTTCCATCTGGGGGACGCTTGAAGCGCGGCTCCAGAACGTCGACACACTGGTTGTCGGCGGGCTGAACGAGGGAAGCTGGCCGCGCAAGGCCGAGTCCGACAGGTTCATGTCGCGCATCATGCGCGCCGGAATGGATCTCGAGCCGCCCGAACGCCTGATCGGCCTCGCCGCACATGATTTCGAAATGGCCATGGGAGCGAAAAGCGTCGTGCTGGCCCGCGCCGCACGCACCGGTGACGCGCCGGCGGTGCCCTCGCGATGGCTGCAGAGGCTGACCACATTCGCAGGGGAAGCGCAGACGCAGCATATGAGGGCGCGGGGCGATGAACTGCTGGCCTGGGCAAGACAATTCGACGAGAGCGCCAAGGCGCCCTTCGCACCGCGACCAAAGCCGACACCGCCTGCAAGCGCTCGCCCGCGACGCTTCTCTGTGACGGAAATCGAGACGCTGCGCCGCGACCCTTACGCGATCTACGCACGCCGTATCCTGAACCTGCAGCCTGTAGAGCCTCTGATCCGCGATCCTGGCGCGGCCGAGCGGGGGGTGCTGTTTCACGCGATCCTTCACCGCTTCTCCGTCGCCGGCATCCAGCCGGAAGACCCAGCCGCGCATGGCGTGTTGCTTGCCATCGGCCGCGCTGCCTTCGCTGAGGCGAACCTGCCGGGCGATGTCCATGCTGTGTGGTGGCCGCGTTTCGAGAAGCTGGCGCTGGACATTATCCGCTGGGAGACCGGGCGGGCTGACGTGTTGAGGCGCGTTGCGGAGGCGCGCGCGGCGCCCACCACCGTCGGCGTCACCGGCATCACCCTGTCCGGCTATGCCGATCGCGTCGACATTCTACCGGCGGGCAAGGCGGACATTTTGGACTACAAGACCGGCTCGTCGCCCTCGAAGGCGCAGGCGCACACGCTGCTTGCGCCGCAACTCGCTCTCGAAGGAGCGCTGCTTCGGCGCGGCGCCTTCAAGGACATCGGTATTGTCGATCCAGCCGACCTTGCCTTCGTGCGCCTCAAGCCAAATGGCGAGGTTATGGAAGAATCGATCCTGGATCACCGCAACCAGCCGCGTACGGCCGAAGATCTGTCCGAGGATGCCTGGGCAAAACTTGAACAGCTTCTCGCGCATTATGAAGACCCGGCGACCGGCTATCTGTCGCGAGCCCTGCCCTTCCGCGAAGGCGATACGGACGGCGACTATGATCATCTCGCGCGCGTACTGGAATGGTCCGCGGGCGGCGAAGACGAGGAAGCGGAGTGAAAAAGCTTCCGCCCATTCCCGAAGAGACGCTGCGCCGCCAGGCCTCCGCCGCCGATCCCGGCAATTCCGCCTGGGTGTCGGCCAATGCCGGGTCGGGCAAGACGCATGTGCTTTCACAGCGCGTGGTGCGGCTGCTGCTCGGCGGCGCCGATCCATCCCGCATTTTGTGCCTGACCTATACGCGCGCCGCGGCGGCAAACATGTCGAACCGCGTCTTCCAGACGCTTTCGAGCTGGACAATGCTTCCAGACGCAGAGCTTGGCGCACGGATCGGCGCCCTTGAAGGCCGCATGCCTTCACATTCAACGCTGGCCCGGGCACGCAAACTGTTTACGCGGGCACTGGAAACGCCGGGCGGACTTAAGGTGCAGACCATTCACGCCTTTTGCGAATCGGTTCTGCATCAATTCCCACTCGAAGCTAACATCGCCGCCCATTTCGAAATGCTCGACCAGCGCATGCAGGAAGCGCTGTTCGCCGAGGCGCGCCGCGACATGATTACCGGCGCGGCAAGCGAAGGACGACCGCAGCTGACCGCGGCCTTTGCGGCCATTATAGACCGCGTCGGCGAGTTCGGTCTCGACATGCTGCTCGGCGAGATCGTCAACAAGCGCGACGGCATGCGCATCTTCATCGAACGCCTGCACGCCGGTTCGCACGACCGGCCCTTTCAGGCGCTTTTCGATGAATTCGGTTTTGGTTCCAATGACAATGCTGCCTCGATTGCCGCTGACATCTGGCCTTTGCCGGGGTTCGACGCGGCCTACTTCGACGCATTCGCGAGCGAAGCCGAAGCCAACGACGCCGGTAAGGTGCTGACCACCATCCTGCCTTCGGCGCGCGCTGCCTTCGCCGAAACCGATCCGGTGCGGCGCCTGACCCTGCTGGCGGAAGGCTTCCTTTCTGAAAAGGGCGAAATCTACAACGCCAGCAAGATGTTCAAAAAGGCGCTGGTGGCTCGGCTGCCCGATCTGGTGGATCGCTATCAACAGGCGGCGGAAGCGATCATCCCGGTTCGTGACCGCGTGGCGCTCTACCGAATGCTGGAAGACACTTCAGCCGCCTTGACCGTCGCCGATTGGCTGATCGCCCGATATGAGCAGCTTAAGGCGGGCCGAGGCTTTCTCGATTTCAACGATTTGATCAATCGAACGGCGCGTTTGTTGTCGCGGCCCGACGCCGGGCCGTGGGTCCAGTACAAGCTCGACAAGGGCATCGATCACATCCTGCTCGACGAGGCGCAGGACACCAGTCCTGAGCAATGGTCTGTAGTCAATCACCTGGCCGCCGAATTCTTCGCGGGGCTTGGTGCACGCGAAAATGTGGAACGCACCATTTTCGCCGTCGGCGACGAGAAGCAATCCATCTATTCGTTTCAGGGTGCGTCGCCGGACTCCTTCTCCGACAGCGGCAAGGTGTTTGCGGCGACGGTGAGCGCCGCCGGCCGACCCTTCGAACGCATCGGCCTGAAACTCTCGTTCCGCTCCACCGATGACGTGCTGCAGGCTGTCGACCGCGTCTTCGCCGATCCGGACGCCCGACGGGGCCTGACACGGGATCCCGAAGCGATCGAGCACGCTGCCATCCGCGCGGGATCTCCGGGCTATGTCGAGGTTTGGCCGTCGGTGGGTGCCACAGCCGTGGACGAGCCTGAGGATTGGCGCCAGCCCGTCGACCATACTGCCGCACCTGCGGTGATTGTCGCGGAACGTGTGGCGGCGACAATCGATGGCTGGCTGAAGGCGCGCGAGACTATCGGCGATGAAGACAAGCGACTGACCGCAGGCGACATCATGGTGCTGGTGCGCAAGAGGGATCGCTTCGTTCATGCCCTTTCACGCGCCCTGAAAAACCGCGATATCGCGGTCGCCGGCGCGGATCGGCTTCGGCTGCCAAGCCACATCGCCATCAAGGACCTGACCGCGCTGGGAAAATATCTGGTTCAGCCGGAGGACGATCTTTCGCTCGCCGCGGTGCTGAAAAGCCCGATCTTCGGGCTCGATGAGACAGACCTCTATCGATTTGCGGCCGCGCGCGGCGAAGGTCAGTCGCTAGGGTCCTCGCTGCGCAGCCATGCCGCCGGGGACATGCTCTACGCTTCCATTGTCGAGACACTGGATCGCTGGGCCGACGAAGCAGCCTTCAAGCCCGTGTTCGAGTTCTATGCCGGCGTGCTCGGCCGTGACGGCGTGCGCAAGAAGCTCATCACTCGGCTCGGGCACGAGGCCGGCGAGATCCTGGACGAATTCCTTGCCTTCTGCTTCGCCGAGGAACGCACCGCGTTGCCCGGCCTGGAAGCGTTCCTCATTACGTTGGAGACCGCCGGCCCTGAGATCAAGCGCGAGATGGATCAGAAGCGCGACGAGGTCCGCATTCTCACCGTCCATGCCGCCAAGGGCTTGGAAGCGCCGGTGGTTTTCCTTGTCGACAGCGGCAGCGCACCGGTCATCGAGCAGCACATGCCGAGGCTTACACCATTTCGGCCGCGTGGAACCATGAGAGCCATCGAAGGGTATCTCTGGCGATCGGCGGGAGATGTTCGGAACCTGTTCTCGGAGCAGTTGAGGGCGCGCCTGCGCGAACGCGCCGACGACGAATATCGTCGGCTTCTCTATGTCGGCATGACCCGCGCCGAGGACCGCTTGATTGTCTGCGGGTATCACGGAAAGCGCCCGCCAAGCCCGCGCACATGGCTTGGATTCGTGACCCGGGCGTTGGCAGGCATCTCCGAAGCGCGGCCGCATCCGGTCGTCGAGGACGTCGTTCATCGCTTCCGCGTGACTTCCGCGAGGCCGCACGTAATGGCCGGCCCCGAAGCTCTTCCACCGCCCATCCCGTCTCGCCTTCCGGCCGAGCTGCGTACACCGCTGCCGCCGGAAGATGATTTGCCAAAGCCGCTCACCCCATCCGGCGCCTCCCTTTTGATCGACAATGCGCCGGAACAAGCCAGCTCCCGGCTCTCACCTGTGCTCGACAGCGATGGCACGCAGGGGTTCGCCGTGGCGCGGGGCCTTGTGGTACACAGGTTGCTTCAGGTCCTGCCGACGCTGGAGCCCGGCGCGCGCGGGGACGCCGCGGAGCGCTACCTGAAAAGTGCAGCCGGCGATTGGCCATCGCATGAGCGTGCGGAGGTCCTTCGAGCAGTCGACGCAATCCTCGCCGACCCCTCACTGGCGGCACTCTTTGCCGAAGGTTCGCGCGCCGAAGTGTCAGTTATGGGCCATTTGACACTGCGCGGCCGGGAACGGGTTGTTTCCGGGACCATCGACAGGCTGGCAGTCACCGCGCACGAAGTTTTGATCGTCGATTACAAGACCAACCGCCCCCCGCCGGCAGGGCTGGACGAGGTTCCCGATGGCTACGTTCTTCAGCTCGCGCTCTACGCCGAACTGCTGAAACCGCTGTATCCCAGCAGGAAAGTGCGGGCGGTGCTGCTCTTTACCGAAACGCCGCGCCTGATCGAAATTCCCTCGGACGCGCTCGCTACCGCGCTTGCTCGACTCGCGCGGGCGTGACACAAGATCCGCTTGATCGGTGACGCCTGCGCCACCACATATCGCCCGACACCAGCGCGACGCGCTCATCGAAAGGATTTTTTCATGGCAACGGTCAAGGTCGACAAATCGAACTTCAAGGCTGATGTGCTGGACTCCAAGGAGCCGGTTGTCGTCGATTTCTGGGCGGAATGGTGCGGACCGTGCAAGATGATCGGACCGTCGCTTGAGGAAATCGCGTCCGAACTGGGCGGCAAGGCCAAGATCGCCAAGCTGAACATCGACGAGAATCCCGAGCTTGCCGCTCAGTTCGGCGTTCGGTCGATCCCGACGCTCATGATCTTCAAGGGCGGCGAAGTCGCCGACATCAAGGTTGGCGCGCTGCCGAAGACTGCTCTGTCGCATTGGATCAACGGCGCGGTCGCCTGAACCAAACGCGTCGCTGATGCGGAGCCCGGCCTCGCGCCGGGCTTTTTGTTGTTTTGCCTCGGCAAAGGGATTGCGCAATGGCGTGCGATTGGCAGGCGCGCCTTTTTCAGGCAAAAGCTGCAGGCGGCCAAAGCATGCCGCAAGTGCCAAGCGCGAGGTTTGCCATGTTTCGTTGGGGTGTTTTGTCGACCGCCAAGATCGGCCGCGATCTCGTAATCCCTGCTTTGGTCGAGGCAGAGAATGGCCTTCTTTCCGCGATCGCCAGCCGCGATCTCGGCAAGGCGCGCGACTTGGCCGATCGGTTCGGCGCGCGGCATGCCTTCGGCTCCTACGAAGAATTGCTCGCTTCGGACAAGGTGGATGGCGTCTACATTCCGCTCCCGACGTCCCAGCACATCGAATGGGCGGCCAAGGCGGCGCAGGCCGGCAAGCATGTTCTGGTGGAAAAGCCGCTGGCGCTCAAGGCCGCCGAGATCGAGCCGCTGATCGCCCTACGCGACAAGTCAAAGGTCCTCATCTGCGAAGCCTTCATGGTGACCTACCACCCGCAATGGCTCATGGTGCGCGAATTGATCGCCGACGGCGCGATCGGCACGCTGAAATATGTGCAGGGCGCTTTCACCTATTACAATGTCGACCCGTCCAACATGCGCAATGTTCTGGAGCTTGGCGGGGGCGCACTGCCCGACATCGGGGTTTATCCAACCGTGGCGACGCGCTTCGTCACCGGCAAGGAGCCGTCACGGGTGACGGCGACGGTCGAGCGGGATCCGAAGTTCAAGACTGACAATTATTCCTCGATCCGCGCCGATTTCGGCGGCTTCGAGCTCTCCTTCTATCTCTCCACGCAGATGGCAAATCGCCAATTGATGGTGTTTCACGGCGACAAGGGCTTTATCGAAGTGCGGTCGCCGTTCAATGCGGGACTGTACGAGCATCACAAGATCGAGCTTCACAACCAGAAGCACACCGAGGCCACCGTTTTCCGCTTTCCCGGCGTGCAGCAGTACCGCCTGCAGGCCGAAGCCTTCGCCCGCGCCGCGCAAGGCGGCAGCGATCCGGTTTTCTCCCTGGAAAGCTCGCTGGCCAACCAGAAGGTCATCGACGCGATCTTCCGGGCCGGTGAGAGCGGCAAGTGGGAAGAGGTTTAGCTTCAACTGTTCATGCTCTGTACTCAGACAGAGAATTTAACAGTTTCGTCTAATGAAATACCGTAGGTTCGGGGAACTCCGACTGACATGGCTCCGTTTTGGCGCTAGTGTTTTGGCGCACAAGGAAATCGCGGGCTTATGTTCGATCCGGTGAAGAACGAACGTCTGGACCAGAATAGCGACCACAGTTCGAGGCCTGCGCGCGGGCTGACCCTGCCGCGTTCGCTGGCAGTCGCCATTCAGCGCGGCGGTTCTCGTTACACCAGGATGGGAGGAGGCAAGTCCAACGCGTCGGTTGCCTCATACAACATCCATAAATGCGTCGGCACGGATGGGCGCTTTGACCCAGAGCGGACGGCGAAAGTCGTCGCCGAAATCGATGCCGACCTGATCGCGCTGCAGGAAGCTGACCAACGGACCGGCGACCGCTGCGGGCTGCTCGATCTGGCCTGGTTGGAAAAGCATGCCGGGCTGGTGCCGGTGCATCTGCCTGAAAATAAGATCAGCCATGGTTGGCATGGCAACCTTATCCTGGCCCGACGGGGCGTGATCCACCACGTCCATCGTCTGAAACTCCCTGGTCTCGAGCCGCGCGGTGCGGTGATTGTCGACTTGGAGCTGAAAGGCGCCTCGCTGCGCATCATCGCCGCGCATTTTGGCCTCTTGCGCCGGTCGCGGTCGCAGCAGGCACATGCGATCCTCAGCGCGGCCGATAGCAACAGGCCAACCATCATGCTGGGCGATCTCAATGAATGGCGGGTCAACAAGCGCTCTTCGCTCCTGAACCTTTTGCCGCATTTCGGACCGATCGACGCCGTCGTTCCAAGTTTCCCGGCGCGTTTCCCTCTCTTCGCGCTCGACCGCATCATGGCCCGGCCGGCGAGCCTCATTACCGATATCGAGGTGCATCAGTCGACATTGGCGCGCGTCGCCTCCGACCACCTGCCGCTCAAGGCACGGCTCTGCCTGGACGGCGTGCGGCGGCGTCAGGGGACAGAAGGCCTGGCCGAGGCTTCCTGACAAAGAAGTGAGGCAGCCAGACGCCAATGCCACCATGGTGAGCGATACGGAGGCTCCCGTTGCGCCGGCAAAGAGCCTCGGCGTCAGCGGCCTGCTTCTGGTTTCCGACAATAACGACGCCTACGCCATCCGCGTTCTCTTGGCGCGCCATGCCGTCCGCTCGATCGACGTGATGTACTACCTCTGGCGCGCCGACTCGACCGGAAGCCTCCTGACCGCCGAACTGATCCGCGCGGCTGACCGTGGGGTGCGGGTTCGCATGCTGCTGGACGACATCAACCCGTTCAACAGCGATCAGGCGCATATCGCCCTGAACAGCCATCCGAACATTCAGCTCCGGCTTTTCAATCCGAGCCGCGCACGCGATGGCTGGTTCCGGCGCGGCGTCGAACTGGCATCCAACCTGTTTCGGCTGACCAGGCGCATGCACAACAAGGCCATGATCGTCGATGGCGAATACGCGCTTGTCGGCGGTCGAAATGTTGCCGATGCCTATTTCGACCAAGCCGAGACGAATTTCCGCGATCTCGATGCGTTGATGCGCGGACAGGCGACACGGCAGACCATGGAGATTTTCGAGCGGTTCTGGGACTGTCCGAGTTCAGTCCCGATCGACCGTCTCAATCCTGCTCCAGCCATGGGCAAGCGTCGCGCACTGCGCGAACTTGCCGGCGCCCTGTCGACCGCTGATACAGCGGAAGTCCAACACCGCGCGAACCTGTACGAAAACGTAAACGCGTTCATTGACCGGGCCGGCGGCTTCTGCTGGACAAATTCAGCGGATGTCATCAGCGATCCGCCCGAAAAGGCCGACGGTCAGGGTCGGGATGGCTGGCTGTTGACAGCGCTTCTCGACCGGATCCAATCCAGCCGCCAGACGCTGAAGATCACCTCACCCTATTTCATCCCAGGCAAGCGTGGCGTGGCGACCCTCTCCAAGCTGGTTCGCGACGGTGTGCGCACGACGGTCTTGACCAACTCGCTGGCCGCAACGGATGTGGCGGCCGTTCACGGCGGCTACGCGAACTACCGAAAGGAACTCCTTCGCAACGGCGTCGCGCTGTTCGAACTGCAGCCCTTCGAGCGCGGTCAGAAGATGTCAATGTTCGGCTCGAAGGGCGCCAGCTTGCATACCAAGGCGTTCATCGTCGATGACCGCTCCGCATTTGTCGGTTCGTTCAACTTTGATCCACGGTCCGTCTCGCTCAATACCGAAATGGGCGTCCTGTTCGAGCATGAGGGTCTCATCGGTCGCCTGAGGGAGCTTTTCGACCTGGAGATAGCTCCCGACACGTCATATCGGCTGAGCCTGGAGGGAAACCGGCTGCGCTGGGACGCAGAAGAAGGCGGGGCCGCACAAACCTATTTCAGCGAACCTGAAGCGACCCTGTTTCGCCGGTTTGTTGCAGCGATCGTTCGGTATCTGCCGATCGAATCGCAACTGTAATATTACGCTGGCCGCGCTTCGGCCGAAACCTTGAGCCACAGCGCCTTCTCTCCCAGACGCTCAACCATGGCGGCATGGGCAGCGAGTTCACCCTCGGAAACGCGTGGCGCGAGCGGTGCGGGGCGAGCCTCGATACGGATATCGATCGATGTCTCGCCACGCTGGGCTGCGCGCGCGCCGGGCGTCTCCAGGATCAGCGCCGCCTGGCGGCCGCCGGCCAATTCGACATAGACTTCCGCCAGCAATTCGGAGTCGAGCAGCGCGCCATGCTTGGTGCGGCGGGTGTTGTCGATGCCATAGCGTCGGCACAGCGCATCGAGGGAATTCGGCCCCATCGGGTGCTTGCGGCGCGCCAGCGCCAGCGTATCGATGATACGCGTGGTTTCGACCAGGGGATGGCCGAGACGTTCGAACTCGGCATTGACGAAGGTGAGATCGAATGTCGCATTGTGGGCGACCAGCTTGGCGCCATCGATGAACTCCAGGAAATCGGCAACGATTTCGGTGAAGGTCGGTTTGCCGGCAAGCTGCTCGTCGCCAATGCCGTGAACTTCCAAGGCCTCGTGGTGGACCTTGCGCCCTTGCGGATTGATGTAGGCATGAAATGACCGCCCGGTGGGAAACCGGTTGACCAGTTCGACTGCACCGAGTTCGATGATCCGGTCTTCGCGGAAATCCAGGCCCGTAGTTTCGGTATCGAAAACGATCTCGCGCAACGAATCACTCCCGGCGTCATGCCGTTGGAGGAAATTGCGGCCAGCCGCCCCGTAAGGCAAGGTTTCCGGCTTAACGCGGGCTGGTTTTCCCACGCAGATCGGCAATGATTGCGTCTACCGCCTGGCGGGCCACTTCCAGTCCTTCACCGGTGTTGACGACATAGTCGGCAAGCTCACGTTTTCGACTGTCCGGCACCTGGCGGCCCAGGATCGCCTCGAACTTTTCCTTCGTCATGCCGGGCCGGGCAAGCACGCGCTGCCGCTGAACGTCAGCCGGCGCGGTGACTACCACTACCTTGTCAACTCGATCCCTGCCGCCGGTTTCGAACAGCAGCGGAATGTCGAGTACGGCGATATCCGTTCCTTTTGCCCGGTTTTCGGCAAGGAAGGCTCCCGCGTCGGCGCGCACAAGCGGGTGTACGATGGCTTCCAGCTGCTTGATGGCCGGACTGTTGTTGAGCACGACGGCAGCAAGCTTGGTGCGGTCTACCGTTCCGTCGTGCGTTGTTCCGGGGAAAGCAGCTTCGATCAACGGCAGCGCCTTGCCGCGATAAAGACGATGCACC
The DNA here is from genome assembly GCA_036524835.1 of Mesorhizobium sp. Classification (GTDB taxonomy): domain Bacteria; phylum Pseudomonadota; class Alphaproteobacteria; order Rhizobiales; family Rhizobiaceae; genus Mesorhizobium_G. The sequence goes on along the minus strand of DATDBN010000137.1, from coordinate 15,076 downwards.
GCCTCATCGGAATCATGCACGGGTACGCCGGCGTCGACAAACATCTTTGCCGTCGTCGACTTGCCCATGCCGATCGAGCCCGTGAGGCCGAGGACGATCATCACGAGCGCTCGATGTCGGCGACGATTTTGGCTCTCAGGGCGTCCGTCACTTCGGGCCGCTTTCCAAACCAGCGCTCGAAACCCGGAGCCGCCTGATGCAACAGCATGCCCAACCCGTCTATCGCTCTAAGCCCGCGCTTTTTCGCTGCCGCCAGCAACGGTGTCTCCAGCGGCACATAGACGAGATCGGTGACGAGCGCCGTCTCGGGGAGCAAGCCGAGATCGACGGGGAAATCTCCCTGCCCCTTCATGCCGAGCGAGGTCGTATTCACAAGCAGCGCCGCATCGCCCAGCAGCTTGTCGGCGTCCCTCAGATCATGGGCCGTTACGGGATCGCCGAATGTCCTGGCGAGGTCCTCAGCGCGATCAACCGAGCGGTTGACCACGCGGATCTCGGAAAAGCCTCGCTGTTTCAGGACGTGTAGGACGGCGCGCGCCGCGCCTCCGGCGCCAAGCACGACGGCAACGCCTCCCTTATCCCAGCCTGGCGAGCGCTGATCGAGATTGGCGGCAAAACCATGGCCGTCGGTATTGGAGCCGACGAGTTTTCCGTCCTCTATCCAGACCGTATTGACAGCCCCTATCGCTTCCGCGGCTTCATCGCGCCGTTCGACCAGGCGAAACGCAGCTTCCTTGTGGGGGATAGTCACATTGCCGCCGACATAGCCGCGCTCGCCAGCGCGCATCAGGAACTCGGAAAAGCGGTCAGGCTCTACGTCGATCGCTTCGTAGCTGCCGGCGATACCCAGTTCGTCAAGCCAATGACCGTGTATCTTGGGCGAGCGCGAATGGGCGATCGGGTGGCCACAGACGAAAGCCATTTTTCTCTGTTCAGCCATCGATGGCTCCCAGCCGGCGCAGTTCGGCGAGCACATCGAGCAGCGGCAATCCGACAATTACGAAATGATCGCCATCGATCCTTTCGAACAGCTGGATGCCTGGACCTTCGATCTGGTAACCACCCACGCTAGTCAGCGCCTTGTCGCCGACCAAGGCGAGGTGGCGTCCGATGAATCCCGGATCGAGCTTGCGCATCGTCAGATGCGCCGTGGCCACCTGCCGCCAGATCGCCTCACCTCCGCGCGCCAATACTGCGGCGCTGTTCAGCTCATGCGTTTTTCCCGAAAGCGCGAGAAGGCGACGCCGGGCCGCCTCCATATCCTCCGGCTTGTGCAGGATCTCCTCACCCAGCGACAAGGTCTGGTCGCAACCGAGAACTAGCGCATCCGGATAGCGTTCGCTGACATCAACGGCTTTCGCCTCGGCAAGCACGAGGGCAATATCCTCAGGGGTCGCACCACTGCCGGCGAGCGATGCTTCGACCGTGCGCTCGTCGATCTCGGGTTTGGCGGTGTCAAAGCTTAGGCCGGCATCGGACAGCATTGCTTTGCGGAAGGGGCTGGTCGAGGCAAGGATCAATCTGTCAGGCATCAGCTTATCTCACGGCAATGCGGGCGTCCTGCCTATCGTCCCTTGCCGCGCAGAGCAACGATTGCAGCCGCCGTTTCCTCAATCGAGCGCCGGCTGACATCGATCATCGGCCAGCCGTGGCGCGTACAGAGCTGGCGGGCATAGGCCAGTTCTTCCGTGATATGCACGCGGTCCGTATAGCCGTTGGGATCGAAACCGGTCGTGCTGCCGAGCAGCCGGTTCTGCCGGACATGCGAGATGCGCTCGGCGGTCGCCACCAACCCGACAATCAGCGCTTTCTCGGCCCTGATCAGGCCTTCGGGCAAAGGCACGCCGAGAACGATGGGGATATTGGCGGTCTTGATGCCGCGATTGGCGAGATAGATGCTGGTCGGCGTCTTAGAAGTCCGCGAAATGCCGATCAAAACGATGTCGGCTTCATCCATATCCGTCGGCAACTGGCCGTCATCATGTTCCATGGTGAAGTTGAGCGCGTCGATACGGCGGAAATAGTCCGCGTCGAGTTGGTGCTGCGCGCCCACGCGCCGCCCCGCGACTGGCGCACCGAGATAGGACTGAAATACCCCCAGCACCGGTTCAAGCACCGAAACATAGGGTAACCCCATCACCTGGCAGCGCTGGTCGATGATCGTGGCCAGCCGCGCATCGACCACCGTATAGAGCACGATACCCGGTTCCTCCTCGATCTCATCGAAGACCTTGATCAACTGCTTCTCCGTCCGGATCAGCGGGTAGATGTGCTCGATCGCGCGTGCATCCTTGTATTGAGCGGACGCAGCGCGTCCCGCTGCCAGGAGGGTCTCGCCCGTTGCGTCCGAAATCAGGTGCAGATGGAAGAAGTTATGGGGTTTGTTCACGCTATCCCGCGTCGCCTGTGGCCAAATGTGGAAAACCTGCCGACGCGAAGCCGCATGGCGGGCACCACTGTATCAGATCGCGGTTTGTCCACAATTCACCCCTGCTGGGAGCCGGCCAGCGCGCTGTGGAGGAAACTGGGGAGGGCTGACGCTTATCCAGACCCTCCCCTCGACGTTTACACTTTCTTAACCTGCGTAAGCGCTTGGCTAGGCTTTGGTTTTCCCGCTCTTCCCCTTTATTCACAGACCACTCAACCTTTGCCCGCGACACTATGCGGTGTAGCGAACCCCCGGCGCTTGGTCTGAAAACCTTGCGACCACGATTCTCACAGAGTCGTAGAATCAAAAGAAAGTCTTTCTCTATAGATTTGTTTTATAGAAAGGCCCGCTGGGGATGCTGTTGAATGCATGAGAACCGAAGGGTCCTGAACGTCCTGAAGGGGGAAGCGGTATTTCCCCCTCCGCTTTGGATGATGCGTCAGGCCGGCCGTTATCTGCCCGAATATCGCGAGGCGCGCGCCAAGGCAGGAAGCTTCCTCGACCTCTGCTACAATCCGGATTTCGCGGTAGAGGTGACGCTGCAGCCGATCCGCCGCTTCGGCTTTGATGCCTCGATCCTGTTCTCCGACATTCTGGTCGTGCCGCATGCGCTGGGGCGTGACCTCGCTTTTGAGGAAGGGCGGGGACCAGTCATGACGCCGATCTCCGTCGACGATATAGACCGGCTGGATGGCTCTGCGTTTCACGTGAATCTTTCGCCGGTCTATGAAACGGTGAAGCTATTGCGGACGGAACTTCCCCCGGAAACGACGCTTATCGGCTTTTGCGGCGCGCCCTGGACATTGGCGACCTATATGATCGCCGGCCACGGAACGCCGGACCAGGCGCCGGCGCGCCTGTTTGCCTATCGGCACCCGCAGGCGATGGCGAAATTGCTGACCACGCTTGCCGACTATGCCGCGGACTATCTGATCCGCCAGATCGACCACGGCGCCGACGTGGTGCAGATTTTCGACTCCTGGGCGGGTGTGCTCGACCAGACCGGCTTTGAGACTTGTTGCATCGCTCCGGTGTGGCGGATCGTGGACAAGGTGAGAGCCGTTCATCCCACCGTGCCGATTATCGGCTTCCCGCGCGGCGCGGGGACATTTTACGACAGCTACCGGCAGGCGACCGGCGTTACCGCCTTGGGTTTCGACTGGACGGCCCCTCTGGACCAGATCAAGCGCCTGCAGCGCGATGGAGCGGTTCAGGGCAACCTCGATCCTTTGCGGCTCGTTGCGGGCGGGAAGGCGCTCGCTGACGGGGTGGATGGCATCCTGGAGGCATTGGGAGACGGTCCGCTGATCTTCAACCTCGGCCATGGCATTACGCCGGAAACGCCGATCAGCCATGTCGAGGCAATGGTTGCGCGCGTGAGGAGTGCGTCGCGATGAATACCCAGGCATCAGGACGAGCCTCCATCATTCGCATGATTGCTGCCTTGGCGCTCCTGCTGGTGCTCACGCTTGGTTTGGTGTTTCTTGCCGGCGAGGCCTTCTACCCCTGGGCAAAGGCGATCCATGTCATCGCCGTGATCTCATGGATGGCCGGGATGCTCTATCTCCCTCGCCTGTTCGTCTATCACGTCGATGCCGCGCCCGGTTCCATCCAGTCCGAAACCTTCAAGGTCATGGAGCGCCGGCTTCTGCGCGCGATCATCAATCCGGCAATGATGGTGGCCTGGGTGTTCGGGCTGTGGTTGGCTTGGCGCGGTTTTGCGTTCCAGGGCGGCTGGCTGCATGCCAAGATCGCGGCCGTCCTTGTATTATCCGCCCTGCATGGCTATCTCTCCGCCAGCGTCCGGGCTTTCGCCGAAGACCGTAATACGAAGACGGCGCGTCATTGGCGCATTGTCAATGAAGTGCCGACCGTCTTGATGATCATCATCGTCATCCTGGTGGTGGTGAAGCCCTTCTGAGGTGCTTGAGAATCCGCCTTGCCCTTTTTTGTCGGCGGCGGTAGAAAGCATTCCTCTCCCCGCCTTGCGTCGCCTTGTTCCTGAACCGGCTGCACGCCTTCGGCATTTCTAGAATAGCGCCGGTACGCAATTTCCCCTCTCTCTTAACGCCTAGAGTCTGCCCTATGCAGGAAATGAAACTTACCGAATTCAAGAACAAGAAGCCGCCCGAGCTGATTGCTTACGCCGAATCGCTCGAGGTCGAAAACGCCAGCGTTATGCGCAAGCAGGAGCTGATGTTCGCCATTCTCAAGAAGCTGGCGGCGCAGGAAGTCGAGATCATCGGCGATGGCGTGGTTGAGGTGCTGCAGGATGGTTTTGGCTTCCTGCGCTCCGCAAACGCCAATTATCTGCCCGGTCCCGACGATATCTACATCTCGCCCTCGCAGATCCGCCGCTTCTCACTGAAGACCGGCGATACGGTCGAAGGTCCGATCCGCAGCCCCAAGGAAGGTGAGCGCTATTTCGCCCTTCTCAAGGTTAACACCATCAATTTCGACGATCCGGAAAAGATCCGTCACAAGATTCACTTCGACAATCTGACGCCGCTCTATCCGACATCGCGGCTGAAGATGGAGATGGAAGTTCCAACCGGCAAAGATATCTCGCCGCGTGTCATCGACCTGGTCGCACCGCTTGGCAAAGGGCAGCGCGCGCTGATCGTGGCGCAGCCCCGCACCGGCAAGACCGTGCTACTTCAGAACATTGCCCATTCCATCACGGCGAATCACCCTGAATGCTATCTCATAGTGCTTCTGATTGATGAACGGCCCGAGGAAGTTACCGACATGCAGCGCTCGGTAAAAGGCGAGGTGGTTTCCTCGACCTTTGACGAGCCTGCAGTGCGCCATGTGCAAGTTGCGGAAATGGTAATCGAAAAGGCCAAGCGCCTGGTCGAGCATGGCCGCGACGTCGTCATTCTGCTGGATTCGATCACGCGTCTCGGACGCGCCTACAACACCGTCGTGCCCTCTTCGGGCAAGGTGTTGACCGGTGGTGTCGACGCCAACGCATTGCAGCGGCCGAAACGCTTCTTTGGCGCCGCCCGCAACATCGAAGAAGGCGGTTCGCTTACCATCATCGCGACGGCGCTCATTGACACGGGCAGCCGCATGGATGAGGTCATCTTCGAAGAGTTCAAGGGTACCGGCAATTCGGAAATCGTACTCGACCGCAAGGTTGCCGATAAGCGCATCTACCCCGCGATGGACATCCTCAAGTCCGGCACGCGTAAGGAAGACCTGCTGGTGCAACGTGCGGACCTTCAGAAGATCTTCGTTCTTCGCCGCATCCTGGCTCCGATGGGAACCACCGATGCGATCGAATTCCTTATCGACAAGCTGAAGCAGACCAAGACCAACGCGGACTTCTTTGACTCGATGAACTCCTAAAAGCGTTGGCAAGCGGTTCCGCACGATGCGGTGCCGCTATTCTCGCGAAGAATCCGGACTCGATTCGCTAGCGGAACAAGATTCCACGACCGGGGATGGGCTTGGCGGAGTTTAGGACACCTCGCCTCCCGCCTATTTGTCTCGGCGCAGTCGTGCGCGCCCTAGGGGGCAGCTCCACCGACCCGTCGTCGATTCGACCGACTGAGAGGCGGAGCTATAGCCGTGCGGATTTCGGGCGGAAGCGGCGCGGATCACCAGATGCGCAACCAGAGGCGGAATTTGCCTCTGTGTTACCTCTTTGACTCGATTCGGACTCGAAACAAGAACTCAGACCCGTCGGTCAAATCTGAGGCGGTTAAATCGGCACATGATGCACGCCCACTTGGCCCAAAGAGCCCGTCTGCGCTAGTAATATCGAATGAACTCGCCTGACACCATCTACGCCCTTTCGAGCGGCCACTTGCCATCCGGAGTGGCGATCATCCGCCTGTCCGGTCCACATGCCGCCAAAGCGCTGACCTCTCTCTTGGGGCGACTTGCTCCAGCGCGGCAGGCCATCCTTGCCCCGTTCCGCACCCAGGCGGGCACACTGCTCGACCGAGGCATCACCCTCTTCTTTCCCGCGCCCGCGAGCTTAACCGGCGAAGATTGCGCGGAGCTTCACCTTCATGGCGGGCGGGCGGTTGTCGCAGCGATGCTCAACGAATTGGGCTCAATGGACGGAATGCGGCACGCGGAAGCCGGCGAGTTCACGCGCCGGGCCTTTCTCAGCGGCAAACTGGATCTGGTCGAAACAGAAGGGCTCAGCGATCTCATTGCGGCTGAAACTGAGGCGCAGCGGAGGCTCGCGCTCGAAACCGCCTCAGGCTCGCAATCCAAACTATATGAGAGTTGGCGTGCGCGGTTGATCCATGCCCGCGCCATGATCGAAGCCGAGCTTGACTTTTACGATGAGGGGGATGTTCCCGGCAGTGTGTCCGGGGCTATCTGGGCGGACATGACCGCGCTGACCGCCGAGATTGACAAGCATGTAGAGGGCTACCACAGGGCGGAGATCGTTCAGGATGGATTTCAGGTTGTTATCCTTGGCGAGCCGAATGCCGGGAAATCCAGCCTGCTCAACGCTCTCGCCCGGCGGGATGTCGCGATTGTCTCAGATGAGCCGGGAACGACCCGAGACTTGATCGACGTCGCGCTGGATCTCGGCGGCGTGAAGGTTGTTGTCACAGACACCGCGGGCATACGCGAGGATGCCGGAACGGTCGAACAGCTGGGGATCAATCGTGCGCGAGCACGAGCAGCATCGGCGGATTTGGTCCTCGTGATGCTGCCGTCTGACAAGACAGCGCCGGTCGACCTAGCTGAATCTTTGCAGGTCCCGATTCTTCGCCTCGCCTCCAAGTCTGACTTAGGCGTCCCGTCGGAGATATCACACCTTGCGGTCTCGGCGAAGACAGGCGCGGGGATCGACGAGTTGATCCAGTACCTCAAGGCGAAAGCGCGTGAGGCGACGGCAAATGGTGGGGAGATGCTTCCTGTCCGGTTGCGGCACGTAGAGTTGCTGAGGCAGGCGTCGAAGTCGATCACCAACGCATCAACCGAGGCGTTGCTCGAGTTACAGGCGGAAGAGCTGCGGCGCGCTGGCGACGCGGTTGCACGGATCTCTGGAAAGATTGATGCGGAAGATTTGCTTGATGTGATCTTCTCGCGGTTCTGCATAGGCAAGTGATTCACGTGAAACCTTCGGAGTGGCCAGTGAGGGTTGACACTGTTTCACGTGAAACGGTGCCCCGCGGCGCACCTCTGACTCACGTGAAACGTATCCCGCCGGCAGCCGTTCGCCTCTAGGCCAGGAGCGAGTAGATCCCATCCCATCGCGTCGCGATTGACTTGACTCAGCGGGGAAAGACTCGCAAAGAGACCGGCTATGCAACGGAAGATCGATGTCATCGTGGTCGGAGGCGGCCATGCAGGATGCGAAGCCGCATCTGCGTCTGCGCGTGCCGGAGCGCGGACAATTCTTCTCACCCTACGCCGCGACACCATCGGCGTGATGTCCTGCAACCCGGCCATTGGCGGGCTTGGAAAGGGCCATCTGGTGCGGGAGGTCGATGCGCTCGATGGTGTGATGGGCCGTGTCGCTGACGCCGCCGGCATCCAGTTCCGCATGTTGAACAAGCGCAAGGGGCCGGCAGTACGCGGCCCCAGGACCCAGGCCGACCGCCGCCTCTATAGAGAGGCGATGCTGAGCGCGATGGACGCACAGGACAATCTTGAGATCGTTGAGGGAGAAGCCCACGATCTCGTGATAAGGGGCGGTCGCGTCGAAGGGCTGCTTACAGCTGATGGCCGGGGGTTCGCCTGCGGCGCCGTGGTCCTGACCACAGGCACCTTTCTGCGCGGTCTTATCCACATTGGCGAGCGAACATTTCCAGCCGGCCGTATCAACGAAAAGGCGAGCACCGGTCTGTCTGCCACTCTAACCAATGCCGGCTTTGGGCTTGGGCGTCTCAAGACGGGAACACCACCACGTTTGAGCGGACGGACTATACGCTGGAGCGAGCTCGATATGCAGGCCGCTGATGACGAGCCCGTCCCCTTCTCGCTGCTCACTGACCGGATAACGACTCGCCAGATCGAGTGCGGGATAACCCGCACGACTGCCGACACGCATGAAATTATTCGCAGCAATCTCCATCGTTCGGCGATGTATTCCGGTTCGATTAAGGGCATCGGTCCGCGCTACTGTCCGTCGATTGAGGATAAGATCGTCAAGTTTGGCGATCGAGACGGCCACCAAATCTTTTTGGAGCCGGAGGGATTGGATGACGACACCGTCTACCCCAACGGCATCTCCACCTCCCTGCCGGAGGATGTGCAGCTTCAAATCCTGAAGTCCATTCCTGGACTTGAGGACGCTGCGATGCTGCAGCCGGGTTATGCAATTGAGTATGACTATATAGACCCGCGCGAGCTCGAGCCTACCTTGGAGACGCGAAGAGTTCGGGGGTTGTTTCTTGCGGGCCAGATCAATGGGACCACCGGATATGAGGAAGCAGCGGCGCAGGGCATGATCGCGGGGTTGAATGCCGCGCGCGCTGCGAGCGACGCTGAGTCGGTTACCATCAGCCGCACCGCGGGCTACATCGGCGTTTTGGTGGATGACCTTGTGACCCGAGGCGTCTCGGAACCCTATCGCATGTTTACATCGCGCGCCGAATTCCGCCTATCCCTGCGCGCGGACAACGCGGATGAGCGGCTGACCCCACTCGCTGAGAAGCTTGGGATTGCGTCGCCCGAGCGGCTCCGTCGCTTCAATGTCCGGCTGAAGGCAATGGAAGAGTGCGTAGAGTTTGCGAAATCCGTGTCCCTCACGCCAAACGAAGCGCGAAAGCATGGCCTGAACATAAACCTCGATGGCGTCAGGCGCTCGGCCTACGAGCTGCTTGCGAGCCCAGATATCGGTGTTGCTCAGCTCACGCTCGTCTGGCCGGACTTCAACAAACATGATGCCAAAAGCCTGGAAGCGATGGAAACCAACGCGAGATACGCCGTCTATCTGGCGCGCCAGGATGCCGATGTCCATCAAATCCGGCGGGAGGAAGAGCGAGCGATGCCGGACGATCTGGATTTCCAGTCAGTCTCCGGCCTATCGAACGAGCTGAAGTCAAAGATCGCGCTGCGCAGACCACGCTCCATTGCGGAGGCGCAGCGGATGGACGGCATGACACCGGCTGCGCTTGTCCTCATCATTGCGCATATTCGCAACCACGAGAGCCGCATGTTACGCGGGGCTGCGTGACGGATCGGTATTCTACGCTCTGTGCCATAGCCGGTGACGTTTCACGTGAAACGTTTGAGGCGCTTGGCGCGTTCGAACATCGTTTCCGAGTGTGGAATGCACGCATCAATCTGGTTTCTCAGTCGACGTTGGACGACTTCTGGTCGCGGCATATTCTGGACAGTGCCCAGCTTTTTGCACTTGCACCTAAAGCCACCACCTGGATGGACATCGGGTCCGGCGGCGGATTTCCAGGTCTCGTCCTGGCCTTTCTGCTGCGCGACAGGCCGGCCGGCAGCATTGCACTTGTCGAAAGCAATAGGAAAAAGGCCGCCTTCTTGCAGGCGATGGCCGGGGAATTCCGCTTACCCGCCCGAATTCACGCCGTGCGCATCGAGGATGTCTCTCTGAATTCTGTCGAACCTGAGGTGGTGACGGCGCGCGCGCTCGCAAATCTCAGCCTTTTGCTTGAGCTCACGGCACCATGGCTTGAGACCGGAGCAAGGGGGCTGTTTCATAAAGGTCGGGATTACCGCGCGGAAATCGAAGAAAGTTCTCACAAATGGCGGTACGATTTGATACAACATGCAAGTGTCACTGATCCGCAGTCGGTGGTGTTGGAAATTTCGCGGCTCGAAAGCCGCTAGCCGAGCACCTAAAAATGCATGTGAATGCACGTATCATTACGGTCGCGAACCAAAAAGGTGGCGTCGGAAAGACGACCACAGCGATCAATCTCGCTACCGCGCTAGCGGCGATCGGCGAGCGTGTCCTGATCGTCGATCTTGATCCGCAGGGCAATGCGAGCACCGGGCTCGGCATCAATCGCCGCGAGCGACTGCTGTCGTCCTACGATGTGCTGACCGGGGCGGCTGGCTTGCACGAAGCGGCGATGCAAACCGCGGTCCCGGGTCTCTTTATCGTTCCGTCCACTTTGGACCTCCTGGGCGTCGAGATGGAAATCGCCGCCGCGCCGGACCGTGTGCTCCGGCTCCGCAATGCGCTTCGTGCCATCGATGCGACCAGCGACCGCTTTTCCTACGTGCTGATCGATTGTCCGCCATCCTTGAACCTGTTGACGTTGAACTCGATGGCGGCAGCCGACTCTGTGCTCGTTCCGCTGCAATGCGAGTTCTTTGCGCTCGAAGGCCTGAGCCAACTCCTTGAAACGGTCGACCAGGTGCGCAACACGATCAACCCCGGCCTCACCATCCAGGGGATCGTGATGACCATGTTCGATGGCCGCAACAATCTGGCCAATCAGGTGGTAGACGACGTTCGCGCGAATATGGGGGAGACGGTCTACGAGACGGTCATTCCGCGCAATGTGCGCGTGTCAGAGGCGCCGTCCCACGGCAAGCCTGCAATTCTTTACGACCTCCGCTCCTCCGGCAGTCAGGCCTATTTGCAGCTGGCCTCCGAGGTGATTCGGCGCGAGCGGAAACTGCGCGCGGCGTGAGCGATATTACTGGAAGGCAAAGCATGTCCGACGATTCTTCGAAGCGGCGACTAGGGCGCGGTCTGGCAGCGCTGATTGGGGAGATGGACAAGCCGTCCGCGCCGGCCGTGCAGGATCGTCCGTCCATCAGCGCCGACCGCCGCGTTCCGCTGGAGTTCATCACGCCCAATCCGCGCAATCCGCGACGCAATTTTGGCGATGCCGAACTGACCGATTTGACGCAGTCGATTCGCGAGCATGGCCTCGTCCAGCCCGTTGTGGTCAGGCCAGCGCCCGGTCAGCCCGATCGTTTCGAGCTCATCGCCGGCGAGCGGCGCTGGCGCGCAGCCCAGCGGGCAGGTCTGACCGACATTCCGATCATCGTACGGGATGTCAATGACCGCACCGCTTTGGAACTTGCGATCATCGAGAACGTCCAGCGCGCGGATTTAAATCCGGTCGAAGAAGCGCTCGGCTATCAGCAGCTCATCGACGATCACAGCTACACCCAGGCCGACCTTGGCCAGGTGATCGGCAAGAGCCGAAGCCATGTGGCCAACACGCTGCGCTTGCTCAAGCTGCCTGACGTAATCCGTGATCTGCTGGTCGATGGTTCGCTATCTGCGGGGCATGCCCGCACGCTCGTCACGGCACAGGATCCGGCCGGGCTGGCCAAGCGGATTGTCGAAGAGGGATTGTCTGTTCGGCAAGCGGAGAGCCTGGCGCAGGCACCGGCCGACAAACCCAGACCCCAGCGTCATCCACGCGACGACAAGGATGCGGATACGCTCTCGCTTGAAAAAATGTTGAGCGATATCACGGGGTTAACGGTCACCATTACGCACAAGGATCGGGGCGGGGACGTCCGGATAGCATACCGCACACTGGACCAGCTCGACGAGCTGTGCCGCAAACTCAAGGCTACTTAGTTAGCCGGGCAATTACAGTACTTTGCCGGCTACCTATTTCCCTGCCGTTCGCTTTCAAGGGCAATTCCCAGCAGAGCCTGGCGCGTGATCGAGCCCGCAAGGTCGGGGCGCCTCCGGCTCTGCAAAAGCGCCTGATGAAGCCGCTCGAGCGAGCGTTGCAGAAAGGCGGCGGAGAAGCGCCGCAAGGCAGTCTCCATCACCTTCTTGCGCGAAAAGAAGACCGCCGGCTTTGCCGTGGCGACCAGATCGCCGGCGCTGCGCCCGCCCGAGTCCAGCGCTTCGCGCATCGGCTGCAAGGTCTGAAGTTGCCGGGACATGCCGCTGATCAGCAGGAAGGTCTGGCCTCCCGATTGCATATAGCGTTGCACTACCGTGTCGAACTCCCGAACCTTGCCCTCCAGGGCGGCATCCACCGCATCGTCCAGCGAAAGGGCCGACACGTCGCCGGTCAGGTCCCGCACATCGTCAACGGTGATTTCCGGCTTGCCCGCTCCGAAGAGCGCCAGCTTTTGCAGCTCTCCGCGCGTGGCGAGGCGGTCGCCGCCCAAATTGCGCCGCAGCATCGTCCGCGCGTCGAGGCCCATGCGAATGCCCGACGCGGCGAATACCTCGTCGATCAGTTGGTCCAGGTCGCGCGCTTCGTCCCCATAGCAGGGTAGGGCGATGGCATTCGGGCTCTGCTCCACAATGGCGCGCAGACCGGCCCCCTTCTTCAGCTCGGCGGCCTCGATCAGCACCAGCGTATCCGCCGGCGGCTCCGCAGCCAGCGCCTTGATGTCGTCGGCGAGCGCCTTGTGGGCGCCGGCGTTGCGCACCCAGAGAAGCCGCTTCGCCGCAAACATGGAAACCGTGCGCGCCTCATCGATCAGCCGGCCGGACGTATCCGCCTCCGCCGCCTCCAGCCGCACGACGCTAAAGGGATCGTCCAGCGCCACGCCGGTCTTCTCGGCAAAGGTTCGCGCGCGCTCGGCCACCAGCCCACGGTCGGGCCCATACAGCAGCACGATCGGGAATCGGGAGTCCGGCCGGTTGATCCAGCTCTGGACCTCAAATGCTTTCTTCTGCGCCATTTGGGTCAGTTAGCACGCGCCGCGCCAGCATCAAACCTGTCGCGTTGCGCAAATCCGGAGCGTTGCCAGACCCCCGCAACGCGCGGGACAGACCTTGGCTGCGTCTACCTCTTACGCGCGGCGAGGGTCCGGAGCCGCAACGCGTTCAGCCGGATGAAACCCTCGGCGTCCTTCTGATCGTAGGCGCCGCGGTCGTCCTCGAAGGTGACGAGCGCATCCTTGTAGAGCGATTTCGGCGACCGGCGACCGGTCACGATGACGTTGCCCTTATAGAGCTTCATCCGCACCTCGCCCTCGACGTCTTCCTGGCTCTTGTCGATCAGCGCCTGCAGCATCTCGCGCTCCGGCGAAAACCAGAAGCCATTGTAGATCAGCTCGGCGTAGCGCGGCATGAGCTCATCCTTCAAATGGGCCGCGCCGCGATCCAGCGTGATCGACTCGATGGCACGGTGCGCCGCCAGCAGAATAGTGCCGCCCGGCGTTTCATAAACGCCGCGAGACTTCATGCCCACGAAGCGATTCTCGACAAGATCCAGCCGACCGATACCGTTGTCGCGGCCGAGATCGTTGAGCGCCGCCAGCAGTGTGGCGGGAGACAATTTCTTTCCGTTCAGGGCAACCGCATCACCATTCTTGAACTCGACGGTGATTTCAGTGACGGCATCGGGCGCGTCCATCGGCGAAATCGTGCGCTGATGAACATATTCCGGCGGCTCAAGCCACGGGTCTTCGAGAACCTTACCCTCGGATGAGGAGTGCAGGAGGTTGGCGTCCACCGAGAATGGCGCGTCGCCTTGCTTGTCCTTCGGCACCGGTATCTGATGCTGCTCGGCAAAATTGATCAGGTCCGTGCGCGACTTGAACGACCAGTCGCGCCATGGCGCGATAACCTTGATATCAGGATTGAGCGCATAGGCGGAAAGCTCGTACCGCACTTGGTCGTTGCCCTTGCCCGTCGAGCCGTGAGCCACGGCATCTGCACCGACCTCCGCAGCAATATCAATCAGATGTTTGGCAATCAGAGGCCGCGCGATAGACGTGCCGAGCAGATACTGCCCCTCATAAACTGTGTTGGCGCGAAACATCGGAAAGACGAAATCGGAGACAAATTCTTCACGCACATCGACAATGCGGATGTCCTTGATCCCCATCATCTCGGCCTTCTTGCGCGCCGGTTCCAGTTCGTCGCCCTGGCCAAGGTCGGCGGTGAATGTCACGACCTCCGCGCCGAGCTCCGTCTGCAGCCATTTCAGAATAATGGAAGTGTCCAGCCCGCCCGAATAGGCAAGCACCACCTTCTTGACGTTCTTCACCTTCGCCATTCAAGACCCCAATCGATTACAACAGCGCCTGATTTTTCAAGAGCGCTCTAAACAGGAAATGGCCTATCGGCAAGTTGCCTGAGCAACCCTCAGCCCGCCGCGTTCAGTAGAACCTGGTCCTGGCGCGGCTGATCAGAACCCGTTTCCGCCGACCCACTGTGCAGGTCAGCCCGATTTCGCTGGACTTGCAAACGAATGGCCCCTCGACCATGTCTTGCCGTAGCGGAAGATCATCTTGCTTGTGCCGCAGCAACTCGTCCCCGATAGTGTCATATCTCTTCGCCTTGCCTCGTGCTTGCAGCGTGAACACAGATAGGTGGGCTCCACACGGTCACAGGAAAGCTCCGGGCTGTGATCCTCCGGCTTGTCATGTGCGACGCCGCCCGCCGGTGTGTAGACGCATCCCACATTGCCGGAGGGTATGTTGAAAAACACCTGCCCGCCGTCCGTTGGAAAATGCTGCTCCCCGGCCATGGCCAGCGGTGGGCGAGCAGTGCCGCCACTGCAGCTGTTCCGAGAATGCGCATACGAATATCTCCCGCAGCGATTGACGAAATAGTGCTGGCAAGCGACCGACTTGTCGTTGGACCAGGCGCTGGCGGCTGTTCGCACAGCGTGGCATAGAAATCGCACGTGCTCACAAATACTTCCCGGATCTGCCATGACCTTCATTCCCGACTACGCCACGATTCTCCAGTTCGGCATCGCCACGATGATCATTGCGCTGACGCCCGGCCCGGACATGACATTGTTTGTC
>DATDBN010000136.1:0-7395 GCA_036524835.1 Mesorhizobium sp. | reverse complement strand
CCAGATTCCTGTCGCGGTATCGGTCGGATTGGGAACCCGCCTCGAAATCCGCTCGCTGATGGATATGCACCGGTTCCTTCAGGATTGGCCGCAATCGCGCCGCACATCGATCTATTCGACCGCGTGGCGCGCTTGCGAAGCAGCCCGGCTGGGACATTTGACCCCGGAACAGGCCCGCCGCGCTTTTGTCGGCTTTGCCAAATGCCATGATATCCTTTGGCCCGATATGGATGGGCTCATCGCCGAAGCCGCGAGGTGCCGCCCCGACCCCAGCCACGCCTGAACGAAGACCGCCCGGCCATGCCGGTCGATCGGTGCGGTCTCGGGAGAAGAGCTCGGAACATTCGCGATGGAAGCCGCGTTTTCTTCGTCATGTGACGAAGGAGAACGGCCATGCCCGCAAAATCGAAAGCCCAGCAGAAAGCCGCCGGCGCTGCCCTCTCGGCAAAACGCGGCGAGACGAAGAAGAGCGAGCTCAAGGGCGCTTCCAAGCAAATGTACGAGTCCATGAGCGAAGGCCAGCTCGAGGACTTCGCCGAGACCAGGCACACGGGATTGCCGGAACACAAGCCGGAGAAATAGCGCTTTGCCCGTACTTCCGCCCGTCACGCGATCCGGAAAGGAAACGCTTGACGGGCGCTTCCAAACGTTTTACTTAACCGATATGTTAATTAACAAGGATGTTAAGTGATGAGCGAGGATGCGCTCTCGCAGACATTGTCGGCGCTTGCCGACCCAACGCGCCGGGCAATCCTGGCGCGTCTGGTGCAGGGAGAGGCGACGGTGAATGAATTGGCTGAACCGTTCGAGATCACCCTGCCGGCCATCTCGCGGCATCTCAAGGTGCTCGAAGGGGCCGGGCTGATCTCGCGTGGCAGGGAGGCGCAGTGGCGTCCCTGCAAGCTGGAAGCGGCGCCTTTGCAGGAGCTTGACGGCTGGCTTCAGCGCTACCGCCGGTTCTGGGAAGGCAGCTTCGACAAACTGGAAACGTATCTTCGGGAAATCACAAAGGGAGATCCGGATGGAACTTCACACTGAAGCGGCAAGGAGTCGTGATGACGAATTGCTCATCGTACGCACCTTCGACGCGCCGCTGGAACTGGTGTTCCGGGCCTGGTCGAGCCGCGATCACATGATCCGCTGGCTAGGGCCGAAGGAGTTTGCCTGCACCCATCTCGATTACGATTTTCGCCGGGGCGGCAAATGGCGCGGCTGCATCGTTTCCGAGCGGTACGGCGAGAACTGGATGAGCGGCGAATTCAAGGACATCGAGCAGAACAGGCGCATCGTCTACTCCTTCGCCTGGGAGGGCGATGACGAGGACAATATCGAAACGCTGATCACGGTGACATTCGCCCGCGATGGGCAGAAGACCGTTCAGCGCTTTCATCAGACGCCATTCATTTCTGTCGAGTCGCGGGACAGCCACATCGAGGGATGGAGCGAGAGTTTCGACCGTGAACAGGCCTATGTCGAAGGTCTGGCCGCCAAGGGTTTGCAGGAGACGAAGCAATGATCACGATCTCGGCTTTCAAATGGGTGCCTGTCTTCGCACAGGGGCTGGTGCGCGACTTCCGCGTCCGCTGGGCATTGGAAGAGTCCGGTCTTCCCTATCGGACAAAACTCATCGACAGTTCCGACCAGAAATCGGCTGGCTATCGGGCACTGCAGCCCTTCGGCCAGGTGCCGATGTACGAGGAGGACGGACTGGTCCTGTTCGAGTCCGGCGCGATCGTCATCCACATCGCACAAAAGAGCGATGTGCTGATGCCGTCCGACGCAGCCGGCCGGGCGCAGGCGGTCTCTCACGTCTTTGCCGCGCTCAATTCGATCGAGCAGTATGTGCAGACCTATTCCACCCTCGATTTCTTCTACGCCAACGAAGAATGGGCTCGGCTTCGCCGGCCAAGTGCCGAACAGCAGTTGCGCGCCCGCCTTACGCTGCTGCAGGACTGGCTGGGAGACCGCGACTATCTGAGCGGCCGCTTTACCGTCGGCGATCTCATGATGATGTCTGTGCTGCGTATCCTGCGCGGGACCAGCCTGCTCGACGATTTTCCGGGGTTGAAGGCCTACACGGAGCGGGGCGAATCGCGGCCCGCCTTGAAGAAGGCCGTTGCCGACCAATTGGCGGTTTTTGCCGCCAACGATCCGACCAAAGCGCCTGTCGAGGCGAGGGAGATAAAGCGCTCCGCCTGACGCCTAGTCCTCTCCCGGCCCGGGCGGCGGCGCCAACAACAGAATGATGGTTCCGACGACAGCCGCGACCAGCGATCCGGCAAGAATGCCGACTTTCACGTCGTCCTGAATTGCCTGATTGTCTGGAAAGGCGAGCAGGCCGATGAACAGGCTCATCGTGAAACCAATACCGCACAGGACAGACACGCCCAGTATATGACCGGTCCGCGCATTGGCAGGCGCGTCTGCCAGTTGAAGGCGGATGGCAAGCAGGGTCGTACCGAAGACGCCGACGAGCTTGCCGCCAAACAGACCGAGCGCAATGCCCAGCGTCAGCGGCTGGGCCAGCGTCGCAAGCCCCATTCCGGCCAGCGACACGCCGGCATTGGCGAAACCGAAGATTGGCACGATGCCAAACGCCACCACGCCGTGCAGCGCGTGCTCCAGCCGGTGCAGCGGAGAAGCTTCGAGGTCGTGCGCGATGCCCGGAGAGGCGCGCAGCGGAATCGTCAGCGCCAGCGCCACGCCGGCTACAGTTGCGTGCACCCCGGATCTTAACACGAGAAACCACAGCACCACGCCGAGCGCCACATAAGGCACAAGCGTAAGCACGCTCATGCGGTTGAGCGCGATCAAAACGAAGAGAACAGCGGCCGCGCAGCCCAGATAGGGCAGGGACAGATTGTCTGTGTAGAAAATCGCAATGATAAGAACCGCCCCGAGGTCGTCGATGATCGCCAGCGCGGTCAGGAAGACCTTCATGGAGGCCGGTACGCGATTTCCCAGCAGCGACAGGACGCCGAGCGCAAAAGCGATGTCGGTGGCGGTGGGAACCGCCCAGCCCGCCAGCACGTCCGGATTGCCGCTGTTGATCACGACGTAAATGAGCGCCGGCACTACCATTCCGCCGGCGGCGCCGAGGCCCGGCAAGACGCGACGCGACCAGGTGGAGAGCTGGCCGTCCAGAAACTCGCGCTTGATCTCCAGGCCGACCAGCAGGAAGAACACCGCCATCAATCCGTCATTGATCCAGTGCTCGACGTTCAGCGGTCCGAGGTAGGTGGCAAGTGCACCGAAATAGGCAGGCGCCAGCGGGGAGTTCGCGACGATCAGCGCCAAGGCGGCGGCGACCATAAGGACGATGCCACCCGCCGCCCCGCTGTCGATAAACTCGCGAAAAACCGAGGCGTGACGTGTTGCACCTTGCATTCGGCATTTCCTCTGGGTGTTGGATGTTTGCGCGAGAGGCCAGCGCGGGCCGCGAGTCTTGGCGATGATGTATCAGCATCCCCTCATTGTCGGCAAATTCGCGCCACTGGACCGAGGCCACCGGTTCCTCATTGGACCGGCGGTAACGCGCAGAGGTGAGGGGCAGGACTTGCTGAATGCAATCGTCCACGAGTGCCGCCCGCGAGCCGCACCCACGTTGACTTCCACCCGCGGTTAGCCTATTTCGCTCCCAACGCCGGGCCGCAATGTCCGGTGTTTGGTTTTCTGTGGCCGCCGGACAGGGCAGAACTCCATCGTCGATACCTTGTCCTGCAGACTAACGTGTCCCGTGGGTGGTCTCCGCAAAGCGTGCGTGGAACATCCTGTCAGGCCTCGAAAAAGGGGGCCAGAGGAGGGCGCGTTTCCTTCGCCCGAAGCATGAGGCTTCGGGTGTATTTCGTTGAAAGGGAATGCGATGAGCAAGCGCGAATCCGCAAAGTACAAACTCGATCGCCGTCTTGGCGAGAATATCTGGGGCCGGCCGAAGTCGCCGGTCAACAAGCGTGAATACGGCCCGGGCCAGCATGGCCAGCGCCGCAAGGGCAAGATGTCCGACTTCGGCCTGCAGCTGCGCGCCAAGCAGAAGCTGAAGGGTCACTATGGTGACGTTTCCGAAAAGCAGTTCCGCAAGGTCTATGAAGAGGCCGACCGCCGCAAGGGCGACACCTCGGAGAATTTGATCGGCCTGCTGGAGTCGCGGCTCGACGCGATCGTCTATCGCGCCAAGTTCGTGCCGACCATCTTTGCCGCCCGCCAGTTCGTCAATCACGGCCATGTCAACGTCAACGGCAAGCGCACGAACATCGGTTCGTATCGCTGCAAGCCGGGCGACGTCGTCGAAGTTCGCGAAAAGTCGAAGCAGTTGGTCATCGTGCTGGAGTCGGTTCAACTGGCCGAGCGCGACGTGCCGGATTACATCGAAGCCGACCACACCAAGATGGTCGCATCCTTCCAGCGCGTGCCCGGCTTGGCCGACGTGCCGTTCGCGGTGCAGATGGAACCCAACCTGGTCGTCGAGTTCTATTCGCGCTAAGACGCTCTTGCGTTTTTACTCATATGTGAGAAGAGCGGCCCCATGGCCGCTCTTCGTCCATTGATGGCTCACACAAAGTTGGCTCCGTCCATCGCTTCGACCGTGAAGCCAGGGTTGAGTGTCGCAGCGATCCTCATTGTGTTCGTGGCGTTCTGGACGGTTTTCGCCGCACTCAGCCGCTACAATCTCGATATCCATGGCGACATGCTCGAGAATTTCGCCTGGGGCATCGGCTGGCAGCTTGGCTATTACAAGCATCCGCCGCTCTACAGTTGGATCAGCGCCGCCTGGCTCAGCATCTTCCCGCGAACCAATTTCTTCTATCATATGCTCTCCATGACCAGCGTTGCGGTCGCGGCGTTCGGCATGTGGCGCATCTCGACCCGGTTCTTCACCCCGAGCCAGCAGATTTTGCTGGTGGCGATGGTGTTTTTCCTGCCGCCGCTGACTTTTCTGTCGATCAATTACAACGCGACATCCTCGATGGCGCCTTTCTGGGCGTTCACGCTGCTTTTTTACATCCGGACGCTGGAGAAGCGGCGCCCGCTCGACGCGTTCATGGTCGGCCTGATCGGCGGGCTGGCGCTGCTGGCCAAGTACCATTCCGCGGTGATCCTGCTGGCGATCTTTGTCCATGCGCTGGCAGACCCCGAGGCCCGCACGCTGTTCCGCACCAGATTGCCGCTTTACGCGATCATAGGCGGGCTCATTCCCATCGCCCCACATCTCTATTGGCTGTTCGAAACCGGCTTCATGACGGTGCGCTATGCTGCCGAACAGGGAACGGGTCACTGGTCGGACTCGCTTGTTGGCGCGGCGCAATTCCTCCCGGCGATACTGATTTATGCCTTGCCGGGCTTCCTGCTGCTGGTTCTGCACCGCTATCCCGGCGATGGGCTGCCGATCGTCGCTCGCGAACAGGTGCGGGCGCTATGGGCCACCGTCGAGGGCCGCGCGCTGCTCGCGGCAATCCTCTTGCCGACGCTGATAACGGTGCTTCTAGGCCTCGTGCTCGACGCTCAACTGTCATCCCTCTGGTCGATCCCGTTCTTCGTGTTCCTTCCGTTCCTCATGGTGTCCTTCATGCCGAAGAGCCTGGCGGAACGGCAGCGGATCGTCGTGCCGGCGATAATAGTGGTCTTCTGCGTCGCGGCGCTGCTTTTGGCGCCGACAATCAGACGGCTGACGCTGGAGAACGGCCGGTCGAACAGCGCCGTACCGATCGAGACGATCGCCGAGACGGTTCAGGCCAAATGGCGGGCGCAGGCCAATCGGCCGCTCAGAATTGTCGCGTCAGATGCGAATTTTCTCGCCAATGGCGTCGCATTCTACGCCTCCGATCGCCCCTACGCGGTGCAGGGCCTGCAGTGGAAGATCACGCCATGGGTCAGGCCGGGCGATCTGCAGCACGCTGGCGCGGCGTTGTTGTGCGATGCGGCAACCGTGCAATGCGAGAAGGCGGCGCAACGTTTCCTCGGCCGCATCGACGTCAGTGAGGCATTCGAAGTGCCATCGCCCGCAGGAGCGGGCGGACCTGCCAACAGGGCGTATCAGCTCTATATGCGCATGCCCGCAAAGCCTGCGCCAAAGCCTGCGGAGACCCTGCCGGGGTAGAGCCGTGCCCATCGCGCACGCTGCCAGAGCCGCCGCTTTCGCTCGACTTGCCGCGCTTCTGAACCCGGATATCCGCTATGCGATTTTACGGAAGCGCTTAGACCGCCGTGCCGTGCAGATCGTAGGCGTCCGCACGGTCGATCTTGACGGTAATGATCTCGCCGGCGCGCAACGGCCGCCGCGATTGGATATGCACCGAGCCGTCGATTTCGGGCGCATCGTATTTCGTGCGGCCCTTGCCCGCTGTGCCGTGGGCTTCATCGATGATGACTGGCAGGCGTTTGCCGACCTTCTTCTGAAGAAGCTGGGCGGAAATCTTCTGCTGGCGCTGCATGAACCGGTGCCAGCGGTGTTCTTTCACCTCCTGGGGCACCTCGGGGAGGCCGAGCGTTTCAGAGCGCGCGCCCTTCACCGGCTCATATTTGAAGCAGCCGGCGCGCTCGATCCTGGCCTCGTCCAGCCAGTCGAGCAGCATCTCGAAATCGTCTTCGGTTTCACCGGGAAAGCCGACGATGAAGGTCGAGCGGATGGCAAGGTCCGGGCAGGCCTCGCGCCAGCCGCGGATGCGCTCCAGCGTCTTCTCGCCATGCGCGGGGCGGCGCATGTTCTTCAACACCTGCGGGGAGGCATGCTGGAAGGGTATGTCCAGATAGGGCAGGATCTTGCCTTCGGCCATCAGCGGAATGACGTCGGCGACATGCGGATAGGGATAGACATAGTGCATGCGCACCCAGACGCCGAGTTCGCCAAGCGCCTGTGACAGGTCGAGGAATTTCGCCCGCAGCTCGCGCTGCTGGCCATCCGGTCCCTTCCAGGTGCTGGTCGCATATTTGATGTCCACGCCATAGGCGCTGGTATCCTGCGAGATGACGAGCAGTTCCTTGACCCCGGCCTTCGCCAGGCGCTCGGCCTCGCGCAGCACGTCGGCGGCGGGACGCGAAACGAGGTCGCCGCGCAGCGCCGGTATGATGCAGAAGGAGCAGCGATTGTTGCAGCCTTCCGAGATCTTCAGATAGGCGTAGTGGCGTGGCGTGAGTTTCACGCCTTGCGGCGGCAGCAGGTCGACGTAGGGATCGTGTGCCGGCGGGGCTGCCTCGTGTACCGCCGCCATCACGCTCTCGTAAGCTTGCGGTCCCGTGATCGCCAGCACATTGGGGTGTTTCTCGCGGATGACGTCGGGCTCCGCGCCGAGACAGCCGGTGACGATGACCTTGCCGTTTTCCGACAGGGCCGAGCCGATGGCGTTGAGGGACTCGTCGCGGGCGGAATCGATGAAGCCGCAGGTGTTGACGACAACGAGA
>DATDBN010000135.1:0-30740 GCA_036524835.1 Mesorhizobium sp. | reverse complement strand
GAGAAATTTCCCGGCACGCTGACCTTTGAGAAGGCTGGCACTGTAGCCGTCAAATTCGCAGTGGAAGGCATGGGGGAAACCGGTTCCGGCCAGGATCACAGCCAGCACGGGGGCTGAGCCTCAAATCAGCAGCAAGCCCTTCATGCTGGCATTCCTGTCCTTGCCGACGATGATGTGGTCCTGAACGACGATGCCCATCGGCTTGGCCGTCGCCACGATCGTCTTCGTCATCTCTATATCGGCACGCGATGGCGTCGGATCGCCTGATGGGTGATTGTGCACCAGGATCAGCGCGGTCGCCGATAGCTCCAAAGCGCGCTTGATGACTTCGCGCGGGTAGACCGGCGTATGATCCACCGTGCCGATCTGCTGCACCTCGTCGGCAATCAGGCCGTTCATCTTGTCGAGGAACAGGATGCGAAACTGCTCGCGCTGCTCGAATGCCATCGAGGCGCGGCAATATTCCAGCACCGAGGACCAGGACGACAGGACTTCGCGGCCTTTGATCTCGCCGCGCGCCATGCGTTGCGCGACGGCGGTGACCACCTTGATGTCAAACGCGACCGCCTCGCCAACGCCGGGGATCTCGCGCAGCAGGTGTTCCGGCGCGCCCAGCACCTCGGCGAGAGAGCCGAAGCGGGCAATCAGTGCCTTGGCGACACCCTTGGTGTCGCTACGTGGGATAAAGCGGAACAGCAGGAGTTCCAGCAACTCGTAGTCGGGCAGGGCGGTGGCACCCGCTTCCCGGAAGCGATCGCGCAGGCGGTCGCGATGGCCCAGGTAATGAGGCTTCTCAGTCTTTGACGAGGAGGTCTGCGCGACCCGCTTGCCAGCCATCGCCGCCGGCAATTCGCCGAAGAAGCCGCGTTCGTCCGTATCGTCGCCCACCAGATCCCCTTGCGCGCAGGCGGTTAAGCGGGAAGGCCCGGACGGTCGAGACCTGCCGGCGACAGTGTGAACACTTCGCAGCCGTCCTTTGTCACGCCCACAGTGTGCTCATACTGAGCCGAAAGGGAGCGGTCGCGGGTGACGGCAGTCCATCCGTCGGAGAGAACCTTCACATGCGGGCGCCCGAGATTGATCATCGGCTCTATGGTGAAGATCATTCCCTCGCGCATTTCGACGCCCTCGTAGGCGCTGCCATAGTGCAGAATATTTGGGGCGTCATGGAACAGCAGGCCGACGCCATGGCCGCAGAAATCGCGCACCACCGAACAGCGTTCCATCTCCGCGTAGGTTTGGATCGCAGCGCCGATCGCGCCCGTGCGGACACCAGGTTTCACCGCCGCAACGCCTCGCATCAGGCATTCGTGCGTGACCTCCAGCAGGCGTTCGGCGGCGCGCTTGATCTGTCCAACCGGATACATTCGGCTGGAATCGCCGTGCCAGCCATCGACAACAAAGGTCACGTCGATGTTGACGATATCGCCTTCGCGGAGTGGCTTCTCATCTGGAATGCCGTGACAGACGACGTGGTTGATCGAGGTACAGGAGGATTTCGTGTAGCCGCGATAGTTGAGCGTTGCCGGCATCGCGCCATGATCCATGCCGAACTCGAACACGAAACGGTCGATTGCCGCAGTTGTGGTGCCAGGTGCGACCAATCCGGCGAGTTCGTCCAGGCAGCGTGCGGTCAACTGACAGGCCTTGCGCATGCCGGCAAAGGCATCCGGGCCATAGAGGCGGATTTGGCCGGTGTTGCGCGGCGGGGCGACGTCGGCGTCGAGATATGTAACCATGGTCCTGATCCGGCTGCGCGCGGCCAGAGCCGCGCACTCCTCATGTGACACCCAAACGAAGCCGGTTCAAGTCCGTCCGACTGGTTCTACGCCTCGGGATGTGTGTCGAACTGATCTTCCTCGCCGCCGAAGCCATGCATGTAATTCGCCCACTGAAGGCCGATGACAGCACCCTTGACCGGTTGGAGCAACGCCAGGGACAGAATGATGGTCAGCGGCACCCAGACGGCCAAATGCTGCCAGCTTGACCATTCCAGCATGAGTTCCACCCCCATGAAAGAGCCGAGCACGATGTGGCCAACGATGGTGATGACCAGATAGGCGGGCAAATCGTCCGCGCGGTGATGATGGATATCTTCGCCACAGACAGCGCAGCGATCCACGGTCTTGGTAAAGGCCTTGAACAAATTGCCTTCACCACAGCGCGGGCATTTGCCTTGAAAGCCGCGCCACATGGCGGGCCAGAGCTTGCGGGCCGGCCGGCCGGTGTGATGTTCGCCGCCAAAAACCTCTTCGTTCCCAAAAAGTTGTCCGGTCATGCTCACCTCCTGCGGCGGCCGCCTGCCTGTGAAGCGCGCTGCCTGTGCCGGCCTTGGACGCTCGCCTTCGATTTGTGGAACGAACGCTTCGACCCTGGTAGGGCCTTGGGCTCGCTGAGCATTTCGAAGCGCATGGCGCCTGCCATCGGCGCCACTTCGACCAGGCGCACCTCGACGGCATCGGCCAGCTGAAAGCCTTTGCCGCTGCGCTCGCCAAACAGGGCGCGCGCGCCTTCGTCGAAATGGTAATAGTCGTCGCCAAGCGTCGATATGGGTATGAAGCCATCCGCGCCAAAGGTCGGCAATTGGACAAAAAGCCCCGCCTTGGTCACGCCCGAAATACGCGCGTCGAAGGATTCGTTAAGTCTTTCAGACAGATGGGTGGCGACTAGGCGATCCACCGTGTCGCGTTCCGCGGCCATGGCGCGGCGTTCGGTCGCGGAAATCAGCGCCGAGATCTCCACCAGCCGCTCCTCGTCGGCCCGCGCAATGCCATCCGAGCCGAATCCAAGCGCAGAAATCAGCGCGCGATGGACGATCAGGTCGGCGTAGCGGCGGATTGGCGAGGTGAAGTGAGCATACCGGTGCAGGTTCAGGCCGAAATGGCCGATATTCTGGGGCGTGTATTCTGCCTGGCTTTGCGACCGCAGAACGACCTCGTTGACCAAGGCCTCCTGATCGTTACCGCGCACGCGCTCCAGGATCGAGTTGAACATGGCCGGCCGCAACTGTGCACCATGCGCCAGCGACAGGCCGATGGTCTTGAGGAATTCGCGCAGCGACTCCTGTTTGGCGAGCGATGGGGCGTCGTGGGCGCGGTAAATCAGCGCCTGGCGTTTGGCCTCCAGCGTCTCCGCAGCAGCGACATTGGCCTGGATCATGAATTCTTCGATCAATTTGTGCGCGTCGAGCCGGTCGGGAACGATGACGCGGTCGACCGTACCATCCGCCTTGAGCAGGATCTTCCGTTCGGGCAGGTCGAGTTCAAGCGGCGCACGCGCATTGCGACCGCGTTTCAGCACCTCGTAGCTCGCCCAGAGCGGCTGGAGCACGCCTTCGAGCAGCGGCCCGGTCTTCTCATCCGGCTGGCCATCGATTGCCGCCTGCGCCTGCCAATAGGAAAGCTTTGCCGCGGATTTCATCATGACGCGATGGAAGCTGTGCCGGATCTTGCGCCCGTCGGCTGCGAAAATCATCCGCACGGCAAGGGCAGGGCGGTCGACGCCCTCCTTCAGCGAGCAAAGATCGTTGGAAATGCGTTCGGGCAGCATCGGTACGACCCGGTCCGGAAAATAGACCGAATTGCCCCGCTTCAGCGCCTCACGATCAAGTGCCGATCCTGACCGCACATAGGCGGCGACATCGGCAATGGCCACCGTGACCACAACGCCGCCGACATTCTGCCCGTCGGTGTCGGGCTCGGCGAACACCGCATCGTCATGATCCTTGGCATCGGCCGGGTCGATGGTGACCAGCGGCAGATTCCGCCAATCCTCGCGGCCGGCCATGGCCGCCGGCTTCGCCGCCTCCGACTCTCCAATCACGTCAGCCGGAAAGATATGCGGAATGTCGTGGGCGTGGATGGCGATCATCGAAACCGCCTTCTCCGACGTCATCGATCCGAGAACCGCGATGACCTTGCCACGCGGAAGGCCGTACCGGCCCGTACGGCCCGGCTCGACCTCGACCAGATCGCCGGGCTTTGCTTCGCCACGGAACTCGACGTCGACAATCAACTCGGGCTGGCGACGTTCGACCGGCTCTATACGGAACGATCCGTCCGGCAGCGCGCGGAAGACACCCAACACGGAGTCGTCGCGCTTCTCGAAAATTTTCATCACCCGGGCTGTGTAGGCAAAGCCGGTCGTCGCATCCGACGGGAAGGTCTTTGCCAGCACCCGGTCGCCGACGCCGGGAGCTTTGGCGCCGCGCGGCACACGGATCAGGACATTCGGTACGTCGCCGTTGCTGCTGGTGGTTTCGCTCGGACGGGCGAGCAAATTGCCATCGGAGTCGCGGCCGAAGACGTCGAGAACCGCGACATGCGGCAGTGCGCCGGGCTTCGCCAGGCGCTTGCCCTCCTTGCGCAGCAGGCCTGCGTCCTGGAGGTCGCGCAGGAGGTCTTTCAGCCAGATGCGGTCCTCGTTCTTCAGCGAGAAGGCTTTTGCGATATCGCGTTTCCCGGCTCTATCGGGATTTTCCTCAATGTAGCGAAGCACATCGTCGCGCGACGGCCGAAAGTCCCCCTTGGACGTTGGCGGCTTGGCGCTGCCCTTCTTGCCCCCGCCGGATATGCTTCTGGCCACCTAAGCCTTCTTTCCACGCCGGGCCGGCTTCTTGCCGTTGCCCGCCCCGTCCTTTTCCGCCTTGGCCGCGACGAGTGCCAGAGCCTCGTCCATCGTCACTGAAGCAGGATCCTTGCCCTTAGGCAGCGTCGCGTTGATTTTGCCGAAATTGACGTAGGCGCCATAGCGACCGTCGCGCACCGTCACGCTTCCTCCGCCGTCCGGATGCGCGCCCAGATCCTTGAGCGCCGCCGGCGTTCCACGACCCGCGCGCGGTCCCTTGGCCTGCTTTTCTGCAATCACCGAGACGGCGCGATTGAGCCCGATGGTGAACACGTCCTCAATCGATTCCAGATTGGCGTAGGTGCCGTCGTGGAGCACGAAGGGTCCGTAGCGGCCGAGGCCGGCCGAGATCATCTTGCCGGACTCTGGGTTCTTCCCGACATCGCGAGGCAGCGACAGCAGGGCCAGCGCCTTCTCATGGTCGATCGATTCGACAGTCCACCCCTTCGGCAGGCTGGAGCGCTTCGCTTCCTTGCCTTCACCCCGCTGGACATAGGGGCCGAAGCGGCCGGAGCGCAGGGTGATCTCCTCTTGCGTATAGGGATCCTTGCCCAGCGCCTTGTCGCCGCTCTCGCCGGTTTCTGCCTCGCCATTGCCGTTGCCTTCGCCGAGTTGGCGGGTAAAGCCGCAATCGGGATAGTTTGAGCAGCCGACAAACGCGCCGTATTTGCCGAGGCGCAGCGACAGCGTGCCGACACCGCATTTCGGACAGATGCGCGGATTCGAGCCGTCCTCGCGGACCGGGAACAGCAGGGGCGCCAGATCCTCGTTGAGGGCGTTCAGCACGTCCGTGACGCGCAGTTCCTGGATGTTGGCAACCGCGGCGGAGAAGTCCTTCCAGAAATCGCGCAGCACTTCGCGCCACGCCAGCTTGCCGTCGGAAATCTCATCCAGCCGTTCCTCAAGGGCGGCGGTGAAATCATACTCGACATATTTCTCGAAGAAGCTCTCCAGGAACGCCGTCACGATGCGTCCACGTGAATGGGGGACCAACCGCCGCTTGTCGATGACGACATATTCACGGTCTTCCAGCGTCTTGAGGGTCGAGGCGTAGGTAGAGGGACGGCCAATGCCGAGTTCCTCCATCTTCTTGATCAACGTCGCTTCCGAATAGCGCGGCGGCGGTTCGGTGCTGTGCTGTGTGGCGTTGACGGTCTCGCGCTGCAGCGCCTCGTTGGCGCGGATTTCGGGCAGACGCCTGTTTTCTTCGTCCTCCGAATCCTCTTCCTTATGTTCGATGTAGGCGGCGATGAAGCCATCGAAACGGATGACGGAGCCCACGGCGCGCAAACCCGCCGTCTTCGAGCCGTTCACCGCCTCGATCTCGACGGTCGTGCGTTCGATCTCGGCGGGGTTCATCTGGCTGGCGATGGCTCGCTTCCAAACCATCTCATAGAGCCGAGCCTGATCGGCATCGAGATATTTGCGCACATCCTGCGGCAAACGCGAGAAATCGGTCGGGCGGATCGCCTCGTGGGCTTCCTGCGCGTTCTTCGCCTTGGTGGTGTAGTGGCGGGGCTTCTCGGGCAAATACCGGTCACCGAACTCCTTGGCGATTGAGACGCGCGCGGCCTCAATCGCCTCCGGCGCCATCTGCACGCCATCGGTCCGCATATAGGTGATGAGACCGGCCGTCTCGCCGCCGAGGTCGAGGCCTTCATAGAGGCGCTGCGCGACCTGCATCGTGCGATTGGCGGAGAAGCCAAGCCGCGACGAAGCCGCCTGTTGCAGGGTCGAAGTGGTGAACGGCGGGGCGGGATTGCGCCTAGTCGGCTTCGCTTCCACCGAGGCGGCACGGAAGGATGCGCCGTTCAGCATCGCCGTGATGGCGTCCGCCTGTTCCTTGTTCTTGACGTCGAGCTTCTGCAGCTTCTTGCCGTCATAAGCGGTCAGCCGCGCCTCGAACGTATCGGATCGCGGCGTCTTCAGGATCGCGGCGATGTTCCAATATTCCTCGCGGACGAAGCGCTCGATCTCGGCCTCGCGATCGCAGACCAGCCGCAACGCGACCGATTGAACGCGGCCGGCGGAGCGGGCCCCCGGCAGCTTGCGCCAAAGAACCGGCGAGAGCGTGAAGCCCACAAGATAGTCGAGCGCACGGCGCGCCAGATAGGCTTCCACCAGCGGCGCGTCGATTTCGCGCGGATGCTTCATTGCATCCAGCACCGATTGTTTGGTGATGGCGTTGAACACGACCCTGCTGACCGGCTTGTCCTTCAACGCGCGTTTCTGCTTGAGGACCTCCAGCACGTGCCAGGAAATCGCCTCGCCCTCGCGATCGGGGTCGGTGGCGAGAATCAAGCCATCCGCATCCTTCACAGCCTTGGCAATTTCGCTGAGCCGCTTTCCGGACGCGGTGTCGACGCTCCAGGACATGGCGAAATCCTCGTCCGGACGCACAGATCCGTCCTTCGCCGGCAAGTCACGGACGTGACCGAAGGACGCCAGAACCTTATAGTTGCGGCCCAAATACTTATTGATTGTCTTCGCCTTGGCAGGCGATTCGACGACGACAACGTCCATGAAAACTCGTTTGGCTAAGGCCGGAGCGCGCAAAGGCGCCGGGACCGCATCGCTGGAAGCCCGTTCACATGGCTTTCGTTTGGTCCGCGGTCAAGTGCCGCCTTCAGTTTTGCCGAGTGAACCTACTTATGCAACCTCAGATAGTATCGCTGTGACTTGCAATTTTAGGTGTGATAAATACAGTGATTGAGGGACTGCATCCGCAACGAGAAATGGTCACTGCGAGGCTCGTCGCTGGAATGAAGGCTTACCGGAATGGATGGGGGCAAGATGACAGTGCAGAATAAACGCGGCCGACTTGAGACTATCGATTATGTGCGATCAATGCTCAAGGAGTTGCACGACATTTCGCGCGCGGAGAAATGTGACATGCTGGCCTATCTCATTGAGATGGCTCACATTGAAGCCAGCGACCTGGTTCGCGATGCGCGTCCTTCAGCCATCGGCGCCGGTAAGGGACACCGCGCCGCCTGAGTGACGTTCCAACCTCCCGGCAAGGTCGAGTTCCAGCAAGATCATGAAAACCTGTGCCGGATGCTGCCCGGTGTGACGGATCAACTCGTCGATGCCGACCGGTGTCGGCCCGAGCGCTTCGATGATGCGAGCGCGGTCGCTGTCGCTGGCAGTCGGGCTCGCCATGAAGTCGGGCGGTTCATCCAGAGTTTGCCGCGTCAGGTCGGCGGAAGCCCCATGCAGCGGCGCAAGCTCACGCAGAATGTCGGCGATTTCGGTGACCAGAATCGCGCCATCCTTGAGCAGGCCGTTTGCGCCGCCGGCGCGCGGGTCGAGCGGTGAGCCGGGCACGGCGAAGACAAGCCGGCCCATTTCGCCGGCAAGGCGCGCGCTGATCAGGGAGCCGGAACGCTGCGCGGCCTCGACAACGACCAGACCCAGCGACAAGCCGGCAATCAATCGATTGCGGCGCGGAAAATCCACCGCTCGCGGCTCCCACCCGAACGGCATCTCCGAAATCAGCGCGCCTCCCGATGCTGCGATCTCTTCGCTGAGCCCGATGTTCTCCGGCGGGTAGGGGCGGTCCAGACCGCCCGCGAGGACAGCCACCGTTCCCGTGCTCAATCCCCCTTGGTGAGCGGCGGTGTCGATGCCGCGCGCAAGACCGGAGATAACGGCATAGCCGGACTGTCCGAGGCCGTTCGCCAGTATGCGCGCCATTTTGATGCCAGCCAGCGAGGCGTTGCGGGCTCCCACAATGGCTGCCGCCGGCAGGCGAAACACTGCCGGCTCTCCCTTGACCGCGACGATCGGCGGCGGATGATCCATGCGCTTCAGCATCGGCGGATAACCAGCCTCGCCAATCGCCGCAAAAGAGGCGCCCGCCTTGGCGGCCAGGTCGAGTTCGCGTTCCACCTCCGCCGCGGAAGGTACTTTCAGCACCCTTGTGGCCCCGCCGGACAACGCCAGTTCCGGCAGCATCTCGATAGCCGCCTCCGCCGACCCGAACCGGTTTATCAAGTCGCGAAAGGTAGCCGGTCCGACGTTCGGCGTACGAATGAGTCGTAGCCAGTTGATGCGCTGCTTGTCGCTCAGTCGCGGCGCAGCGGCGACGTTCAAGGCTTAGCCCTTCGCGCCGATACGGGGCTCGGTTCCGGCCCAGAGTCGCTTTATGTTGGCTCGATGCTTCACCCAGACGATCACGCTCATCACCGCAAAGAGAACAGCGGCAGCGGGCAGGCCAAGCAGATACAGCGCCACCGGAACTGCTACGACGGCGGTGAGCGCCGCGGTCGATGACTGCCGGGTGATGGCTGCCAGGCCAATCCAGACAATCGCGAAGACGAGTGCTGCTTTCCACGCCACCGCGATGAGGACGCCAAGATAGGTCGCGACGCCTTTGCCGCCCTTGAACCCGAGCCAGACGGGATAGAGATGGCCTAGAAACGCTCCAAGCCCAGCCACCAGCGCCGCTGCGGGATCCATCGCTGCGACGATCAGGACCGCGGCTGTTCCTTTCAACGCATCGAGCAGCAGCGTCGCCGCCGCAAGACCCTTGTTGCCGGTACGCAGCACATTGGTCGCGCCAATATTTCCGGAACCGATGGAGCGCACATCGCCCAGGCCGGCGGCGCGGGTGAGAAGCAATCCAAACGGGATCGATCCCAGCAGATAGCCAAATATCAATGCGAGTAACGATGCGACGGTAATCAAGCGTCCTCCCGCCGCACCTTATGTCCCCACGGCAGCGGAGAACACTGTGCGGCCCGCCACCACAGTTTGCAATACCTTGCCCTGCAGCCGCGCGCCTTCGAAGCAGGTGTTCTTCGAACGCGAGCGAATGCCGCTTTCGCGCACGATCCAGGGCGCCTCGAGGTCGACCACGGCGAGGTCGGCTGGCGCACCCGGCCTGAGCGTCCCGCCCTCCAAGCCAAACAGGCGCGCCGGGGCGGTCGAAAGGACCTCGATGAGGCGCGGCAGAGGGATGTCGCCATTGTGGTGCAGCCTCAGCGCCGCAGCGAGCAGCGTCTCCAGCCCGATCGCGCCGGGGGCGGCGTCGGCGAAGGGCAGGCGCTTGGTGTCGACATCCTGCGGGTCGTGCGAGGAAACGATGAGGTCGATCGTGCCGTCCCGCAGCGCCTCGATGGTGGCGAGCCTGTCATCTTCGGAGCGAAGCGGCGGTGCAAGCCGGAAGAATGTGCGGTACTCGCCAATATCGTTCTCGTTCAGGGAGAGGTTATTGATCGATGCTGCGGCGGTGACATTTGCGCCGTCGGCCTTGGCGCGCGCGACAGCCGCCGCCGAAAGCGCGGTGGAAATCTTGGCCGCGTGATAGGCGCCGCCGGTCAGCCGCGCCAGCATCAGATCCCGTTCCAAAGGAATCGCCTCGGCTTCACGCGGGATGCCGGAAAGACCAAGCCAACTGGCATAAATGCCCTCATTCATCACACCGCTGGCCGCGAGGTCGGCGTCCTGCGTCTCGTGGGCGACGACAAGCCCGAAATCGCGCGCATAGGTGAGGGCGCGCCGCATCATCATCGCATTGCCGATCGTGTGACGACCATCAGTCAGAGCCACCGCGCCGGCTTCCTTGAGGAGGCCGAACTCGGTCATCTCGTGGCCGGCCAGATCCTTGGTGATGGCGGCGGCGGGGAAGATGCGCACATCGGCGGTGTCGCGCGCCGTTCGTAGCACGAATTCCACCAGCGCGACATTGTCGATGGCGGGATCGGTGTCCGGCATCATGATCACAGAGGTCACGCCACCGGCGGCGGCGGCGTGGCTCGCCGACGCAATGGTCTCGCGGTGCTCGCCTCCGGGTTCGCCGATGAAGACGCGGCTGTCGACCAGTCCCGGGATGGTGGTCTTGCCGGTGCAATCGATGCGCTCGGCGCCGTCGGGCGTGCCCTGGTTCAGCGCGCTCGCGCCCGCTGCGGCAATCTTGCCGCGCTCGACGATCACGGTGCCGATCTCATCCACCTGACGGGATGGATCGACGATGCGCGCACGCTCGAAGACGAGGGGTCGGGAGAGGGGCGGCTTCATGCTCGTCCCTCATTCCGGCGGCTATCGAGCAGGGCCTCCATGACGGCCATGCGAACCGCCACACCCATCTCCACCTGCTCCTGGATCACGCTTTGCGGCCCGTCCGCGATCTCAGAAGAGATCTCGACGCCGCGATTCATTGGGCCCGGATGCATGACAAGCGCGTCGTCCTTGGCGGCCTTCAGCTTTTCGGCGTCGAGGCCGTAATAGCGGAAATATTCGCGGACCGACGGGACGAATGCCCCAGCCATCCGCTCGCGCTGCAGGCGGAGCATCATCACCACATCGGCGCCTTTCAGCGCGCTGCCCATGGACCGGTGCACCTCAACACCCATGCGCTCGATACCGGCAGGCAGCAGCGTCGAGGGGGCCACGACACGCACCAGCGCGCCCATCGCGTTGAGCAGGATGATATTCGAGCGCGCGACACGTGAATGCAGGATGTCGCCGCAAATGGCGACGGTCAGCCGTGCAATGTGGCCCTTCGCGCGGCGGATGGTGAGCGCGTCAAGCAACGCCTGCGTCGGGTGCTCATGCGCACCGTCGCCCGCATTGACTACGGAACAGCCGACCTTTTGCGCCAGCAGGGCGGCAGCACCCGCCGATTGATGGCGGATGATCAGGATGTCGGGCCGCATGGCATTCAGCGTCATCGCCGTATCGATCAGCGTTTCGCCCTTCTTCACCGACGAACTGGCGACCGACATGTTCATGACGTCGGCGCCAAGCCGCTTGCCGGCCAGTTCGAAGGAGGACTGCGTGCGGGTCGACGCCTCGTAAAAAAGATTGATCTGCGTGCGGCCGCGCAGCGTCGATGTCTTCTTCTCGGATTGGCGCGAGATGGCGACGGCGCTGTCTGCGCGGTCCAGCAAAATCTCGATGTCTTCCGGAGACAGGTCGCGGATGCCAAGCAGATGGCGGTGGGGATAGATCGGCGGGGTTGCTTGAGGGCTCATCTCAAGCGGCTGCTATAGGGGTGGGGGACGCCTGCCGCAAGGCGCAGCGTGCAGTCTCCGAGCTTCTCCACCGGCATTTCGCCCGCCGCGGGAGTGCGCGCGACACTCTTGGAGATGTCGTGTCACTTCGAAACTATTATGCCCTTCGGTCACCGGCGTCCTGTTCGCGTCTATGCTTGCGCCGGCACCTTGGCCGTGGCACTTCGGTCAGGATAGAAGAAAGAGCGGTCATGAACCTCCCCGTCGCAGCCAGCGGCAGAACCAACCGGCAGGATGCGAACGCGCTACTGGACGTGACCAACCAGTCGCCTCCGCTGACCGGGGGAAATGCCTGGCGCAGCGATCCCCTGCTGGTGCAGATCACCGAGCCGTTTGCGGAGCCGGTGCGCAAGGAACTCGACATGCTCGGCCGCTTCGTCTGGTCGTCCGAGGCGCAGGAGACCGCGCTGCTTGCCAATAGCGAGACGCCGAAGCTCAGGACGCATGACCGGCAAGGCCGCCGCATCGATCTGGTCGAGTTTCACCCCGCCTATCACGCGCTGATGCGCCGTGCCGTCGCGACCGGGCTGCATTCCTCCATCTGGGAGAATGGCGAGGCGGAAACCGGCCGCCGTCACCAGGCGCGGGCTGCCAAATATTACCTGATGGCGCAGCTCGAATGCGGCCATCTTTGCCCCATCACAATGACCAGCGCCTCACTGGCCGCGCTGATGTCCAGCCCGAAGCTGTTTCGCGAATGGGCGCCGCGCGTGACCAGCCGCAAATACGATCCAAGCCAGAAGCCGCCGATCGACAAGGCCGGCCTGACCCTCGGCATGGGCATGACCGAGAAGCAGGGCGGCACGGATGTGCGCGCCAACACCACCCGCGCCGAGCGGGCAGGCGGCAGCCTCTATCGCTTGACCGGCCACAAATGGTTCATGTCGGCGCCGATGTCGGACGCCTTCCTGATGCTTGGGCAGACCAGCGAAGGGTTGTCCTGTTTTCTCGTGCCGCGCTTCCTTGGTGACGGCAGCGCGAACGGTCTGCGGTTCCAGCGCCTGAAGGGCAAGCTGGGCAACCGGTCGAATGCGTCCTCGGAAGTGGAATTCGCGGGCGTGCTGGGCGAACTCGTCGGCGAGGCGGGCGCCGGCGTGAAGACGATCATGGACATGGTGACGCTCACCCGGCTGGATTGCGCGCTGGCCAATGCCGGCTTGATGCGGGCCGGGCTGGCGGAGGCGGTGAACCACACGCGCCATCGCGTGGTGTTCGGCAAGGCGCTCGCCGACCAGCCGTTGATGCTTCGCGTGCTCGCTGACATGGCTCTGGATGTCGCGGGGGCTGCCGCACTTGTCTTCCGGCTGGCACGAGCCTTGGACGAGACGGCGAATGACAAGGCAGAGGCGTCCTTTGCCCGTGTGATGACGCCGGTGGTGAAATATTGGGTGTGCAAGACCGCGCCGGCGCTCCTTTATGAAGCCATGGAGTGCCTTGGCGGCAACGGATATGTCGAGGAAGGTGTGCTGGCGCGCCACTATCGCGAAGCACCGGTCAACGCCATCTGGGAAGGGTCGGGCAACGTGATGGCCCTGGACGTGCTGCGCGTCCTGTCGCGCGCGCCGGGACTTTTCGACGAAGTCATCGTCGGCATCGAAAGGGATCTGGGAGAAAGCGCGCCCGGCGCCGGAAGCGTGCTGCGCGCGGCGTTGCAAGTTGCGTCCTCGGATGAAGGCGCTGCCCGCATCCTCACCGAGCAACTTGCGCTCTCGGCAGCTGCCGCGGAACTGCGGCGCATGGGGGCAGGCCGCATCGCCGATGCTTTTGTAGAGTCTCGGTTGGCCGGGCAATGGCGCTCAACATATGGAATGCTTGATGGACGGCATGATCCCCGGCTGATCCTCGAGACGCTGTTCCCAAACTGAAACCCCGGACGCTGCGCGAGGCAGCGAACAGCGGTAATTGTTAAGGTTAACCAATGGTTGGTATTGCGGTTGTTGGCGTGGAGGGCCAGAACTGCGTTAAGGATTGGTAAACCATGTCTTCTGGTCACCACCGCTGTGCTGGCGCTCCATCTGGCCGTGTGACCCCGATCATGGCTGGAGTGGTGTGATGCGGTATGTGTTCCTGGCCTGGGCCTTGCCGCTGATGCTGTTCTGGGGCTGGTACTTCCTGTCGCTCAACGATGTCAGCTTCGGCTTCACCATGCTGACCCGCGATGCGCACGACCTGGTTTTCCGAATTTACGGACATGTGCTGGGCCTCGACCCGCAGGTCGTGCCGGGGCTCGCCGCCCGCGCATGCATCGTCGATACCGGCATAATCCTGGCGATCTGGGCGTTTCGCCGCCGCCGCGAGATCATGGCGTGGATCGGCGCCCGCCGCGACGGTCGGCAAGGCGCTGCGGCAACACGCTATTCCGGCATTTCGTCGTCGCGCAGCGTGTGAAGCCGATCCAATACGCCTTGCAAGATGAAGGCGGCGGCGGCTGAATCGATCTTGCCGTCCCGTTTTCGGCGCGAAAAATCCATCTCGATAAGCGTACGCTCAACGGCCACCGTCGAAAGCCGCTCGTCCCAGAAGGCAAATGGCAAATCGGTCAGCCTTGCCATGTTGCGCACGAAGGCTCGGGTGGCCTGGGCGCGTGGGCCTTCGCTGCCGTCCATGTTGACCGGTAGGCCGATTGCCACGGCGCCGACGTTTTCCTTGCTGAGCAGGGACAGCAGGGCTTGACCGTCCTGGCTGAATTTCTTGCGTAGGATGACAGGTCGTGGGTGCGCGAACGACAAGCCACGGTCGGCCACCGCGACGCCGATGGTCTTTTCGCCAAGATCCAGTCCGGCGAGCGTGCGGCCGCCACTCAGATGCGCGGCCAGGTCCTCGATTGCGATCGACACCAACATGGCTCCCCTTTGATTTGTTCGCCGCCGCCTCTATCCTGGCAGCCCATGTAAGGAAACACGACGATGAAACTGACTTGGTACGGACACTCCACCTTCGGCATCGAGACCGGCGACGCCAGGATCCTGATCGATCCCTATCTCGAAGGCAATCCGTCATGGACCGGCGGTTGGGAAACGCCGGCCGACGGCGTGACGCATGTGCTCCTTACCCATGGCCACAGCGACCATATTGCGAGCGCCGCCAATGTGCTCAAGAAGTCTGGCGCCATGCTCGTCGCCAATTTCGAGATTTGCATGTATCTGGTCGGGCAGGGCGTCGACCAGGGCAAGATCAATCCCGGCAATACGGGCGGGACGGTCGATTGTGGGGGCTTTACGACGACGTTTGTGCAGGCGCTGCATTCATCGTCCGTCGGCACTGCAGGGGGAGGTAATGTTTATCTCGGCAATCCGCTCGGTCTCGTGCTGCATTTCCCCGACGACCCGACGCTCTACGCCATGGGTGATACCGACATCTTCGGCGATATGGCGCTGATCAATGAACTGCATGAGCCCAAGGTGGGCCTGGTGCCCATCGGCGACCGCTTCACCATGGGCGGGGCGGTGGCGGCGCTCGCCTGCCGGCGCTACTTCAAGTTCGATACGGTGGTGCCGTGCCACTACGGCACTTTCCCGCTGATCGACCCGACACCGGAAAAGTTCATCGCCGGCATGGAAGGTTCCGGCGTGAGGGTGGTGACGCCGAAGATCGGCGAGGTGGTGCAAATCTGACTTGCACCACGATATTGCGCTGCCGCAATCGCGAGGTTATAGCCCGAGGCTGCAATTTGGCCGGCCTGCCGGAGACTTTCCATGTCTGTTGATATCGCCACTGTGAAGCGCGTCGCGCGCCTCGCCCGCATCGCGGTTTCCGAAGAGGATGCCGAGCGCATGACGGGAGAGTTGAACACCATCCTGGGCTTCGTGGAGCAACTCAACGAAGTCGATGTATCTGGCGTCGAGCCGATGACCTCCGTCACGCCAATGGCGATGAAGGAGCGTCAGGACGACGTCACCGACGGTGGCAAGGCCAACGACATCATTGCCAATGCGCCCGAGAGCACGGAAAACTTCTTCCTTGTGCCGAAGGTCGTGGAGTAGCTCCGTGACCGTCGAAATTGCCGTCGAAACCCCTTTGCAGGATGATGTTCGCGCGCTTGTCGCGGACCTGAACGCTTATTTGATCCCTCTGACGCCGCGCGAGTTCCAGTTCCAGCTGACGGCGGAACAGATGGCCGAGCCATCGGTCACGCTCTTTGTGGCGCGTGGCGCAGGCGCGCGAGCGGTCGGCATGGGAGCGCTCAAGGACCATGGCGGTGGTGTGGGTGAGGTGAAGCGCATGTTCACCGTGCCGGAAGTGCGCGGCCAACGCGTCGGCGCAGCGCTCCTGCTGCGCATCGAAAGCCTGGCGCGCGACAAGGGCATTAGCCGGCTTGTGCTGGAAACCGGTGAAGCGCCGGGATATGAGCCGGCTTACCGCGTGTATGAGCGCGGCGGTTTCCAGACCTGCGGCGCGGTGCTCGACTATCCCGATTCCGGCTATTCCCGCTTCTACGAAAAGAACC
Source organism: Mesorhizobium sp. (assembly GCA_036524835.1). Taxonomy (GTDB): domain Bacteria; phylum Pseudomonadota; class Alphaproteobacteria; order Rhizobiales; family Rhizobiaceae; genus Mesorhizobium_G. The sequence continues at coordinate 14,651 of DATDBN010000135.1, read as the reverse complement.
TTGCCTGATGACCGACCTGACCAAACTGACGATCGCAGATGCGCGGACAAGGCTGAAGGCGAAGGAATTCTCCGCCGCCGAGCTGACCGACGCCTATCTCGGCGCCATCGACGCGGCGAACAGCCATCTCAACGCCTATATCGCCGTGACGCACGACAAGGCGCGCGCGATGGCGAGGGCGTCTGACGCCAAGCTCGCCAAGGGCGAGGGCGGTGCCCTTGAGGGTATTCCGCTCGGCATCAAGGATCTGTTTGCGACCGAAGGCGTCCACACGCAGGCGTGCAGCCATGTGCTGGACGGCTTCAAGCCGCATTACGAATCAACCGTCACAACCAATTTGTGGGCCGACGGCGCGGTGATGCTCGGCAAGCTCAACATGGACGAGTTCGCCATGGGCTCGTCCAACGAGACGTCCTACTACGGCCCGGTCGTCAACCCGTGGCGCCGCTCACGCATGGACCAGGTGGTCATGCCCACGACCCATCAGGGCGATGGGGGCTTTGTCAGCGCAGGCGGGGCGAAAACCGCGCGCACGCTGGACAATCAGCAGCTTGTGCCCGGCGGCTCTTCCGGCGGCTCGGCTGCGGCGGTGTCTGCTTTCCTATGCGCGGGGGCCACGGCAACCGATACCGGCGGTTCGATCCGCCAGCCTGCTGCCTTCACCGGCACAGTCGGCATCAAGCCGACTTACGGGCGCGTGTCGCGCTGGGGCATTGTCGCCTTCGCCTCATCGCTTGACCAGGCCGGCCCTATCGCGCGTGACGTAAGAGATGCCGCGATCCTGTTGAAATCGATGGCCTCTTCCGATTCGAAGGATACCACTTCGGTCGATATCCCGGTGCCGGACTATGAGGCGGCCATCGGAAAGTCGCTGAAGGGCCTGAAGGTTGGCATTCCACGCGAATATCGCATGGACGGCATGCCCGAAGAGATCGAGGACCTGTGGCAGAAGGGCATTGCCTGGCTCAAGGATGCCGGCGCGGAGATCGTCGACATCTCGCTGCCGCACACCAAATATGCGCTGCCGGCCTATTATATCGTTGCGCCGGCGGAAGCCTCGTCGAACCTCGCCCGTTATGACGGTGTCCGCTACGGCTTGCGCGTGCCGGGCAAGGACATTGTCGATATGTACGAGAAGACCCGCGCCGCCGGTTTCGGGCGCGAGGTCAAGCGCCGCATCATGATTGGCACCTATGTGCTCTCGGCTGGCTATTACGACGCGTATTATCTGCAGGCGCAGAAGGTGCGCACGCTGATCAAGCGCGACTTCGAGAGAGTGTTTGCGGACGGTGTGGACGTGATCCTGACGCCCGCGACGCCATCCGCCGCATTTGGGGTGGCCGACCAGGACATGAACGCCGATCCGGTCAAGATGTACCTCAACGACGTCTTCACCGTGACGGTAAACATGGCCGGCCTTCCTGGCATCGCGGTGCCTGCGGGGCTAGATTCCAAGGGCCTGCCGCTCGGCCTGCAGTTGATCGGCCGGCCATTCGATGAAGAAACCCTGTTCCAGGCCGGCTACGCGATCGAGCAGGCGGCAGGACGTTTCCAGCCGGATAAGTGGTGGTAGGTTCCGGCACTTCCGCCATCGGGGTGAGCGAGGGTAGCTGTGCCTGACCTCGCCGAGATCCTGCCCGAACTGGCCGCCGAGATGGCGGCAATCGCCGACCGGGGTGCGGTGGCAGCCTACATTCCCGAGCTTGGCAAGGTCGATCCGGCGAAATTCGGAATAGCGGTCGCCTTGAACGACGGGCCGGTCCTAACGGCCGGCGATGCGCTGGAGCCCTTCTCGATCCAGAGCATTTCGAAAGTGTTTTCACTGACGCTGGCGCTGGGCCATGTGGGAGACGCGCTCTGGCGACGCGTTGGCCGCGAACCGTCCGGCAACCCGTTCAATTCCATCGTTCAGCTCGAGCGCGAAAACGGTATCCCGCGCAACCCGTTCATCAATGCCGGCGCGATTGTCGTAGCCGACATCCTGCTGGAAGGCCACGCGCCCAAAGAGGCAATCGGCGAAGTGCTTCGCTTCATCCAGTTTCTCGCCGACGATGAAACCATCTACATCGATCGTGAAGTAGCGGCATCCGAGCGCGCCACCGGCTTTCGCAATTTCGCGCTCGCCAACTACATGCGCGCCTTCGACAATCTCCGGCACGCGCCGGAATTGACGCTGGGTGTGTATTTCCACCTCTGCGCCATTGAAATGAGCTGCCTCCAATTGGCGCGGGCAGGGCGCTTTCTGGCCCTGGGCGGGCGTCATCCCGACACGCCGCATTCGGTCATTTCTGGGGAGCGGGCCCGCCGCATCAACGCGCTGATGCTCACCTGCGGTCACTATGACGGCTCGGGCGATTTCGCTTTCCGGGTGGGTATTCCGGGCAAAAGCGGTGTCGGCGGCGGAATTCTCGGCATCGTGCCGGGCATCGCCTCGCTGGCCGTTTGGTCGCCAGGACTGAACGCGAACGGCAACTCCAAACTCGGCTCGCATGCACTGGAATTGCTGGCGCGGCGCATGAATTGGTCGATTTTCGCGCCCAAGAGCTGAGCCCCTTCTTCCCGGCGAATCAGGCTTCCCATGTTCTTTGTTGTTTCCAAAGTCTTCTGGTTCTTCGTTCAGCCTCTCAATCTCGCAATCTTCTTCGGCCTCGCGGGTATTGCGGCGCAGGCGGTTGGCCGGCGACGGATTGGGCTATGGTCCCTCTCGCTTGGCACGGGGATACTCGTCCTCGCGGTGTGGACGTCGCTCGGGGCGATCCTGCTACACCCGTTGGAAGATCGCGCTGCGCGACCTGAACTGCCTGCCGATATAGACGGCATTGTGGTCCTTGGCGGAGGGTTCGAAGGCGCAATCAATATGGTGCGCGGCGGCTACGAGTTGAACGCCGGCGGCGACCGCTTCGTCGAGGCGGCTGTGCTTGCACGACGGTATCCGCGAGCGAAGGTGGTCATCTCGGGGGGCAGCGGAACCCTGATGCTCGAAGGTGAAACCGATGCGGCCGCCGCGCAGCGCCTGCTCTCTGGGCTGGGGATAGAGCCGGATCGGCTGGTCCTCGAGGATAGGTCCCGCAGCACCTATGAGAACGCGCTCTTCACGCGAGACATCGTCCATCCCGCGGCCGGTGAGAATTGGCTGCTCATAACGTCAGCCTTTCACATGCCCCGCGCGATGGGACTTTTCCGAAAGGCTGGATTTGCCGTTACGCCCTGGCCGGTCGATTATCGGACAACCGGTAAGGAAGGGCTTACCTTGTTTTACGACAATCCGGTCGATTCTCTCCAGACAATGACCTTGGCGATTCGCGAGTGGCTTGGTCTCCTGGCCTATCGCCTGTCCGCCCGAACAGAGGCTATTCTGCCCTGATAGCCCGGGTGACCGTGCCACATTTCCGCCCGAGGTGTTTACGCGACGCTAGGCGCGGACTTGCGACAGGCCTCTGATTTTATTGGAAATGTCTCGACAGATGCATGGCAGTTATGCGTCGCACGCCTTCCTTTGGCCTTTTTTCCTGCTTGCTAACATTGGTGAGCCGGCATATGTGCGGTGCAACAAAACAAGATGATCGACGGCGCTTTTCTGCCTGCCGATTGGAAGACTGGACAGGGATACCAATTCTAAAAATGGACGAAAAGACGAGCGGCTCCTGCTGGAGTGTGACCACCAAAGCGGTCATCGGCATTGCCGGCCTAATGCTCCTCACCTGGCTGATCGGCGGCGGAGTAGAGACCGGAGCGATCCTGGCTGCAGGCTAAGGCCAACGCACTTGAATGTTCGAGGAGGCGCGGTTTCCGCGCCTTTTCGCGTTTAAGGGGGCATTGCGTCGCCTCCTGATCAGTGGAAGTCGGCGCCGCCATGGAGTTGCGTGCGGGGAAGCGCTACATCATCAGCAAGACCCGTATGTGAGGCACCGCCTTGTTTCTATCCGTTTTCGACCTGTTCAAGATCGGCATCGGCCCATCGAGTTCGCACACCATGGGGCCGATGACGGCCGGCGAGCGCTTTCTCGATGAGCTGCTGAATGGCGATTGGCCGCGCCCATACGGCGCAAAGGTTGCGCGGCTCGGCGCCAGCCTGCATGGCTCCCTCGCCTTTACAGGGATCGGTCACGGCACCGATCGCGCCGTTATTCTCGGTCTTGCCGGTGAGACGCCGACAACCGTCGACCCCGACAAGACGGAAGCGACAATCGCCCGGATCGCGGACGACAAATCGGTGACGCCGGCTGGTCATCCCACCTATGCCTTCGACCCGGCGCTCGACCTCGTCCTCGACAAGAAGACGCCGCTACCGGGCCATGCCAACGGCATGCAGTTCTACGCCTATGATTCGGGCGGGCGGCTGCTCCTGAAGCGCGTCTATTATTCGATCGGTGGCGGCTTCGTCGTTTCCGACGAGGAATTGCAGCGCATGAAGGCGCGCGGCCCGGAAAAGCCGTCAAAGAAAGTGCCGTATCCCTTTGCCAATGCCAAGGAAATGCTCGCCATGGCGGGGCGCAGCGGGTTTTCCATTGCCGACATGAAGCGTGCCAACGAGGAAATCTTCCTGTCGCGCGAGGAGCTGGATTCGGGCCTCGATCGCATCTGGGCAGCCATGCTCGGGTGTATCGAGCGCGGTCTTGCGCAGGAAGGCATCATGCCCGGCGGCCTGAAGGTGCGCCGGCGTGCGCGGCAGTTGCATGACAAGCTGCAATCGGACTGGCAGCGCAACCGGCCCAATCCGCTGCTCGCCAATGACTGGCTCTCCATCTATGCGATGGCGGTGAATGAGGAGAACGCCGCCGGGGGCAGGGTGGTGACCGCCCCGACCAATGGCGCGGCGGGCGTGGTGCCGGCGGTGCTGCGCTACTGGCTGCATTTCCATCCGGAGGCCGATGATAACTCGATCCGCGATTTCCTTCTGACGGCTGCCGGCGTCGGCGGCATCATCAAGACGAATGCCTCCATCTCCGGCGCCGAAGTCGGTTGCCAGGGAGAGGTCGGCTCCGCCTCGGCGATGGCCGCCGCCGGCCTGTGCGCCGTCATGGGCGGAATTCCGGAGCAGGTGGAAAACGCCGCCGAGATCGCGCTGGAACATCACCTGGGTATGACCTGCGATCCCGTGGGTGGGCTGGTGCAGGTTCCTTGTATCGAACGCAACGCACTGGGGGCGGTGAAGGCGGTCACGGCTGCGTCGCTTGCGATCAAAGGCGATGGCTCTCATTTCGTGCCTCTCGACGCGGCTATCGAGACAATGCGCCAGACCGGGCTCGACATGAATGAGAAGTACAAGGAGACCAGCCAGGGCGGTCTTGCGGTTAATGTGGTTGAGTGCTGAGGCAATCGCCGGCCGCGCCTGTGGAGAACCTCGCTTTCGATTGACCGTGAGTGAGCGCGGATTATTGTCCGGCCATGTCTCTCAACCTCATCAAACTCTGCGTCGGCTGCGATAGCGTCGAGGATCTGGAGGAATGGATCGCCTTCCGCCTCGACGAGAAGCGCCGGGCGGGCGAACAGGTTGAACACTGGCATACAACCCGGATGGTGCCCACGCGCGGCCCTGAGATTGTCGGCGGCGGCTCCCTCTACTGGGTCATCAAGGGCAGCGTGCAATGCCGTCAGCGATTGGTCGAGGTGCGGCCGTTCACCGATGGTGAGGGCATCTCGCGATGCCATCTTGTACTGGACCCGGCGGTGGTTCGAACCGCATGGCAGCCGCGAAGGGCCTTCCAAGGCTGGCGCTATCTGAAACCGGAGGATGCGCCGGTCGATCTAAGCCGGGGCCGCGCCGGTGAAATCGAAATGCCAATCAAGCTGAAACGCGAGCTGGCCGAGCTGGGGCTGCTTTGAGCCCTACTGTCCGAACCGCATGCGGACGGCGGCTTTTCCACCGGGGGTGAACACACGCAGCCGAACATCCGCCGTCGGCAGGGAGTTGCGCCAGGTGCGCGCACCGTGACTGAGAAGCAGGCCGACGAGGTCCCGCGTTCGGAATTTCGGTGCGCCGCGGCGAATGTCCGCAAGGCGGGAAGCCGCTTCATAGAGGGCCTGCACCCCCGGTTCACGCGATTGGCGCGCCTTGGCTGGCGGTGCGATATAGCCCAGCACGTCCTTGTCAGAAATCACGACTGCGTCTCCTTCGACGAAATACACAACCTGGAGATCACGCCAATCCCTACTGCTGGGTGGCGTAGCATTCGACTTTCTTCTTCTTCAACGCGCTGCAGGCCTTCGTTGCCGCCGCCTGCGAGGCGAAGCCCCCGAAGCGGGCGCGGTAGTAGGTGACGCCGGCTTTCTCGAACGGCATCGTGAAGGGTTCCGCGGAAGCCAGGACTTGCGAGGCGCGCTCGGCGGCGCGGTTCAGCGCCTGCTTAGCCTCGGATTTGCTCGGTGAAGAGCCGACCTGGACCACCCAGCCTTCCGGCCCGGTCGAAGCCGTCGCGATGGGATCTACCTCGCCCTTCGGGCGCGGCGCCGGCATCGCATATGCCTGCTCGACAACAGCGACCTCTTCCTTTCGGACGACTTTCTTCTCTGCGGGCTTGGGCGCTGCCTCCTCCTCAAGGGCTACGACAGCTTCCTCCGTCTCTGCCACCTGAACTTCGATTTCCGGTTTTACGTCGGGCTGCGGAACATTGCGTTTCGGCAAGATCATTCCGGCCAGGCGAGCCACGGCGGATGTGCTGCGGTCGCCATCGCCGCGGGCAATGAGCGCGCCGCCGCGCGTTTGTGTCTTGCCGATGTTGGCGTTGATCAGATCCGCCATGCGGTTGTCACGCGACCGGGCGGAAGTGCCGCCCATCACAACCGCCACCAGGCGACGGTTGCCATCGGTCACGGACGAAACGAGATTGAAGCCGGAAGCGCGGGTGTAGCCGGTCTTGATACCATCGACGCCCTTGATGCGGCCCAGCAAACGGTTGTGGTTGGCAATGCGCGTCCGGCCATACTTGAATGAGGTGACGGAGAAATATCCGTAATATTGGGGGAAATGCTCCCGCAAGGCGATGCCGAGGCGCGCCATGTCGCGCGCGGTGGTGAACTGGCCGGTGTCGGGGAGGCCGTTCGGATTGCGGAACACGGTGCTTTTCATGCCGAGCGCGCGGGCCTTCGTCGTCATCATGCGGGCGAAATTCTGCTGCGAACCGCCGAGCAATTCCGCCAGGGCCATCGCAGAATCATTGGCCGAGCGGGTCACCAGCGAGTAGATGGCGGTCTCGACGCTGATCGAATTGCCGGCTCTGACGCCGATCTTCGTTGGCGGTTGCGTTGCGGCTTGAGCGGAAAAGACGACCGGGGTCGATTTCCTGATCTTGCCGTTCGCGAGCGCCTCGAATGTCAGGTAGAGCGTCATCATCTTCGTCAGCGACGCCGGGTACCGCCGGGCGTCGGCGTTCTCGGAGTGAAGCACCTTGCCGGTGCGCGCATCGATCACGATCGCAGCGTATTTGGATGAGGCCGCCGGCGCCGGCAACGAGGCGAGCGCCAGGATGGTGAAGACGAGCATGGCCTTGGCGGCCAAGCGTGGAAACGCGAATAATTTGCCGAACTGACGCAACGCCTGACGCACTGTTAAACCCTTTGAACGTTTTTGACTCTTCTGGAAGGCGGCAAAGGTTCCTGCCTGGCCAGGACGCAAGTTAGGGCAATGCGCGTTACCAATCCGTTTATGGTAACTGGATCGTTGATCTTTTTGCTGGCGCTCGAGTCGAATTGGCCGCTTTTCGCCTCTCCCTTCCGGCGTAAATGCAGGGAAGCTTGACTTTGTGTGCGCTGCACCATATATTTGTTGCATCGCACAAGATTACTGTGCGCTTGTCCCACCCAAGAAAAGGATATGGTCATGGCCGCCCAGACGTTTGAAGATGCCGGCAAGTACGGCAAGGAATATTTCGACAACTCCCTGAAGAGCTTTGCAGCCTTCCAGAAGGGCGCTCAGGCAATTGCCGTTGAAGCGACCGATTACACCAAGAAGTCCGTCGAAGCCGGCAGCGCGGTTTTGGAGAAGTTGCTCGCCGTGAAGTCGCTTGAGAAGGCGATCGAGATTCAGACTGATTATGCGAAGTCGGCCTATGAGGGCTTCGTTTCTCAGGCAACCAAGATCAGCGAACTCTACGCCGATCTCGCCAAGGAAGCTTACAAGCCCTTCGAGACGCTTGTCGCCAAGGCAAAATAACTCGACCAACTTGGGGTACGATCCATTAGGATCGGGGGCAACGCCCGGTCGCGAATCTCGCGGCCGGGTTTTTTCTTGTGCACTTTCACCTGACGGCAGCCAATTTGCGACAGCGCGCCTCAACTTTTCCAGACTGCCTGTTGCCTGTGAAAAAACAGGGCTTAAAATCCTGAGAAATCGGCCTACATTGGTGGCGGGCCAAGGCAGCTCTCGCAGGTTTTGCGTGACTTGCGAAGGATAAGGCAGACGTGATTTCGGGTGATCTCATATCGGCCATGGTGCCGGTCAGGATGCAGGGTGGCGAGGAGGACGGGCGCGGCAATGGCCGGGGCACAGCCGTCATCACGCGTACCCGCACGCGCACGAAAAAGCCGAGTCTCTATCGTGTCTTGATACTCAATGACGACTACACGCCCATGGAGTTCGTCGTGCATGTACTGGAGCGTTTTTTCCAGAAGAACCACGAAGCCGCCTACCGCATCATGATGCATGTGCACACTCATGGTGTCGGCGAGTGCGGTATCTACACCTTCGAGGTGGCCGAGACAAAAGTGTCTCAGGTCATGGATCTCGCCCGTCAGCACCAGCATCCGCTGCAGTGTGTGATGGAGAAAAAGTGAGGAACTGATGCCGGCTTTCTCCCAGAGCCTGGAAAAGGCGCTCCACCAGGCGCTGACCATAGCCAATGAACGACACCATGAATTTGCGACGCTGGAGCATTTGCTGCTGGCGTTGATCGACGACACCGACGCGGCCGCTGTGATGCGCGCCTGCAACGTCGATCTTGAGGAATTGCGCGGCACGGTGCTGAATTACATCGACACCGAACTCGACAATCTGGTTACCGGCTACGATGAAGACTCGAAGCCCACGGCCGGGTTTCAGAGAGTCATTCAGCGCGCGGTCATCCATGTGCAGTCGTCAGGTCGCGAGGAAGTGTCCGGCGCCAACGTGCTGGTCGCGATCTTTGCCGAGCGCGAAAGCCACGCCGCATATTTCCTGCAGGAACAGCAGATGACCCGCTACGACGCGGTCAATTACATCTCGCATGGCATCGCCAAGCGTCCCGGAGCCTCCGAACGACGCACGCCTCGCGGCGTGGACGAGGACGGTGGCAACGACCGCGGCGGCGGTGGCGGCGAGCCGGAGGACAACAGCAAGGGCAAGAAGCAGCAGGACGCATTGTCGGCCTATTGCATCAACCTGAACCAGAAGGCGCGCAATGGGCGAATCGATCCGCTGATCGGCCGCGCCAATGAGATCAATCGCACGATCCAGGTGCTATGCCGCCGTTCGAAGAACAACCCGCTTTATGTTGGCGATCCCGGTGTCGGCAAGACGGCGATCGCCGAGGGGCTGGCGAAGCGCATCGTTGAAGGCGATGTGCCCGAAGTGCTGGCGGATTCGACCATCTTCGCGCTGGACATGGGTACGCTTCTGGCGGGCACGCGCTATCGCGGCGACTTTGAAGAGCGGTTGAAGCAGGTCGTCAAGGAACTCGAGGAGTATGAGGGCGCGATCCTCTTCATCGACGAGATCCACACCGTCATCGGAGCGGGCGCCACTTCCGGCGGGGCGATGGATGCATCCAACCTGCTTAAGCCGGCGCTGTCGTCCGGCCTGATCCGCTGCATCGGCTCCACGACCTACAAGGAGTTTCGCCAGTTCTTCGAGAAGGACAGGGCGCTCGTGCGCCGCTTCCAGAAGATCGATGTCAATGAGCCGTCGATCGCCGATGCCATCGAAATCATGAAGGGGCTGAAGCCGTATTTTGAGGACTTCCACAAGGTGAAGTACACGAGCGAGGCCATCAAGGGCTCTGTCGAGCTCTCCGCCCGCTACATCGGTGACCGCAAGCTGCCGGACAAGGCGATCGACGTGATCGACGAAACCGGCGCTTCCCAGATGCTGCTGCCGGAAAACAAGCGCAAGAAGACGATAGGCATCAAGGAAATCGAGGCGACCATCGCCACGATGGCCCGCATCCCGCCTAAGACCGTGTCGGCGGACGATGAGCAGGTGCTGGCCGGGCTGGAAGTTGAATTGCGCCGCGTCGTCTATGGCCAGGATACTGCCATCACCGCGTTGGCGTCGGCCATCAAGCTGGCCCGCGCCGGCCTGCGTGAGCCGGAAAAGCCGATCGGCAGTTATTTGTTCTCCGGTCCGACGGGCGTCGGCAAGACCGAGGTCGCCAAGCAGTTGGCCTCGTCGCTTGGCGTCGAACTGCTGCGTTTCGACATGTCGGAATATATGGAGCGTCACACCGTCTCGCGGCTGATCGGCGCGCCTCCCGGCTATGTCGGCTTCGACCAGGGTGGCTTGCTGACCGATGGCGTGGATCAGCATCCGCATTGCGTGCTGCTGCTCGATGAGGTGGAAAAGGCCCATCCGGACCTGTTCAACATCCTGTTGCAGGTCATGGATCACGGCAAGCTGACGGACCACAACGGCAAGTCGATCGACTTCCGCAATGTGATCCTGATCATGACGACAAATGCGGGTGCATCCGATGCGCAGCGCGCGGCGATCGGCTTCGGCTCGACACGGCGGGAAGGCGACGATGTGGAGGCGATCAATCGCCTGTTCACGCCGGAGTTCCGCAATCGCCTCGATGCGATCATCCCGTTCGGCTCGCTGCCGGTGCCAGTGATCCACCAGGTCGTGCAGAAGTTCGTCATGCAACTGGAAGCACAGCTTTCCGAGCGCGGCGTCTCCTTCGACCTGTCGGCGGAAGCGATCGCGTGGTTGGCGGACAAGGGATATGACGAGCGCATGGGGGCCCGGCCGCTGGGCCGCGTCATCCAGGAGTACATCAAGAAGCCGCTGGCCGACGAAGTGTTGTTCGGCAAGCTGAAGAAGGGCGGGACGGTGCGCATCACGGTCGAGACGAAGGAGACAGGCGAGACCGGCCTGAAGCTCGAGTCTCTGCCCGACGAGGTTCCGGTCACCCCGAAGAAGGAAGAACCGGAGGAGGTCGCGGTGCCCATAAAGCCGGTGGCAAAAAAGGCCGCCGCGCCGAAGAAGCCTGCTTCGCCGACCAAACCGAAGGACGGACCGTCCGGCAAGGACGGCGGCAAGCGCAGTCTCGTGCCGCAATTGCCACGCAAGAGCTGAGCTCCAGCAACGCACTTATCGCAGAAAAGGCCCCGATTTCCGGGGTCTTTTTTATTGGCGCGTGGCTATCTCGCGCTTGCCAGGCAGGGTCGCCGAAGCTCAGTTTTTTTCCGGCCACAACGTGCCAGTGACGTAGCGAAACGCCAGAAACGCGGCGAAGGGCGCTGAGGGATAGATGAACCAGATATCCGACAGACCCGAGGTCATCAGGTTGATCGTGGCGAACATCGCGATGAAGCCGACGGGCACCCGGATGGCGCGCGGCTGGTGCAGATACCAGTGCCGCGAGCGTTGCAGTCTAGCCAGCAAGCGGTCCACCAGGGCCGGTTTGCGACCGGGGAGATCGGGCGGCAAGCGCTCGATCGTCTCGGCGAGGCGTGTCGGCTGCGCCGTCGGCGCATCGTCCAGGAGCGTCGGCTGCTGGGTCGCCTGCTGATTTGAGCCGTCCATGCGCACCTTGTAGCCCGCGATCGGCCGATCCTGGCCCTTCAGCATCTGCTCGCCGGCAAAATCATAGGCAAAACTCAACTGGCGGTGCGTCAGGTCATAGACCGTTTCGGACACCATGATGCCGCCGGGATCGGCAAGCGCCTCCAGCCGCGCCGCAACGTTGACGCCGTCGCCATAGAGATCGGCGCCGTCCTGCATGACATCGCCCAGATTGATGCCAATCCGGAAGCGCATCTGGCGCTGTTCCGGCAGGCTGGCGTTCTCCGCGCCGATGGCATCCTGGATTTCGACCGCGCAGCGCACCGCCTCCACCACCGAGGCAAATTCGGCAATCACCGCATCGCCCCAGGTGTTGACCTTGCGGCCGTCATGACGCTCGAACAATTCGCCCATGATGCCGCGATAGCGCTGCAGGCGCTCCAGTGTCTGCGTCTCGTCGACGCCCATCATCGCCGAGTAGCCCTGGACATCCGCACAGAGGATCGTCGTGAGCTTTCGTTTCACTTTGCTGGGTGGCATCGGCGGGTGGACTCGCAAACGGACATTGGGTTGTCGTTGGAAAGTATGGGTGTCGAAGGCGCGTATCGCAATGTCTCGGTCAAAAAGAAGCTGAAATCAGGGTTCGGAGCGCCGATTTCGAGCCCTCAAACGGGCTTCATAGAGTCGCACTGGCGATGGGCGGCATTAGGAGAACATAACATAAACAAGCAAGGCGAGCAAGGAAAACAATCCTATATCGCGAAATTAGGCTGGCCCAATGCCACCGGATCGCAGTTGGCGCGATACGGCTGACTCGCCGGCCCGTCCATGCTAAGCGCCGCGGCGCATGTCGGACACAATGCCTAGCCCATCGCCCGAAGCTTCTCCCCGCACCTGGTTTATCAGCGGCGGGCGCGCCGCGTTTTCCATCCCCGGCTTGATCCTCTCCAGCGCTTTCGTCGGCTTCGCGGGCTTGGCCAAGGCCGCCGGCCTGACGCTTTGGCAGACGGTGTTCATGGTCGGGGTGGTCTGGGCGCTGCCGGCCAAGGTGGTGCTGGTCGGCGCCATCCTGTCGGGCAGTTCGGTCTTTGCCGCAGCGTTCGCGGTCGCGCTGTCATCGATCCGGCTGATGCCAATGGTCGTGGCCCTGGTGCCGGAGATGCGCAGTCCCCGGACGCCGAAATGGACGCTCTATGTCTTGTCACATTTCGTGGCGGTGACGTCATGGGTGCTCGCGATGGACCGGTTGCGGCACGTCCCGCGCGACATGCGCACGACCTACTATGCCGGATTGGGCGGCACGCTGGTGCTGGCCAACATGTTCCTTACCGGCATTGTCTTTCTGCTGGCAGACTCGTTTCCCCCCATGCTGATGGCAGGCCTGCTGCTTTTGACGCCTATCTATTTTCTCACCTCGCTATGGGGTTCGGCGCGGGAGCGGGCAGGGCACCTCGCCATGGTGTTCGGCATTGTGCTCGGGCCGATCGTCCATCTCTTTGCGCCGGGCTTCGACCTGCTGATTGCCGGCGCCACTGGCGGCGTCGGCGCCTGGGCTATTCACCACGCGCGCGCCAGGCGGTGGGCCGCATGACCTTTGAGGCATTCGACACTTGGTGGTGGCCCTACATCTTCATCCTCGTGGCCGGCTGGCTGGCGACGGATGCGTGGCGCTTCATGGGCGTCTATCTCGGCGGCCGCATCGCGGAAGATTCGGAAATCCTCGTCCTCGTACGCTGCGTCGCGACGGCGCTGGTCGCGGCCGTCATCGGCAATCTGATCGTCTTCCCGAGTGGGGAACTGGCGAACACGTCGCTGGTGTTGAGGGTAGGGGCGGTGGCGGCCGGCTTTGCCGCCTATTTGATATTCCGCAAGCGCGTGCTTGTCGGCATTCTCGTGGCCGAGATCGTGCTTCTGACCGGGATCGCCCTCTCCTAGGCGAGGGCTGCGCGAATCTTGCCAGCGTTCGCGGCCAGGATATCCGGCTGCTCCATCGGCCCGCCGGGCGGGTTGAGCGCGACACCTTCGCGGCGCGGTATGATGTGCACATGCAGGTGGAAGACGACCTGGCCGCCGGCCGGCTCGTTGAACTGCTGCACCGTCACGCCATCGGCGGAAAACGCCGTCATGACGGCGCGCGCCAGCTTCTGCGCCGTGCTCATCACCGCCGACAGGCTGGCGGCATCCACGTCAAGGATGTTGCGGGCGGCCCTTTTGGGGATGACAAGGCAGTGGCCGGGGCCGCGCGGCATGATGTCCATGAAGGCGAAGGTGTCGTCGTCCTCGTAGAGCTTGTGGCATGGCATTTCGCCGCGCAGGATCTTGGCGAAGACGTTGTTGGGGTCGTATTGCTGCTTGGACATTCGCGCCTCGGCTTGCGATGGGATGCGGCCACGTGTTTTGTCTGTGCTCGCGGCCATTCGTCAACGGGGAATCGGTTTGAATCCAACCTATGTGTATCTGGTCGTGGCGATCGGCTTCGAGGTGATCGCAACCACCGCGCTGAAGGAAACCAACGGTTTCACACGCGTGCTGCCGTCGGCCGTGGCCATTGTCGGCTATGGCCTGGCCTTCTTTTTCCTGTCGCTGACGCTGCGCGCCATGCCGGTCGGCATCATGTACGCGGTCTGGTCGGGCGCCGGCATTGTGCTGATCACGGCCATCGGCTGGGTGGTGTTCCGCCAGACGCTCGACCTGCCCGCCATCATCGGCATCGTGCTGATTCTGGCCGGTGTCCTGATCATCAATCTGTTTTCCCGGACGGTGGCGCACTAGGCAGTAGGGCAATAGGGCAGTAGGGCAGTGACCCGCGGTGCGAGTTTGACGCTAGACTTAGTCTAGCAAGTACTTGCATGTCGCTCGAACGGCATTGCATTGAGCATTTCCACTGCCCTACTGCCCTACTGCCCTACTCGCCCTTCCTGAACGGCGTATGCTCTTCGTAATATTCTACATTGTG
>DATDBN010000134.1:0-116506 GCA_036524835.1 Mesorhizobium sp. | reverse complement strand
CTCCTTGCAGCGCACGTTTCATTTTCAATCTACAGTGCCCATCTGGTGAATGCGCCCTACGGGCGGAGAATGCGTCCATGATGCGTCAATACGAGCTTGTCGAGCGCGTGCAGCGCTACAAGCCGGACGTGAACGAGGCCTTGCTGAACAAGGCGTATGTCTACGCCATGCAGAAGCACGGCCACCAGACACGCGCCTCCGGCGACCCCTATTTTTCACATCCGCTCGAAGTCGCTGCGATCCTGACCGACATGCACATGGATGAGGCGACCATTGCCGTCGCCCTGCTGCACGACACCATCGAGGACACCACCGCGACGCGTCAGGAGATCGACGATCTCTTCGGCTCCGACCTCGGCAAGCTGGTCGAGGGGCTGACCAAGCTGAAGAAGCTCGATCTCGTGTCGAAGAAGGCCGAGCAGGCGGAGAACCTGCGCAAGCTGCTGCTGGCCATCTCCCAGGATGTGCGCGTGCTGCTGGTCAAGCTGGCCGACCGGCTGCACAACATGCGCACGCTCGATCACATGCCGGCGGAAAAGCGCGCCCGCATAGCCGAGGAGACCATGGATATCTATGCGCCGCTTGCCGGGCGCATGGGCATGCAGGGCATGCGCGAGGAACTGGAGGAACTGTCGTTCCAGACTATCAATCCCGAGGCCTACCGCACCGTCTCGGCCAGGCTTGCCGACATGCTGGCGAAAAATCGCGGCGTGATCGGGGAGATCGAGGAGGCGCTGTCCTCGCTGTTCGCCAAGCACGACATCGCCGCATCGGTGAAGGGGCGGCAGAAGAAGCCGTGGTCGGTGTTCCGCAAGATGGAAGCCAAGGCGCTTTCCTTCGAGCAACTGTCCGACATCTTCGGCTTCCGCGTGATCGTGGACAAGGTCGAGGATTGCTACACGGCGCTGGGTGCGGTGCATACGACCTGGTCGATGGTTCCGGGCCGGTTCAAGGATTACATCTCGACGCCGAAGCAGAACGACTACCGGTCCATCCACACGACGATTGTAGGCCCGTCGCGGCAGCGCATTGAATTGCAGATCCGCACCAAGGATATGAACACCGTCGCGGAATACGGCGTTGCAGCACATGCGCTCTACAAGGACGCCAACGGCAAGCCCAACGGTGCGACACACAAGCTGTCCAAGGACACCAATGCCTATGCCTGGCTGCGCAAGACAATCGAGCAGCTTTCCGAAGGCGACAACCCGGAGGACTTCCTCGAGAACACCAAGCTGGAGCTGTTCCAGGATCAGGTGTTCTGCTTTACGCCGAAAGGCATGCTGATCGCGCTGCCACGCGGCGCGACGCCGATCGATTTCGCCTATGCCGTTCACACCAATGTTGGCGACACTTGCGTCGGCGCGCGCGTCAATGGCCGCACCATGCCGCTGATGACGGAATTGAAGAACGGCGATGAGGTCGAGATCATCCGCTCGAAGGCGCAGGTGCCGCCTGCGGCCTGGGAGCAGGTCGTCGTCACCGGCAAGGCCCGCGCCGCCATTCGCCGCGCCACCAAGAACGCCATTCGCCAGCAATATTCAGGCTTGGGCGCACGCATCCTTGAGCGGGCATTCGCCCGATCCGGCAAGACCTTCGAAAAGGACAAGCTTTCCAAGGTCCTGCACCGCCTGGCGCGCAAGGATGTCGAGGATGTGCTGGCTGCGGTCGGGCGCGGCGAGGTCAGCTCCGTGGATGTGATGAGGGCGGTCTATCCGGACTTCAAGGAAGAACGGATCGGGCCGCCTGCTCCCAAGGCGCGGGAGGAAGGCTGGTTCAATCTACGCAACGCCGCCGGCATGCTCTTCCAACTGCCGGGGCGGTCGCGCAAGGAGAAGCGCGAGGCGAAGGCCGATGGCTCGCTGCCGATTCGCGGCGTCGGCTCAGACCTGCCGGTGCGCTTTGCGCCGGAGGGCGCGGTGCCCGGAGATCGCATCGTCGGCATTATGCAGCCTGGCTCCGGCATCACCATATATCCTATCCAGTCGCCCTCGCTGACTGCCTTCGATGACCAGCCCGAACGCTGGATCGACGTGCGCTGGGACATTGACGAGGAGCGGAAGGAGCGCTTTCCGGCCCGGATCATGGTGACCGCCATCAATGCGCCCGGATCGCTGGCCGAGATCGCACAACTCATCGCCGCCAATGACGCAAACATCCATACGCTCTCCATGGGGCGCACCGCGCCGGACTTCACCGAGATGACCTTCGACCTCGAAGTCTGGCATCTGAAACATCTCAACCAACTGCTTTCGCAGCTTCGCGAGTCGCCCAGTGTCAGCGAAGCGAAACGCGTGAATGGCTGACCGAACGAATCGAGGCATGATGAATACCGACGAAGTGCTTGAAGTCTTTCGCGAAGCTGGTGCCGTCCTTGAAGGGCATTTCATTCTGACGTCCGGGCTGCGCAGTCCGGTCTTCCTGCAAAAGGCGCGCGTCTTCATGCATGCCGACAAGACGGAGAAGCTGTGCAAGGCGCTCGCCGCGAAGATCCGCGACCAGGTGGCTGGCCGCATCGACTATGTGGTCGGCCCTGCGGTCGGCGGTCTCATTCCAGCCTATGAGACGTCACGGCATCTCGGCGTTCCGGCGATCTGGGTCGAGCGGGAGCAGGGCGTGTTTCGCCTGCGCCGCTTCGAGATCGAGAAAGGCGCGCGCGTGGTCATTGTCGAGGACATCGTGACCACCGGCCTTTCAATCCGCGAGACGATCGAGTGCCTGCGCGCGGTTGGCGCAGAGGTGCTGGCCGCCGCCTGCATCATCGATCGCTCGGCGGGCAAGACCGACGTCGGCGTACCTCTGATCGCTTTGGCGGAATATGAAGTGCCGGCCTATCCCGCCGACGCGCTACCAGCCGAACTTGCTGCGATCCCGGCGGTGAAGCCCGGCAGCCGGAACATTTGACGCAATGATCATCGGCCTGGGATCGGACCTGATCGACATACGCCGGATCGAGAAATCGCTTGCGCGCTATGGCGAGCGATTCGTGCAGCGACTCTTCACAGAGGTCGAGCAGGCGAGGTCCGAGGGCAGGGCAGGGCGCGCGGCGTCCTATGCCAAGCGCTTTGCCGCCAAGGAGGCCTGCGCCAAGGCGTTGGGTACCGGCATGGCGCAGGGCGTTTTCTGGCGCGACATGGGCGTGGTCAATCTTCCCGGCGGCAAGCCAACGATGGCGCTGACGGGTGGGGCTGCCGCGCGGCTGGCGCAACTCGTTCCGGCCGATCACCGGGCCATCGTGCATGTCACGATCACAGACGACTTCCCCCTGGCGCAGGCATTTGTGATCATCGAGGCGCTGCCTGCGGAGTAGAAAAGCCGCTTTCGGCGAAGAAATGACACAGTCGGCAAGAATACGCACCGCCAATCCTGCATTTGGCCGGAGCAGCGTCATTGCCCGACCTGCAGCGAATCCGTATATGAACGCCGAATAATCGAGGACGACATGAGCGTGGCTGACAAATCCGAGAAAAAGGCGGGCGGTCTGGGTGAGACCGTCAGCGTCATTTTTCAGGCGCTGGTCCTTGCGCTGATCATCCGCACGCTGCTGTTCCAGCCCTTTTCGATTCCTTCGGGGTCGATGCGGCCGACGCTGCTGGAAGGCGACTATCTGTTCGTCACCAAATGGGCCTACGGCTACTCGCACCACTCGCTGCCATTTTCGCCGCCGCTCTTTTCCGGCCGCATTTGGTCGGCTGAGCCGCAGCGCGGCGACGTCGTCGTCTTCAAGTTTCCGCCCAACCCGTCGGTCGACTATATCAAGCGCGTGATCGGCTTGCCGGGCGACCACATTCAAATGAAGGGCGGGCAGGTCATCCTCAACAACGTTCCTGTGCCGCGCGAAAAGACGGGACAGATCGACAATCCCGACATCACCGAGGAGCAGGGGCCGATCGACGTCTATCGCGAGACCCTGCCGAACGGCGTGTCCTACGATACGCTCGACATCAGCCCGAATGGCATCGGCGACGAGACCCGCGAGTTTGTCGTACCGCCGGGCCACTACTTCATGATGGGCGACAATCGCGACAATTCCAGCGACAGCCGCTTCCAGGTCGGATACGTCCCGGAAGAGAATCTCGTCGGGCGGGCCAACATCATCTTCTTCTCGATTTCGGGCGGATACAGCCCGCTGGAGATCTGGCGCTGGCCGAGCGAAATCAGGCTTTCGCGCTTCTTCAACATGGTACGCTAGGGACACTGTGGCCTCTACCAAACTGACCGGGGAGTCTCTCGCGCTGGAGCTGGCGCCGATCACGGGCCACCTCTTCAAGGATCATCAGCGCCTGCAGCGCGCCCTGACGCATGGCAGCGCGCGCACGCAAAATGCCGGCGAGGATTACGAACGCTTCGAGTTTCTTGGCGACCGTGTGCTGGGTCTGGTCGTTGCCGATATGCTGTTTCAGGCCTACCCCGCAGCACCGGAGGGCGAACTGTCCGTGCGCCTCAATGCGCTCGTGAATGCCGACACGCTGGCCTCCATCGCCGAGGAGATCGGCCTGCCGTCGCTGATCCGCGCCGGTGCCGAAATCCGCACGACTGCTGGCCGCAAGCGCGTCAATTTCCGCGCCGATGCGTTAGAGGCGTTGATTGCGGCGCTTTATCTCGATGGCGGCATGGAGACGGCGCGCGCCTTCATTCACCGCTATTGGCGTCCACGCGGCGAGGCGGTCGACGTGATGCGCCGCGACGCCAAGACCGAATTGCAGGAATGGGCGCACCGCCAAGTGCAGGCCACGCCAACCTATTCCGTCGACCGCCGCGAGGGGCCGGATCACGATCCGGTCTTCACCGTCCGCGTCAATGTCGGATCGCTGGAAGCCTGCGTCGGCAGCGGCCGCTCGAAGCGGGAAGCGGAGCAGACCGCGGCCGAAATGTTCCTTTTGCGCGAGGGCATATGGATGCCTCCCGAAACCGTTCTGTGAGCCTTGATGACCGAGATCATTGCAACCCGCTCCGGCCCAACCCGCTCCGGCTTCGTCGCGCTCATTGGCGCGCCGAATGCCGGCAAGTCGACGCTGGTCAACCAGTTCGTCGGCGCGAAGGTTTCGATCGTCACGCACAAAGTGCAGACGACACGCGCCATCGTGCGCGGTATTGCCACGCATGACAACGCGCAGATCGTCTTCGTCGACACGCCCGGCATCTTCAAACCGCGGCGCAGGCTGGACAAGGCGATGGTGACGACCGCCTGGGGCGGAGCCAAGGACGCCGATATCGTCCTTGTGCTGATCGACGCCGAGCGCGGCATCCGCGGCGACGCCGAGACCATTCTGGACAACCTCGCCGGCGTGCGCCAGCCAAAGCTTCTGGTTCTCAACAAGGTGGACCGGGTCAAGCCGGAAGCGCTGCTCGCGCTGACCGCTGCCGCCAATGAACGCGCCGTCTTCGAACGCACCTTCATGGTCTCGGCGCTGACCGGGTCCGGCTGCAAGGATCTGCTCGATTTCCTTGCCCAGCGCCTGCCGGAAGGCCCCTGGTATTACCCCGAGGACCAGATTTCCGACCTGCCGATGCGCCAGCTCTCCGCCGAAATCACCCGCGAAAAGCTCTATCTGCGCCTTCACCAGGAACTGCCTTATTCCTCGCATGTCGAGACGGAGCGGTGGGAGGAGAAGCCGGACGGCTCGGTGCGCATCGAGCAGGTGATCTATGTCGAGCGCGACAGCCAGAAGAGCATCGTGCTCGGCCACAAGGGCGAAACCATAAAGGCCATCGGCGCTGCTTCACGCAGGGAGATCGGCGAGATCCTGGAGCAGAAAGTGCATCTGTTCCTGTTCGTGAAAGTGCGCGAGAATTGGGGTGACGACCCGGAGCGCTATCGCGAGATGGGACTGGACTTTCCTGGGTAGCGCATGCCGCCGGATGTATGACTGCTTGTCGCGGCCATCGGACACCCCGGCCCCTTTAGGCGGCGAGCTTCCAGTCGCCCTGTTTTTCGTCATATTGCAATTCGCGGATGAGCGCGAGCTCATGCTCATTCCCGGCAAGCTCTGCAAGCAGCTTGCCGAGCGGCGAGCCATCGTTCTTGGCTTCAAGGTATATGGCACGCAGAAGCCGATCGGCGGAACGGTTCTTAACGGCAGCGTCGATATCGCGCTCCCAAAGCGAGATATTTTGCTCGCTGGTTCCAAGCAGGCCGGCAAGCGTCCCTTGCGAGAGTTCAAGTTCGCGGCGCAGGAAGCGAAATTCCGCGCCCGTCATGGGGCGATGCTGCGTCGCGATATCGTGCCCGATGCGATCATGTAGACCGAGCACATTGTGGATCGACACCATTTCCCCGTACTCAGGGTGCTCGACAATCTCGTAACCGTTGTAAAGACGGATTTTCAGACCGGATTCTGTGTATTCGTAAGCCATCGAATTCCTCACGTCCCAGAATCAGTTTTCAGGAATCGCCGTGACGATGACGACCTGACTTTCCCATTCGATTACAATGACTACGCTCAACTTTTCGCCGGCGGCAAAGCGAAAGAACTCCGCCTTCCAATCCCCTCGCGGCGTCAGGTATGGATCACAAACAACTTCGCCGCGCTGGATGCATCGTTCGACGTCAGCTTGTGAGACCATGCGTTCGGGATGCCCATACCGCGCGTGGTGCGTCATGTAGATGGAGCCTTCGGCCAAGAGCCGCCTTGCCTCGTCCCTAAATTGAGTCCGGGAAAGGCGCGAAGGCTGCTTTGCCAAAATTCTCTTCCATGGACTCCTGACCCATAATATATATGGGTCATGCAAAAGGTTGACAAGGGAATTCCCGCAACTTGTGCAAGTGCGGAAGTGGCAAGTCAGGATTAACGCAGGCTCACGGCAGCCCTAGCCGTGGTCCTTGATTTCATCAGGCAAGCGGTGGAAGGCTTTCCACAATGGAATGGCGAGACGAGGGAATCATCCTGGGGGTTCGCCGGCATGGCGAAACCAGCGTCATTGTCGAGGCGATGACGCGCGATCACGGCCGGCATCTCGGTCTCGTGCGCGGCGGCAGGTCGCGCAAACAGCAGCCGATCCTGCAGGTGGGCAACCGGGTCGATATCGTCTGGCGCGCGCGCCTCGACGAGCATCTGGGCAATTTCCTGATCGAGCCGCTGGAATCGCACGGCGCCCGGCTGATGGCGAGCGCAGTCGGCGTCTTCGGCGTGCAGACGCTGGCCTCCCATTTGCGCCTGCTGCCGGAGCGCGACCCCCATGGCGGTCTGTACTCAGCGCTGGTGGCTGTGCTGGATAACTTCGACGATGCGCGCGCCGCCGGCGAATTGCTGGTCCGTTTCGAGCTTCTGGTGCTGGACGAGCTGGGTTTCGGCCTTGAGCTCAGCCGCTGCGCGGCCACCGGCGCCCGCGAAGAGCTCGTCTATGTGTCGCCGAAATCCGGACAGGCGGTGTCGCGCGAGGCGGGGCAGCCCTGGCGCGACAAGATGCTGGCGTTGCCGGAATTCCTGTTGCGCGAGGCGCGCCTGGATGCCGATCTTGTTGCGATCGAGGAAGGCACCCGTTTGACCGCCTTCTTCTTCCGTCGCCATGTCTATGAGCCGCGCGGCATCTCGGAAACCGAGTCACGCGCGGCGTTCCTGAATGCGGTGCGACGCGCCTTGGCCATAGCAAAAATCACCGACGGAGAAACTGCCGCATGAGCGAAGTCGAACTATTCCCGGGCTATGTCGCGAAACTTGGCCTGGGGACGATCCCCCATGCGGATCTCGCGCTCTACACCGGACTGGAGTTGCTCCAGCGCATCATCGACCAGAAATATCCGGCGCCGCCGATCGCAGCGCAGTTGAACTTCTCGCTCGCCGAGGTTGGTGAGGGCAGGGCGGTGTTCCGCGGTCTGCCCGGCGTCAACCATCTCAATCCGCTCGGCAGCATTCACGGCGGCTGGGCGGCGACGCTGATGGATTCGGCGCTCGCTTGCGCCGTGCAGACGCTGCTGGCGAAAGGCGAAGGCTACACCACCGTCGAGTTCAAGGTGAATCTGACCCGGCCCATCATGCCGACCACCGGCGAGGTCGTTTGCGAAGGCCGGGTGGTCCACAAGGGCCGCACGCTGGCGGTCTCCGAAGCCACCCTCAAGGACAAGGATGGCAAGTTGCTCGCCTTCGGAACAGAAACCTGCACCATCTTTCCGGCGGAGCGGCTGGCCCGGTGACGGTCACTCCGCCGGCGCCAGCACAGCGCGCTCGACGGGACGCTCCTTGATCGGCCAGTGGACGATCGCGGCGAAAATGCCAAGCACCACGCCGAACCACCAGACCGGATTGTACGACCCGACATGGTCATAGACATAGCCGCCGAGCCAGACGCCAAGGAACGAGCCGAGCTGGTGTGACAGGAAGACGATGCCGCCCAGCATGCCAAGATGCCGGGTGCCGAACATGATGGCGACAAGGCCGTTGGTCGGCGGGACGGTCGACAGCCACAGAAGACCCATGATGATGGCAAAGATGATTACCGTCGTCGGCGTTTGCGGCAGCAGCAGGAACGCCGTCACCAGAATCGACCGGGCCAGATAGATGAACGACAGGAAATACGGCTTGGAGTAACGCTGGCCGATAAAGCCCGCGCCCAGCGAACCTATGATGTTGAAGAAGCCGATCAGCGCCAGCGCCAGTCCGGCATAGTATGGGTCGATTCCGATCTCGCCCATATAGGGCGGAAAGTGCACCGTGATGAAGGCGACCTGAAAGCCGCAGACGAAGAAGCCCGCGGTCAGCAGCAGATAGCTCTGGTGTCCGAATGCCTCGCGCAACGCGCTGCCGATCGACTGGTCGATGTCGCCCTGGCTTATCCGGCCAGACTTGGCATTGCCGGTGAGCGGAATAGCCAGCAGCGGCAGGATGAGCATGCCCAGGCTGAAGTAGACCAGCGTATCGTGCCAGCCATACTGGTCGATCATCGCCACGGTGAGCGGGGCAAAGAGGAACATGCCGGCAGAGCCTGCGGCGGTCCCCAGGCCGAAGACGAGACTGCGTGAGTCCGGGGAAACATTGCGCGCAAAGGCGGAGAGCACGATGCTGAAGGAGCCGGCCGCGACGCCCAGGCCGACCAGAACGCCGCCGCTGAGATAGAGCATCGTTGCCGAGTCGGCATTCGCCATCAGATAGAGGCCGCTCGCATAAAGGAACGCCGACAGGGTCAGAACGCGCCACGTGCCATATCTGTCGGCGATCGCCCCGAAGATCGGCTGGCCGAGACCCCAGGCGAGATTCTGGATCGCCATGGCCAGCGCGAAGGTCGTGCGGTCCCAGCCCTTGTCGGTGACCATCGGCAGATTGAAGAAGCCCATCGCCGAGCGCGGCCCGAAGGTCGTAGCCGCGATGAGGCAGCCGCAGACGATCAGCAGCCACGGAATATGCGCCGCCGGTGCCGCAACATGCCGTGTCGTCATGAGCAATCTCCTTAGTATTTCGTCGATGGATACGAAAAATGACCAGACAACAAAAGTGAATAGATCGCGCAATCGCTTCAATTTCGCTGATGCATCCTATGGAAGAAATCGTCCTTCCCCGGCGTTTGCCGTCTAGGGAACGCGACGTGTCGCGGGTTCAAAGATTGCCGGCGAGAGCGGCGCGACGTATCATGGACAAGGGAGTTTGGACCCGGGCGGCGGATGGAAGAAAGGCAAGCGGCAATCCTGGCGGAAATACCGCGCATGCGTCGTTATGCGCGCGCGCTTCTGCACGACCTCGACGCCGCCGACGACCTCGTCCAGGACAGTCTCGAACGCGCGCTGACTCGGCTCGACAACTGGCGCTCGGGGGAAAATCCGCGCCGCTGGCTTTTTACGATCATGCACCATCTCTTCGTTGATCAGTTTCGCCGTTCGAAGCGCCGCGCCGAGACATCGCTCCTGCCGCTCGACAACTCTGAGGCGATGGCGCAGCCGGCCGTGCAGTTCGGCCATGCTGCCAATGGCGAGGTTCTCAACGCGCTGCAGAAGATCGGCGCCGATCGCCGCGCAGCCCTGCTGCTGGTGGCGGTGGAAGGCTTCTCCTATGCCGAGGCCGCACAGATGCTCGACATTCCCGCCGGCACGGTGATGTCACGCGTCTCGCGCGGCCGAGAGGAATTGCGGTCGGTGATGGACGACGCCAGCCGCCGCCGCGCCATCAGGGTGGTCGAGCCATGATCCAGCGCGGCTACTCCGAACGGGATATCCACCTGGCGCTCGACGGCGAGTTGCCGCCGGACGACCTCGCCGGCTTTGAGCGCTGGCTCGCGGCTAATCCCGACATGCAGGCCCTCGCACAGCGCTACACGCAGGATCGTCAGCAGTTGGTGGGGGCGCTGGAAGGCATTTTGGCCGAGCCGGTGCCCGAGCGTTTGTCCCGCCTGGCGGGCGCAAAGCCGAGGGCCGGCTCCGATAGCCGCCACCTGTTCCGTTATGCCGCCGCTGCGGCCCTCTTCGTAGCGGGAGGCTTGGCCGGCTATCTCGTTGCGCCCCAGTTTTCGTCCGCCACTCCGCCGCTGGTCCAGATGGCGGACAACGCCATTGATGCGCATCTGATCTATTCGAATGAAAAGCTGCATGTCGTCGAGGTCGGGGCCGACCAGCGCGACCATCTGCAGGGTTGGCTCTCGAAGCGCGTCGGCGTCAAGCTCATCGCACCGGACCTGAAGAACCAGGGCTTTGAGCTGGTGGGTGGCCGGCTGTTGCCCGCCGGCAAGAAGACCGCCGCGCAGTTCATGTATCAGGATGCGACCGGCAATCGCGTCTCGCTCTATGTGACCCGCGATGAAACCGGCGCCGATACAGGCTACCGCGTGCTCGAGGAGCGAGGCGCGCGGGCGCTCTACTGGCTGGACGGCGGCTATGCCTGTGCGGTTGCCGGCTCCACGCCGGAAGGCACCTTGTCGGCGATCGCCGACGCCACCTACAAGCAGCTTCTCGAGGACCAGAAGGGCTAGGGCGCGCCGCCGGCGGGGTGCCGTGCGTCAGATGCGCCGCGCAGCCTCTCCAATTCGACAAAGCGCTGGGTGAACTGCTTCTGCGCCGTTTTCGCCGCGATCGGGGACAAGGAAAGATTGTCCGCAGAGAAACCGCGCGGCCTGCCGAAGAATTTGGTGGCCTCGGCGGAAGAGAACCCCGCCAGCTCCGTCGCTTCGAAATAGGCCGCTATGTGATCCGCCCGTTTGATATCTGTCGTCAACCTCACCGGCAGCGCTGCCGGCAGGCCGAAGCGCAGATGCACCGCCGCCTGAAGCCTGCCCTCGACACCCTTGTAGCCGCCGCCGAGCACGGCCTTGAATGGCGAGATCATGTCGCCGATGACATATTCGGGTGCATCGTGCAGCAGCGCCGCGAGCAGTTGGTCGGGCGTTGCAGCAGGCGCCAGACGGAGGAAGATCGCTTCGACCAGCAGCGAATGCTGGGCCACGGAGAAGGCGTGGTCGCCGGATGTCTGGCCGTTCCAGCGGGCCACACGCGCCAGTCCGTGCGCGATATCGGAGAGCTCGATATCCAGCGGCGAGGGGCTCAGGAGATCGAGCCGGCGGCCGGACAGCATGCGCTGCCAGGCGCGCGCCGGCGCGCCGGTCCGGTCGGCCATCAGGCTTCCTCCGCCTGGTCTTGCGGGAAGGTGAACGTCGCCCCTGGAGGGATCGAGAGGGTGAGCCTGACGCCATCGGCTGTAATAGGCTCGCCCGCATCGGTCGCCGCCTTCACCTTGTCGATTCGCGCAATCGCCAATCCATGTTCGCCCTGGACGGAGCGCAGCGTACCGATGGACTTGCCCCCGGACTGAAGGTCGGTGCCTGGCGCGGGGAGAGGCGCATCGCCCGCGGCAATCAACACCCGACGCCGGGCCGTACCGCGATGCTGCATGCGCGAGACGACTTCCTGGCCGATATAGCAGCCCTTCCGAAATCCCACTCCGCCCAACTGGTCCAGCAGAACGTCATGCGGGAAGGCGTCGCCAAGATCGTAGTCCGCGCCGCTTTCGGCAATCCCGTAGCGAATGCGCAGCGCTGTCCAATCGGTGGGATCGCCTGTGCTCGCGGCGCCGCCGCCGTAACGGCGCTCGACCCGGATTTCGTCCGGAAAGCGCATGTCCCGCACCGCACTTGATTCAGTTTGTGAGCCGGTTGATTCACTGGATGAAGAAATTGAACCGGCACTCGAAGCCGTTGATTCGATGGGCGAAGACGCCAGAACCTGGCCCCAGCAAACTAGGATCGGCGTTTGGTCGTCGCTGGTGATGTCGACCTTGGCGCGCAGACGATAGAGCATCAGCCGCTTGATGAAATCGCTGACGACATCCGTCCTGCATTCCAGCCGCAGCCCCTCCGGCCCTCGCCGCGACACCAGAAAGTCGAACAGAATCTTGCCCTGCGGGGTCAGCAGCGCGCCGGGCCGGGCCTCTCCCTCGCGCAGGGCGTCGAGATCGGTGGTGATGATGTTCTGCAGGAAACGTTCTGCATCGGGACCGCCAAGCAGAATGCGCGCGCGGTTGTCGAGGGGGACAGAAAGCATGGTGCAGCCGGACCTTGCAAACAGGGCGGCCATTACGTAAGCCGCAGTCACGTCACGGGCAAGGGCCGCGCACAGCCATCATGACAGCCACCTACGACATGATCCTGAAAGGCGGCACCGTCGCCAACCATGACGGCGTCGGTTTGCGCGACGTCGGCGTCCGCGAGGGCCGCATCGCGGCGATCGGCGACCTGCTCCAGGCATCCGCCGGGGAAATCATCGACTGTCGCGCGCTCCACATCCTGCCGGGCGTGATCGACAGCCAGGTGCATTTCCGCGAGCCCGGCCTGGAACACAAGGAAGACCTGGAGACAGGCTCGCGCGCCGCTGTGCTGGGCGGTGTCACCACGGTCTTCGAGATGCCCAACACCAACCCGCTCACCACCAGCGCGGAGACTCTGGCGGACAAGGTGCGCCGGGGAACGGGACGCATGCATTGCGACTTTGCCTTCTGGGTCGGCGGCACGCGGGACAACGCCAGGGACGTCGCCGAGCTTGAGCGGCTTCCAGGTGCTGCCGGCATCAAGGTGTTCATGGGTTCGTCGACCGGCGATCTGCTGGTCGAGGACGATGATGGCGTTTCCGCGATTCTGAAGAACACGCGCCGGCGCGCCGCTTTTCATTCCGAGGACGAGTTCCGCCTGCGTGAGCGCTTGAACGAGCGGATCGAAGACGATCCGTCCTCGCATCCCGTCTGGCGCGATGCGGTGGCCGCACTTCAGTGCACAGAACGTCTGGTGCGCATCGCGCGCGAGACGCGTGCGCGCATCCATGTCCTGCATATTTCGACGGCGGAGGAGATCGAGTTCCTCTCCGCCCACAAGGATGTCGCAAGCTGCGAGGCGACCCCGCACCACCTGACGCTCTCCGCCGAAGATTACGCGACGCTGGGCACCTTGATCCAGATGAATCCGCCGGTTCGCTCCGCCCGCCATCGCGATGGTATCTGGCAGGGCATCGGGCAGGGAATCGTTGACGTCCTGGGTTCCGACCATGCGCCGCATACTCTGGCAGAGAAGGCGAAGGCCTATCCCGCCTCGCCGTCCGGCATGACCGGCGTGCAGACGCTGGTGCCGATCATGCTCGATCACGTCAATGCAGGCCGGCTGACGCTGGAGCGCTTGGTCGACCTGACCAGCCACGGCCCGAACCGCCTGTTCGGCATGGCGCGAAAGGGGCGCATTGCGGTGGGCTACGATGCGGATCTGACGGTTGTCGACCTCCAGCGCACCCAGACGATCACCAACGCGCAGGCCGGCTCCAAGGCCGGCTGGACGCCATATGACGGCCGCGAAGTGACGGGCTGGCCGGTAGGCACCATCGTGCGGGGGAACCGCGTGATGTGGGAGGGGATGATCGTCACGCCCGGCCGGGGCCAGGCGGTCGAATTTGCCGAGGCGTTGCCGCCGCGCTGAGCGGTGACCTATCGCAGACGCATCGGCTTATCGAGGCGGGCGATCGCATTTGATTCGAGCAATAATCGGGGCCGTGCCGAACCAGCAGCGTAAGCGCTCACTCGCCAGCGACGAAGAACGCCCATTCGCCCGTGGGGGTGATGCCAAGGCGATAGAAGATGTAGGCGCCGAACGTCTTCATCTCTTCGTAGTCTCCGGCGGTGATGATCTTGAACATCTCGACGCGCTGGCGTGCATCCAGCCTGTCCAGCGGCAGCCCGAAGAAGTACGGCCAGACGTAGATATCTTCAGATTCGCCTGCGTTGAGATGTACATAGCCGGCGTTCAGCACTTCTTCCATGATGGCAAGGATCTCCTGGCCATCCGGATCGCCTGACGCGCTTTTGAGGAAAGCGATCGGATCGTCGGTAATCTCGGTCAAAGAGAGCTGCGTCGAGTGCGCGCCTGTTCCGATCAGCGCCCGCAGTTTCTCGATGTCGCCGCTCTTGGCGGCTTCCACCAGCAAATTGCGCATGCGCTTGACCGGCTCGGGGAGCTTCTCGATGTCGTATTCGACCTGCGGCAGGGGCGCGTTGGGATCGATGCTCGGGCGGGCGATTCCGCCTTCCTCGTCCGGGGTCACGTCGCCATCCTCGGCCGGAGCTGCATCCTGCGAAGGCTCGTCCTGCGGTCCCGTATCCGGCTCGTCGTCGCCGTCCGGTATGACGGGCTTCATCGGGTCGGGAAGCGGAACTTCGACCGTCGGCGCAGTGACCGGCGGCGGCGTGGCTTGCGGAGGCTGCGCCGCGCCTTCGGCGGCGGGGGGCGGAACCTCTTCCTTCTTTAATTCGCTGAGCGCCGAAGCAGGCCGCGTCGACGCCACCAGGGCGGGCACTGCCAGAACCGCGGCGGCCACAAGCAGCGCCATGGCCGACGCCATGTACTGTCTACGCTGGCTGGGTCCAGCAACCATACCGAAGAGACTCCGCATCATGTTGAACCGGTGATAGGCGATCGCCGAGTGTCGATCAATTCAAAGCATTGCCGCAGGCGGGACGCGCGGTCACTTTGCGGTTGCTAGTGGCGCGTGCGCACCGGTTCGAAGTCGCCCGCGAGAATGCGTTCGCGCATCTTGTCGATCAGGACCAGGGTTGCATTCTCGCCGGCGGTGCGCAAACTCTCGGCCAGCGCGGTCGCGAGAGCCGCCTCGGCAACGATTTCCGGCTCGATTCCCGCCGACAAAGTCTCAGCCCACGCTTCGCTGTGGCTTTCGACGGCAGTCAGGCGCTTTTCTTCTCGCACCAGCGCCTCAATGTCGCTGACGCCGTGGTTGACGCTCATCTTCCAACCTTCCAAATCTGCAACAAACCCCGCAGACTTTAGTAATCCCTTTAATGTCCTATTAAGTTTCTAGCACAACCCAGTGAAGCATGTGCGCCACAATGGGGAAAAAGTTAACTTAAGCTTAATTTCCATAGCGGCCGGCGATTTCGCTCGAAATCCGCTCGCCCTCCGCCGTGTAGCGGTTGATCGCCTCGATCGCCGAGGGTGTGCAGGAGGAGTAGCTCGACTGGAACGAGCGATAGCCGCGATTGAAGCTGGCGATGAATTTGGCCTTTCGTTCGGCGTCGGGATTTTCCGACGAGATCAGCTTTTCCATCTCTTCGCGCCAGGCCGTGCCAGGCTCGCCGCATAAATTGCGGAGAAAGTGAAGCGAGCCGAGGATTTCGGCCAGCCGCTGCAGACCGGGGTCGAACGGCGCCTCGACCGCTCGTGCAGGTGCTGGCGCGGCGGTGGCGATCAGTAAGGCAATGAGCAATGAAGCAATGCGCATAACACCTTGTCCCAAAACAATTTGTCGGGGCGATGGCGAAGCGCTGCGCAGGCACTGAAGCAAGCGCCAGTTCATCGACCGGCACCGCCCATCAATTCCAGCACGATCTCAAGGGTCGAATCGGTGGTCGGCAATTGAGCGATCTCTTCGCGGTCGTAGAAGGCCGCTTCATCGGCGTCGTCGCCGGCAACGGGCTCGCCTTCCGTCATCGTCGCAGCAAAGACCTTCAGCGTATAGCCAGGAGCACCCTCGGCCGTCGAAGGGGGGATGTGAACGATCCGCAGCAGGCGCAATTCACCGACGCTGACGCCCGTTTCTTCGAGCAATTCTCGCCGCGCCGCTTCCTCGTCGGTCTCGCCGGCTTCGACGCGGCCACCGGGAAATGCGTAGTAACCGCGCGAGGGACTGCGGCCGCGCTTCACCAGCAGAACCTTGTCGCCGCGAATCGCGGCGACCGACACGGCTGGGATGACATTGTCCAACACTTCCCCCAATGCACATCACTCCATTTGGCCAGGCCGCCAAAAGCACTATATCTCGCAACACTACCCATGAGATGGCGCCAAGGGAGTACCAGCTAGGCATGTGCGGACGTTTTGGTCTTATCCCGACGCCGGAACAAGTGGCGGAGCTTTTCGCGCTCGCTGAGCTTGAGGATTTTCCGCCGCGCTACAACATCGCCCCAACGCAGCCCATGCTCGTAGTGAAGCAAGGGCATTCGCGGGAGCCCGGTTCAAACCTTCCCGAACGCGAGGCGCTGCTGGTGCGCTGGGGTCTTATCCCGGCATGGGCGAAGGATCCGAAAAGCTTGCCGCTGCTGATCAATGCGCGTGCCGAAAGCGCTGGGGAAAAGGCGGCCTTTCGCCACGCAATGCGCTATCG
Source organism: Mesorhizobium sp. (assembly GCA_036524835.1). GTDB lineage: Bacteria > Pseudomonadota > Alphaproteobacteria > Rhizobiales > Rhizobiaceae > Mesorhizobium_G. The sequence continues at coordinate 99,939 of DATDBN010000134.1, read as the reverse complement.
CCGCGTGCTGGTGCCATCGTCGGGCTTCTACGAGTGGAAAAAGCTCGGGCCTAAGGAGAGGCAACCCTATTGGGTGCGCCCCCGCGCCGGCGGCGTCATCGCCTTTGCCGGGCTGATGGAAACCTGGGCGGAGCCGGGCGGTTCCGAGATCGACACCGGCGCAATCCTGACGACCCACGCCAATGATGATGTTCGATCAATTCACGACCGCATGCCCGTGGTGATCGATCCGCAGGACTTCACACGCTGGCTGAATTGGCGGGTGTTCGAGCCGCAGGACGTCGCCGATCTGCTGAAGCCGGCGGAGCCGGGCTTCTTCGAAGCCATCCCCGTCTCCGACCGCGTCAACAATCACGCCAATGTCGGCGCCGACCTGATGGACCGGGTCGAGCCGAGACAAGCTGCTGTGGCGTTGGATCGAAAAAAGCAGGTGCCGTCAAAGACGAGCGAAGCTGAGAGTTCCCAACTCAAACTGCTTTAGCGGTGGTTGGTGTGGCTGTCCAAGCAGCCAGGCCTCTCTTACCTGCCAACTGGTGCGGGTTTCCCGCACCCAAGCGGTGTGCTTCAGGCCGGCTTCTTGATCGGCTTGCGCATGCAGAGCACTGCCGCGGCAATCGCTGCCGGGCCGATCGCACGATAGTGCGTAACGATCGAGGCATATTGCTTGCGCGCACGTTCGGCGTCGCTCTTGATGGTGCTGGGCATATTCTCTTCCCTGGATTTATGTTTCTTCATCTGATCGGTCGTCCCGTTCCTGTCCGATTGAGACTAAATCGTGACGTTAGGGCAGGTTACACGTCAAACTGGGCAATTTCATGTATATACATGTTTAACAAATTGTTATCGAACGCCGGTTTACGGCCGAAGCTTCATGTCCCGCTCACTTTCACCTCGGCACTGCGGCTTGACGGCAACAGACTTGACCGCAACACGGGCGGCAGTCATAAAGCGCGTATGAAAACGGCTTTCGCCATTATCGGCATTTGCATTATTGGCTAGCGCTTGCGCTGGTCAGGTCGTTTTCGTCTCCACTCAAGCGGACAAAGACAGACGCCTCGGCCAGCGAGCGAGGGGTAAACATGTCTGACGCAGCACTGCGAATCTACAACACGCTGACGCGATCGAGGGAGGAGTTCGTCCCCATCGATGGCAAAAACGTGCGCATGTATGTCTGCGGGCCGACGGTCTACGACTTCGCCCATATCGGAAATGCGCGGCCGGCCATCGTCTTCGATGTGCTGTTCCGGCTGCTGCGCCATCTCTACGGCGAAGAGCATGTCACCTATGTCCGCAACATCACCGACGTCGACGACAAGATCAACGCGCGCGCTTTGCGAGATTGCGGCGCAGATATCGAGGCTGGCCGGCTGTCTCTGAACGAAGCGATCCGGCGCGTCACGGAGAAGACGAACACGCAGTACCAGAAGGACGTGCTTGCCCTGGGCTGCTTGCCGCCGACGCATCAGCCGCGTGCGACGGACTTCGTGCAACGCGCCGACGGCAAGACCGACATGATCGGCCTGATTCAGATCCTTATCCAGCGCGGCCATGCCTATGAAGCGGCAGGCGAAGTTCTCTTCGATACCGCCTCGATGGGAGACTACGGCCAGCTGTCGAAGCGGCCGCTGGACGAACAGCAGGCGGGCGCGCGAGTCGAGGTCGACAGCCATAAGAGGAACCCGGGCGACTTCGTGTTGTGGAAGCTGTCTTCGCCGGAAGAACCCGGCTGGGGTTCGCCATGGGGCAGGGGCCGTCCCGGCTGGCATATCGAATGCTCGGCGATGTCCGCCGCCTATCTCGGCGAGGTGTTCGACATTCATGGCGGCGGGCTGGATCTGATCTTCCCGCACCATGAAAACGAGATCGCGCAGTCACGCTGCGCGCATGGCACGGCGACGATGGCGAACTACTGGATGCACAACGGCTTCCTGCAGGTCGAAGGCCGCAAGATGTCGAAGAGCGACGGGAATTTCGTAACGATCCACGAATTGCTGGAGACGGAGAAGTTCGGCGGGCGGACATGGCCGGGCGAGGTGCTGCGGCTTGCGATGCTGATGACGCACTATCGCGAGCCGATTGATTTCGCCGTCCGCAAGCTGGAGGAAGCCGAGAACACACTTCGCAAGTGGAAGCGGGCTGCCGACCTGGCGGACGGCAGCGATGAGCAAGTGCCGTCTGCCGTCATCGATGCGCTCGATGATGATCTCGGAACCTACCAGGCTTTCCAGGTGCTTTCCCGTTTGGCCGCCGATGCCGTGTCCGACCGGAACGCCGCTGCTCAGTTGCGTGCGGGGTTAGCCTTCCTGGGATTCGACTTGTCAGTCGCCTCGGTGGATGAAGCCGCTATCGCGCAGTCAGTCGCCGAACGGCTGGCTTTCATCGCCGCGAAAAACTGGGCGGAAGGTGATCGCATCCGCGATGAGCTTTTAGCGCAGGGCATCCAGCTGAAGGACGGCAAGGATGCGGTCACAGGTGAGCGCGTGACGACGTGGGAAGTGAAGCGGTGAGGGCGGCGCGAAGCTCCCTCCCCCTTGAGGGGAGGGTGGCGGCGAGGCCGCCGGGTGGGGTCCTCTCTGAGGGGCGCTCCCCCAGGAATACACGCATCATGCGACTAGACTACCCTGATGGACTTGCGAACCCTCGGCTCTGTGCGCAATTGGTTAGAGATAGTGGCATCTACCTAGTTTGAACGACCCCACCCGGCCGCTTCGCGGCCACCCACCCCTCAAGGGGGAGGGATCGCGTCGCGCGAAGCCGCACTAACGGAGAGAAGGAGGCGCATCCATGATCGACCACACTGGCATAGCCGTCGCCGATTGGGACAAGGCGAAAGCCTTCTACGACGCGGCGTTCGCAGCGCTCGGCGGATCGCTCATCATGACCGTTCCCAAGGAATACACCGGCGGCAAGAATGTCGGCGGCTATGGCCGCGAGCGGCCGGTCTGGTGGCTGCGTGAGGGAGGCCAGCCTGGGCCGGGCCGCCACGTCGCCTTCACTGCGCGCAATCGTGCCGAGGTAGACGCCTTCTACGCAGCCGCGATGGCGACCGGCGGCAGGGACAATGGCGGACCAGGCCTGCGGCCGCATTATCACGAGAACTATTACGGCGCGTTCGTGTTCGATCCCGACGGCAACAATATCGAAGCGGTGTGCCATGCGCCGGAAGGTTGAGGGCCGGCCCGCTTGCGACAGTGAGGTCCAGGCATGAGCCTCGACAATCGGCCGCATTATTCCGGCGGCTGCCAGTGCGGCGCCGTGCGCTTCTCGGTCGACGGCGCACTCGGCGAGGCATCCATCTGCCATTGCCGGATGTGCCAGAAGGCCGCCGGCAATTTCTACCTGCCGCTGGTTTCGGTAGGAGAAGGCAAGCTCGAGTGGACGCGCGGGCAGCCGAAACGCTTCCAGTCCTCGAACGCCGCAAAGCGAGGCTTCTGTGAAAGCTGCGGCACCCCGCTCACCTATGAAGGCCCCGACGGCGTGGCGATTTCCATCGGCGCATTCGACCATCCGGAAGAGATTGCGCCCGTCGTTCAGTGGGGCACCGAGCACAAGCTGCCCTATGTAGACGCCGTGTCGCGCCTGCCCGGTCATGAGACGCTGGAGGACGAAGCGGCCGCCAGCTTCCTGCGCGAACTTGTCTCCTACCAGCACCCCGATCATGATACCGAAACTTGGCCCCCAAGGCTGGCACGGAGAACCGACCATGAGTGAAACTGTTCGAACCGGCGGCTGCCAATGCGGCGCTGTGCGCTTCCGTATCCGCGGTGAGTTGGGCCGCGCGTCCATCTGCCACTGCCGCATGTGCCAGAAGGCGTTCGGCGGCTTCTTCGGGCCGCTGGTGACAGCGCCGAAGGATGGCGTCGAGTGGACGCGCGAAGCGCCGTCCTATTTCCAGTCGTCGGTGAACATCGATCGGGGCTTTTGCGCTCGCTGCGGAACGCCGCTGACCTACCGCACGCCAGATGGCATCGACATCGCCATCGGCGCGTTCGACGAGCGCGACGATCTTGTGCCGCGCATTCAGGTCAACCCGCAGTCCAAATTGCCGTGGCTGGAGCAGATATTCGAAGCTGAGGTGATCACCGACACGGACTATTATGCCCAGCAGGAGAAGATCATCTCCTTCCAGCACCCCGACCACGACACGGACCACTGGCCCGCTCACGGACTGAAACTATGACCCGCCTGCGTACGCTTTATCCCGAGATCGAGCCGTTCGAGAGCGGCATGATGGATGTCGGCGACGGCCACCGGATCTACTGGGAACGCTCGGGAACGAAGGGCGCGAAGCCGGCGGTGTTCCTGCATGGCGGGCCGGGCGGCGGCATCGCGCCGAAGCACCGCCAACTGTTCGACCCCAAGCTCTACGACGTCACGCTGTTCGACCAGCGCGGCTGCGGACGGTCGACGCCGCACGCCTCGCTGGACGCCAACACCACTTGGCATCTTGTCGCCGATATCGAGCGGCTGCGCGAGCAGGCCGGCTTCGATACCTGGCAGGTCTTCGGCGGCTCCTGGGGCTCGACGCTGGCGCTTGCCTATGCCGAAACGCATCCGCACCGGGTGAGCGAACTCATCGTGCGCGGCATCTACACGCTGACCAGGGCGGAGCTGGACTGGTACTATCAGTTCGGTGTCTCGGAGATGTTTCCGGACAAGTGGGAGCGCTTCGTCGCGCCGATCCCGCCAGCCGAGCGCGGCGCGATGATGGCGGCCTACCGCAAGCGCCTGACCAGCACCGACCGCGCGGTACAGATCGAGGCAGCGCGAGCCTGGAGCCTCTGGGAAGGCGAAACGATAACGCTGCTGCCGGAGCCCGAGACCAGCGGCAAGTTCGGCCAGGACGATTTCGCGCTCGCATTCGCGCGCATCGAGAACCACTATTTCGTCCATGCCGGCTGGCTGGAGGAGGGGCAGCTTCTGCGTGACGCGGGCAAGCTGAAAGGCATTCCCGGCGTCATCGTGCAGGGACGCTACGACATGCCTTGCCCGGCCAAATATGCCTGGGCCCTGCACAAGGGCTGGCCGGACGCCGAGTTCTTCCTGATCGAGGGCGCCGGGCATGCTTATTCCGAGCCGGGCATTCTGGACCGGCTGCTCTATGCGACGGACAAGTATGCGGGGAAGGGGGCGTGATGGCGGGCGGTGCGCGATCCCTCCCCCTTGAGGGGAGGGTGGCCGCGAAGCGGCCGGGTGGGGTGCTCTCCACCAATCCAGCGCAAGCAGAACACCAAGCGTTGTCGCTAGCGATGTCGAGCACTGCCGCACCGACCCCATCCGGCGGCTTTGCCGCCACCCTCCCCTCAAGGGGGAGGGAGCTGGCGCCATGACCAAACACCGCATCTATCTCTTCGACACGACGCTGCGCGATGGGCAGCAGACGCCGGGCGTCGACTTCTCGGTGGAGGACAAGATCGCCATCGCAAAGCTGCTGGACGAATTCGGCATCGACTATGTCGAGGGCGGCTATCCCGGCGCCAACCCGACGGACACCGCCTTCTTCAGCCAGAAGCGCACGCAGCGCTCCCGCTTCGTCGCCTTCGGCATGACCAAGCGCGCCGGCGTCTCGGCTTCCAACGATCCCGGCCTCAACGCGCTGGTGCGTTCGCCAGCCGATGCCGTCTGCTTCGTCGCCAAGAGTTGGGACTATCATGTCAAGGTCGCGCTCGGCTGCACGAACCAGGAGAATTTGGACAATATCCGCGCCTCGGTGTCGGCGGCGGTTGCGGCCGGCAAGGAGGCGATGGTCGATTGCGAGCACTTCTTCGATGGGTACAAGGCCAACCCCGACTATGCGCTGGCCTGCGCCAGGACGGCGCTGGAATCCGGTGCGCGCTGGATCGTGCTGTGCGACACGAACGGCGGCACCTTGCCGTCGGAAATCCGCGAGATCGTCGGCAAGGTCATTGCCGCGGGCATTCCGGGCGAGAAGCTTGGCATTCACGCGCACGACGATACCGGCCAGGCGGTGGCGAATTCGCTGGCTGCGGTCGAGGCCGGCGTGCGCCAGATCCAGGGCACGCTGAACGGCATCGGCGAGCGCTGCGGCAATGCCAATCTGGTGTCCATCATTCCGACGCTGGCGCTGAAGCCGGTATTTTCCGAGCGCTTCGAGACGTCGATTTCGTCCGAGCAGCTGGCCGCCATTTCGCGCCTCTCGCGCGCCTTCGACGAATTGCTCAATCGCGCGCCGGAAGCCCAGTCGCCCTATGTCGGCGCGTCGGCCTTCGCCACCAAGGCGGGCATCCACGCCTCGGCTCTGGCCAAGGAGCCGAAGACCTATGAGCATGTGCCACCCGAAACAGTGGGCAACCGGCGCAAGGTCATGGTGTCGGACCAGGGCGGCAAGGCGAATTTCATCGCCGAACTCAAGCGGCGCGGCATCGACGTGCCGCGCGACGACCACCGTCTCGATGCGCTGATTTCCGTGGTCAAGGAACGCGAGGCTCAAGGCTATGCCTATGAAGGCGCGGATGCGAGCTTCGAACTGCTGGCGCGCAAGATGCTGCACACCGTGCCGGTCTTCTTCGACGTGGTGTCGTTTCGCTGCATCGTCGAGCGGCGGTTCGACGCCAACGGCGCGCTGAAGACGGTTTCGGAAGCGATCGTGAAAGTGATGATCGATGGCGAGGAGAAGTTGTCGGTCGCCGAGGGGCATGGCCCGGTCAACGCGCTCGACCTCGCGCTGCGCAAGGATCTCGGCAAGTTCCAGCACGAGATCCGTGACCTGGAACTGGTCGACTTCAAGGTGCGTATCCTCAATGGCGGCACCGAGGCGATCACCCGCGTGCTGGTTGAATCGCATGATGCGGCCGGCGCGCGCTGGTGGACCGTCGGAGTTTCCGACAACATCATCGATGCGTCGTTCCAGGCGCTGATGGATTCGATCGTGTACAAGCTGATGAAGAACCGCGAAATGGCGGGACTGGTCGCAGCTGAGTAGGGCTTCTCCGACGCGCGAATCGCTGCCGCGCTGTTCGGGCGCGAGGCAAGCTGAGGGATCCGCAAGGTTGTCGCCTTCGACATCGACAAACGCCGCCGGATGACGGGCGGATGGCGGGACATCACCGGATATGCGAAGCTGGCATCTTCATCGTGACAGGGAGACCTGCATGCCGCCCTTTTCCGTCAACCCCACCCGCATCGACCCCTACAAAGGCTTCAAGTTTCGCGTCATCTGGGACGGCCGCACTGTCGCCGGCATCTCGAAGGTCAGCGCGCTCAAACGCGTGACGGAAGTGGTGAAGCATCGCGACGGCAGTTCGCCCAGCGCGTTGCACAAATCGCCCGGCACGACGGATTTCGAACCGGTCACGCTGGAGCGCGGGCTAACGCATGACTCAGCCTTCGAGGATTGGGTGAACCAGGTGTGGAATTTCTCCAACACCGGCCCCGAAATATCCCTCGGCAACTTCCGCAAGGATGTCACCCTGCAACTCCTCAACGAGGCAGGGCAGGTGGCGATCGCCTACAACCTCTTCCGCTGCTGGCCCTCTGAGGCCGAAATGCTGTCGGATCTGGATTCGAACGGCAATGCGACAGCAATCCAGCGGATCGTTTTGCAGAACGAGGGATGGGTGCGGGATACGGCCGTGCAGGAGCCGGAGGAGCCGACATCGGGGAGGTAGGGGGAAGCTATCAAAAATTTATCAACCCCATATCGTGCGCAGGTTCCATGCAACGTTGGACATAGTGAAGGACCGTCCATGCTCGCCATCACCCTGCCGCTCACCTGTTCCTGCCGCTGCGGGCGGGTGTAAATCCCCGTCACCAAGCCGGCCTCCATGACCGCTGCCTGCCATTGCACGGGCTGCCAGAAAATGGCGTCGTCGGCTTTTTTGCTGACGGCGATGCTTCCGGCCGACGGGTTCGAAATGGCCAGGGCGGGGCGATGACCTGCTGCTTGAGGTGCTTTTTCGAACGAGCCCTCTCTTGCAATTTCTAACACTTAGCTTTGCTAAGATGTTGAAATTGCTTTCTCCCCCGCAAGGGGTGAGATACCGCTGCCGCGATGCCTCGCCAAGTCTGCGGCGTCGCATCATCGCTTGCGACCCGCATCTCCCCACCCATCAGCAAAACCCAAGCAAGCATCATTTCTTTGCGATGGTTTGGGCCCGGCGTTTGGTCCATAGGATGCCGCGATGACGACAGACACCATTCTCTCCACCGCCAGCGAGGCGGATTCCAAGGCGCGCCGCGGGTTTGTCCTGGCGCTGTTTGCCTATCTGCTGTGGGGCCTGCTGCCCTTCTACATCAAGGCGGTCGGGCATCTGCCTATCGTGGAGGTTGTCGCGCATCGCATCATCTGGTCGGTGCCGATCGCCGCCGGCGTTCTGATCTTTCTCGGGCGCACGGCGGATTTCAAGCGGGCGATCCGCTCTCGGAAAATGATCGGCATGGCGGCGCTGACGGCGGCGATCATCTCGATCAACTGGAGCGTCTATCTCTGGGCGATCATCGTCGGGCGTACCGTCGAAGGCGCGCTGGGTTACTACATCAATCCGCTGGTCAATGTGGTGGTCGGCGCGCTGCTGCTGGGCGAGAAGCTCGACCGCTGGCAGATGGCGGCGGTCGCGCTTGCTGCCGTTGCGGTGTCCGTCCTCACCTATGAGGTCGGCGTGCTGCCGTGGATTTCGCTGGCGTTGGCCTTCTCCTTCGCGGCCTATGGCTATTTCCGCAAGACGCTGCCGATCGGCCCGAGCCAGGGCTTCCTGCTGGAGGTGCTGATCCTGTCGGTCCCCGCCCTTGGCTATGTGCTGTGGCTGGCCGCGACGGGCCAGGGGCATTTCGCGACGGGCAACCTGGAAGACACGCTGCTGCTCGTCGGCTGCGGGCCGATCACGGCGGTGCCGCTGCTGCTGTTTGCGTTCGGCGCGCGGCTGCTGCGCTTCTCCACCATCGGCATCATGCAGTATATCGCGCCGACGATGGTGTTCCTGATCGCGGTGTTCGTGTTTCACGAGCCCTTCGGCACCGTGCAGGCAATAGCCTTTGGGCTGATCTGGGCAGCCCTGTTGATCTACACATGGTCGATGTTCGCAGCTTCCCGGCGCGCGGTGCCCTGACATGCTGACACTCCACATAGCCAACAAGAACTATTCCTCCTGGTCGCTGCGGCCCTGGGTTCTGATGCGCACGCTGGGCATCGGTTTCGAGGAGCGGCTTTCGCCTTTTGAGGGCCATGTGAACCCGGCGTTCAAGGCGTTCTCGCCGACCGGCCGGATGCCTTGCCTCATCGACGATGGCAATGCCGTGTGGGACACGCTGGCCATCATGGAATACCTTGCAGAACGCCATGACGCAGTCTGGCCGGCCGAAGCCAAGGCGCGCGCCTGGGCGCGGTGCGCCTCGGCCGAGATGCATTCGAGCTTTCAGGGCCTGCGCAACCAATGCGGCATGAGTTGCGGCCTCCGCGTCACGCTGCACGCCATGACGGACGAACTGCGCGCCGATATCGCCCGCGTGTCCGAACTCTGGCGGGAGGGGTTTCGGCGCTTTGGCGGCCCATTCCTGGCCGGCGCGTCGTTTACGGCGGTCGATGCGATGTTCGCGCCGGTCACCTTCCGGGCGCTGACATACGATCTCGACTTCGGCCCTGAAGGCAATCGCTATGCGGCCATGATCCGCGACCTGCCCGCGATGCGCGCCTGGTATGAGGCCGGACTGGCGGAAACCTGGCGCGACGCCGCGCATGAAGAGGAAATCGGGGCGAGCGGCGTCATCACCGCCGACCTGCGGGCCTGAATTAGTTTCCAGCCAGACGCCGCCCCTACATTCTGTCGATGATCGCCTTTTCGCCTTCGGCGGGGGTATTGTCGCGCGCCGACTGGGTGAGGATCGCCGGCACGATCGCTTCCGCCGTATCGACGACGGTCGGCTGCACAAGATGTCCGGTGTGGATGAAGCCCTCGCGGCGCATGTGATCGATCATCAGTAGCATAGGGTCCCAGAAGCCTTTGATATTGCCGAAGATCATAGGCTTTCGATGATGGCCGAGTTGGCCCCATGTCATGATCTCGACGATCTCCTCCACCGTGCCGATGCCTCCCGGCAGGGCCACAAAGGCGTCGGATTTCTCAAACATGATATGCTTGCGTTCATGCATGGTCTCGGTGACCGACAGTTCATCCAGACGCTGAAGTGCCGCATGGGTGGCTTCCTTCGAAATGAGGAAGCGGGGAATGATGCCCGTGACCTTGCCGCCGGCGCGCAGGGCGCCCTCCGAAACAGCGCCCATGACGCCCTTCGTGCCGCCGCCATAGATGAGACGGAGCCCGGCCTGGGCGATGGCCTTGCCAAGCGTGTGGCCGGCGGCCTCGTAGGCGGGATCGGCGCCGAGTGAGGAGCCGCAATAGACACAGATGGAGCGAATCGTATTCATAGGCCGGATTCGGGTATGCGGAGACCAAGACGTCAAGGCTCTTTATCCGAAGGTTGGCGTTGCAAACGTTGTCGACTCGAACAAATCAGTCTAGATCTGAGACGGCAGGGGCAGGAATTTGATGGCAGTTACACCGCTGAAAGTCTTGCTGTTCCTGGCCGGCGCATCCGGCGCCGCCGGGGGGACCGCCTATTTTGCCGGCGCTCTGGACCCCTATATCCAGCCGGTCGCCCTTGTGACTGCCCCCGATGGCGCGGCCACGGCACCGGCTGCAGGTGATGGTCAAGCCGCCGACAAGCCCGCTGCTGCCACGACCGGTGAAGAGGCGGCCAAGACGGAACGGGTGAAGCCGGCGGAGCCGGCCGCCGCCAAACCCGCGCCGAACGCCGCCCAGCCAACATCCGACGGTCAAGCCGAGCAGGTCGCCGCTGCTCCCGTGGAACCGGCCAAGCCCGCTCCGCAAGTGGCCGCGCCGGCCCCTGTGCCGCCGAGTTTCGATTTGCTCCGCGTGGAGCCGGACGGTTCGATTGTCATCGCGGGCCGCGCCATGCCGGGGTCGTCCGTCGAGGTCCTCTCCGGTTCCAAGGCGCTGGCGCAAGTGGATGCCGGTCCGTCCGGCGACTTCGTTGCCATTCTTGATGAACCGCTGAAGCCTGGCGATTACCAGATCGTGTTGCGTTCGACCGGGCCGGCGACCGTTGCGTTGACCTCGGTCGAGACAGCCGTGGTGTCGGTCCCCTCGACGCCAGATGGCCAGGTGCTGGCCCTGGTCGAGCAACCGGGCGCGCCGAGCAAGCTGATCACGGCGCCGCCGCCACGGCCGGTGCCGGAAAAGCCGGCAGAGCCGGCGGTTGCGGCAGCGAAACCCGCGGCGGAGCCCGCGAAGCCCGCTGCACCTGCAGCGAGCCAGGATCAGGCGGCGGCATCCCCGCCCGCCGCTCCGGAGCCGGCACCCGCGCCGCAAGCGGCGCCAGTCTCGAAAGACGGCGTTGCCGTGGAAGCGGTCGAGATCGAAGGCCGCAAGATTTTCGTCGCCGGCGCAGCACCCCTGGGCGCCACTGTACGCATCTATGCCAACGAACTCCTGCTGGGCGACGCAAAGACGTCGCCGGAGGGGCGCTTCCTCCTCGAAGCCGAGCGCGACCTCAAGGTCGGCGACTACATCATTCGCGCCGACGTGCTGTCGAAGGATGGCTCCAAGGTGCTGGCCCGCGCTGCGGTTCCCTTCGAACGCGAACCCGGCGACTCGGTCGCCGCGGTTGCCGAAGGCGCGGCACGCCCCAACAATTCGCCTGCCAATCCGCCGAAGCCGGCTGTACCGGCGGCAACTTCCGACGCGCCGGCCATTGCGCCCTCCGGCGCGGCTTCGACGCAAGCCGGTGCCGCGACGCCGACCCCAACTGGCCAAGCCGAGACACCGCCAAGCGCCTCAACGAGCGCTCCGGCCACGTCCACCCGGGCCGCATCGCCTGCCGCTTCCAGCACCCGCCAGCCCACAGAGGCTGCAGCCGCACCTGCCGCGCCGAAGCCGGCGGAAGGGCCGGGCACTGCGAAGCCGGCGGAGGCGCCGACCGCCGTTGCCCTGGCGCCGAAACTGCAGCCGGTTGGGAGCGGCGTCATCATCCGCCGCGGCGACTCACTCTGGCGTATTTCCAAGCGTGTCTATGGACTCGGGACGCGCTACTCGACCATTTACGTCGCCAACAAGGAACAGATCCGCGACCCCGACAAGATTTGGCCGGGGCAGATTTTCCTTGTGCCTGACAAGTCCGACAAGGGCGAAGCCGCCGACATGAAGGCGATCGGCGAGCAGGCGATCACCGTCGAGTAGCTCGGTTTGAGGGGCTGCTCTGCGCTGGATATTTGCTGCTATGGTTCCTCGAACCATTGCGCCTATTCAGCAATCGGCTTGGACTCCCCGCGAAACATGTTGTGCGCCGGTCGTTCATCGTATATCGACGATGAACGATGACTGACGAGACAAACTGCTGCGCCGATGGCACGGCCAAGGTGTTGGCCGCAAAGCTGCTGGCCTTGTCGCATCCCGCACGGATCGACATTCTACTGCAATTGGCGGGCGACGGCCCCTGTTGCTGCAAGCAGGTGGTGGAGCGCTTCGACCTTGCCCAGTCTACGGTGTCGCAGCACCTGAAGGTGCTGGTCGACGCCGGGCTGGTGCGGCTCTCTCCTAAAGCGCAGCGTTCGGTCTACGAGATTGATCGTCACGCGCTGGCCGGGGTCTCTGCGGCATTCTCAAGACTGACGGCCCGCTGCTGCCCGGCGGAGAATGAAGAAAGCGTGCCGCATGGCTGACAAGACTGTTTCTGCCGAATCCGGCTCGCTGATGCGAACACTCGTCAATTTGTGGCCCTATATGTGGCCAGCCGATCGCGCCGATCTGAAGTCGCGGGTCGTCTGGGCGACGGTCTTTCTCGTTGCTTCGAAGCTTGTCCTGGTGGTGGCGCCCTATTTCTTCAAATGGGCCACGGACGCCCTGGCGGGCACGGGACGATATACGCCGCCGCTGCCGGTCTTCATGCTGGCGCCGGTGATGCTGGTCGTCGCCTACAATGCCGTGCGGCTGCTGCAAACCGCGCTCAACCAGTTGCGTGACGGCCTCTATGCCAGCGTCGGGCAATATGCGGTGCGCCAACTCGCTTTTCGCACCTTCGTCCACATGCACGAGCTTTCGCTCCGCTTCCACCTTGAGCGGCGCACGGGCGGGCTGTCGCGCATTATCGAGCGCGGCACCAAGGGTATCGAGACGATCGTCCGCTTCGTAATCCTGAACACAGCGCCGACGATCCTCGAATTTGCGCTGACGGCGGGCATTTTCGCGGTGTTCTACGGTTGGATCTACGTGGTCGTCGTGGCGGTGACCGTGGGGATCTACATCTGGTTCACCGTCTGGGCGAGCGACTGGCGCATCGCCATCCGCCGCGAGATGAACGACAGCGACACGGACGCCAACACCAAGGCGATCGACTCGCTGCTGAACTTCGAAACGGTGAAGTATTTCGGCAACGAGCGCATGGAGGCCGACCGGTTCGACCGCTCGATGGCGCGCTACGAAGCAGCCGCGACGAAAACCTGGACCTCGCTCGGCTGGCTCAACTTCGGCCAGGGCATTATCTTCGGCATCGGCATGACGATCGTCATGGTGCTCTCGGCGCGGGAAGTGGCGGCCGGCACGCAGTCGGTTGGCGATTTCGTCTTCGTCAATGCGATGCTGATGCAGCTTTCGGTGCCGCTCAACTTCATCGGCTTCATCTACCGCGAGATCCGCCAGGGCCTCACCGACATCGAGCAGATGTTCGACCTCCTGGACGTGTCGCAGGAAGTGACCGACAGCCCGGATGCGAAGGCGCTTAGGGTGGGGCCGGGCAATGTCCAGTTCCGCGACGTGCATTTTGCCTATGACCCGCAGCGGCCGATCCTCAAGGGCGTCTCCTTCGAGGTTCCGGCGGGGCACACGGTCGCCATCGTCGGGCCGTCCGGCGCCGGCAAATCGACGATCTCGCGTCTGCTGTACCGCTTCTACGACATCCAGGCGGGAGCGATCCTTATCGACGGCCAGAATGTCAGCGACGTGACCCAGGAAAGCCTGCGCGGCGCGATCGGGATGGTGCCGCAGGACACGGTGCTGTTCAACGACACCATCGCCTACAATATTCGCTACGGCCGCATCGAGGCGAGCGATGTGGAAGTGCGCGAGGCCGCCGAACTGGCGCAGATCGGCGCTTTCGTGGAAAAGCTGCCGGACGGCTACAAGACGATGGTGGGCGAGCGCGGGCTAAAGCTTTCGGGCGGTGAAAAACAGCGCGTGGCGATTGCCCGCACCATCCTCAAGGCGCCGCCGATCCTGATTCTCGACGAGGCGACCTCGGCTCTGGATACGCACACCGAGCAGGAGATTCAGACGTCGCTCGACCTTGTCAGCCAGGGCCGCACCACCATCGTTATCGCCCACCGCCTGTCGACCATCGTCTCCGCCGACGAGATCATCGTGCTGCGCGACGGCCTGATCGCCGAACGCGGCTCGCACACGGCCTTGCTCAGGAAGCACGGCCTCTATGCCTCAATGTGGGATCGCCAGCGCGAGGCGACCGAAGCGGAAGAGCGCCTGCGCATCGCCCGCGAGGCCGACGAACTGGGCGTGGTCGTGCGGCGCAGGCTTTCCGACGCGTGATACGGTAGGCCGCCGTCCAGCGTCTGCCGAACACCATCTGGTTTGCTCTTCGCGATGACGCAACCATCGCGTTGCTCCCGTGCGCCGTTTCCGATAGACACGGGGCCCAATCAACCGGGAGCCCCCACCGCGCGATGAGTTTGGTCGACACGGTCAGCAACGCATTCGTCCCCATTCGCCCCGAAGGGTATCCGTTCATCGCTGGATTTGCGGCGGTGACGTTGTTTCTCGGGCTGTTTTCCGGGTTTCTTTTCTGGATCGGCCTGATCCTGACGGCTTGGTGCGCCTATTTCTTCCGCGATCCGCAACGCGTGACGCCGCTGGATGACCGGCTGGTCATCAGTCCCGCCGATGGCATCGTTTCGGCGGTCGGTCAGGCCGTTCCGCCGCGGGAACTCGGCCTGGGATCGGCCGAGATGACGCGCATCTCCGTTTTCATGAACGTCTTCTCCGTGCATGTGAACCGCGCGCCGGTGCGGGGCAAGATTACCCGCGTCGAGCACAAGCCCGGCAAATTCCTCAACGCGGAACTCGACAAGGCGAGCGCGGAGAATGAACGCAATGGGCTGGTGATCCAGAGCCCGAACGGCACGATCGCCTGCGTCCAGATTGCCGGACTGGTGGCGCGGCGCATCCTGTGCTGGTCCGGCGTGGGCGAGTCGATCGCGGTCGGCGAACGCTTCGGCCTCATCCGATTCGGATCGCGCGTCGATGTCTATCTGCCGGCCGATGCAGCACCCCGCGTGG
The DNA here is from genome assembly GCA_036524835.1 of Mesorhizobium sp. Classification (GTDB taxonomy): domain Bacteria; phylum Pseudomonadota; class Alphaproteobacteria; order Rhizobiales; family Rhizobiaceae; genus Mesorhizobium_G. The sequence goes on along the minus strand of DATDBN010000134.1, from coordinate 84,622 downwards.
CCGTCGGCCAGACGGCGGTGGCAGGCGAAACCGTCATCGCGGAATTCAGCGCCGGGGCGATCACGCCGCTGGTCAGGGTCTCCTGAGGTGGCGCGTCCCTTCCAGCCGTTCGAACCGCATGGCAGCGGCGGCCCGCGCATCGGCGAGATTCCACTTAGGATGCTGGTGCCAAACTTCATAACGGTTCTGGCGATCTGCGCGGGCCTGTCCGGCATAAGGCTGGCCTTCGAAGGACGCTTCGAGATCGCCGTGGTGCTGGTGCTGGTGGCGGCATTTCTCGACGGCATCGACGGGCGGATTGCGCGGGCGCTCAAGGCGACGTCGAAATTCGGCGTGCAGATGGATTCGCTGGCGGACATCGTGAATTTCGGCGTTGCGCCAGCGCTGGTGCTGTATTTCTACCTGCTGCATTTCGCCAAGCCGCTGGGCTGGATCGCGGCGCTGATCTACGCGGTCGCGTGCTGCCTGCGCCTGGCGCGGTTCAACGTGATGGCCGAGGACGCGACGAGACCCGCCTGGCAGGCGGAGTACTTCGTCGGAGTGCCCGCACCCGCCGGCGCGGGGCTCGTCATGCTGCCGGTCTATCTTTCCTTCATCGGCCTCGAGCAGAGCAGGGCGCTTGCCTATTGCTCCGCGGCCTATGTGGTGCTGGTGGCGTTTCTGCTTGTCAGCCGGCTGCCGGTCTATTCGGGCAAACGCATCCGCATGAGCCGGCATATGGCGCTGCCATGGCTCTTCCTCGCGGTGGTGTTCGTGCTCTTTCTCTCCACCTACACCTGGGAGACGCTGGCCGTCACTGCAATCGCCTATCTCGTGCTGCTTCCCGTGGGGGCGAAGGGCTACGGCAAAATGGCATCGGCGGAGGCAGCAAATCTGTTGAAGGAGGCTGACGGAACCGAGCCGCAAAACGGCAAGAGTCCAGGCTGATCCCGGCAGCGCCGGTCGGATTTTTCCCGTCGCGGAACTGGCGGCAATTTGGCTGCAATCGATGACTAGGGCGGCTCGCGTTGGCACACCCGCCGGCTAGAACAAGGCAAGGACGGATGAACAATAATTCGGACAAGGCAATGTCCGACTACCAGCATACGCGTCGCGTCGTGCTGGCTTGCCTGTTGACGGCGATCGCCGTCCTGCTGGTTTTCGCGCAATCGACGCATTCCGAATTGGTCCACGAGCGTATCGAATCCAACGGCATGATGACTATTCTGATCGGCATCGGGGGCCGGCTGTGGTCGACGCTCTACATTGGCGGGCGCAAGATGGCCGAAGTGGTCGACACGGGGCCATACTCGGTGATGCGCAATCCGCTTTATTTCTTCTCGACCGTCGCGGCAGCCGGAGTTGGTGCGCAGCTTGGCAGCCTCATTCTGATGGTCGTCTTCGCCGCGCTGTGCTGGGCCGCCTTTTCAATCGTCATCCGTCGAGAGGAAGCCTTTCTGTCGGCCAGAATGGGTAAGCCCTATCAGGACTACCTTGAACGCGTGCCGCGCTTTTTTCCTAATCCGCGTCTCTACCGCGACGAGGCGGAGGTCAGCTTCCAGCCGCGCCTGCTCAAGCGCACTCTCATCGACGGCCTGGCATTCTTTGCCTCGGTGCCGCTGTTCGAAACGCTGGAGACCCTGCAGGAACAGGGCATCATCCCCGTGCTGTTCCATTTGAGCTGAGCGCCGATGCAGGGCGGCGCGCCGCGTCTGTCCCAGTCGATGGCTCGATGTGAAGGATTGCCGGTCGCCTGCGGGCGCGACAAGGTCCGCTGCGCCATGTCCGGAGCTGATAGACAATGACCGATCGCTATGCCGAATACCGCGCCGTCGCAGAATCCCTCGGCGTCGACGCGGTGGCGCTGGTGCCGGGACCGAACTTCGTTCGCCTGATGGGCAAGGATTTCGGTTCGCACGAGCGGCCGCTGGTGCTTCTTGTTCCGGTGGATGGGGCGCCTGCGGCGATTGTACCGAATCTGGAACTCAGCTCGTTCGGACTGCTCGGTTTCGAGGGCGCCGTGTTCGACTGGCGCGATCAGGACGGCTACCAGCATGCCTTCCAGGCCCTGGCGCGGCACTTGCCGCTGACGAGCGTCGCGGTGGAAGGCCAGGTGATGCGCGTCTTTGTCCATCACGCGCTGGCAGGCGCATATCCGGCCCTGCGCATCGCCGACGGCGAACGGGCGATCTCCGGGCTGCGGCTGCGCAAGACCGCCGGCGAGATCAAGACGCTGGAAACCGCGATCCGCATTTCCGAAGCGGCCCTAACCGATGTGCTGGCCAAGGTGCGCGTGGGGCTCGCGGAGAAGGAGGTGGAACTGATGCTGACGCAGGCGCTGTTTGCGCATGGCGCCGAGGCCCATGCCTTCTCGCCCATCGTCGTTGCCGGCGCAAACTCCGCTCACGCGCACGGCTCGGCGCGTGCCGACTATGCTCTCCGCAAAGGCGACGCGCTGCTGTTCGATTTCGGCGCGGCATGGGGCGGCTTCATGGCGGATATCACGCGCACCTTCTTTGTTGGCGAAGCATCGCAGGAGGCCCGGGACGTCTACGCAACCGTGCTTGCCGCCAACGCGAAGGCTCGCGAAATCACCAGGCCCGGCGTGACGGCGCATCAGGTGGACGACGCGGTTATCTCCATCCTCGAAGCCTCGCCCTTTGCCGACCGCATCCGCACCAAGACCGGGCATGGTCTCGGCCGGCTTGTGCATGAAGAGCCCTATATCATGCGCGGCAACCATCAGGTGCTTGAGGCCGGCATGGTCTATACCGACGAACCCGGACTCTACCGCGACGGCGGATTTGGCGTCCGTATCGAAGACGATATTCTGGTCACCGAAACCGGCTGCCGGTCGCTCACCAGCTTTTCCCGCGAGCTGACGATCGTCGGCTAAAGGGGCGCTGCCAGGTCCGTTTCCCGAACCTATCGTTGCACCCTGGGCTGCCACTGCCTATGTTCTGGTGAAAGGGTCGGCACCTTTCGACACCACCGGCGTTGCCGACCGCAGCGCTTGACCCGGGAAAGCGACATGAATTCCGATCAGGTTTTCCGTTCCATCGTTACCGTCCAGTCTTCGATACCCGAAGACAGCTTCACCGCGAGCGTGCTGGGTACCGAGCGCATAGGCAGCGGCGTGGTCATTCGCGAAAACGGACTGGTTCTCACCATCGGTTATCTGATCACCGAAGCCGATACGGTGACGCTCACCACGGCCGCAAACCGCACCGTGCCCGCCCATGCGCTGGCCTATGATCAGGAAACGGGCTTCGGCCTGGTTCAGGCGCTCGGCCCGCTCGACCTGCCGGCGCTGCCGCTTGGGCGCTCCGCCAAGCTCAAGCTTGGCGATCCCGTGATGATGGCCGGCGGCAATCACAGCCAGCCGGTGCGGGCGGAAATCGTCGCCCGGCAGGAATTCGCGGGCTATTGGGAATATCTGCTCGATGAAGCGATTTTCACCTCGCCCTCGCACCCGATCTGGGGCGGAGCGGGATTGATCGGCGCCAAGGGCGAATTGCTGGGCATCGGCTCGTTGCTGCTGCAGGCCACCAACAGCACGTCGACGCGCGCCGTCAATATGGTGGTGCCGATCGATCTGTTGCCGCCCATACTCGACGATCTGCTGACCCATGGCCGAGTCAACCGTCCGCCGCGCCCCTGGCTTGGCCTATATTCCGCCGATAGCGACGGACATGTCGTGGCGGTCGACGTCGATCCGCGCGGCCCAGCGGCGGCGGCTGGAATGCGCCAGGGCGATGTCATCAGCGATATTCGCAACGAGGCGATCGAAGGTTTGGCCGATTTCTATCGCAAGCTGTGGGCCATCGGCCCGGCTGGCATCGAAGTTCCGCTCCGCATCGTTCGTGACGGCCGGGACCTGTGGCTGCGCATCAAATCGGCGGACCGCAGCAGCTTCCTGAAGAAGCCTGTGCTGCAGTAACGGGCGTGCCGCCGTAGGCTTTGGTCTCCACTCAGGCCAACGCTCCAGAGCGGTCACGATTCCACGGAATCGTTGAACCGCTCCAAGTATTTGGCTCGTTTCCGAACGGGAAAACCGTTGCGCACTTTTCCGCAACCGGTCTCAGGCGGAGGCTTCCAGCACCATGTTGAAGGGCGTGGATGTCGCCAGGCGCACCGTGTCGAACCCGCCTGAACGGATGACGTCCTTGAGGCGTTTTTCACCTGCCTGCGCACCAAGTGCGGTGCCTTCTTCCTGCGCCAGCGAGGTTGGGACGCAGATCATGGTGGAGGCCGAATAGAAGAGCCTGCCGACCGGATTGAAATTGCCTTCGGCGCTGTCCTGCGCCATGGGCTCGACGATCATCCAGGTGCCGTCGGCTTTCAGCGATTTCCTGATATGGGCGGCCGCGCCGCGCGGATCGCCCATATCATGGAGGCAGTCGAAGCAGGTCACCAGGTCGAGATCCCTGGCGGAGAAGTCTTTCGCCAGCCCGACCTCGAAGCGCGCGTTCTCCACGCCATGCGTGCGCGCATGGGCGGTCGCCTCGCGGATGGAGTCTTCATGGAAGTCGTATCCGATGAAGGTAGAGTTCGGGAAGGCTTCGGCCATCAACACCGTGGAAATGCCGTGCCCGCAGCCGACATCGGCGACCTTTGCACCGCGCTGGAGCTTCTCGACCACGCCGTTCAACGTGGGAAGCCATGACGGCACCAGATTGTTGAGGTAGCCCGGCCGGAAGAAGCTCGCCACGGCGCAGAACAGGCAGCCGGCCTGATCGCCCCAGGCCACGCCGCGACCGGTGCGGAAGGCGGACTCGACCTTCTTCTGATTGTCGACCATCGCGGCCATCATGTCGAAGGCTCCCAGCAGATAGACCGGGCTTTCCTCGACGGCGAAGATCATCGCCTGCTCGGGCGACAAGGAGAAGGTTCCGGCCTTGCTGTCGTACGTCAAATAGTTCGAGGCGGCCTGGGCGCAGAGCCATTCGCTGATATAGCGCTCATGACAGCCGCTGGCCTCTGCAAGCGCGCTCGGCGTCATCGGGCCCTTTTCGTGCAAGATGCGGTAGAAGCCCAGTGAACTGCCTATCCTGACGAGGGGCACGCTGGCCGCGCCACCGAGATCTCCCAGAATCTGCCCGACAAATGCGTTGAGGCGGTCTTCGTTGAACGCAATCATATGATCCTCCGGATGATTGACCCCCAGCATCGCGTGCCGTCAGCCTGTGGGATGGCGCGGGGTGACGGCACGCGAGCCTATGACGCCAGCAAACCCCCGGCAGCGCCGCGGCGCACGGGTCAATTGTCCCGCTGGGTGGCGAAAAGAGGTGGAGATGTGGGGAGGTTGTCCCCTCTGGCTCGCATCTGCATGAGCGGCCTCCGCCGCTTCGCGTACGGTGGAAATAGACCTTAATCGGAAAGAGCCAGCACAATCGCTTCGGCGCGGCTATGGACGCCAAGCTTGTCCAGTATCGTGGAGACCTGGTTCCGCACCGTCTTCTCGGCCTTGCCGAGTTGTTCTGCGATGGCCCGGTTGTGAAGTCCGGTCGCGACGAGAGCCAGGACCTCCGCCTCGGCCGTCGTCAAATTCGCCCGCTCCACCGCTGCCACGGGCGGGCGGGCTCCGGGCGGCGCGAGAAAATCCTTCATCTCCCGCATGAAGTGGCCCCACGCGGGTTCGGTCGGCAGAAGCGTGTGGTTGTCGCTTTCCAAGGGTACGAATTTGGCGTTGGGGATCAGCGCGGCGAGCCTGCAGCCCTCATCGAAGGGCACGCGGCAGTCGCCACGCGAATGCATCGCCAGCGTCGGTACATTGATCTGCTCGGCCAACCCCGAAATGTCGATCAGTTGCAGCCGCTCCAAGGTCCTCGCCGCGATCTCCGGACTGGCGGTGTTGCGCTCGAGGTCGCTCCACCAGCGATGCTGCTCTGGCGTTCCGCCGGGGATGAAGAGATTGGTGAAGACCTGGCGAAAGGCAGGGTTGTCGCGGCCCCAACCCACGCGGATAAGGTCGACGAGCGTTTTGGCTTCGAGGAGTTCGGCTTCGTTCCGCGCCCGCTTCTGGGCGCCGCGCGCATAGGCGCCGACCAGCACCAGCCTGGAAACCCGATCAGGGTGGCGCAGTGCGTAGGCAATCGCCAGGGCACCGCCTTGCGACATGCCGAGAATCGCGAAGGTGGGCTCTGCGATCGTTTCAGCCACCGCCTCGAAATCGGCCAGCCAGGCGTCGAAGGAGATATCCGCCGGCTGCCGGTCCGAAAGCCCGCAGCCGCGCTGGTCATAGCGGACATAGGTGCTGTACTCCGACATGGCCTGCAGCCACGGACGCCAGATCGGGCTTTCCAGATCATATTCGACGTGGCTGAGCCAGTGCGCGGCGCGCAGCAGGGGCGGGCCGCTGCCAACCGACGCGACCGCAATTCTGGTTCCGTCCCGCGAGGTGCAGAACCTTATTGTTTGGCGCAGCGCCATCCCGCCGTGTTTATACCCGCAGCGGGAGGGGTGTGGTAGACCCGTATGCCTGAGCGCCGGGAAAACCGGCGACAGCACTTGCCCATTGCACTTGCCCGCACTCCTCTGTATAAGCCCGCCGTTCAATGAAAAGCCGCCCGGCAGGGCATGCCGTGGCGGTCTTTATGCTTTTCGGACTTTGGTCGGTCCGAAGCAACAACAAGCGACCCGGAAAAGGGCGCACTCGGAAAGGAAGCAAAATGCCCAAGATGAAGACCAAATCGGCCGCCAAAAAGCGGTTCAAGATCACGGCTACCGGTAAGGTGCTCTCGGCTGCGGCCGGCAAGCGCCATGGCATGATCAAGCGCTCCAACAAGTTCATTCGCGATGCCCGCGGCACGATGGTTCTGGCTGAACCGGACGGCAAGAAGGTCATCAAGAATTTTCTGCCGAACGGTCTCTGAGACCCGGCCCGGCTACAGCGCATCTAAGGAGATCATGATATGGCACGCGTAAAGAGAGGCGTTACTTCACACGCCAAGCACAAGAAGGTTCTGAAAGCCGCCAAGGGCTTTTACGGCCGCCGCAAGAACACCATCCGCATCGCCAAGCAGGCAGTCGAGAAGTCGCTGCAATATGCTTATCGCGACCGCAAGAACCGCAAGCGCAACTTCCGTGCCCTGTGGGTTCAGCGCATCAACGCCGCCGTGCGCGAGCACGGCCTCACCTATGGCCGCTTCATCGACGGGCTGAACAAGGCTGGCATCGAGATCGACCGCAAGGTGCTCTCCGATATGGCGATTCACGAGCCGCAGGCTTTCGCCGCGATCGTGGCGCAGTCGAAGAAGGCGCTGGAATATCTGAAGAACACCACGCCGAACGCTTTTGAAAGCGCTGTCGCTTAAAGCCAGCGTTTTCCTCAAACACGGACTTGATTTGGGAAACCCGCGCTGGCACGGCTCGCGCGGGTTTTTTCATTGGTGCGTCCTTCGAGGCTCGCTGCGCTCACTCCTCAGGAGGAGGGATGATGGCGCAGATTTCCTCATCCTGAGGTGCGAGCGCAGCGAGCCTCGAAGGACGCAATACAGACATGCGGCCCATGAACCGAGGGTACAATGGATCTGAATACGCTCGAATCCACGCTTCTGGCCGACATTGCATCGGCCGGGGATGAGCCGGCCATCGAAGCGGTGCGGGTGGCGGCCCTCGGCAAGAAGGGTTCCGTCTCGGAACTGCTGAAGACGCTGGGCTCGATGACGGCCGAGGAACGCCAGGTCAAAGGCCCCGAAATCAACGGGCTGAAAAACCGCGTCACCGAAGCGCTGACGGCGCGCAAGAGCGAATTGAAGGATGCCGCAATCACCGCCCGCCTCGCCGCCGAGAAGGTGGATGTTACCCTGCCGGTGCGCCAGTCTCCGGCCGAGCGCGGCCGCATTCATCCGATCAGCCAGGTCATCGACGAGATCACCGCCATCTTCGCCGATATGGGCTTCGCCATCGCCGAGGGGCCCGATATCGAGACGGACTATTACAATTTCACCGCGCTGAACTTCGCCGAGGGGCATCCGGCGCGGGAGATGCACGACACCTTCTTCCTGCAAGCGGCAGAGGGCAGCCAGCCGAAGCTTTTGCGCACACATACCTCACCGGTGCAGATCCGCACCATGGAGGCGCAGAAGCCGCCGATCCGCATCGTCATCCCCGGCAAGACATACCGGATGGATTCGGACGCCACGCATACGCCGATGTTCCACCAGGTCGAGGGGCTTGTGGTCGACAAGACGGCGAACGTCGCCAACATGCGCTGGGTGCTGGAAGAATTCTGCAAGGCCTTCTTCGAGGTGCCCAGCCTGAAGATGCGCTTCCGCCCGAGCTACTTCCCGTTCACGGAGCCCAGCCTGGAAGTCGACATCCAGTGCGACAGCTCGCGGCCCGGCGAAGTGCGCTTCGGCGAGGGCAATGACTGGATGGAGATCCTCGGCTGCGGCATGGTGCATCCCAATGTGCTGCGCGCCGGTGGGCTCGACCCGGACGAATATCAGGGCTTCGCCTGGGGCATGGGCATCGACCGCATCGCCATGCTGAAATACGGCATGCCGGACCTGCGAGCCTTCTTCGACGCCGACGTGCGCTGGCTGGAGCACTATGGCTTCCGGCCGCTCGATATGCCGACGCTGTTTGGCGGGTTAAGCGCCTAGTGCCGACGCTGCTTGTAAAGGCGGGGTTTCGCTTTCACTTCTTCTCGGCCGACTGGAACGAGCCTCCGCACGTTCATGTCGACGCCAAGGGATTGAGAGCTAAGGTCTGGCTTCGGGATCTGCGTATCGCGAAACGCGGCGGGTTCAGCGAACCGGATATGCGTCGTATAATGTCGGTCGTTGAAGAGCACGGGCAAGAGTTTCTGGAGGCATGGAATGACTTCTTCGCTTGATTATCCGGAAGGCGAACGGCCCATTGAGGCGTGGTGCGACCTGCACGATCTCCATGTTCGCCTTGCCGACGGCCGCCATGTCTCAACGCCGCTGTGGTGGTACCCAAGACTGCTTGCCGCAACGCCTGCGCAGCGCAATACGGTCGAGTTGATGCTCGATGGCGTGCACTGGCCGGAAGTGGATGAAGACCTTTCCATCAATGGAATGTTGAACGGCCGCAAAGCGCGCGGTGCGATCGAACCGTCAGTCGCCGCGGAATGATCGACATGTCTTATTTGCGAGGGTTGTTCGAAGGAGATGCGTGCTGGTTGGAGCGCTGTGGTTTCAGGGTGATGGATATGCCCCCGCTGTTTGGTGGGTTGAGCAACTGATGGAAGAGTCGTTCGTAGTTGGTGGCCATCTATGATGGCTCCCAAGTTGGAACAATTGCGGTCTATGAGTACATCCGAGCTTGATGAACTCTACGAGAGAACGGCACCCAATGTGGTTATCGGCCTCGATTTCATCAGGCGAGAAATTGAATGGCGAGCCCAGGCGGACTTTTCGGAGCGGACCGAACGCATGACGAAAAGCATGGAGGAAATGACCCGTGAAATTAGGGACATGACTAAGAAGATCCAGCTTCTAGCCATCGCTGCCGTCGTTTTCAGCGTTGCGTCGATCGCGATAAGCCTTTGGCTTTGAGGACAGACTTGAGAAATAGCGTAAAGGTTGCTTCATGAAACTCACCCTCTCCTGGCTGAAAGATCACCTCGACACCGACGCGACGCTCGACCAGATCGTCGAGCGGCTGACCGCCATCGGGCTTGAGGTCGAGCATGTCGACGACAAGGCCGGGCTGAAGCCGTTTGTCATCGCCAGGGTGCTCACTGCGAACAAGCACCCGGATGCCGACAAGTTGCAGGTGCTCACGGTGGATACCGGCGCCGGCGATCCGATTCAGGTGGTTTGCGGCGCGCCCAATGCGCGCGCCGGCCTGATCAGCGCCTTCGCGGCGCCCGGCACCTATGTTCCCGGCATCAATGTGACGCTCGGCGTCGGCAAGATCCGGGGCGTCGAAAGCCGCGGCATGATGTGCTCCGAGCGCGAGCTGCAGTTGTCGGACGCGCATGAGGGCATCATCGACCTGCCGGCCGATGCGCCGGTGGGCGCCAGCTTCGCCGCTTACGCCCATCTCGATGATCCGGTGATCGAGATCAATCTGACGCCGAACCGTCCCGATGCGACCAGCATCCATGGCATTGCGCGCGACCTCGCCGCGAGCGGCCTGGGGACACTGAAAGGTGGCTACGTCGAGCCTGTGAAGGGCACGGGCGCCAGTCCGGTCAAGCTGACGATTGAAGCGCCGGAGCTTTGTCCGGGCTTCGCGCTGCGGCGGGTAGCCGGCGTGAAGAACGGCCCGTCGCCGAAATGGCTGCAGCAGCGCCTCATCGCCATTGGCCTGCGCCCGATTAACGCGCTGGTCGACATCACCAACTACATCACCTTCGACCGTGGCCGCCCGCTGCACGTGTTCGACGCCGGCAAGGTGCAGGGCAATCTCACCGTGCGCCGCGCCAGGGATGGCGAGACGATCCTCGCGCTCGACCAGCGCGAATACAGTCTCACCAGCGAGATGTGCGTCATCGCCGATGGGTCCGGCGTCGATTCCATCGCCGGCGTGATGGGCGGCGAACATTCCGGCTGCGACGAGAATACCATTGATGTGCTGATCGAATCCGCGTTGTGGGAGCCGCTGAACATCGCCCGCACCGGGCGCAGCCTCGGCATCATCACCGATGCGCGCTACCGCTTCGAGCGCGGCGTCGATCCTGAATTCATGGTTCCGGGCCTCGACCTTGCGACGCGGATGGTCATCGAGTTCTGTGGCGGGCAGGCGAGCGAAGCCGAGATTGTCGGCTATGCCGGGCATCAGCCCAAAATCGTCTCCTTCCCTTTCGCGGAAGTGAATCGTCTGACCGGGCTGGATGTGCCCAGGGCGGAGAGCCGCGACATCCTCACCCGTCTTGGTTTCGTGCCGAGAGGCGAGGGCGACGTCATCGATGTTGCGGTGCCGTCCTGGCGGCCGGATGTCGACGGCAAGGCCGATCTGGTCGAGGAGGTCATGCGCATTCATGGCGTCGATGCCATCGCGCCGCAGCCGCTGTCCAGCCACAGCGCCGTCAATGCAAAGATCCTGACCACGTTGCAGATCCGCACCCGCGCGGCCAAGCGCTCACTCGCCACGCGCGGCATGATGGAGGCGGTCACCTGGTCCTTTATCCCGGCCAAGCATGCCGAGCTGTTTGGCGGCGGCCAGCCCGGGCTGAAGCTCGCCAATCCGATTGCCGCCGACATGTCCGACATGCGGCCTTCGCTGCTGCCGGGGCTTATTTCCGCCGCCCAGCGCAATGCCGATCGCGGCCATGGCGACATCGCCCTGTTCGAAGTGTCGGGAGCCTATCAGGGCGACACCCCAGACACCCAGCGCCGCGTTGCCGCCGGCGTGCGGCGGGGCACGGCAGTGCTTGAGGGCTCGGGCCGCGCCTGGTGGGGCAACGCCAAGCCGGTTGGCGTCTTGGACGCGAAGGCCGACGCGATTGCGGTGCTGGAAGCCTGCGGCGCGCCGGTCGACCGTCTGCAGATCGAAACCGGGGGGCCGTCCTGGTATCATCCGGGCCGCTCGGGCACCATCAAGCTCGGCCCCAAAGTCGTGCTCGGCACATTCGGCGAGTTCCACCCGAAGGCGCTGGAGGTGCTGGACGCCGCCGGGCCGCTCTGCGGTTTCGAGGTTTTCGTCGACGCTATTCCGGAGCCGAAAGCCAAGCCGACGCGCACCAAGCCCAGGCTGGACCTCTCCGCCTTCCAGGCGGTGAAGCGCGACTTCGCCTTCGTTGTCGACAAAGCGGTGGAGGCCGGCAGCCTGACCAAGGCAGCGCTTGCCGCCGACAGGAAGTTGATCACCGGCGTCACCGTGTTCGACCTCTTTGAGGGGGCCGCGCTCGGTGCGGACAAGAAGTCGATCGCCATCGAAGTTTCGATCCAGCCGATGGAACGCACTCTGACGGATGAAGATTTCGAGTCGTTGGCAAAGCGGATTGTCGAGAATGTCGGCAAGCACACTGGCGGCGTCCTCAGAGCATAGTCGCCGGACCTTCGGTGACCGCCCCAGCGCGCCAGGCAGTTGAACGGTCCTCTTCAAGCGCGATCTCCTCGGGCCTGTCCCGAGACCGGCGACTTTTTCCATTCGAAGCCTGCCTGCGCAGTGCCCGGGACGAGCCCGACCAGGAGCGAAGTGCCTGGCCGTGGCCCGCCGGCCACTTGCAACTTTGTGGCGCTGCTCCCACATTGCGTGTGCGGGCCGGGCCCCTCTGACGTTCGCGCAGATGCGCACGTGATGTCGGACCGCTGAATTGGGCCCGCTTATCCAATGAACCTGAAGCGGGTAACTGGAGGAACGATACCATGATGCGCTCCGGCACCACGCGCGCTGTTGCCTTGCTGGCCAGTCTCTTTGTTGCTTTCACGCTCGTCTCGACCGATTTCGCAGATGCGCGGCGCGGCGGCAGTTTCGGAAGCCGGGGCGTCCGCACCTTCCAATCCGCGCCGGCCACCCGCACGGCGCCGAACCCGACCGCGCCGGTGGAACGGTCGATGACACCCAACACGGCGCCAAACGCGGCAACCCGGCAGCCGACCGTAAACCAGGCACAGCGGCCCGGCTTCTTCAATGGCTTTGGCGGTTCGATGATGCGCGGTCTCCTGATTGGCGGCCTGTTCGGCATGCTGCTCGGCTACGGCTTTGGCGGCATGGCCGGTGCGCTTGGCTTCATTGTGCAACTGCTGCTGCTTGCTCTGCTCGCATCGCTGGCGATGCGGTTCTTCCGGTCGCGGGCCCAGCCCGCAGCCGCCGGCGGCGCGGCCAGCGGGTTCGGTAACCCTTCGCGGCCGGACTTTGGGCGGACAAATCGAGATGATGGGCGTCAAGCGCAGGCAGGCCGCCTGGGTGGGTTCACGGTCCCCGGGTTCGGGACGTCCAACGACGTTCCAGCGTCGCAGGACATCAGCCTGACCCAGGATGACCTCAATGCGTTCGAGCGCCTTCTCGGCAACGTACAGGACGCGTTCTCGCGTGAAGATAACGCCGCACTGCGGCGCGTCACGACGCCGGAGATCGTGTCGTTCTTCTCCGAGGAACTGGCGGAGAACGCCAAGAACGGCCATCGAAACGATGTGTCCGATACCCGGCTCATTCAGGCCGATATCGCTGAGGCATGGCGCGAGGGCGATCAGGACTATGCGACCGCCGCCTTCCTCTATGAATCCATCGACGTGATGCGCGACCGCAAGACGGGCGAGATCGTCGGCGGCACTCCGGAGCCAAGCGAGACCACGGAACTGTGGACATTCACGCGGAACAAGGGCGAGGAATGGAAGCTCTCTGCGATCCAGGCCACCGAGCCCGCCTGACCGGGACTTTCGCGGGGCGATTGGGGTCGGCTCCGCGAATCGGCTAGCCTTGCTTTCATGGACCCCCTTCGTTTTGCCGGTCGAGATCCCGACGTTCAACGCGCTGCGCTGGAAGACATCCTGCGCGCCGATGCCATTGTTTGGCGCGCTATCGAGCTTGCCCGCGATCTCGACCTGCCCGATTGGATGATCGTCTCCGGAGCAATCTACAACAGCGTCTGGAACAATCTGACGGGCAGGCCGTCCGGCTACGGCATCAAGGATATCGATCTGTTCTACCACGATGCGTCGGACCTCTCCTGGGACGCCGAAGATGTCGTCATCCAGCGCGGCGCGGCGTATTTTGCCGGCCTTCCGCTCCCCGTCGAAATCCGCAACCAGGCGCGTGTGCACCTGTGGTACGCGCAACGCTTCGAGGGAAGCGTGCCGGCCTTCCGCTCCTCCGCCCATTCGCTCGCCCATTTCGCCTCTGAGACGCATGCCGTCGGCGTGCACCTTGGCGAGAGGGGATTGACCGTCACCGCGCCCTTCGGTCTCGATCACATCTTTGCTCTGCGCATGGTGCCGAACCGCAACCATAACAATCGTATCACGCACGCTGAGAAGGCTCTCCGAGCCAAGGCAAACTGGCCCGAGATCACGATCGTCGACTGAGGCAAAGGCGCTCACGATGCCCGGAAACCGCGGTCGAACGGTGCATTCTTGACACATACCGACTGTATGGTATGTTTGCTTTATGCCCAGAGCGACAAAGCAGTCTCCTGAACGCGGAAGTGCGAGACTTCGGCTTCTCGATGCAGCGACCGACATAATCCGGGACAGAGGCTTCGCGGCGACCACCGTGGATGATCTCTGCAAGGCGGCCGATGTCACAAAGGGGGCGTTCTTCCATCACTTTGCGAGCAAGGATGCGCTGGGCGTAGCAGCGGCCGAGCATTGGGCGACGATGACGACGGCGTTCTTCAACGCCGCGCCCTATCACGATCCGGCCGATCCGCTTGAGCGCGTCCTCGCCTATGTCGCGTTCCGAAAGGCCATGATTACCGGCAATATGGCCGAGTTCACCTGCCTCGTCGGAACGATGGCGCAGGAAGTCTATGAAAGCTCTCCTGATATTCGCGAAGCCTGCGGCCGCAGCATCTTTGGCCATGCGGCAACGCTGGAGGCCGATATCGAGGCGGCGCGGCAGGGGCGGGCCATCACCGGCAACTGGACGGCTGACAGCCTGTCGCGACATATCCAAGCCGTCATTCAGGGCGGGTTCGTCCTGGCAAAGGCGGCGAATGATCCCGAATGCGCGCGCGAGGGCATGGAGCATCTCGATCGCTACATAAGGCAACTGTTTCACGTCAGGGAGGAGGTCGCGGCATGAACGGCAAGACCGAAATCAAATGCGCCTGCGGACAGACGCGCCTGGAAGTGGAGGGTAACCCCATCCTTGTGTCCGAGTGTCTGTGCGATAGTTGCCGTGCGGCTGCCGAGCGGCTTGCGGCGCTGCCTGGGGCGAAGACGATGCTCACCTCCTACCGGGCGACGCCCTGTGCGGAATATCGCAAGGATCGCGTCCGGGTCCTGTCGGGCGCCGAGCATTTGAAGGAATTTCGGCTCTCTACCGATGCCGGCTCGCGCCGGGTGGTCGCCGCCTGCTGCAACACGCCGGTGTTCCTGGAAATGAAGGGCGCGCATTGGCTGAGCCTCTATCTGCATCTTTGGCCGAAGGAGGCGCGGCCAAAAGCCGAGATAAGAACGATGGCCGGCGATCTGCCGGACCGGTCCAACCTGCCTGGCGACATTCCCAACCTGAAGACCCACACCGTGACCTTCTACGCCAAGCTTTTTGCGGCATGGGTCGCAATGG
This sequence comes from Mesorhizobium sp., assembly GCA_036524835.1. Lineage (GTDB taxonomy): Bacteria > Pseudomonadota > Alphaproteobacteria > Rhizobiales > Rhizobiaceae > Mesorhizobium_G. Next base: position 69,493 of record DATDBN010000134.1, on the reverse strand, counting down.
GCTTCCGCAATCCGAGGATCAGTGTGACGGGGACGATCGATGCCTGACGACAAGATCGAAATCGAGAACATCAACACGCCGGGTCGGACCGAACGTGTCGATCGCGCAAAATATATCGCGATGCGCGACGCGCTGCTGGCCGTCCTGCCGGGCGAGGCGCCCGGGTTGAAGGTCCCGGAGGCGAAAGAGGCGCTGCTGCCCCATCTCCCCGGCTCTCTTTTCCCGGAGGGCAAGACGGCGGGATGGTGGCTGAAGGCGGTTCAACTCGACCTTGAAGCGAAAGGCGCGATCAAGCGGGCGGCGCTGAAGCCGGTGCACCTCTACAGGCCTGGCCGGGCCTAAGCGTCTGTAACCGGTTAGAGCGGTTCACGATATCAGGGATCGTTCAGCCGCTCTAAGTATTTGTTTTGTCTCGTTTCCAGAGCCGAAAAACCGCTGTGCGCTTTTCCTGGAACGCACGAAGACAAATCAGCGGCTGGTTTGCGACATCATCGCCTCGCTATAGCGCTTTCCGGCAATCTTCTCCGGCGAGACGAGTTCCCCAATCTCCGCCAGTTCGGAACTGCTCAGCACGATATCGGCTGCCGCCACATTCTGCTCAAGATTGCCGATCTTACGCGAGCCGGGGATCGGCACGATGAACTCGCCCTGATGCAGCACCCACGCGAGCGCCAACTGCGCGGCGGTGACGCCCTTGTCGTTGGCCAGTGTCTCCAGCCGCTCGACCACGGCGATGTTTCTTGTCAGATTCTCCGCCTCGAAGCGCGGAAGGCCCCTGCGAAAATCCTTCTCGCCCAATTGATCGGCCGACTTGATCGCGCCCGTCAAAAAGCCCCGCCCGAGCGGACTGAACGGCACGAAGCCGATGCCAAGGTCGCGGCAGACGTCGAGCACACCGTTCTCCGGCTCGCGCGTCCACAGCGAATATTCACTCTGCACGGCCGAAATCGGATGGACCGCATGCGCCTTGCGAATGGTCTCGGCGCCGGCCTCCGACAGGCCAAGCGTGCGGATTTTGCCTTCCCGCACAAGCGCCGCCATCGCGCCCACGGTTTCCTCGATCGGCACGTCAGGATCGACGCGATGCTGGTAGAAGAGATCGATCGTCTCGATGCCCAGCCGCTTGAGCGATGCCTCGCAGACCGAGCGCAGGTGCTCAGGCCTGCTGTTCAACCCCGGCATCTGCTTTGGCCCTTCGTCGGTCTCGGCAATGTTGAAGCCAAATTTGGTGGCAATCGTCACGTGCTCGCGAAATGGCTTGAGACCCTTGCCGACCAGAACTTCATTGGTGAACGGCCCGTACACTTCGGCGGTATCGAAGAAGGTCACGCCCAGCTCGACGGCGCGGTGCAGCGTGGCGATCGCCTCTTTCTCATCCTGGCCGCCATAGGCATGGCTCATGCCCATGCAGCCCAGCCCAATCGCCGACACGCTGAGCTCTTGCCCCAATTTCCGCTTTTGCATCGCAGTCTCCTTCATGGCGCCGCATTGCTAGCAGCCAAGGCAGAATTCGACAATTCCTTTATAATAGCACGGCTTGTGCTATTATTTCGCACAATGTATCGAAATCATCTCTCCCAGCTTGCTGTTTTCGCCAGCGTTGCCAGGCATGGCAGCTTTCGCACCGCCGCCCGCGAACTGGCGATTGCACCCTCGGCGGTCAGCCATGCCGTGGCAATTTTGGAAGAGCGGTTGGGTGTGCGGCTTCTGGCGCGCACCACGCGCAGCGTCGCTCCAACCGACACGGGTGCGCGGCTGCTGGAACGGCTGCGGCCCGCATTGTCCGAAATCGATCTCGCCCTGGAAGCAGCTGTCGAATCGCGCGACGCTCCGGCCGGAAATCTGCGGCTGACCGTTCCGCGTACTGCAGCCGAACTGGTTTTGGCGCCGCGGCTTGGCGAGTTCGCCGCCGCCTACCCGGAGATCGTGCTGGAAATCGTGGTGGAGGATCGCTTCACCGATGTGGTCGCGGGCGGTTTCGACGCAGGCATTCGACTCGGCGAAAGCCTGCAGGCCGATATGATCGCGGTGCGCATCAGCCCGCCCTTGCGCAGCGCCGTGGTGGCGGCGCCTGCCTACCTCCGTTCCGGGCGCGCGGTTCCGGTTCACCCGCACGAGCTCGTGCATCATAGATGCCTGCGGTTTCGCTTTTCCAGCGGGGCGCTGTACCGCTGGGAGTTCGAGAAAGACGGGGAGCAAATCGAAATGTCGCTCGATGGCCCTCTGATCCTCAGCGAAGACAGGTTGATCACGCAGGCGGCTCTCGGTGGCGCAGGCATCGCCTTTCAATTCGAGTGGCATGTCGAGGACGCGATTGCCGATGGCCTGCTGATCCGGCTGCTCGAGGACTGGTGTCCGCCATTCGACGGGTTCCACCTCTACTATCCGAGCCGTCGTCAAATGCGCGGAGCATTGCGGGCATTCGTGGATTTCTTCAGGTGGCGGCCAGCCTGATTGGAGGCTTGAGTTGACGAGGCCGGCAGCGACTGCCTCAGGCAGCCCTTACGGTTCCCAACTTCTCCATTGCCAGTTTCTGCGTCGACACATAGTCGGTCTTGCCGGTGCCCAGCACCGGTATCTCCGGCACCTTGACGATGTCGCTGGGCAGCATCAGTTCGGCGACGCCGGCTTTCTTGCCATATTGCCTCAGCGCGTTCTGATCCGCCTCGTCTTCCGTCGTCACCAGCACGACACGTTCGCCGCGCCGCTTGTCGGGAACCGCCACGACGGCGTGACGCTCTTCCGGCCAGAGCGACTGCGCCAGCATCTCGACGGCGCCCAGCGATACCATCTCTCCGGCGATCTTGGCAAAGCGCTTGGCGCGGCCCTTGATCGTCAGATAGCCCTCCCGGTCGATGGCGACGATGTCGCCGCTGTCGTGCATCTCGTCGCCCAGCGGCTGCAGCACGCCGGGTTGATCTGCCGTCATATAGCCCATCATCACATTCGGCCCCTTGACCCAGAGGCGGCCGCCTTCGTCGATGCCCTCGACTGGCTCAAGCTTCGCGGTCATGCCCGGCAGCAGCCGTCCGACGCTCCCAGGCTTGCCATGCGTGGCGCTGTTTACGGCGACGACGGGGGCTGCCTCCGTCATGCCGAAGCCTTCGACGAGATCGGCGCCGAAGCGCTCCTTCCAAACCTTTCGTGTCTCCGCCTTGACGGCCTCCGCACCCGCCACAACCAGCCGCAGGCTGGCGAAATCGTCGTCGTCCGCCGTCTTGGCATAGGCATTGAGAAAAGTATCCGTGGCGAACATGATCGTCGGCCGCGTCTTCTTCGCGATGTCGGGGATGAGCTTGTAATGCAGCGGCGAGGGATAGAGCACGGTGTGAACGCCGACCAGCAGCGGCAGGATCGTGCCGCCGGTTAGGCCATAGGAGTGGAAGACCGGCAGGACGTTGAGCAGCTTGTCGGCGGGGGTGAGGTGGAGCCGCGCCTCGACCTGCATGGCGTTGGCCTGCATGTTGCGATGCGAAAGCACGACCGCCTTGGGGGTTCCTTCCGAGCCGGACGTAAACAGCACGACCGCCGGCGCTTCGGCGTTTCCGGAGGCAATGGGCAACCGCCAGAGCGCTGCGCCCATGAGCTTGTCCAGCGCGGTGGTGCTCTTGCGGACATCCTCGAGCCAGATGATCTTCGCGCCTGCACTCTCGACTGCCTCGACGATATCCTGGATTGCCGCCTTCTCAATAAAGGCACGCGACGAGACGACGGTCTTCACCGCCGCCGTCTTGATCGCGGAAGCGACGTTTGCCGGCCCGGCGGTGTAATTGATCATCGCCGCCGCCTTGCCGGCCGACCACAGGCCGAGCAGCGTGATGACGACGCCATTGGCGTTGGGCAGAAGGACGCCGATTGTCGGCGCCTTGCCCGCTTGCGCGGTGACCTTCCGGCCAACGACCCGCGCGGCGATAAACAGCCGGCGATAGGTCAGCGAGCCCATCACCACGTCTTCCATGATGGTGCGCGAAGGGCCGAAACGGTCCGCCGCGTCGAGCACCGCGCGAAACAGCGGACGGCTCAGCTTGGCAGCGGCGAACCGCGCCTCCGCAACGCGATCGAACAGGATGTTGGACGGTGGCGGGGAGGGCAGGGCAGTGCGGTCGCCAAGTTGCGGGATCGTGGCGGCGGGCAGGGTGCTGATGGTCAGCTTGGGAAATGGAAAGGTGCTGGCGGCTGGCCGCACCACGGCAGGCGATACCGTGCGATAGCCGTCGATGAAGATGGGCACGATGTTGGCGTCGGCACGCACCGCGATGCGCCCGACAGCCCGGTAGAGCGAAAAAGCCTTTGGTGACGGCTCCACGGCTTCCGGAAGGTACACCGCGAGGCGGCCTTTTCCGCGCAGATGGCGAACCAGCCGGCGGCTGACGAAAAGATGCTCGGCGTTAAAGGCGATGGTGCGCGCCAATTCGCGCCAAGGTTCCAGGCGCATCGACTGGGCCGAATGCGGGTCGAGGATGTGCAGGGTGTTTGACGGCAGGAGCGACAGCATCACCGCCGCATCGAGCTTGGAGCGGTGCGTCACCACATAGATGACAGGCGCGGCAGCGTCGCGCGCCGCGGCGATGCGGCTATCGTCGATGCGGTAGGCAAGCTTGAGCGGGAGATAGAGGAGCGCCTGATGGAAACTCAGCTTGCGGCTATGGGCAAGCCATGCTGCGCCAGCCAGATATGCGCCAGCCAGGGCGAGCAGAACAGCGCCGGTCACGATCATACCGCACCTCCCAACACGCACTATTGCGGATCGTAACGCCCGCTTGATGGAGAGCCTATCGCATGCCGCGCCAACGTCAATAAGGAGGGTCTGATTGAGGGTAGCGCTTCGCGGTTGGCTGAGCCAGGCGGCAACCACGCCGACCTGAGATTCTATTCGGGCTGGCGGTAGGAAACCCAGCGGTTGTGCCTGGCTTGATAAAGCATCCCGGTGTGGGTCAGGTCGGGCGCCGCCATCAACAGGATGCGCGTGGCAATTTCGGCCGGATGCGGCAAAGTCTGCGGGTCTTCGCCGGGCATGGCCTGCGCACGCATGGCGGTCCGCGTTGCACCGGGATCGGCGGCGTTGACGCGCAAGGGGAAGTTCCGCGTTTCATCGGCCCAGGAGCGCGTCAGCGTCTCCACGGCAGCTTTCGATGTGGCGTAGGGGCCCCAGAAGGCGCGCGCCGAATGCGCGGCGCTGGAAGACAGCACGATGGCGCGGCCGGCGTCGGATTTGCGCAGCAGCGGATCGACCGAGCGGATCAGCCGCCACGTCGCGGTGACGTTGATGGTCATCACCTTCTCGAACACCTTCGCTTCGACATGGCCGATCGGCGCGATGACGCCGAGCATCCCCGCATTGGCCACCAGCACGTCGAGCCTGCCCCAGCGCTCGTTGATCGCCCCGCCGAGCCGGTCGATCGCGGCCATGTCGGCGAGGTCGAGCGGGACGAGCGTCGCCTCGCCCTTGCCGGTTTTCGCGTGCTCGGCCTTGATCTCATCGTCGAGATCTTCCAGCCCGCCGACGGTGCGGGCGACCGCGATGACATGCGCGCCGGCGGCCGCCATCTGCTTGGCGATCTGGTAGCCGATGCCGCGCGAGGCGCCGGTGACAAGGGCGATGCGGTTCGAAAGGTCCGGGGTCAAAAGGAGAGCAATCCTTTGATCTGCAACAGGCCGAACGCTGCCATGGTGGTCGCATCCTTGATCAAACCGTCATCGATCAGCTGCCGCACCTCCGCGAAGGTGAAGGAGCGGCAAATGAGGTCGGATTCTTCCGGTTCCAGATCCTGCGGTCCCTGGCTCAAGCCCGTCGCGAAAAACACATGAACGCCCTGGTTCGAATAGCCGCAAGCCTCGAAGAGATGGCCAATCGGCACCATCTCGGCGGCGCTCAGGCCAGTCTCCTCGCGCAACTCGGCCTTGGCGAGTTCCAGCGGCTCCTTACCCGGCGCGTCGGGCCACGACCCTTGCGGCAATTCCCAATACCGTCCGGAAACGGGATAGCGGAATTGTTCGACGAGGTAGATGCGGCCATCCTGCACCGGCGCAATGATCGCGGAGTCGGCCTTCTCGACGACCGCGTAGGTGCTGGTTGAGCCGTCGCCAAGGCAGATGACGTCTTCGCGCAGCTTGAGCCAGCGGCTCTCGAAAACCGGGCGGGTCGCCAATGTGGTCATGGACATGCGTGGTGTGCTCGGCGGTTCATGTTCAGTCCCGCGCTTACGTCAGATAATTGCGAGCCGCAATGTGTACTGGTGTTTGCCGGCGACACAGCGGGCTATCTCGCGCCCGCAACATGTCGTTATTGGTTCCGGGGCCGATGTCGGCGCGAATGAAACCCGGATGCGAATTTCGCTTGCGCGGGGCCCTAAACGTCTCCGCCAGTCCGCAGGTGGCGATAACGAAAAGCCGCCGTATGGCGGCCGCCGTCGGGCGCAGCAAGCGCAGCAGGAGGCGGCGCATATGGCGCGGCAACGCAGAAGGCCTGGAGGCGGGCCGATAGGCGAGTCCCGCGTCGGTGGCGAGCCGCAAACCGCCAAGATCCGCCATGGTGATGAGCATAATCAGCACGCGCTTTAGCGCCTCCTGATTTTTGCCGATCGCTTGCCACCAATCCATCGCCGTCCCCGCCTGGGGATAGAATATAGAACATAACAAGAACTTGTGAAGGGGCTTTTTACGTAACCAACCGCAATGTCGTTTTTTTGTAGAATGCGGCCCACCTGGACGCCGCACAGCACGCTTCACCCGGTTGCCCCTGAGGTGTCCAATTAGAGGCCGAACAGCAAAAAATTCAAAGCCTATGTCGGCAATGGGCGGCGTGGTTCGTCCTGTGGGCGAAACGGCGTTACTGGAGTTTGATGATCATGGGCAAGACAGTTGCCATTCTCGTTGCACGGCTGATCTTCGCCGGCGTCTTTGCGATGGCGGCGATTTTCAAATTTGCCGGCATGGCGGATACCGCCGGCTATATCGCAGCCGCTGGGTTTCCGTTTCCGCTCCTGCTTGCCTGGCTCGCGGCGATCTTCGAGACCGTGCTGGTGCTTGCTTTCCTGACCGGCGCGTTCTTCTCGGAAGCAGCGCTGCTCGCCGGTATCTATGTGATCTTTCTGGGCTTCGCCTTCCATGGCCCATCACATTGGGAAGGCAATCAGGCGGAGTTCGGCTTCTTCATCGACCATTTCACGTTTCTGGCCGGGCTGCTGTTTGCGGCCGTGTACGGACCGGGTGATGTGTTGGCCGCGCGTCAGAGCTTCATCGGACAGCGGGATTGATAGAGAACTGATTGGCTGCGGTTAGATGAGTTCCAACCGCAATGAATGACCCAGCGCTTTTGCTGCGCGCTGCAGCGTATCGAGTGTCACATTTCCATCGTCGGGGTTGAGCACACGGCTCAATTGCCGACGACTTGTCGACATGCGGATGGCCATAACCGTCTTGCTGATCTTTTGATCGGCCATTGCCTCCTGCAACTGCCAGGCAATGACACGTTTGACCGCGATTGTGGTGGCTTCGTCATTGAGACTTTCTTCGTTGAGAAAGGCATCCAGCGTCGAACCGCGATGAGGGTTTTGCTTAGCGGTCATCTTGAGATCCATTGCTCATTTGACAGACTCGTAAGAACGTTTTCTCGCGCCTTGGCGATCTCATCGCCGGGTGTCTTCTGGGTCTTTTTGACGAACCCGTTGACGATGACTAAATCGCGACCGTTCTGGAAGAACATAAGCCGAGCCTCCTTCTTGCTCGGCAAGGTGGTTCTTACCTCGAAGTCCACCACCCAGAGGCCGGCAAAGTGGCATGCCAAGTGGAAAACCGAGTTGGACTGTTCGCAAGTCGGCGCCGATAACCAGCTTTTCATCTCGGCTTAACCTTCTCAACCACTCCAGGACTGGTTCATTGCCGGAGGCCGTTGCGAAGAACACGACCTCGAACACCGGTCAGGCCTCATATACGCCATTTGTGCCATATATGGCGCACATTTCGCGGTTGTCAACCAACGGCAAAGCGGCAGTTACGACCCGCCAGCCGCCAAGAGCGACAAGGTACGCACATTGTCCGAACCTTCGATGTCGGTGAGGCGCGTCGGGTATTCGGTGGTGAAGCAGGCGTCGCAGAATTGCGGCTGGTCGTTGTCGCGGGCCGCTTCGCCGACGGCGCGGTAGAGCCCGTCGATGCTCAGGAAGCCCAGCGAATCGACGCGGATGAAATCCTTCATCTCGTCGATCGACATGCGCGAGGCGAGCAACTTGGCCTTCTCCGGCGTATCGACGCCATAGAAGCAGGACGAGCGCGTCGGTGGCGACGCGATGCGCATGTGGACTTCGCGCGCCCCGGCGTCGCGCACCATCTGGACGATTTTCTGGCTGGTCGTGCCACGCACGATCGAATCATCGACCAGCACGACGCGCTTGCCCTCGATCATGCGGCGGTTGGCATTGTGCTTCAGGCGCACGCCCATATGGCGGATCGAATCGCCCGGGGAGATAAAGGTCCGCCCGACATAGTGATTGCGGATGATGCCAAGCTCGAAGGGAATGCCCGCAGCCTGGCTGAAGCCGATCGCCGCCGGCGTGCCGCTGTCCGGCACGGGCACGACGATATCAGCCTCGCACGGGCTTTCCACCGCGAGTTCGGCCCCGATGCGCTTGCGCACGTCATAGACATTGCGCCCTTCAACGGACGAATCGGGCCGCGCGAAATAGACATATTCGAAGATGCAGAAGCGCGGCTTTTGCGGCTCGAACGGGAAATAGCTGTCGATCCCCTTATTGGTGATCACCACCATTTCGCCGGGCTTCAGATCGCGAACGAACCGTGCGCCGATAATATCGAGCGCGCAGGTCTCGGAGGCCAGAATCCAGACCCCGTCCAGATCGCCCAGCACCAGCGGACGAATGCCCAGCGGATCGCGGCAGCCGATCATCTTCTTCGCGGTTAGCGCGACGAGTGAGAAAGCGCCTTCAAGCTGCTTTACCGCATCGATGAAACGGGCGTTGGTGTCGCGCGCTTTCGAGGTTGCCACGAGGTGCAGGATCGTCTCGGTGTCGGATGTCGAGGAGAAGATGGCGCCCAGCTTCTGCAAGGTACGCTGCACGGTCATCGCGTTGGTGATGTTGCCGTTATGCGCGATCGCCAGTCCACCCTCGGAAAGTTCGGCGAAGAAGGGCTGCACGTTGCGAAGTCCGGCGCCGCCGGTGGTGGCGTAGCGGGTGTGGCCGATCGCCCGATTGCCCGGCAGACGGTCGATGACGGACTGCTTGGTGAAAGTGTCGCCGATCAGGCCGACATGGCGTTCGACGTGGAACTGGCTGGCATCATAGGAGACGATTCCCGCGGCTTCCTGACCGCGATGCTGTAAGGCGTGCAGGCCAAGCGTCACGATGGCCGCCGCATCCTGGCGGCCGAGGATGCCGAACACCCCACACTCGTCGTGGAAATGATCGTCCGCCTCAGCGGAAAGCGTGTCCACTGGCTCTGCCATCTGGGTCGGGCCTCGCTTAAAAAACGCTCAATACAGCAAAGCGGTTATGTGGGGAAGGCGGAACGGATTTCCATACCGCTATCAATTATTTGCCGGCGCTTCCGTTGCACCGTCGGCGGGAGCCTCGCCCTCGGCCGGCGGTTCGCCTTCAGCCGGCGCCTCGTCTTCCGGAGGCGTGGCGTTCTCGGCCGGGGCCGTGCTGTCGGCCGGAGGCGTACCTTCAGCCGGCGGGGTTGCCTCGGCAGGCGGCGTGTCCGTGCCGGGCAGGCTTGGAATCAGGCTTTCCGGATTTTCGGGCAACAGGCCTTCGATCCAGCCACCGACTGTATCCAGCAGCGGCTTGGACTTCGCCTCGGTCACCCATGCCGGGGGATTGGGACCGGCCAGCCAGGTGAAGAACAGCAGGCCGACCGCGAGAACCAGGATGCCGCGCGCCGCGCCATAGAGAAAGCCGAGTGCCCGGTCGAGCGCGCCGACCCGGCTGTCGATGATGAAATCCGCGATCTTCATGGTGATCACCGTCACCACGATGAGCGCGACGAGGAAAACGACGCCTGCCGACGCGGCGACCGCGATCTGCTCATTGTCGATGTAAGGCTGCACATAGGGCAGCACAGGCTTGTAGAAGAGATAGGCCGCCGCCGCTGCCGCGACCCAGGAGGCTATCGACAGCACCTCGCGCGAGAAGCCGCGCACCATGGCAAGCATAGCCGACACCAGCGTGAAGCCGGCGACAATTCCATCAAGCAGCGTAATCGGCATAGTCTGGGAATCCACTCCGTGAGAACCGGTCAGTCATATGCTTGCGTCTCGCTGCGCGCCGGCCCGGCGATTCGGGCCACAAGATCTGCTAGCACGCCAGGCTGGAACGAACCCACACCCATACTTCCAGCCGATTCCTCGCCGATCTTCGGCAGGACGGCCTGACCAAACCCCAGCTTTTCCGCTTCCTTGAGCCTCTGCTGCGCATGCGCAACAGGCCTGATGGCGCCCGAAAGGCTGATTTCGCCGAAATAGACGCAATCGGCTGGCAGGGCAAGACCGGTGAGGGACGACACGAGCGCTGCCGCCGCGGCAAGATCGGCCGCAGGTTCAGTGATGCGGTAGCCGCCGGCGACGTTCAGATAGACGTCATGCGTGGCGAAACGGACGCCGCAATGCGCCTCAAGGACGGCGAGCACCATGGACAGCCGGGCCGAATCCCAGCCGACGACGGCGCGGCGGGGCATGCCCAGCGGCGACGGCGCGACAAGCGCCTGGATCTCGACGAGCACGGGCCGCGTGCCTTCCATTCCGGCGAAAACCGCCGCGCCAGGGGCTTTTGCATGCCGTTCGCCCAGGAACAATTCGGACGGATTGGCGACTTCCCGCAAGCCTTTGTCCGACATTTCGAACACGCCGATCTCGTCGGTCGGGCCGAATCGGTTCTTCACGGTGCGCAGGATGCGAAAGTGATGGCCGCCTTCGCCTTCGAAATAAAGCACGCCATCGACCATGTGCTCTACCACGCGCGGTCCGGCGATTTGTCCGTCCTTGGTGACATGCCCCACCAGCACGATCGCCGCGCCGGTCGATTTGGCGTAGCGGATCATCGCCTGCGCCGAAGCGCGAACCTGCGTGACCGTGCCTGGAGCCGATTCGGCGGCGTCGGTCCACAAGGTCTGGATGGAATCGAGGATCACAAGATCCGGCCGCCTGCCTTCGCCGAGCGTCGCCAGAATGTCCTCGACATTGGTTTCAGCGGCGAGCTCCACCGGCGCATCCGCAAGGCCAAGCCGCTGCGCGCGCAGCCGCACCTGCGCAACCGCTTCCTCGCCGGAGACGTAGACAACGCGGAAGCCTTTACGCGCCAGCGCCGCCGCCGCCTGCGTCAGCAGGGTCGATTTGCCGATGCCGGGGTCGCCACCGACCAGCAGCGCCGAGCCCGGCACGAAGCCGCCGCCCGTGGCGCGGTCCAGTTCGGCAATACCGGAGACGATGCGCGGCGCATCCTCAATTTCGCCGGACAGGGTGGAAAGCGCGACGGGCCGGCCCTTGCGGACGCTGCGCAGGCTGGATGGACCCGAAGCGACGCCCGACCCTGCGGTCTCCTCGACGATGGTGTTCCACGCGCCGCAGGCATCGCACTTGCCCGCCCACCGCGTGGTGACGTTGCCGCAGGACTGGCAGATGAAGGTGGTTCGGAGTTTAGCCAACGGCGATCACTCAGTTCTGACGATCGTTGAAACGCGATGGTCCTTGAGGGCTTCAAGAAAGCCCACTCGCACGCGTTCGAAGAAGGCGAAGGGTAGTGGACCAAAGGCAACGCTCTCTACGTCGCCAGGCTTGGAAGGCCGCAAATCGGGACCGGGCCAATTAAAGCGATTGGCTTCAGTCAGGACGACCCAAGACCGCTGATCATCAAGCCCTAGTCGAGCTTTGACGGAGGCCGGTATTTCAATCGCCGCGTCACCCACCGCCGGCGGGGTATGGGTTACAGGCAAAACCGTGACCTCCGTCACTTTCTGCGCTTTGGTCGCAACCAGAACGATTGCGCACGGCCGGTCCTTCCGTCCTTCCTCGGCGCCGCTCCGGTGTTCGGACAGCCACAGGTAGCTGTAACGGATAACCAAACCGGCAAAAGGATGCGGCAACGGCACGCGTCAACTATCGACTTCGTGGTCGTACATCTTCGTCCAATCGGGAGCTCGCGTCTCCTCGATTGCCTTGATGTCCTCTTCTGTAAAGTCGTCAAGGCTCATCACTTGGCGGTCCCGCCGCTTGAGCCGACCGTATTCTTCGGTCGAGATCATCACAGTCCGTTCACGGCCGTTCCGCGTCACCGCAATGGGCTGCGTCAATGCCAAGTCCTGGTAGCGACCGATATTTCGCTGAAATTCAGCTGAACTCACTTTTATCATGGCTTTATGCATCCCATGCAAAACACATAAGGTGCATATAATGCATGAGATGCATAAAAGTTCGAGGACTTTCTCACGCCTCACTCAAACCGTTCCGGCAGGTGGCTGTCCTCCGCGAGGTCGAAGAAGCGCGTGAACTCGCCCTGGAAGCCCATGGAAATCGTACCGGTGGGACCGTGGCGCTGCTTGCCGATGATCACCTCCGCCTTGCCGCGAGCGTCGTTCATATCGCCTTCCCATTTGAGATATTCGTCGGTGCCGGGCTTGGGTTCCTTGTTCTTGAGGTAGTATTCCTCGCGATAGACGAACATGACGACGTCGGCATCCTGCTCGATGGAGCCGGATTCGCGCAAATCCGACAATTGCGGGCGCTTGTCTTCGCGGCTTTCCACCTGACGCGACAGCTGCGACAGCGCAATCACCGGCACGCTCAGTTCCTTGGCCAGCGCCTTCAGGCCGGTGGTGATCTCGGTGATTTCCTGCACGCGGTTCTCGTTGGCGCGCTTGGACGAGCCGGTCATCAGCTGGATATAGTCGATCACGATAACGTCGAGGCCGCGCTGGCGCTTGAGGCGGCGCGCGCGCGCGGCCAGCTGCGCGATAGAAATGCCGCCTGTCGCGTCGATGAAAAGCGGCAGCTTCTGCATGGTCTGCGAGCAGGCGACCAGCTTCTCGAAGTCCATCTCGCTGATCTCGCCACGGCGGATCTTGGAGGATGGGATCTCGGTCTGCTCGGAGATGATGCGGGTTGCCAGCTGTTCGGACGACATTTCCAGCGAGAAGAAGCCTATCACCCCGCCATTCGCCGCCTTGAAGTTGCCGTCCGCCTGCTGCGCCGGCTCGTAGGCATGGGCGATGTTGAAGGCGATGTTGGTCGCGAGCGAGGTCTTGCCCATGCCGGGACGTCCGGCGAGAACGATCAAATCCGACGGCTGCAGGCCACCCATGCGCCGGTCGAGATCGCGCATGCCGGTGGCAATGCCGGAGAGGTGTCCGTCGCGCATATAGGCGGCGTTGGCCATGTCGACGGCGGTCTTCACCGCATCGGTGAAGCTCTCGAAGCCACCGTCGTAGCGGCCGGTCTCGGCCAGTTCGAACAGCCGGCGCTCGGCGTCCTCGATCTGCTCCTGCGGCGACATGTCGACCGGCGCATCATAGGCGATGTTGACCATGTCCTCGCCGACCGTGATCAGCGCGCGGCGGGTGGCGAGATCGTAGATGGCGCGGCCGTAGTCCGCGGCGTTGATGACCGTCACGGCTTCTGCCGCCAGGCGAGCCAGATATTGCGACACGGTCATGTCGCCAACCTTGTCGTCGGCGGGGAGGAAATTCTTGATCGTCACCGGATTGGCCATCTTGCCCATCCGGATGAACTCGGCCGCGACCTCGAAGATCTTGCGGTGAAGCGGCTCGTGAAAATGCGACGCCTTGAGGAAATCGGACACCCGGTAGAAAGCGTCGTTGTTCACCAGCATTGCGCCGAGAAGCGCCTGCTCGGCTTCGACATTGTTCGGAGCCTCGCGATAAAGCGGTGTTTCCGCAACGGCGTATTTTCGTGCAGCCTCGGCCATGTCTCACTTTCGTCATCAAGCCCGCTTGGCGGTAGCAGACCCGGCCCGGCAAGGGTAAACCAATCCTCTCTTGGACGGCTGGCGCACCCACGATTCACAGGGCAAAAAAATCGGTGGAAAGATTCCCAATTGACCGCGAATCGGAATCGGTTCCCGCCACTGCGCATTCTGGAACAAAACAAGAAAATTTGAAACAACGGGAGCAATGGAAATCGGCAGATCCCGGCAATTCCGATCAAGCAGCGAGTCTCGCGCCCGGCGATAAGAGGCTGTCATGGAAAACCGTACCGATCCCGTAGCGAGAGCGCTCTGGTTCATCGAAGGCAATTTCTTCCGCGAGATCGCATTGGAAGACATTGCCGACGCGGCCGGCGTTTCGCGCTTTCACCTGACGCGGGCATTCGGCCAATCGCTCGGCCGTTCGGTGATGCGCTATCTGCGCGGCCGGCGTCTCAGCGAAGCTGCCAAACTGCTGGCCGATGGCGCGCCGGACATTCTGAGCGTGGCGCTCGATGCGGGGTACGGTTCCCATGAAGCCTTCACGCGGGCGTTTCGCGATGAGTTCGGCGTGACGCCGGACCAGTTTCGCGCGGCGTCCGATGCAACAGACACGAAGCTGACGGAGCCATTTCTCATGGACGACCAGATGAAGAGCAACCTTGCCGAACCGCGCATGGTCGAGGCCAAGCCGACACTCTACGCCGGCATCGGCCAGCGCTATGAATATGACGCCATGGGCGCCATCCCCGCGCAATGGCAGCGTTTCAATCAGCATGCAGGCTCGATCGGCGGCGAGGTTGCGGGTGCGGCCTACGGGATTTGCACCAATGCCGACGCGACGGGGCTGGACTATATCTGTGCCGTCGAAGTGCGCGATTTCGCCGATATCGACGCTTCGTTCACACGCCTGCGTGTGCCGGGGCAGCGATATGCAGTCTTCGCCCATGCCGGCCATATCTCGGAGATCCGCAGCGTCTGGCACGCGATCTGGAGCGAGTGGCTGCCACGGTCCGGACATGAGGTTGCCGACGCGGCATCGCTGGAGCGCTATGGACGCGGTTTCGATCCGGACACCGGCAATGGCGGTTACGAGATCTGGCTGCCGCTCAAAGCCTGATCGCCTGGGTGGAGGGGGCTGGGTCGAAGGTATCGCCCCAGTCCAGCCGCCGCGCGATCCGATAGGCGTCTCCGTCGCGCTTGCTGACGAGCACCGTCTCCACGTGTCCATCCGGCTGGCAAAGCTTGAGGCCAAGATGCCCCTTGCCTTGTCTCGGCGGCGCCAGCACGCGCGCGGCGGGCTTAGCAGGCGCGGCGCGCGACGCGGCGAGGAAAATGTACTTCTCGTCTTCGAAAGGCGCGTCAGCGTCCTTCGCCAGCCTATGCAGCCGGGATCGGGCGACGCGCCGCGCGAAATGGCACCAGTCCGGCGGCGTAAGGGGGCAGGGCGCGGCATGCGGGCATGGTGCGGCAATATGGGCGCCCAGACCGATAAGAGCGTCGCGAACGGCAAGGATGCGCCGCCATCCGGCTGGCGTGCCCGGCTCCACCACGACAAGCAGGGCGCCGGTCAGCGACCAAAGCCGCTCGATCAGGGCCGGAATGGCCGTCGGCTCAAGCTCGTCCAGCACATAGGCCATCGTCACGAGGTCAGCCGTCTCGATGCCGGCAAGACCGTCCCGCGCATTGCGCGCCGTCCAGTTGGCCGTCACGCCGGATAGATGCCCGGCAAGCAGGGCGCCGATGCGGTGTGCGGCGGGGCTGGCCTCGACGAGAGAGGCCTCGCGAAGCGTGTCCCAACAGTCGCGGGCCGCCCACAGCGCCGTGCCCGGACCGGAGCCGATATCCAGCATGCTGCACGGCGCGAGATCGGGCAGGGCGGCGGCCGCAGCTTCAAAGCTCGTCCGCACGGCGGCATAGGTCGCCGGCAGCCGCGTGGTCAGATAGGCCTTGACGGCAAGCTCGTCGTCCAGGTGCAGCCTGCCGTCGCGCGTTTCGGCGCGGTACCGCGTGGACAAGATCGAGGCTGCCCGGCGCAAATCCGAAAGCGCGATACCTTCCAGGGCACGATCGACGGCGGCGCGCAGCGGGGCGGGCAGTTCCATGGCTCAGAAGCCGCCCGGCGTGATGCGGGCAGGGCGCGGGCTCAACCTGCGCCGGACAGCGGAGACAAAGCATCTCGCGATTTGGGCCGGTGCGGCAAGTTGGCAAAGAGCGTCAGTCATGTGGTCGGCTTAGCGATGGCCGCTCGGACATTGCAAGGACCTCAGGGCGTTTTGCCGCTTTTTTCCTTTCTACTTGCAAAACGATTGTCCCTATCAGACAATAGTCTATCGCTTGGAAGTACGTGGGCCTTGTTCAAGCCGCGAATGGCGCAGGGCAGTTCATCCGGCCCAAGCTTCATCGCAGGATATTTCTGCGCGAAGCTATAGCTGTACGTACTATTGCTTTCGCGTCTGAATCTTCTTGCAAACTTGTGTCAAAGGCAACGGGGAGTTGCCTTTCGTACCGTCTAGGCAACGCTGCATGAAGGGGGTTTAGAGCAATTTCTCTTAACGACCGACTCACGAACGCCCGGCTGGGCGTCCGGCGCAGTCGGTTGATCCCCGAACGTTTACTCAGTCATCCTCCCAACGATGCTGAGCTTGCCGCACTTCGGGAGATCGTGCTCCCCGCAACGATTTTCCGCTGTCGGCTCCCCTCCCTTCGCGTGGCCCGCGGGGAGGGGCTTTTCTTAAGGCGGCCTGATCCCTCAAAATTACCGATTCTGAAAACAGCGACCGGCGCTCCCGTTCGACCCGCGCGATCCCGCAGGCGTCGACATGGACGTCGCCGGTAAGCGTCGAAAGAGCGTCGTTACCCGCGCAAAAACGCCCGGGCTTTTGGCCCGGGCGCTGTTAGATCGGAGATCCGTGGATCAGGCGTTGTCGCCTTCTTCCTCGTCGTTCGGATCGAAGAAATTGTCCGGCCGTGCATTCTCGTTGATATCGTCGCCGTAGATCGCCTCGGCGGTGGTGAGCAATTCACCCTTCGCCTGGCGCTCGGCCTCTTCGGCACTGCGCGCGATGTTCAGCGTCACGGTGACTTCGATTTCCGGATGCAGCGACAGCGCCACGTTGCTGAGGCCGATCGCCTTGATCGGCTGGTTCAGCTCGACCTGATTGCGCGATACCGAGAAACCCTCGGCCGTCAGCAGATCGGCGATGTCACGGGTCGATACCGAACCGTAGAGCTGGCCGGTTTCGCCGGCCGAGCGCACCACGATGAAGCTCTTGCCGTCGAGCGACTCGGCGACCTTCGCGGCTTCCGACTTGCGTTCAAGGTTGCGGGCTTCGAGCTGCGCGCGCTGGCCTTCGAACTTCTTCTTGTTGGTTTCGTTGGCGCGCAGAGCCTTGCCCTTGGGCAGCAGGAAATTGCGCGCGAAGCCGTCCTTGACCTTGACGGTTTCGCCCATCTGGCCGAGGCGGGAAATGCGTTCCAGTAGAATGACTTCCATGGTTTTGTCCTTTCAGAACCGCAAGCGGTTGAATCACTTTGTCAGGTGCCGGGACAGAACAGGAAGCATAAGGCGCGTTGCCTTGGGATCGCTGTCCTGCCTGTGCGGCAGTTAGGGCGCCCATGACTCCGAAGCGTTTCGGTTTGTGTCACGGGCTTGACCCAACTCGGGTTTGTAGTCCGCTCCCGAAGCGGAGGAACTGGCGGCGAGCCCTTCTTCAATTGGGCGAAGGACGCCGCGCAGCAGGCCGAAAGCGGGGTGCGCGAGGCACCCCGTCCGCAGTTTACTTCACGACATACGGCAGAAGGCCGAGGAAACGCGCGCGCTTGATCGCCTTGGCGAGTTCGCGCTGCTTCTTCTGGCTGACCGCGGTGATGCGCGAGGGCACGATCTTGCCGCGCTCGGAAATGTAGCGCTGCAGGAGACGTACGTCCTTGTAGTCGATCTTCGGAGCGTTGGCGCCGGAGAATGGGCAGGTCTTGCGACGGCGATGGAAAGGCCGGCGGGTCGGGATCTGGTTGATGTCGACCATTATTCTGCTCCTGCTTCAGCTTCGCGGGGACGGCGCGGACCACGGTCGTCGCGGTCGCCGAACGAACGGGGACCACGATCGCCACGGTCGCCGCGATCACGATCGCCGAAACGCGGACGATCGCCGAAGCCGCCACGGCCACCTTCGCGGTCCGAGCGCTCTTCACGCTTCTGCATCATCGCGGACGGGCCTTCCTCATGCGCTTCGACCTTGACGGTCAGGAAACGCAGCACGTCTTCCGACAGACCCATCTGGCGTTCCATCTCGTTGAGAGCGGCAGCCGGTGCATTCAGGTCCATCAGGGTGTAGTAGGCTTTCCGGTTCTTGTTGACCCGGTAGGTGAGGGACTTCAGTCCCCAATTCTCGACCCGGCCAACCGAGCCGCCGCCTGCGGTGATGACGCCCTTGAAACGTTCAACGAGCTCATCGACCTGCTGCTGCGACAGATCCTGCCGGGCAAGAAATACGTGTTCGTATAGTGCCAATTTCTTGCCTTTCTTCGTTTCTCTGTCCGGCGCCGAAGGCTAAGCCTCTGCGACTTGCCTGATCCATGGAGAAGCCCGCAGGCTGATCCAGGAGAAGAAAGACGCGTGGACGGTCGAGAGCGGAGACACGGGAGGCGGAAGCGCTTCTGGCTTCACACGGCGGCTTTCCTAGGGGAAAACCTCCGGCCCTCCGTTCAGCCCCCATTCGGAACCGACAGATTGCGCGCGTCTATACAGCAATGCCGCTGCAAAGCAAGCGACGCATTGCCGCTGAGGGCGCTGCTGCCCCGGTATCGCGATGGCTCTGCACTCTTGACATCACGCGCCATACGTCAAGGCTAGGGCGGGCAATTCGAGATCGCTACGATGGATGAAGAAGACCGGTGGCGTCATATGTCGACCGCGCCGAAGGACGGCAGCAGGATCCTGGTGACGACCCGCTCGGTCGAGCAGGGGCCTGCCGAGGTTGACGTTGCCTACTGGGCGAAAGCCGATCAGTTTGGCATCGAGGGCTGGCGGGCAGGCGATTCCTCGCCCGGCTGCATCATCGGCTATGCCGAGCCGGAATTGAAGTGCTGGATGCCATTTCCCGGCGCAAATGAAGCCTCCGCCATGCCGGCGCCCTGGCAGGGCGATGACGAGCAGGAACTGGACGGCTCCGGCATCTGATTTCGGCACTGAGATTCTTGCCCGAATATTCGAAATACGATATCCTGGATATCCGAAAATGAATATCCAGGGATTGCGAGAATGCCGCTCTATATCCGAGACGATGGCGTTGACGCGTTGGCCGAACGGCTCATGAGCGTCACAAGTTCCAAGAACAAAACGGAGGCGGTTCGCGCCGCGCTCAAGCACGAGCTTGAGCGTGTTCGGCGCGCTATACCCTTGCACGAGCGTATCAAGAAAATCCAAGCTGAGGCGGCGGTTAACGGGCGAACAGCCGAATTCGACCAAAAGGCGTTCAGCGACTGGCTGAACGGCGAATAGGAGGGGTTCGCGGATGTTCCTAGACGCTTCCGCCATCGTCGGCATCATCAACAATGAACATGACTCCGACGTCCTCATAGAAACGCTGGAAACAGCCGAAGGCCCGCGTCTCTATTCGGGTATTTCAGCGTATGAAGCGATTGCCGGTCTTGCCCGTGCGATGACGACGGCAAGGGACGGTAGGAACGCGCCCGTCCTCCTTGCCACTCTTGAACACGCCGAGCGCTTGGTGACGCAGTTCTTTGAGGAGGTCGGCGCGACCGAAGTCGCCATCAACGCATCAGTAACGCGCATAGCTTTGGAAGCGGCGAGGTCATTCGGCAAAATCCTTGCTCAGCCTGCCGACCTCAACATGGGTGATTGCTTTGCCTACGCCTGTGCGAGAGTCTATCGCGTTCCCCTGCTTTCCAAGGGCAACGACTTCCCACAGACCGATATCGAACGTGCCTAGCTGGCAGTAGCGGCGCTCTTGCGGTCAAGAAGTCGCGCCGCGCGCCTCTTCCACTCGCGCCGCCTTTCCCGTACTGGCGCCCGCGCATCCTCCCTCAATCTTTTTTGCGCACCTCATGATTCGTCTCGAAAATATCGGCAAGCAGAACGGTCGCCAGATCGTTTTCATCGAGGCTTCGGCCACGCTCTTGAAGGGCGACAAGATTGGCCTGGTCGGGCCGAACGGCGCCGGCAAGACGACGCTCTTCCGCATGATAACCGGCGAAGAGCAGCCTGATGAAGGCCAGGTCACCATCGAACGCGGCGTAACCATCGGCTATTTCAGCCAGGATGTCGGCGACATGGCCGGCCGCAGCGCAGTTGCCGAGGTGATGGAAGGGGCGGGTCCGGTCAGCGCCGTGGCCGCCGAATTGCGCGAGTTGGAGCACGCCATGGGCGATCCGGCCCGCGCCGACGAAATGGACGCCATCATCGAACAGTATGGCGAGGCGCAGGCGCGCTTCGAGGAACTCGACGGCTATGCGCAGGATGGGCGAGCGCGCGAGGTTCTGGCCGGGCTCGGCTTCAGCCAGGAGATGATGGATGGCGATGTGGGCGCCCTATCCGGCGGTTGGAAGATGCGCGTGGCGCTTGCCCGCATCCTTCTGATGCGGCCGGACGCCATGCTTCTCGACGAGCCGAGCAACCATCTCGACCTCGAAAGCCTGATATGGCTGGAGGATTTCCTGAAAGGCTTTGACGGCGCGCTGCTTTTGACCTCGCACGACCGCGCCTTCATGAACCGCATCGTCAACAAGGTCGTCGAGATCGATGGCGGCTCCTTGACCTCCTATTCCGGCGACTACGAATTCTACCAGCAGCAGCGCGCCATCGCCGACAAGCAGCAGCAGGCCCAGTTCGAGCGGCAGCAGGCCATGCTGGCCAAGGAGATCAACTTCATCGAGCGCTTCAAGGCGCGCGCCTCGCATGCGGCGCAGGTGCAGAGCCGGGTGAAGAAGCTGGAGAAGATCGATCGCGTCGAGCCGCCGAAGCGGCGGCAGACAGTGCAGTTCGAGTTCCAGCCGGCGCCGCGCTCCGGCGAGGACGTCGCCAGCTTGAAGAACGTGGACAAGAGCTATGGCAGCCGCACAATCTATGAAGGGCTGGACTTCCAGGTGCGGCGCAGGGAGCGTTGGTGCATCATGGGCGTCAACGGGGCGGGTAAGTCCACTCTGCTGAAGCTGGTCGCCGGCGCTACCGAGCCGGACAATGGCACCGTGGCGCGGGGGCCGAGCGTGAAGATGGGCTATTTCGCCCAGCACGCGATGGATCTGCTTGATGGCGACCGAACCGTGTTCCAGACCCTGGAAGATGCCTTTCCGCAGTCGGGTCAAGCGCCGCTTCGCGCGCTGGCCGGGTGCTTCGGCTTTTCCGGCGACGAGATCGAAAAGAAGTGCCGCGTGCTCTCCGGCGGCGAAAAGGCGCGGCTGGTGATGGCGCTGATGCTGTTCGACCCGCCGAATTTCCTCGTGCTGGATGAGCCGACGAACCATCTCGACATCGCCACGAAGGAGATGCTGATCGACGCGCTTTCCAGCTATGAGGGCGCGATGCTTTTTGTCTCGCACGACCGCCATTTCCTGGCGGCGCTATCGAACCGCGTTCTGGAACTGACGCCGGAGGGCATCCACGCTTATGGCGGCGGCTACACCGAGTATGTCGCCCGTTCGGGCCATGAAGCGCCGGGGTTGCGGGGCTAAGCATTTTGCCGCCAAGTGAATCACTTGGCGTTGCATAAATGCGGCAACAAAGACCTATACCCCGCCGACGCCTGGCAGATTGGGGAAGAAGCGCTTCACGGTCCGCTGGTGGCCGAACATCGCATCATATTGCAGCAGGCGGAAATCGTTGATCAGCGGATCCACCAGCTTCTGCTGCGACCAGTCCGGTATCGCTTCGCCAGTGTGGGAGAGCAGGAGGTGGCGCTCCACTACATCGTACTTGGCGTCCACACGGCCCAGGAACCCGGTGTAGTAGGGGTGCTTGATGCCCGCCGTTTCGAACACTTTCAGGGGAATCAAGGACGGGCTGATCGCGCCGACATCCTTCATCGATCCGGTCCGGTTCGACCAGATGACGAGCGGTGTTTCGCGATGCGTGGCGAGCGCCTTCGGCGGCTCGCGGCGTTCCGGCACCGGCTCCTTCAGAAAGCCGGTCTCGGTATAGCCCTGGTTCAGCGGCGGCAGGTGATCGCCGAAGAAGGCAATCACGGTATGGCGTTTGCGCTTCGAGGCCCAATCCATCAGCCGCTTCAGGCTGCGGTCTGCGTCGGCAATGCCTTCCGCATAGGACTGGATCGACTGGCGCGTGGTGTAGCTCGTGCCGCTCTCCACCTTCACCTTGGCGTCGCGATAGCGGTTCGGCTCGTATGGGCCGTGGCCCTGCAGGCTGACCGCGAAAGTGAAGAACGGACGCTCGGTGGCGTCCGAGCGCTTGATGATCTCGTCGGTCAGCGATTCGTCGGAGATCAGCGGCCCGCGCGATTTCATCGGCGGCAGCGTCTCGATCGACAGGAAGCGGTCGAAGCCGAACGCGTCATAGACATGCTTGCGGTTCCAGAACCAGCCTTCGAAGGGATGGATCGCCGTCGTCTCATAGCCTTCCGAGCGGAAGAACGTCGCCAGAGACGGCATCGGCCCGCGTACATATTGCTGATAGGGGATCGAACCGTAAGGCAGGAAGGCGTTGGAAAAGCCGGTCAACGCTTCGAACTCGACATTGGCGGTCATGCCGCCGAATTCCGGCGAGAACATCGAGCCGGAGCGCGCCGCGCGAACATTCGGAAGCGGATCCGGCGTGATTTTCGTCTGCGGCAAAAGGGTCGGATCCCAGAACGACTCGCTCATCAGAATGATGACGTCGGGCTTGTCGTCGGGCATGGCTATGCCGGACACGTTGGAGGCCGTGATGGCGTCAAGAACCTTGTCATTATAGAGCGGCGGCGCCTTCACCTTGGCCATCGGCACATTGAGCGCGAAGGCAATGGCGAACCCGTTGGAAGCGTAGTTTTCCTTCTGGTCCCACATCACCGGCACGATCTGCAGGCGGTCGCGGACCCAGGAGAATGTCGCGTAATCCATGATGGACACAAAGAAGGCCAGTGCCGGCACCGCAACGGCGAGACGGATCAGCCGGCTCTTCATCGAGATTGGCGGCATCGTACGCCACCAGCGCCAGGTACGGTAAAGCGCATAGAGCGCCAGAACGCCGCCCGCCGCCATGGCAACCGCCAGCCAGGGGCGCTCGCGCACCAGCAGCGGCATCAATTCCATGATCTGGCGCGCGTAGAGGAAATCGGCGGGATAGAGCGGGTCGCCGAGGTAATGCACCTTCTGGCGGCCGACAAAGGCCAGCGAAAGCGCAATCGGCGCGACAAGCAGGATTGCGTTGTGGCGGCGGCCAAGCAGCGCATCCAGCGCAAACAGCAGCAGCGACAATACGATGATCGTCGTCCAGCCCGGCCGATGCGGCTGCAGGAAGAACTCCACGGTCGACGCAAGCGAGCCGCGCGTCACCCACTCGATCAGGAAAACCAAGGCAGTCGAGATGAGAATGGTTGTCAGGACGGTACGAACGGCATGCCACGGCGTCAAACGGCCCCGACCGGAACCGATTTCGCCGATGTCTGCTGCTATGCCTGCCTCGCCAAGCGCGGCCGGTGTGGCTCTGTTCACGCTTTCCACTCCTGATTGCGCTTTTTTACAGCACAGTCACACGACTGTCATCCAGTCGTCATAATCCCCTACATGCGGCAGAATTTGGAAGGCCGGCTTCTGGTTCCAAAGATTCTTCGCCGGCTGCAATAAAAAATGCAAAATTCCGCAGCTCTTTAAGGGCGCTGAAGGTCCTATCGAGCAAACGCCTTGACTTGCGCGTCTGCCTCGCGGCATTCCCGGCAACGGTCTCAGCGCAGGAAATCGTCCAAAATGTCCATCGCATTCACCTTTCCGGGACAAGGCAGCCAGTCTGTCGGCATGGGCAAGGACCTCGCCGACGCTTTTCCCGAGGCGCGGGCGGTGTTCGATGAGGTCGATGACGCGCTCGGCCAGAAGCTTTCGACCCTGATGTGGGAAGGGCCGGAAGAGACGCTCACCCTGACCGCTAACGCCCAGCCGGCGCTGATGGCGGTTTCTCTGGCGGCCATCCGAGCCCTGGAAGCACGCGGCTTTTCGCTGAAAGACAAGGTTGCCTATGTCGCCGGGCATTCGCTGGGCGAATATTCCGCGCTCGCCGCAGCCGGAACCTTCTCCATCGCGGACACGGCGCGGCTGCTTAGAATTCGCGGCAACGCCATGCAGGCGGCGGTTCCGGTCGGGCAGGGGGCCATGGCTGCCATCATCGGGCTGGAGCAGGGGGACGTGGAGGCCGCATGCTTTGAAGCGGCCAAGAACGCTCCGTGCCAGATCGCCAATGACAATGGCGGCGGCCAGCTGGTCATCTCCGGCGCCAAGGCAGCCGTCGAGGAAGCGGCGCGCCTCTGCACCGAAAAGGGCGCCAAGCGGGCAATCATGCTGCCGGTTTCAGCGCCCTTCCATTCGGCGCTGATGGGTCCGGCAGCCGAGGCCATGAGGGAAGCGCTTGCGACGGTGGAGAAGCGCGCCCCGGCGGTGCCGGTGATCGCCAATGTGGTGGTCCAACCGGTGACCGATCCGGAAGAGATCGCCGCGCGGCTGGTCGAGCAGGTGACGGGCCGGGTTCGCTGGCGCGAGACCGTCGAATGGTTTGGCGGCAACGGCGTGACCACGCTTTATGAGGTCGGCTCGGGCAAGGTGCTGTCCGGCCTGGCGCGCCGCATCAACCGGGACATCGCGACGGCCAATATCGGTTCCGCGGCGGAGATAGAAGCGGCGCTGGCGGCTTTCGCTGGGCCCAGCGCTTGAATTCGAATGCGTTTTACCATACATGAATACATGTATTCATGAGGGGCTTTGTCATGCCAACATCTGTGAGATTGTCGTCCGAGATCGAGGAGCGGCTCGCTGTGCTTGCCGTCAAGACCGGCCGTAGCAAGGCGTACTACCTCCGCGAGATAATCGAGCAGGGCCTGGAGGATGTCGAAGACTACTACCTCGCGGCAGAAGCGATGGAGCGTCTGCGCCGGGGTGAAGACAAGATTCTGAGCCACGAGGAATTCTGGCGTGGCATGGAGGCTTGAGTACCTCCAATCTGCCCGCAAATCGGTCGAGCGGCTTAATCCACAGATTCGCCAACGTATTCGTATGTACCTGGTCGACCGTGTGGCCACCCTCGACGATCCCCGCAAGATCGGAAAGCCCCTGAAAGGACCAATGTCGGCCTACTGGCGCTTCAGGGTAGGGGACTATCGTATCATCTGCGATATCCAGGACGACAGGTTGGTCATTCTGGTAGTGACAGTTGGACATCGTAGCAACATTTACCAGTCACCGGCACGAGCAGCCGGCCCGCAAGATGGATAACAAGAAATGTTCGATCTGACAGGCAAGAAGGCCCTCGTTACCGGCGCCTCCGGCGGCATTGGCGAGGCGATCGCGCGCATGCTGCATGCGCATGGCGCAACAGTTGGCCTGCATGGCACGCGGGTGGAAAAGCTTGAGGGACTGGCCGCCGAACTCGGCGATCGCACGAAGCTGTTTCCGGCCAATCTCTCCGACCGGGATGCGGTTAAGGCGTTGGCGCAGAAGGCCGAGGCGGAACTGGAGGGTGTCGATATCCTGGTCAACAATGCCGGCATCACCAAGGACGGTCTGTTCGTGCGCATGTCGGATGCCGACTGGGACGCGGTGATCGAGGTGAACCTGACTTCAGTTTTCAGGCTCACCCGTGAGTTGACCCATCCGATGATGCGCCGCCGCAAGGGCCGCATCATCAACATCACCTCCGTCGTCGGCGTCACAGGCAACCCCGGGCAGGCGAACTATTGTGCGTCGAAGGCCGGCATGATCGGCTTCTCCAAATCGCTGGCGCAGGAAATTGCCACGCGCAACGTCACCGTGAACTGCGTCGCCCCCGGCTTCATCGAATCGGCGATGACCGACAAGCTGAACGACAAGCAGAAGGAAGCGATCATGGGCGCGATTCCCTCGCGCCGTATGGGGACGGGAGCCGAGGTTGCTTCGGCGGTGATCTACCTCGCTTCGGACGAAGCGTCTTATGTGACCGGCCAGACGATCCATGTGAATGGCGGCATGGCGATGATCTGAGGTGGTTGCGGCCGTGGACACGGCGCGCTGCGACGGCAGGTTTTCAGCCGACCCAGGCTTGTCCCTAACATCTGCGCGCAGCGAGAACGGAAATATTAGCAATTCGAGCAGCTTATCGCAGCCGGCAAATCCTCGGCACAAGGTGCAGGATGACGGTGCGACCCGCTGCAGCCGGGGGAGGAGATGGCTGCCGGCGCGCTGCTCCACGGGGAGGGTGCCTCAACCCAGAGGTTTTGTGGGCCAAAAGAAAAACCGCAGGTCGAATGAGGATGTGCGGTGTCCTGAGCAATGGCGCAGGCCGGATCCCTTTTCTCATCCTGGGATAAGCTTTGCGCGCGCCGATCACGGTCTTTTACAGGCGAACAAATTCGTGTAATCGAGCCGCGGACCAGTGCTTCGACGCTTGAGTTCAGTCGCGGTCCCCGCTCGCCTCGCGGTATCGTGATTTCACCTTGATAAGAGGCTTTGGGGCCGCTAACGAAGGCGGACGAACCAGAGAACGAGGGTTTCCTTATGAGCGATACCGCCGAACGCGTTAAGAAGATCGTGATCGAGCACCTTGGCGTCGACGCCGACAAAGTCACCGAGGGCGCGAGCTTCATCGACGACCTTGGCGCGGACAGCCTCGATACCGTCGAACTGGTGATGGCTTTCGAAGAAGAGTTTGGCGTCGAGATCCCCGACGATGCGGCCGAGACGATTCTGACCGTGGGCGACGCCGTCAAGTACATCGACAAGGCTTCGGCCTGATCCCCTCGCTGTAGATTCGGTCCGGAGGAGAAATGAGGCGCGTCGTCGTCACCGGCATGGGCCTCGTTTCGCCTTTTGGGGTCGGGGTGGAGCACGGCTGGAAGCAGATTCTGGCCGGCAAGAGCGCGGCGCGACGCGTCGAGAAATTCCGGGTCGACGATCTCGCGTGCAAGATTGCGCACGAGATTCCGCGCGGTGACGGCTCCAATGGCACGCTGAACCCGGAAGCGGTTCTTGAGCCCAAGGAACTGCGCAAGATCGGCGATTTCATCCTGTATGGGATCGCGGCGGCGGACGAAGCGCTGAAAGATTCGGGCTGGGAGCCCAAGACGGATGCCGAACGCAACGCCACCGGCGTGATGATCGGTTCCGGCATTGGCGGGCTGGAAGGCATCGCCGAGAATGCATTGATCCTGCATGAGCGCGGCCCGCGCCGGATCAGCCCCTTCTTCATTCCCGGCAATATCATCAATCTCGTTTCCGGCCAGGTGTCGATCCGGCACGGCCTGAAGGGGCCGAACCATGCCGTGGTTACGGCCTGTTCGACTGGCGCGCACGCCATCGGGGACGCCGCGCGGCTGATCATCTTCGGCGACGCCGATGTCATGTTGGCGGGCGGCGCGGAATCGCCGGTGACCCGCCTGTCGCTGGCCGGCTTTTCGGCCTGCAAGGCGCTCTCGACCGACCGGAACGATACGCCCGAGCAAGCGTCGCGTCCCTATGACCGCGACCGCGACGGCTTCGTCATGGGCGAAGGCGCGGGTGTGGTGGTGCTGGAAGAGCTGGAGCATGCCAAGGCGCGCGGAGCCAAGATTTATGCCGAGGTGATCGGCTACGGCCTGTCGGGCGACGCCTATCACATTACGGCCCCGGCCGAGGATGGCGATGGCGCGTTTCGCTGCATGACCAACGCGTTGAAGCGCGCCCGTCTGGCGCCGGCCGATGTCGACTACATCAACGCGCATGGCACCTCGACCATGGCCGACACGATCGAACTCAGCGCCGTGGAGCGGCTGGTGGGCGATAGCGCGTCCAAGATTTCGATGTCCTCCACCAAATCGTCGATCGGCCATCTGCTCGGCGCGGCCGGTGCGGTGGAGGCGATCTTTTCCATCCTGGCCATTCGCGACAATGTCGCTCCGCCAACGATCAATCTGGACAATCCGGAGCGCGAGACCGCCATCGATCTCGTGCCGCACAAGCCGCGTCAGCGGCAGATCGATGTCGCGCTGTCGAACTCTTTCGGGTTCGGCGGCACCAACGCATCTCTTGTTCTGCAGCGCTACGTCGCCTGACGCGGCGTCTGCGCCGTCAATTTTGCCATATTCGCCGGTAGTTTTGGCTACCCGACCCCCTATCGACAAGAACGGAAGATCTCAGCGCACGAATGAACAGCAGCCCAGGCAATCCCGTCGAATTTGGCAGGCGCGAAACAGCGCCTGAAGCCCCCCAGTCGACGCAGCCTCTCGCGGGTTCCCCTGAAGCCAATCGTGTCGCGCAAGCTACGCCTGCGCGGGCGCAGGCCGTGCCCGCCAATGCGGCTTCGCCGGCGAGCGCTCGCCGCTCGCGTGGCTCGCGCAGCCAGTTCATTGTCTTCCTCAACTTCCTGATGACCCTGCTTGTGTTCGCCGTCATCGGGGCGGGACTGTTTTTCCTTTCGTCCAAGCGTGCATTCGAGCAGCCCGGCCCGCTGGTGTCGGACTCGACCTTCATCGTGAAACCGAACAGCGGCCTGTCCGCCATCTCCACCGATCTCGCAGCGCAAGGCCTGATCACCAGCTCGACAGTCTTTGCGATGGGCGTTCGTGCGCACGGGGATGACGGAACGCTGAAGGCGGGCGAATACGAGATCAAGGCGCGCGCCTCGATGAGCGACATCATGGAAACGCTGAAAAGCGGGCGCTCCATCATGTACTCGATCACGATTCCCGAGGGGCTGACCGTCGAGCAGGCTTTCCAGCGCGTAGCGGAGACGGCGGAGCTTTCCGGCAAGATGCCGGCGCAGATGCCTCCGGAAGGGTCGCTGGCGGCAGATACCCAACGCTTCACGCGTGGCATGCCGCGCACGGTGATCATCGACAAGATGGTCGAAGACCAGAAGAAGCTGGTCGACACGGTGTGGCAGACCCGCTCGCCGGATCTGCCTATCACCGACATCAACGAGTTCGTCACCCTGGCCTCGATCGTCGAGAAAGAAACCGGCGTGGCGGCGGAGCGGCCTCGCGTTGCGTCGGTCTTCGTCAATCGCCTCAAGAAGGGCATGCGCCTCCAGTCCGACCCGACCATTCTGTACGGGCTTTTCGGCGGAAAAGGGCGTCCTGCCGACCGCGCAATCTTCCAGTCGGATATCCAGAAGCCGACGCCGTACAACACCTATGTGATTGACGGCCTGCCGCCGGGACCGATCGCCAATCCGGGCAAAGCAGCGCTGGAGGCCGTCGCCAATCCGGCGCAGACCGAGGACCTCTATTTCGTCGCCGATGGCACCGGAGGCCACGTCTTTGCTTCGACGCTGCAAGAGCACAATAAGAACGTCGCGAAATGGCGCGCTATCCAGAAGCAGCAGAAAGACGCGCCGGAACAAGGGGAGACGACGCAGCAATAGCTTGCGGGCGTTGAGGGGAAACGAAATGAGCCTGCAAAGCATGACTGGCTTTGCGCGCGCTGTTGGCGACACCGCCACGGCGGCGATCGCCTGGGAATTACGCTCGGTCAACGGCAAGTCGATGGAATTGCGCCTGCGCCTGCCGCCGGGCGCGGAGCGGATCGAGCCGCTGGCGCGGCAAGCAGTGCAGAAGCGCTTCTCGCGCGGCAACATCCAGGCATCGCTGACCCTGATGCGCGCGCCGGGCGCGCAGGCGCAGCCGGTGGTGAATGAGGCATTCCTCGCCCGGATGGCGACGCTGGCCAAGCGGTTGGAGACAGAGTTCGGCGCGAGGCCTGCCAGCGCCGACGGCTTGCTCGCCCTGCGCGGCGTGCTGGACGTGCAGGAAACGGTCGAGACGGACGAGCAGCGCGCCGCCGGCGATACCGCAATCATTGACGTTCTCGTCGAGGCTCTGGAGGGGCTGGAGCGCGCGCGAGAGTCGGAGGGGACGGCGCTCAACGCTCTCCTTGCGATTCACCTGGATGAGATCGAGGCGCTGACCCTGCGGGCGGAGGCGGATGCATCCCGAGAGCCGGCAGCGATTCGTTCGCGCCTTGGGGAACAGGTGAGGACACTGCTCGATGCGTCCAACAGCTTCGACGAACAACGCCTGCTGTCTGAGGCCGCGCTGCTGGCAACCAAGGCCGATATCCGCGAGGAGATCGATCGCCTGAAGACCCACGTTGCGGCTGCCCGCGTGTTGCTTGCGGTGGGCGGGCCGGTTGGCAGGAAGCTCGATTTTCTGGCGCAGGAATTCAATCGCGAATCGAATACACTGTGCTCGAAATCGAACGCCGCGACCGTGACAGCGATCGGCCTCGAGCTGAAAGCGGTTGTCGACCGCTTTCGCGAACAAGTTCAAAACCTGGAGTAAGGCATGGCGGTCGAACGCCCAATGCAGCCGATCAAGCGACGCGGCTTGATGTTGGTCCTGTCGTCACCGTCCGGCGCCGGCAAGTCGACGATTGCGCGCAACCTTCTGGAGGACAAGGAACTCTCCCTCTCCCTGTCGGTCAGCGTGACAACGCGAGAACGGCGTCCAAGCGAGATAGAAGGCGTGCACTATCATTTCGTCACGATGCGCGAATTCGAGCGCCTGCGCGATAGCGACGCCTTGCTTGAATGGGCCGAGGTGCATGGACATTGCTATGCGACGCCGCGCGAGCCCGTTGAAGCGGCGATGAGCGAGGGCCGCGACATGCTCTTTGATATCGATTGGCAAGGCGCGGAACAGTTGCGTGAGAAGATTCGGGCCGACGTCGTCTCGGTGTTCATCCTGCCGCCCTCGATGTCCGAGCTGAAGATGCGGCTGAAGCGGCGCGCCGAAGATGCGGATGTGGTGATCGAACGACGCCTGCAGAACGCCCGCGTGGAGGTCGAGCACTGGCGGGACTACGACTACGTGGTGATAAACCAGGACCTCGATCGCGCCTATGCCGAGGTGAAGTCGATCGTCACCGCCGAGCGCTTGCGCCGCGACCGCCGCCCCGGCCTCTTCGATTTCGTGTCGGACCTGCTGGAGCAGCGCAGCCAGCCTGAGCCGGTCAGATAAGCCGCGCCAGCCTGACGAATTCTTCCACAGTCAGCGTTTCGGCGCGGCGGGTGCCGTCAAGTCCTGCTTTTTCGAGCAGCGCTTCGCCACCGAGCGATTTGAGGCTCTGCCGCAGCATTTTTCGCCGCTGACCGAAAGCGGCTTCCGTCACGCGGGCGAGCAATTTGACGTCTGCCTCCAGCGGTGTGGCTCGGGGCACCAGATGAACCACCGATGACGTCACCTTGGGCGGCGGCGTGAACGCTTGCGGCGACACGTCGAACGCAATCCTTGCCTCGCTGCGCCAGCCGGCCAGAACGCCGAGGCGTCCATAACCGCCATCGCCGGGCTTGGCGACGATGCGTTCAGCCACCTCGCGCTGAAACATCAGCGTCATCGATTGGTAATAAGGCGGCCAGTCCTCCAGTGTGAGCCAGCGGACAAGCAGTTCCGTGCCGATATTGTAGGGCAGGTTGGCGACGATCTTGACCGGCCCGGCACCCGCAATGCTGCGCAGATCGGTCTTCAGGGCGTCGGCGGAGACGATGTCGAGACGGCCTGGATAGGCCTGCGCAATTTCGGCCAGGGCGGGCAGACAGCGCTCGTCGCGTTCGACGGCGATCACGCGCCCGGCGCCATTTGCCAGAAGCGCACGCGTGAGACCGCCCGGTCCCGGTCCGATCTCCAGCACGGAAATGCCTGCGAGATCGCCCGCGGCGCGGGCAACCTTGCTGGTCAGGTTCAAATCGAGCAGGAAATTCTGTCCGAGCGCCTTGCGCGCCTGCAGGCCGTGGTCCCGAATAACCTCGCGCAACGGGGGGAGGGCGTCGAAACTCATGGCCTACGCCTCATCCGGGCCGAGGCTGCGTCCTGCCTGTTCCACGCGGTCTAGCGCTGGACGATCTTGGCTTTGTTGCGAAGCTCGGTGGTGTACTTCTTCGACAGCCCGTCGGCGTCCTGGTTCTTCTCTGCGCCCTCCTGGGAGAGCAGCATCTGCGCCACGCGGTCGTCGGACACTTCGCGGGCGCGGCAGATGCCGATGAACTCGACACCCTTGTCGGTCTCGCGAACCGCGGTCGCGCCGCCAGGCTTTGTCGACTTGATGCTCTCGGCCCAATCCGGCGGAAGGGCAGGCGCCAGAATACGTCCGAGGTCGCGGACGGTCACGTCAAGCAGGCCCTTGGCGAATTCGCGCGTCGAGTTGCAGCCATTGAACCTGGCGCGCATCGCTTCCGCTTCCTTGCGCCGCTTGCCCATCAGGGAGCCGCGCTCCTTGGCGGGAACGACGAAAATGACCTGCTGGAGCATATATTCGGTGGCGCTCGGCTTGGCGCCGCCTTTTTCCAGCATCTTGCGAACCATTTCCTGCTCGGTCAGCCGGCCGCCCGCGGCCCCGCCACGCGCCCGCGCGCTGATTGCCTGTCCCCAGCCCATCTGCGAACGCATGTAATCCTTGAAGTGGGTCTTGGTCACGCCAGACTTGCTGAGGACTGTATCGAGCTGGGCAGTCGTCATCTTGTTGCCCTTGGCAAAACGCTCGTAGGAGGCGTTCACCTGCTCGTCCGTGACGCGGATGTTCAGCCGCTTCATCTCTTCCGCGCGCAAAGCCTGATCGATCATTTCGTCGGCGGCTTCCTGGCTCACATTGCCCTTCCGGCGCTGGAGCTTGAGGAATGCGACGCGACGCTGGACATCGACGCTCGTCACCGGAACGCCGTTGACGACATATTTGATCTCGGCGGTGAAGCCCGGTGCGACGAAGTCAGTCGCCGAGAGGCCGACAAATGCTCCGGCGATCAAAAATCCCAGTGATGTAACGCGAATTCCGACCCAATTCATGTCTGGGGGCCCCTGAATCTGAAAAATTGAACGAATTGCGTGTGCCGCCGCTATGCGGCGAAACGATGTCTGAGCGCGCCCATGAAGGCTCAGTTGCTGCCGAAGTTTCCGGTGTTGGAGCCGAAATCGCCGATGGTGCGGAACGAGATCTGGAAGCCGATGCTCTGCGTCTCGTCGATCTCGCGGGTCGGGCCGATGAACTTTCGATCCTGCGAGAGTGTAAGGGCAAAAGTGAAGCACTCGTCGGCATAGCCAAAGCCGAAGGCGTTCTTCACCATCAGATCCTGCTGAAGATCGTAGGTGCCACCGGCGAAGACGCTCCAGTATTGCGCGAATCGCGTCCTGGCGCCGACCGTAACTTCCTCGCGGTTATAGGGGAAACCGTAGAGAGGCTGAGCCGCTATGAACGTATACTGCCCTTCCACCGAGAAAGGCGTGGTGGAATAGCCGGCCTTTGCCTGGAGGCGCTGCATCTCGAAGGTCGATTCGTCGAAGCGCCCGCCAAGCGAGCCGCTCAGGCCGCGGGGGGAGGCGACACCGACCATGCCGACAAAATCGGAGCGGTCCGTCTCCAGACCGGAGTAAGCGCCGACATTCACCAGGTCAGGCGAGGCATACGAATTCAGGCCGCCCAGTTGGTACGATTGACCGAACAGGCCGTTTGCCGTCCAGCCGCTTGAGAACGTTCCCGTGTAGCGCACCCCGAGATTGGCCCGCGTTCCGCCTTCGATTCGGTCGTAGCCGGAAAACTTGTCGCGGTCGAACAGCGATGAAGCGTCGAAAACCAGGCTTTGTGCATCCTCGTTGGGAATGCCCAGCGTGGTGGCATAGCCCTCATCCGGACGGGCAAAGATTTGTCCCACCGGCTCCAGCACATGGGTGGCGCTGCTGGTCGAGAACAGGACAGGCCAGCGCAGTTCCATTCCGGCGGTCGCCATGTAGCGATAATACTGGCTGCGAATATCCGTGGCCGCATCGATTCCGGGATACATCGCCATCTCGCGGATCGACTGGGCCGACAGGTCGGATTCGTTGACCATGCTGGTGTCGCCCTGGACATGCAGAAGCGGTGTTATCACCAGGCCGGCTCCGGTGATGATGGTCCTCTTCCACTCCGCTTCGGCGGTAACGCGGCTGTCCTCGCCCTCGATGCCACGCACCGCATAGACGCCGTAGCGGTCGATCGCGCGATCCAGTTCCGAGCGGCTCAGCACGCGGGCGCTGACGTCGAAATTGAGCTCGCCACCGAGGACCGGTGTCTCCGGCGTAACGCTATAGTCGAAGCTCGGCAGCACCCAGGGCTGCTTGGGGTTGCGGGCGCTCGGGAACTCGTCGCGCCGCTCTTCCTGAACATCGAAGTGCATGAAACGAAGATCGAAATAGTTCCGCTGGTTCAATCCGGTCAGGTAAACCTCGGATCGATGCACCAACTGGTCGAATCCAGCGATGCCGTAGGTATTCGAGAAGTTCTTGTCCGTCTGATAGAGAACATCCCAGCCGAACGTCCAGCGAGGGTTGATCGTGAACGCGCCTTTGGAGCCGACCATGAGTCGGGTCCTGGTGAGGTCGTTAAAGGGGCCCCGGTCGACGGTGGTGAGCTGGAAGGCCTCTGGGTCGTTCTGGTGGATGCCCGCGATCTTGACCGAGTAGCCGCCATTGTTGAACCGCTGGCGCCACTCCGCCTCCGCGAGGAAGCCTTGCTCGGTGTAGAAACGGGGCGTGATCGTCAGATCGTAGGTGGGCGACAGGGCGAGATAATAGGGAACAGCGACGCCGAAGCCGAGTTCGCTCTGGTAGTCAAACCCCGGAAACAGGAAGCCGGATTTGCGCTTGACCGTGGGATCGGCCGTTTCGAAAAAGGGCAGCGTGGCGATCGGCATGCCGAACATCTCGAAGCTGGCCTTCTCGAACCGGACGATTTTCTCCTGACCGTTCCAGATGATCTTGCGCGACTTGATGCGCCAGATAGGCGCCCTGTCCGGCTTTTCCTCGCACGGCTCGCAGGCCGTGTAGATGCCGTTGTTGAAGGTGGTGATGTTGCCTTCCCTGCGGTCGGCGCTTTCGGCCGCGAAATAGGTCTTGTCGATTGTCTCGACGCGCAAGGTATTGACGAAGCCGTCGCGGAAATCGTCCGTGACGTCGACTTCCTCGGCGTAAATCTTGTTGCCGCCCTTTTCCACGACAGCGACGTTGCCGCTAGCCACCAGGCGCTGCGTGGCGCGATTGTAGCTGACACGATCGGCGACAAGCTTGTTGCCGCCATACTCGATCTGAACACGCCCGGCAGCCGTGACGGTATTCGCGTCCTGGTCGTAGATCAGTTGATCGGCTTCGAGCAGCATCTGCGAATCGCTGGGGATTTGCGAGGCGGCGAGTTGCCTGACGTCCTGAGCGGCAGCGTAACCGGTCAGGCCGCAGGCAAAAAGACAGGCAAGCGCCGTCGCGCCGGCGAGGCGCGTCGAACGAGCCGAAATGCGGCGATGCGCCGTATCGGCCCTCACTAACCGTCCTCCTTGTACAACAGGAACGTCACCCCAAAAAATAGCGCCACGACGACCGGGAACCAAGCCGCAATAAAAGGCGGCATCAAACCGGCGTTCCCGAACGCCTTGACCAACACTGACACGACATAAAGCAGAAAGCCGGCGACGATACCACCCAGAATCATGGTGGCGGACTGTCCCATGCGTGCAAAACGCATCGACACCGTTGCGGCAATCAGCGTCATCGCCACCATCAGAAAGGGCAGTGCAATCAACGAGTGGAGCTGCATCGCGAAAGGGTTGGCGCGCAGGCCGAAAAGCTGCGCCGCCTCAATCTTTGCCGGCAGTTCGTAAATGGGAATCGTTTCGGGCCGCGCCAGCTTCTCCTGGACGACTTCCGGGCGCAGATTCGTTGCGACCCGCGCCGTTTTGAGCGGCGGAAGCCTCTCGCCGCCCCTGAACCTCTGCACATTGGTGAGAAGCCAGTAACCGTCGCGCAGATAGGCGCGTTCGGCGTCCTTGCGCTCGACGAGATCGCCGTTCTCATCAAGCTCGAAGAAGACCGCGTCGGAAAGCAGAAGGCCCTTTTTCAGAACGGCGCGCGCGCCGATGATCGTATCCCCCTCGCTGGACTTCTGCCGCAGCCAGGGTGCGTCGAATGCGGAAACCTGATTGGATTTGCCCGACCGCAGCGTCGTCTCGATTTCCTCGGACCGCGAAAAGCCATAGGCCGCCAGAGGGTTCAGGATCATCACGGAAAGAATCCCGAAAACCAGCGCGCCTGTGCAGACCGGCAGAAGGAACTGCCAGGCCGAGATGCCCGCGGAGCGGGCGATGACCAGCTCATACTTGCGGTTGAGCGAAACCAGGGTCGCCATCGCTGCAAACAGAGCCACGAAGGGGACCGTCTGAAGCATGATCATCGGCGTTCTGAGGGCCGAAATGCCGAGCGAGATCGACAGGGTAAAGCCCTGAATACCCGCCACGCGGCTCGCCAGCTCGGTGAAATCCACCAGGAAGATCAGCGCGAAAACGCCGATGAAAAACCACGACGCGATGACGGCGTAGCGGGAAAAGAAATATCGATTGAGGGTCCAGCCCATCAGGCTTTCCCTCCAACTGGCCCACTGCGTCCCAATAGCCTCGCCCAGCCGGCTTTGTAGGAGTCCCGTCCCCGCCGGGTGACCGACACGACCCAATCCACCCAGGCGATCGGCAGTTCCATGCTGCGATTCGTGATGATGAACCAGATCGCGACGACGCTCGGAACAATCGGCACCGCATAGACCAGCCAGACGAACCATGGCGTGGTTTGAAGCTGGTCGACGGTGAAGAATCCAAGCCAACGGCAGAACAGCGCAATCGAAACCGCCGTCACGAGGGGATGGATTCTCGCCTCGCGATGCGAGCGGGCGTCGCCAACCACGGCGATTGCTATCAAGGCGAAGACCAGCGGATAGGTCCATTCGGTGAAACGCCGGTGCAACTCGGCGCGGAAATATTGCGGGTGCTCCTTGAAGATTTGATCGTTCGGATCGGGTTTCATGAGATAGCCGATCCTGCGGTCCTTGGGGTACATTACCGGTTGACCGGCCGCGTTGCTGAACTCCGCCAGATCGAACGCATAGGAGGTGAAACGGATAATCGAGACGTCGCCGGTCGGCGTCTTGCGGTTGATGACCCCGTCGAACATCATCAGCATATTCTTGCCGCCCGTCTGCAGCACCGCGCCGCTCTTGGCGTAGTAGGCAAGATCGACGTCCTTGGAGCGCGAATCGGCGACGAATATCTGTCCCAGATTGCCGTCCGGCAGGCGCTGCCCAATCTGTACGAAAAGACCGTCGTCCAGTTTCCTGAACGTCCCCTC
Organism: Mesorhizobium sp.; assembly: GCA_036524835.1. Taxonomy (GTDB): domain Bacteria; phylum Pseudomonadota; class Alphaproteobacteria; order Rhizobiales; family Rhizobiaceae; genus Mesorhizobium_G. The sequence continues at coordinate 32,271 of DATDBN010000134.1, read as the reverse complement.
CTGGATGACCAGGGACAAAAGATCGCCGCGCGCCGCCGCGATCTTCTGCCGGCTCCGCTCCCGCGCGCTGGGATCGATGCCATTGTCCACCGCAAAGCTGAAGATGCTGGCCGCCACGGCGAGCAGAACGATCGGCCGCATGGTCGCCATGCGCGGCGTACCGGCCGCGCTCATCACCACCAATTCCGAATCGGTATTCATCGTGCTCAGCGTCTGCGCCACGCCGATGACCAAGGCGAAAGGCACCACCATCGGAATGATCGACGGCAGCATGAGCGTCGCGATCTCGAAGAAGGTCAGCGCCGTCTGGCCGCTGTCCGTGACGAGATCGATTCGCGCGAGGACCTGCGTCGTCCAGACGATCGCCAGTGTCCAGAACAGTGCCGCCAGGAACACCACGAACACTCGACGCAAAATATAGCGTTCGATGACTTTCATCTGAAAAGAGGGAGTCCGTAATTGCGACTATTTTGGCCCGCCTCGGGCCGAATGACGGCAAACTATCCGCCTGCGGGGTAGAGTACAACCCGCCTGCTCCCCAACCACTCGTTTGCAGGCCTCTCCGCATCGCGGGATAGTGGTAACTATTGGCTAAAATTCGACGAAAATCCTTGGTTACGAAAAGGTGAATGCGGTTCTTTCCACGCACCCGCCGGATATCGCGCCGACTGCCCGCCGGGGTGAAATAACATGTCCGTGGATAGCGAGCGCGCTTGCAAATGGCGCGAAAAGCCCCAAATGTCGCCGCCGAATAAGGCCGCCGAAATAGAGCGAGGGACGCTGCAGCATGGCTCCGAGACCAACAATCGCATTCGCCAGGTTTTCCGCACCCCGCAAAGGCGCCGCCATTGTGCTTGCCGCGGATGGCGGCAAGCTCGGCGAGCAGGCCGCCGCCCTCGATCCGGCCTCCGTCTTGCCGCGCGCATTCGCCACAACCGACTTCAAGGGCAAATTCGGCGCGGTTACGGATGTTCTGGCCCCCGCCGGCTCTGAACTGGACCGCATCAGCGCAATCGGCGTGGGCGTGGCCAGCGACCTTGATGAACATGCATGGTTGCGTCTCGGCGGCGTGACCGGCGCGCAGATCAGGAATGGCAAGGATGTTGCCGTTGTTCTGGAGGTCGCCGGACTGGAGCCCGCGGCGCGCGATTGCGCCAACTTCGCGATGGGCATTCTGCTGCGCTGCTACGCCTTCGACAAATACAAGACCCGCAAGAATGGCGACGAGCCGGCAAAGGACTCGCCGGCCAGGATTACGATCCACTGCGCCAATCCGGCCGCGGTGAAAAAGGCTTTCGCCGACTCGGAAGCCGTTGCGGAAGGCGTGATGCTGGCGCGCGATCTGGTCAACGAGCCTGCCAACACGCTTGGCCCGCTCGAATTTGCCGCCGAGGCGAAGAGCCTGGAGAAGCTCGGCGTCAAGGTGGAGATCCTCGGCGAAAAGGAAATGAAGAAGCTCGGCATGGGCTCGTTGCTCGGTGTCGCGCAAGGGTCGAGCAGGCCACCGCGCCTGGCGGTCATGCAGTGGAACGGCGGGAAGGCCAAGGACAAGCCGGTCGCTTTCATCGGCAAGGGCGTCGTCTTCGACACCGGCGGCAATTCGATCAAGACCGCAGCCGGCATGGAGGACATGAAGGGCGACATGGGCGGCGCGGCCGCCGTGACCGGCCTGATGCGGGTGCTCGCCGCCCGCAAGGCAAAAGCCAATGTGGTCGGCGTCATCGGCGTCGTGGAAAACATGGTCGACGGCAATGCGCAGCGCCCCGGAGATATCGTCACCTCCATGTCCGGCCAGACGATCGAGGTGATGAATACGGACGCCGAGGGTCGTCTCGTTCTGGCGGATGCCCTCTGGTACACCAGCAAGCGCTTCGAGCCGAAATTCATGGTCAATCTGGCCACGCTGACCGGCGCTATCATCGTTGCGCTTGGCCAGCACTATGCCGGCCTTTTCTCCAACAATGACGAATTGTCCGAACGTCTGCTGGCGGCCGGCAAGTCGACGCAGGAGCGGCTCTGGCGCATGCCGATGGGTGACGAATTCGACAAGCTGATCGATTCGAAGAACGCCGACATGAAGAATGTCGGGGGCCGCTATGGCGGGTCCATTGCCGCCGCGCAGTTCCTGCAGCGATTCGTCAACGACACGCCGTGGGCGCATCTTGATATCGCCGGCACCGCGATGGCCGCGCCCGCCACCGAAATCAACCTGTCCTGGGCAAGCGGCTTCGGCGTGCGGCTGCTCGACCGCCTGGTGCGCGACCACTACGAAGGCTGACCGGTCCGATGACCGAAGCGCTGTTCTACCACTTGACCGAGTCGCGTCTGGAAGACGCTCTGCCCGGCCTGGTCGAGCGCAGTGTGCAACGGGGGTGGCGGGCAGTGGTTCAAACCGGATCGGTGGAGCGCCGCGACGCACTCGATGCGCTTTTCTGGACCTATAGCGAAGAGTCCTTTCTTGCCCATGGGCTCGATACCGAGCCAAACGTCGAGCACCAGCCGGTTCTGCTCACCACCCGCTCGGGCAATCCGAACGGCGCGTCGATACGCTTCTTCGTCGATGGAGCCGAGGCGGGGGAACTCGAGGGTTATGAGCGAGTCGTTTTCCTTTTCGACGGTCACGACGACGCGCAGTTGGCGCAAGCCCGCGAACAATGGAAGGCCGTGAAGGCAGCTAATCATGCGGCCACATATTGGCAGCAGACGCAGGATCGGCGATGGGAGCGCAAGGCGTGAGCGCGCGGCTCGCCAGCAGGAACCGCTAACAATGCGTTTTTTCTTTCTTCTGATTTTGCTCGCGGGTGTGGCGCTGGGCGTCGCCTATCCCTGGACCGTCAACAATTTTTCCGGCCGCGAGTTGGGATCCTGGACGGTTTTCGACCCCGGCTCCGGCTTCAAGCCAGTCGACGTGCCGCTCAAGGCGGCTGACGCTCCCGTGCGCATTCTTGTCGACCTCACCTCAATCGGTTCGCCGCGCTTTTCACGCGACCGCACGGTGTTGACGCTGACAGCCGCGACCGCGGGCCGCACCGTTCTTGCCGATACCTTAAGCTTCGCCGAGTCCAAACCGCGTGAGAATACGCCGCAGCTGCCAGACCGCATCTTCCGGGCGGACGCAGGTCCGCTGACGACCGTTGAGGATGGCACCTACACCTTCACGGTTGGCGCGGGCGATGCCGAGGGCATCGATACGCGCTCGGTCCAGATGTCGCTGCGCGGCGGCGCCGCCGTCGTCGACCGCCGCGCCCAACCGATCGGGATCGCGCTGATGGCGATTGGCGTGATCGGCATCGTTCTCGCCTCCCGGCGTCGCGGCACCGCAGCAGCCAATCCAAATTCCCAGCCACCGCCGCCTCGCTGGGGCAGGGGTGGCCAGAACCGCTGAGCGCGCCGCGGTGAACTATCGCCATGCCTTCCACGCGGGCAACTTCGCCGACGTGCTGAAGCACGTCGTGCTGTCGCGGCTGATCGAATATCTGAAGCGCAAGGACAAGGCGTTTCGCGTCATCGACACGCATGCCGGCCATGGGCTCTATGACCTTCGATCCGACGAGGCGTCGCGAACCGGCGAATGGCGCGACGGAATCGGACGGCTTTTCGGCAAGCCGCAGGCGCCGGACATCGCGGCCTTGCTGGACCCCTATCTGGGTGCGGTACGGGCCGCCAATCCCGACGGCGACCTGAGCCGCTACCCGGGTTCGCCGGCCGTCGCGCGGCACCTGATTCGCCGTCAGGACCGGCTCTCGCTTGTTGAACTTCATCCTGAGGAAGCGGAGCGGCTAAGCTTTCTCTTCGCGGACGACGTGCAGGTTCGCGTCATCGAGTTGGACGGATGGCTGGCGCTCGGCGCGCATCTGCCGCCGAAAGAGAAGCGCGGTCTGGTGCTGGTCGACCCGCCCTTTGAGGTGGCAGGCGAGTTCGACCGCATCCTTGCCGGCTTGCGAAAGGCGCATCGCCGTTGGCCGGGGGGCACCTATGCGATCTGGTATCCGATCAAGGACCGTATCGCTGTCTCACGGTTTCGCGAGGAACTGGCGAAGGGCGAAATTCCGAACGTGATGGACCTATGGCAGATGATTCGTCCGCAGACCGAGGAACCACGGCTCGACGGTTCCGGCGTGGTGCTCGTCAATCCGCCTTTCACGCTGGAGGCCGAGATGAAGCTTCTGCTTCCGGCCCTGACTCGAATCCTTGAGCGCGATCGCGGCGGGAACTGGGGCGTGGATTGGCTGGCGCCGGAGCAAACGGCCGCTTGACCGAAGGCGAGGGCTTGCCCAAAGTGCGGCCGAAGCGAAAGAGATCGATATGACCCATCGAGCACGATACTGGCTGTTGAGCGCCTGCCTTGGCGTGATCCTGAGCGGTGGCGCTGCGCGAGCGGCGGATCCGGTTTACGCCGATTATGGCGATGGCGGGCAGTGCAGCCAGTCCTGGGTTCTCAGCAGTATCACCAATCGCTTCCGCTATCAGGTCGAGCACGTGCCCAATCTCAAGGATGTGCGGATCGAGCAGTTCGATCGCGTGCATGAGCATCGCTACATTCCCGCCGGCGAGGACCGTCCCATCGCACGGCGCTATTGCGGCGCGACGGTCACGCTCTCCGACGGCGACTACCGCGAAATCTGGTACTTGATCGAGACCGGGCAGGGATTTGCCACGCTGAACAACGGGCTGCTGCCGAGCAGACTTGTCGCGCCCGACAATGTCGAGTTCTGCGTTGCGGGCTTCGACCGCTGGCTGGTCTACAACGGCGCATGCCGCGTATTGCGCTGACGCACTTCTGACATGCGATGTTTTCGAGGGATTTGCGCGGCGGCTCTGTTCGCGGTTCTGGCGCTTGCCGCCGGTTGCGGTGAGGCGGAACAGGAGACCCAGGCTTCCCAGCCGGCCACGACGCCAATCCTGACGTCTCCCCAGCAGGGGGCGGAGCTTCCTGCCAGACGGCCCGAGCCTGCCAAGGCCGCGGCGCAAGGCGGCAAGAAATTCGACTTCTACGTTCTCGCCCTCAGTTGGTCGCCGAGCTATTGCGAGGCGGAAGGCGCGGGCGCCAACGAACAGCAGTGCGGCGGACGTCCCTATGCGTTCGTCGTGCATGGGCTATGGCCGCAATTCGAGCGCGGCTTCCCGACCGACTGCAAGACCGACATCGACCGGGTGTCCAGCGAACTGGTCGACAGCCTCTACGACATCATGCCCTCGGCGGCGCTGATTGGTCATCAATGGCGCAGGCATGGCAGTTGCAGCGGTTTCCGTCAGGAAGACTATTTCGCAACGCTGCGCCAGGCGCGGGAGAAAATCGTCATTCCCGCTGCTTACGGACGTCTGGATATGGCAAAGACCGTAGGTCCCGAGGCGGTGGAGCGGGCGTTCGTCCTGTCAAATCCGTCAATGCCGGCTGCCGGCATCTCGACCGTCTGCGATAAGCGCTATTTCCGCGAAGTCCGGATCTGCCTGACCAAGGAACTCGCTTTCCGGCCATGTCCGGAACTCGAACAGCGCGGCTGCCGCGCTGCCAAGGTCGTGATGCCGCCTGTGCGCGGCAGGTGAACATCCTCCCGCAAAAGGAAACGAAATGCCCCAGCTGATGTATTCTCCGGCATCGCCCTACAGCGCCAAGGTGCGCATGGCTGCCGCCTACGCCGCAATTCCGCTGCAGACGATGGTGGTCGACACCAACGCCGACCCGGCAGACCTCGTCGCCGCCAATCCGCTCGGCAAGATACCGACGCTTGTCACCGACGAAGGCCACGCGATCTTCGACAGCCGCGTCATCACGCAATATCTGAACCGTGAGTCGAAGGGGAAGCTGTTCCCCCGCAACGCGGCCAAGCGGCTGGAAGCCGAGCAACTCGAAGCGCTTGCCGACGGCATTTGCGATTCGCTGCTGGCGATCATCTACGAGCGCCGCTTCCGTCCGGAGGAAAAAGTCCATCAGCCCTGGATCGACCGCCAATGGTCGAAGGCGCTGCGCGGTTTGGACCAGCTCAACGAAAATCCACCGAAGCTGCCCAAGACGATCCATGTGGGCCATATCGCGACCCGCGCCATGCTGGCCTACGCAACGCTGCGCTTTGAGGGTAAATGGGAGAAGGGCCGGGGCAAGCTGAAGCGCTGGGCCGCGCGCTTCGATGCAAGGTTCCCGGAACTGGCCGCACAAGCGCCGGGCGCGGCGCAATAGGCCGAGGCCCGAAACGAAAAGAGCCGGACTCGCGCCCGGCTCCTCTCGGCATCATATCCGATCCGAGGATCAGAACTTCATACCAATGCCGAACTGCACCCGATTGTCGGTCGAATCCACGTCACGCGTGCCCTGGGCAGTCGTGAACGACTTGTCCTGATAATCGGTGTAGCGGTACTCGCCGCGAACGAACACATTCTGCGACAGCTTCACGTCCACGCCGGCGCCGGCGGTCCAGCCCAGCGCCGTATTGCGGTCGCTCACTCCGCCCTCGCTGACCTTCATGCTCCTGGCGGCGCCACCGCCTGCCACGTAGGGCAGGATGTCCGGGGTAACCGCATAGCCGAGACGGCCGCGCAGCGCACCTTCGGCGCCACCCTTCACCTCGGTGCCGGCATTGCTGCCCTCGACGCCGGAATAGCCGACATCGCCCTCGACGCCCGCGACGACACCATTGCCGACCTCGGCGTTATAACCGGCGAAACCGCCACCGACGAAGCCGTCGGTATCGATCTTGTTGCCCGGTTCGCGCGCAGTGCCGGCGAAACCGTAACCAGCCTGGATACCGGCATAGGCTCCACCCCAGCTTGCGAGCGGCGCCTCTTCCATCGGCGTTGCGGGCTCGGGAGCGCTTTCGATGACGTCGGCGGCGAAGACTGGCCCGGAAGCGATGGCGAGAAGACTGACGGCCGCGAGGACCGAACGGGAGAATTTCGTGTTGACTGACATTATCCTTACTCCATGACCAAGACGAGAAAACCGGCTTGGACGACATTCAGGCCCGCCCGGAAGGAGCGGGTCATGTCGAATGCCCCCAATGTGGAATTGGAATGCGGCTCGATCGCACCGGAAAATTGATCATTCCCCGGCGGCTCCATGACGGAAAAATGGCGTTGCAGGCGCGCAACAACCACTGTCAGGAGCATTGCGCGGACCAGGCCTAAACCCGCTTGGTGCAAGGGTTTTTCGCCCCTATATTCACCGCTCGCACGGGCAGGGATTCGCGGCCTGTTCTGCCTTTTTCCGCCGCGTCTGTCATAGTCTTGCCCGATCAATGAACGGGCTTGTCCAGAATTGTAGTTTTGTTGACCATAATGCTGAATCCACCAGACCGCGCCTCCGTCGACTTTCCCCGCGCGGTTCTCGTCACCGGCGCGGGACGCCGCATGGGCAGCGCGTTTGCGGCGGATCTTGCAGCCCATGGCGCGGCCGTCGCCGTGCATTGCAACCGGTCTGCCGCGGAGGCGCAAAGCGTCGTCGACGACATCCGGCAACGCGGCGGCTCCGCCTGCGTGGTGCGCGCCGACTTCAGCGATCGCCAGGCCGTGGAAAACCTCGTCGGCGAAGCCGCCTCGGCTCTGGGCCGTCCACTCGACCTGCTGATCAACAACGCCTCCCTGTTCGAGGATGACGACATCGACAGTTTCGACTGGGCCGCATGGGACAGGCATTTCGCCGTCCATGTCGATGCGCCGGTGATGCTGTCGCGCAAGTTTGCCGAACAGTTGGAGGATGGCGGCGAGGGACTGATCGTCAATCTCGTCGACCAGCGCGTCTTGAAGCCTACGCCCCGCTTCTTCTCCTACGCTCTGTCGAAATCGGCTCTATGGCATGCCACCCGAATGATGGCGCAGGCCCTGGCGCCGCGCGTTCGCGTCAACGCGATCGGGCCTGGCCCCACTCTGAGGAGCGACCGTCAGACGGAGGACGATTTTGCCGCGCAAGCGGGCGCCGTGCTGCTGCGGCGTGGCCCCGAACTGACGGAGATCGCCGCCACTGTACGCTACCTCTGGCAGGCCAAGTCGGTCACCGGCCAGATGATCGCCGTGGATGGCGGGCAGCATCTCGCCTGGCAAACGCCTGATGCAACGGTGGGCGAATGAGCACCACCCCCGGAGCGGACCTGCCCGACACCGACTTGGAGAGTGACGACGAGGTCATCGAAGAGGCCGCGCCGCTTGGCCCCGAACCCGCGTTTACCGCCATCGATTGGTCCGCGCAGGCCAGCGACGCCGATGGCAAGATCGGCGCCGATGTCATTCAGACATTGGTCAAGCGGCTGCCCAATCGGCCGGGCGTCTACCGCATGATGAATGGCGTTGGCGACGTGCTCTATGTCGGCAAGGCGCGCAGCCTGAAGAAGCGCGTCACGCAATATGCGCAAGGGCGTTTTCACACCAATCGCATTGGCCGCATGGTGCGCGAAACGGCGACGATGGAATTCGTCGTCACCCGCACCGAGATCGAAGCGCTCCTGCTGGAAGCCAATCTTATCAAGAGATTGCGGCCACGCTTCAATGTGTTGATGCGGGACGACAAGTCCTTTCCCTACATTATGATCACCGGCGACCATCCCTCGCCGGGCATTTTCAAGCATCGCGGCGCGCGCTCGCGAAAGGGCGAGTATTTCGGCCCGTTTGCCTCGGCGCAGGCGGTCGGCCGCACCATCAATTCGCTGCAGCGCGCATTCCTGATCCGGTCCTGCACCGACAGCTTCTTCGAAAACCGCACGCGCCCATGCCTGCTCTTCCAGATCAAGCGCTGCTCCGGTCCATGCACGGGAGAAATCTCGCCTGAGGGCTATGCCGACCTGGTGTCGGAAGCGAAGGATTTTCTCTCCGGTCGCAGCCAGAGCGTCAAAGCCGAAATTTCGGCGCAGATGCAGGCAGCGTCGGAGGAACTCGACTTCGAGCGCGCCGCGATCTACCGCGACCGGTTGGCGGCCCTGTCGCATGTCCAGTCGCACCAGGGCATCAACCCGCAGGGTATCGACGAGGCCGATGTATTTGCCATTCACCAGGAAGGCGGGCAGACCTGCATCCAGGTGTTCTTCTTCCGCACCGGCCAGAACTGGGGCAACCGCGCCTATTTCCCGAAAGCTGATCCGGCTCTAGAGCCGGGAGAGGTGCTGGGCTCCTTCCTGTCGCAGTTCTATGACGACAAGCTGGTGCCCCGCGTGATCCTGCTTTCAGTCAAGGTTCACGAGCAGGAACTGCTTGCCGAGGCATTGTCGACCCGTGCGGGCCGCAGGGTGACGATCAACGTGCCGCAGCGTGGCGACAAGACCGATTTGACCGACCACGCGCTGCAGAATGCCCGCGAGGCGCTCGGCCGGCGGCTGGCCGAGACGTCGACGCAAGCGCGGCTGCTGGATGGATTTCAGCAGACGTTCGGCCTGGAAAGGACACCGGTCCGCATCGAGGTGTATGACAATTCTCACATCATGGGCACGAATGCGGTCGGCGGGATGATCGTCGCCGGTCCGGAGGGCTTCGTGAAGAACCAGTACCGCAAGTTCAACATCCGCTCGACGGACATCACGCCGGGTGACGATTTCGGCATGATGCGCGAAGTGATGCAGCGCCGCTTTTCGCGGCTCATCAAGGAGCATGCCGAGGGCGGCGAGATCGAGGAGGGCAGGGATGCAGGGTTTCCGGTCTGGCCGGACGTTATCCTGATCGATGGCGGGCAGGGCCAGATGTCGGCGGTGCGCGCTATCCTCGCCGACCTCGGCATCGAGGATCGCGTCGTTGCCATCGGTGTTGCCAAGGGGCAGGACCGCGAAGCCGGCCGCGAACGCTTCTTCGTCCGCGACAAGCCGTCTTTTTCGCTGCCGGTGCGCGATCCGGTGCTCTATTTCGTCCAGCGGCTTCGCGATGAGGCGCATCGCTTCGCCATCGGCACGCATCGCGCCCGCCGCAAGAAGGAGTTGGTCAAGAATCCCCTCGACGAGATCGCGGGGATAGGTCCGACGCGCAAACGCGCGCTGCTGCTGCACTTCGGCACGGCAAAGGCGGTTGGCCGCGCGGCGATGGGGGATTTGATGGCCGTCGACGGCATTTCGGAGGCGGTGGCGAAGCTCGTTTACAGCCATTTTCACGAAAAGTGATGGCAGCCATCTAAAATTCGCCGGAAATGGTCGATCTGGCGGGTGAACCGTTGACCTCGCAGCCCTATTTCTGATTTCTCTTTCGCACTCCGACCGGATTTCCCAAGCATGGCGTCACGCGCATATAGCCTCCCCAACATGCTGACCTATGGCCGCATTCTTGCGGTGCCGCTGGTCGTTCTGTGCTTCTTCCTGGAAGGACGGCTGCAATCCAGCGACTTCGCCCGCTGGGCGGCGCTGGTCGTCTTCCTGCTTGCCAGCATCACCGACTATTTCGACGGCTACTTTGCGCGCGCCTGGCAGCAGACGTCGAATATCGGCCGGATGCTCGATCCCATCGCCGACAAGCTTCTTGTGGCGACCTGCCTTCTGCTGCTCGCCGCCGATACGGACCGCACCATCGCCGGGTGGACGCTGTGGGCCGCGATCATCATCCTGTGCCGCGAAATACTGGTCTCCGGCCTGCGCGAATATCTCGCCGACCTGAAGGTCAGCGTGCCGGTCACCAGGCTGGCGAAATGGAAGACCACCATCCAGATGGTGGCGATTGCGGTGCTGCTGGCCGGCCCCGCGCTGGACAAGATTATCTCCTACGCCACCGAGACCGGCATTGTCCTGCTCTGGATCGCGGCGATCGTCACCCTCTACACCGGCTATGATTATTTCCGCGCCGGCCTGAAGCACATCGCCAACGAGTAGACCGATGACCACGCTGAAATATTTCGCCTGGGTTCGCGAGCGCATCGGCAAGCGCGAGGAGCAGCTGGATCTGCCTGCTGAGGTGGCGACGGTTGGCGATCTCCTCACGTGGTTGCAGGCCAAGGGCGAAGGTTACGCGGAGGCGCTGAAGGAGCCGAAGGTCATTCGCGTCGCCATCAACGAGGAACATGTCGACCACCGCGAATCCATTGCCGGCGCGCGTGAGATCGCGCTGTTTCCGCCGATGACTGGTGGGTAAGGTGGCCTGTGCAGTGGGCGGCGGTCTGGACTACCGGCCGGCCCACATCCGGGCCACGCGATGAACGCCTCGATTTCCCCGACGATTCGCATCCAGGCGGCAGATTTCGACCTCGCCGCCGAGATCGCGCATCTGACGGCCGGCCGCACCGACATCGGCGCTGTCGTTACCTTCACCGGCCTTTGCCGCGATGAAGCCGGCGCGCTGACGGCGCTGGAGCTGGAGCACTATCCGGGCATGGCCCAAGCCGAAATCAGCCGCATCGCCGCCGAGGCGACGGTGCGCTGGCCGCTGACCGGCCTCACCGCCATCCACCGCTTCGGCAAGATCGCACCCGGCGAGAATATCGTGCTTGTCGTCGCTGCTTCCACGCACCGGAAGGCCGCGTTTGAGGCCGCGTCCTTCTTGATGGATTACCTGAAGTCGCGTGCGCCGTTCTGGAAGAAGGAACACCGCGCAGACGGATCGGAAGGCGAGTGGGTGGAGGCAAAATCCGCCGACGACGACGCGGCGGCGAGATGGCGTCAACGCTGACTGCCTCGATTTAGCCCCGTTCGACTCTTCGAAACGACAAATTTGCCGTCATTCTAATAAGACCGGATGGAGGAACGGCCATGATTGCACGTGTAGTTGAGCTGATACTGTTCGGCCTGATGCCATTTCTTGCGGGGTCGATCGTCGCCAACGGCAGGGAACTCGTGGACGACGATCCGGCGGCCGAGGTTCGCAGCGTCGACACCCAACTCCTCGCCGATTCGGAGATAACCGACCGTCACGGCGGCACGTCCACCACGCAAAGCAAGTAGCTGCCGTCATCCTCGGGCATGTCCTTGGATAAACCGATGACGGACGTTGATGCGGCGCATGGTCGGCAGTCCGCGATCTCTCCTGATCCGACGAAATAGCTGTTGCCCGCCAGCCCCGCTCTCGGTAGCGCTGTCAGCAGCAGGCACCGCCGCGTTGACGGCGGAGAGGGCCGCATCGGGACGTCTCATAATTTGGAGCAACGCGAATTGATGGCAGTCGCGATCTATGTGGCCATTGCGAATGATAATGTCATCGGCCGCGAGGGCGGGCTCCCATGGCGGCTCTCCAGCGATTTGCAGCGCTTCAAGACGACTACGATGGGCAAGCCGATCGTCATGGGCCGCAAGACCTGGGAGAGCTTTCCCAAGCGGCCGCTGCCCGGTCGGCGCAACATCGTCGTCAGCCGCGATGCCGCGTATCAGGCGCCCGGTGCGGAAGTGGCGACCTCGCTGGAGGCGGCCTTGAGCCTGGCTCGCACCGCAGACGGAGCCCCCATCGATAGCGGCGAGATCTGCATCCTTGGCGGCGGCCAGATCTACGGCCAGGCGCTGCCCCTGGCCGACCGGCTGTATGTGACCCATGTCCTTGCCGACATCCCCGACGGGGACACACGGTTCCCCGCCATCGATCCGTCGGAGTGGGAGGCGGTCAGTTCGGAAGAGTTTCCAGCCGGCCCGAAGGACAATTTTCCAACGCGCTATGTCGTCTACGAACGGCGCGCGGGCGTCCAACCGCGAGAAAAGCCCTAAACTGAGCAGCCGGCGACCACAAATCCGTGATCGCGGAATTCAGCCGCGTTGAAAGCACATTCCTGCATCCCTATAGAGGGAATACAGTTTTTGCGGCTCGGCGTTCCGATACGCGGTCATCGAAAGGACATTCATGCCCTGGAACAATCAAAGCGGCGGTGGCGGCGGCCCATGGGGTGGCGGCGGCAACGGCGGCGGACCTTGGGGGCAGGGGCCTCGCGGCCCTGGCGGACCGCAGAATCAACCGCCGGATCTGGAAGACATCATCCGTAAGGGCCAGGACAGGCTGAAGCGCGCGCTGCCGACCGGCGGCGGCTTCAGCCCGGCATTGCTTGGCCTCATCGCGCTGGCGCTCATTGCGGCGTGGTTCTTCAAGGCCGTCTACACCGTGCAGCCCGACGAACTGGCGGTCGAACTCAGGTTCGGCAAGCCGAAGGAGGAACTGGCCCAGCCAGGCCTGCATTTCCATTTGTGGCCGATCGAGACCGTCGAGAAGGTGGTCACCGCTGAAAAGCTGATCGCCATCGGCGGGGGCCGCGACGGCGGCACGGCCGGCCTGATGCTTTCGGGCGACCAGAACATCGTCAACGTCCAGTTTTCGCTCGCTTATGCGGTGAACGACCCGAAAGCCTATCTGTTCAACGTATCCGACCCGGACGGCATGGCCCGGCAGATCGCCGAAAGTGCGATGCGCGAGGTCGTCGGCCGGCGTCCTGCCCAGGATATCTTCCGCGACAAGCGGCAGGAGATAGCCGATAGCGTGCGCATCATCGTGCAGAACTCGCTCAACGATTACGGCGCGGGCCTTGCCATCAACGCCGTGTCGATCGAGGACGCCGCGCCGCCGCGCGAGGTCGCCGACGCCTTTGCCGAAGTGCAGCGCGCCGAACAGGACGAGGATCGTTTCGTCGAAGAGGCGAACAAATACGCCAACCAGAAGCTTGGCGCCGCGCGTGGACAGGCTGCTGAAGTCGAGCAGCGCGCCGCCGGCTACAAGAATCAGATCGTCGAGGAGGCGAAGGGTGAAGCGCAGCGCTTCATCTCCGTCCACAACGAGTATGCGAAGGCGCCGGAAGTGACGCGCAAGCGCATGTTCCTTGAGACCATGGAGCGGGTGCTGCGTGATTCCAACAAGGTGCTGATCGAGCAGAAGAACGGGCAAGGGGTGGTGCCGTATCTGCCGCTGCCGGAATTGCAGCGGCGGCAGGCGCCGCCTGCTGGCGACGGTCAAAACACTATCGCGCCGGGCGCTGCGGCCGCAACCGTGGGGTCGAACTGATGAGCAACCGTATACCCTTCTTCGGCGTCATCGCTGTCGTCATTGCGATCCTGGTCTATGCATCCGTCTTCGTCGTGAATGAGCGCGACCAGGCGATCGTCTCGCGTTTCGGCGAAATCGTCGACGTGAAGACGCAGCCTGGACTCTATTTCAAGCTGCCGTTCTCGATGTTCGAGGCCGACAATGTCCAGATCATCGAAGACCGCGTGCTGCGCTTCGACCTGGACAATATCCGCGTGCAGGTCTCGGACGGCAAATTCTACGATGTCGACGCCTTCGTTGCCTACAAGATCAACGATGCAAGGCGCTTCCGCGCCGCGGTGTCGGGCAGCCTCGACCAGGCCGAGCAGCGCATCCGCACCCGCATGGACGCCGCCTTGCGCCGCGTCTACGGCGTGCGCGGCTTCGAGGCCGCGCTGTCGGAGGAGCGCAGCGAAATGATGCGCGAGGTCGCAGATCAGTTGCGGCCCGACGCGCTGTCGCTGGGCATCGAGATCGATGACGTCCGCATCCGCCGCACCGACCTCACCGCCGACGTGTCGCAGCAGACCTATGAGCGCATGAAGGCCGAGCGACTTGCCCAGGCCGAAGCGCTGCGCGCCCGCGGCAACGAGCGCGCGCAGGGCCTCCGCGCCAAGGCCGACCGCGAGGTGATCGAAACGGTTGCCGCCGCTCAGCGCGACGCCGAGATCGTGCGTGGCGAGGGCGAAGCCGAGCGCAACGCCACCTTCGCGGCTGCTTTCACCCGCGATCCGGAGTTCTTCGATTTCTACCGGTCGATGAACGCCTATGTGTCGGCGCTGAACAATGCCAGCGGCACCACAATGGTTCTGTCGCCGGATTCGGAGTTCTTCCGCTACTTCAACGACGCTATGGGAGCGGCGGGGGTGAAGCCGGAGGCAGTTCCGGCTCCGCCAGCGGCTCCGGCCCCGGCACCGGCACCGGCGCAATAAGGGCGTTTCCGGAGGCGGCGTCGTGAAAGACCTGGTCGCCGCGGTGGGCGTTTTGCTAGTTCTTGAAGGTCTGCTGTATGGCGGCTTTCCGAACGCCGCGAAAAAGCTGGCCGAGGACGTCCGGCAGTTGCCGGAAAGCGTCCTCAGGATAGCCGGCGTGGCCTCGATGGCGGTGGGCGTGCTGATCGTCTGGCTGGCGCGCGGCTGAGAGGGTAGGGGTTGGAGCTAACACAGGTTTTACCGGTGTGTGGCAGGCAAGGTCGCAAACACGCCTCATTTCTCGCCGAGATCTGCAACTTGGCCGGTTTTCGGCGTTTTCCCAAGATTTCAACGCCGGGAGGCAATATTTCCAGATGACATCCAATCGCCCCTCATTTGCCGCCCGCCGGCTGGTCAGCGTTTCCGTTGCCGCGATAATGATTGCCTCCTCGGCGCTGCCGGCATCGGTCGCGTTCGCGCAGGAGACGGCGCCCATCCAGGCTGTTCCGCCGGCAGCTCCGGCCACGCCACCGGCAGCCCAGGCAGCGCCGCCGGCGCTGGCGCCCCTCTCGCAAGGCCCGGCTTCGGTGGCCGATCTCGCGCAAGGGCTGCTCGGCGCGGTCGTCAACATCTCAACATCGCAGAACGTGAAGGGCAGCGACGGCCCCGAGGCTGTGCCGATGCCGGAATTGCCGGAAGGCTCGCCGTTCCAAGATTTCTTTGACGATTTCTTCAAGGAACGGCGTGGCGAGGGCGGCGGTGGCGGCGGCGGTTCCGGCCAGAAGGTGCAGTCGCTCGGCTCCGGCTTCGTTGTCGACGCGGAGCAAGGGATTATCGTCACCAACAATCACGTGATTGCCGATGCGGACGAGATCGAAGTCAATTTCACCGATGGCTCGAAGCTGAAGGCGGAGTTGGTCGGCACCGACACGAAGACCGATATCGCGGTGCTGAAGGTCGACCCGAAGGGCAAGGGATTGACCGCCGTCAAATTCGGCGATTCCAACGTGATGCGAATTGGTGATTGGGTCATGGCGATCGGCAACCCGTTCGGGCTCGGCGGAACCGTGACGGTCGGCATCATCTCGGCGCGCAACCGCGACATCAATTCCGGTCCCTACGACGATTTCATCCAGACGGACGCCGCCATCAACCGCGGCAATTCCGGCGGTCCGCTATTCAACATGCATGGCGAGGTCATCGGCATCAACACGGCGATCATCTCGCCCTCCGGCGGCTCGATCGGCATCGGCTTCTCCATCCCCTCCGAGATGGCGGTCGGCGTGGTGGACCAGTTGCGCCAGTTCGGCGAGACGCGGCGCGGCTGGCTGGGCGTTCGCATTCAACCCGTGACGGACGAGATCGCCGAAAGCCTCGGCATGACGTCCGCCAAGGGCGCGCTGATTGCCGGCGTCATCAAGGGTGGGCCGGTCGACAATGGCGTGATCCAGCCGGGCGACGTGGTGATCAAGTTCGATGGCAAGGATATCAAGGAGATGCGCGATCTGCCGCGCATCGTGGCCGAGAGCCCGGTCGGCAAGGCCGTCGATGTGCTGATCGTCCGCAAGGGCAAGGAACAGACCGTCAAGGTAACGCTCGGCCGGCTCGAGGATGGCGAGAAGCTCGCCGAGGACGCAGAGGCAAAGCCGGACGAAGGTCAGGACACCGGTCCGGTCGCCACGGCGACGGTTCTGGGTATGACCGTTGGCGAGCTCAATGACGAAAGCCGCAAGAAGTTCGGCATTGGCGACGATATTTCGGGCGTCGTCGTCACCGAGGTCGCGAAGGATTCAGTGGCTGCCGAGCGCGGCGTGACGGCCGGCGACGTCATTACCGAGATCGCACAGGAATCGGTGAAGTCGCCGAAAGAGGTCATGGACCGGGTCGGCAAGCTCAAGGATCAGGGCCGCAAGAATGCGCTTCTGATGCTTGCGTCGAAAACCGGCGAGCTGCGCTTTGTCACTGTGCGCATGGAGTAGGGGCTTCACGCCCCTTTGAAGACCAGAGCGGCGGGTTTTGATCACGCCGCCTGGGTTTGACGACATTCCGCCTGGCCAAGGCGATAGATCACCATCCGCCGCAGTTTCTGGAAGCGGTACTACTGCCGGAATTCGCTCTGGCGAAAGCCTTGGATGTAGAGCAGGGCGGTCAGGTCGCCATGGTCGATGCGGATACCGGCCTGCGCCGCTACCGCCGGTTTGGCGTGCAGCGCGACGCCGGTGCCGGCAAGCCGGATCATGTCCAGATCATTGGCGCCATCGCCCACCGCGATTGCATCTGCCGGGGTCAGCGCGTGCCGGGCCGCGATGTCGCGTAGCGCAACCGCTTTTGCCTCACGCCCCAGGATCGGTTCGGCGACTTCGCCCACCAGTTTGCCGCCTTCTTCCAGGAGTTGGTTGGCCCTGTTTTCGTCGAATCCGAGCTTTTCCGCGATCGGCCCGGTGAAAGCGGTGAAGCCGCCCGACACCAGCGCCGTCCAGCAGCCGGCGGCACGCATGGTCTGTACCAATTCGCGTCCGCCGGATGCCAGCGTGATGCGCCTGGCGATGATCCGGTCGATGACCGCCGTGTCGAGCCCCCTCAGCAAGGCGACCCGCGCGCGCAACGCCGGCTCGAAGGCGATCTCGCCGTTCATGGAACGGGCGGTAATCGCGGCGACATGTGCCTTGAGCCCCACCTCATCGGCCAGTTCGTCGATGCACTCCTGGTCGATCATGGTCGAATCCATGTCGGCTATGAGGATTTTTTTCCTGCGTCCGGCATTTTCGTGTATCACCACGTCAATCGGTTCTGAGGCTGCGGCGTCGCGAATGGCGGCCTCGGCTTCGCTGCGCTGAACCCCCTCGCGGATGACGATGTCGCAGGCAACCGCGTCGGCCAGCCAGTCCACCGAAGCGGAAATGTCCGAAAGCCTGGCCGTCAGCGGCGCCGTCAAGGCTTTGGTTGCGGGATTGGATATGAGTGTTGCAATGAGCGGCATGGAGACAACCGGAGAAGGCCGCACAGGCAGCATTGAGAATGCAATCCTGATAGCGGGGCCGACGGCCAGCGGCAAGTCGCGCCTGGCTTTGGAATTGGCCCAGAAGACGAAGGGCGTCATCGTCAACACGGACTCCATGCAGGTCTACGACGTCCTGAATGCACTCACCGCACGGCCATCGGCGTCCGACCTCGGGCGCGCGCCGCATCTGCTGTACGGCCATGTCGATCCTGCCGTTGCCTATTCCACCGGCGCGTGGCTGCGCGACGTGCAGAGACTGGCGCAGAAGGGCGCGTTTGCGAACCGCCGCCCGATTTTTGTCGGCGGTACCGGCCTCTACTTTCGTGCGCTGGTCAATGGCCTGTCCCGCATGCCCGACATCCCGCCGGACATTCGCGACCGCTGGCGCTACCGCTTGAACGAGGAGGGAGCGCCACGGCTGCACCGTACGCTGATGCAAGTCGATCCGGCCGTCGCCATGCGCCTCCAGGCCGGCGATGGACAGCGGATCGTGCGTGCGCTCGAAGTGCTGGAGGCGTCGGGCCGCTCTATCCTGGAGTGGCAGGCGGCGACTTCCATCCCGATGATCGACGCGCGATCTGCGACGCTGAAAATTGTCGACATCGACCGCCAAATTCTCTCGCAGCGCATCGGCGAGAGGCTGCGAACGATGATCGCTTCCGGTGCTCTGGACGAAGTGCGCGCCCTGCATCGCCGCAGGCTCGACCCGGCGCTCCCGGCCATGAGGGCAATTGGAGTTTCGGATCTGGTGTCGGTTATCGAGGAAACGTTGCCGCTGGAGCAGGCGCTGGAACGGATCGCCGCGCTGACACGGCAATATGCAAAGCGCCAGGCAACATGGTTCCGGCACCAGCTTGGCCCGGAATGGCAGCGCATCCCTGCTGATTCGCTGCAAAGCGCAGATTTGATATAAATATTAGAGAAGTCTCTAGGAGTCCGTGAAGGTTAAGGCGGAGTGAGTTAAGATACCTACAAGTTGTTGTATTGACTTAACACTCTGTAAGCCTGCCTCTTCATAGGCTTTCGCCAAGTGCTGTAGGGGCGTGGCATGCGCTTGCACCGGTCGGAAATTGCGTTCGCGGTTCTGATGTCTGTCATCCTGGCGGCTGGTGTCGTCTTGTTCCTTGCCTACCTCGCCGTAACAGGCCGCGGCGGCGAGACTGGAGCGGCCGAGACTCTCATCATCGAAACCGACATCAACCGCCTCGTCCTGGTGGCAATGATCCTTCAGGGCAATGCGCTCTGCGCCGGCGCATTCCTCATCTATCCGCTGATCAGAACGCAGGTCAGGGAGGAGGGAAAGCTGAGGCAGATGACCGCTTCGCTCAGTGTCCGCTCCCAGACGATGGAGCGCGCGGCACTCACGGACGGTCTCACGGGAATGCAGAACCGGCGCTACTTCGACGATGCCCTGAGAGAATATCTGGCGGAATTCCGCCGGATCGAGCGTCCGGTGGGCCTGATCATTCTGGATCTCGACCATTTCAAGCGGGTCAACGACACTTATGGTCACGATACGGGCGACGAAGTGCTGAAGGCAGTCGCTGCGTGCCTCAAGGATATTACCCGCTACCACGACGTGGTGGCGCGGCTGGGTGGCGAAGAATTCGCTGTCGTGGCTCCCAATATGGACATCGACATGCTGTCGAGGTTCGCTGAGCGCATCCGCAAGACGGTCGCAGGCCTGCCGATCGTCTCAGGCAAGACCCGCCTCACGATCACGGCCAGCATCGGGCTGGCCCTGTGGGACCGCAAGGAAAGCGTCGAGGAACTCTTTCGACGGGCCGACGCCAAGCTCTACAGCGCCAAGCGCGATGGCCGGAACCGGGTTTCCGCCTGACAGCAGGTACAAGCGCTCAGGACTTGCTTCCGAAAGTCTTGCCCTTCAATCCGTAGCCGAAATTGGGGTCTTCGTCCGATAGCATGGGGCGCACCGGCCGCCGCAGTTCCTGTTCGACACCCGCGCGAAGCAGCGACGACACAGGAGGGGTCGGCGCACTCTCAGGCTCGGCGGTCGTCTCGCCCTGCTTGACGATCTGCGCGCTTCTCATCCGTTCGACGACGGCTTCGAGATCAAGCTTGCCGGACTTGGTCTCTACGTCGTCCGCCTGATGTCCGCGGCCGAGGCCGGGCACCAGGGTCTGCGGGATGGTCTCGAACCTCAGACGCATGGTTGTCGCGACGCCTTCTCCGAAAGCAATAGCCTCGCGTTGTCCCATCGACGAGAGGAACGACAGGCTCGACGCCGACGAGTCGGCAATTGCGGAGCGGATGATCGCCTGGTCCTGTTCGTTGGCCAGGCGCATGGCGAAGACCGTCGAGCATTGCGACAGGATCGTCGGATCGAGTTCGCCGGGCCGCTGCGTCACGACGCCGAGATAGCAGCCATATTTGCGGCCCTCTTTTGCGATGCGCGAAAGGGCATGGCGCGTCGGCGCAAAGCCCAGGCGCGGATCCGATGGCATGTAGCGATGCGCTTCCTCGCACATCAAAAGCAGCTTCAGGCGCCCTTCGCTCCACAGCGTCAGGTCGAAGGCAAGCCGCGCCAGGACGGAGCAGACGGCGTTGACGACTTCGGAGGGCATGCCCGCCATTTCGAAGCAGGTGATCGGCTTTCCGTCATCTTCCACGCGGAAGATGTTGCCGATCGTCTTGTGGA
The DNA here is from genome assembly GCA_036524835.1 of Mesorhizobium sp. GTDB lineage: Bacteria > Pseudomonadota > Alphaproteobacteria > Rhizobiales > Rhizobiaceae > Mesorhizobium_G. Next base: position 11,819 of record DATDBN010000134.1, on the reverse strand, counting down.
TTGTGTCCTCGATCATGCGCGAGCCGAACATGAAGCGGTAGCGCGGATCGACCACGGCGGATTCGATGCGGATTTTAAGGGACCGGAAATGGGGACGGTCCGCCTTGCCGTCGAGAGCCCCCATCCGTTCGTCGATGAGCTTCAGCACGTCCGCCATGCGATAGGGCACCGGCGTGTCGGCGGTTGTGCCGTCAGCGCGCCGCACGGCCGCGCCCGCGCTGCGGTAGATCTGCTTGGCGGCAGGAATAATGTCGCGCAGCATATCAAGCTCTTCCGCAACGATATCGCGGCCGCGGAACAGAACCTCCGCCAGTTCGTCCAGCCGGAACATCCAGAAAGGCAGGTCGAGGGTGGTGGCGTTGATCCGGACGCATTTGCCGGAGAGCGACGAACCGAACTCGTTATGCGGGTCGAGGATCAGGACCCGCAGGTCGGGCCGCGCCGCGATCGACTTCCGCAACAGGAGCGAAACCGCTGTCGACTTGCCGACGCCGGTGGTTCCGACAATGGCGAAGTGCCGGTTCAGCGTATCGTCGATTGCGATATTGGCGTCGATGGACACGTCCTGCGACAGCGATCCGATGGTGATCGAGTTACGACCGCCGAGATCGTAGACGGCCTGCAGATCGCGCGCGCGGATGCGATGGGCGATCGCTCCGATATAGGGATATTCGGTGATGCCGCGGTCGAAGATCGGCTTGGCTCCGGCCGCGCCATCGCGTACTTCGCCGACCAGTTCGATGCCGACTTCGATCGCATTCGGCTGGTCCTTGACCCAGGAGCGTTCGGACCGGTTGATCTCGTAGACAAGACCGACCGTGCGGATCGGCCCCATATTGATGGAGATCAGCTTGCCGACAGTCCAGCGGCCCTCGACATTGTCGGGGTCGTCGTCCGCGAATGCGCTCAGAACCGCGCGCGCGCCATCGCATTGCACCACATTGCCGAGAATTCGCTTGTCGCGCTGATGCTCGTCCCGCCGATCCGGCGCGATGTCGCGCGCGTGGCTGTCTGCGAGTATTTTCAGGACCATCGACTTGCTACCCCGCGATCTATCCTGGAGGTTCTAAGGTCATCCAAGTTAAAGCAGCGTTTTGCTGCAACCGCCAAAGCAGGCGAGTCATCGAGATGGTGAATGCTCCGTTGCACCGATCGCGACAAATCCACACATCGCCAGGCGGCTTGTCCAATTCTGCCGGGGGAGCCAAAATGGGCGATGGCTCCTGATCATCTCAGGCGTGGCGTTTCGACATGAAGGTCCTGATTGCAGGCGGCGGCATCGCCGGGCTCGCAACCGCGTTGAGCCTGCATCGCGCCGGTATCGACGTCGAGGTTTTCGAGCGCTCCCCGGAAGTTCGGGAATTGGGTGTCGGCATCAACATGCTGCCGCATGCGGTGCGCGAACTTGCCGGCCTCGGCCTGCTGGACGCCCTTGAGCGCGACGGCGTGCGCACGCGCGAACTGATCCTGGCCAACCGCTTCGGCCAGCCGGTCTGGAACGAGTTGCGCGGCCTTGATGCCGGATACGACGTTCCCCAGATCAGCATCCATCGGGGGCGCCTGCTTGGCATTTTGCACGAGGCGTTCCTTGAGCGCATCGGTGAAAGGCGGCTTAACACCGCCGCTGCGGTGACGGGTTTCGAGAACCGCGATGAGGCCGTCGCCGTTCGGGTCGAGGGGCGAGATGGCGCGGCGGAATGGATCGGGGATCTTCTGATCGGCGCCGACGGCATTCACTCGGCTGTCCGTTCGCAACTCTATCCGCAGGAGGGGCCGCCGGTGTGGAGCGGCATCATGCTGTGGCGGGGAACCACGCCGTGGCCGCTGTGGCTCGATGGACGCACCATGGCGATCGCCGGCGGAAACTTCGCCAAGTTCGTGTTCTACCCGATTGGCGAAATTCCGGGCCGGCGGGATATGCGGCTGACGAACTGGGCGATCATGGCCCGCACCGGAGGCTATGGCGAGACACCGAGGCGCAGCGCCGACTGGACCCGCGCCGGGCTGATGCCCGAAGTCCTGGAGTTCGTGCGCGACCGCTTCCGGCTCGATTTCGTCGATCCTGTGCAGTTGATCGAGGCGACGGAGGCCCTCTACGAATATCCGAACTGCGATCGCGATCCGATCGACCGCTGGTCTTTCGGCCGCGTCACCTTGCTGGGCGATGCCGCGCACCCGATGTACCCCGTCGGCTCAAACGGAGCGAGCCAGGCAATCCTGGATGCCCGCTCGCTCGCCGGCCATCTTTCCACCGTTGCGGACCCGGTCGCCGCGCTTGCCGCCTACGACAACGAAAGACGGCCGGCGACAGCGGCCATCGTGCTCGCCAACCGCAAGGGCGGCCCAGAAGGCGTCATCGATATGGTCGAGGCGCGCGCGCCAGACGGCTTTGACGACATCGAGGCGGTAGCAAGCTACGCCGAACGCGAGGCGGTCGTCCGCGGCTATGCCTCGCTCGCCGGCTTCGGCCGTGAAAAAGGTCAAGGCTGATTGATCTTCAAGCCTGATGGTGGCCTAACGCTTGTTTCGGCGCGAGCCATCGACTTCCCCCACGATTGCCCTTCAGGACACTTCCCAAGGATCGGGCGAAGCGAGGCAGGATGAACGTTATTGTCGTTGGGGCAGGCATTGCCGGCCTTTCCACCGCGTGGTCGCTCGTCAAGGCGGGGCACAGCGTCTCGATCGTCGAGCAGGGGCCGATCCCCAATCCGCGGGCGGCGTCGGGCGACCATCATCGCATTATTCGCCGTGCCTACGGCAAGGCTTCGGGCTATGGCCGGCTTATTTCCGAGGCCTATCAGGCCTGGGACGAAATGTGGGCCGACCTTGGCGAGACACATCTCGACCCGCGCGGCTTCCTGTGCGTTTCACGCGTCGCGGGAGACGAAGCCGAGCGCTATCGCGACGGCATGCTCGATGGCGGCTGGCCGATCGAAATGTGCGAACCCGCCGAGGCTGTCGCGCGCTGGCCTTTCCTTGAGCCGGACACGTTCCGCTACGCCTTCTTCTCCCCGGATGGCGGCGCGCTGCATTGCCGCAAGATCGCATCGGGGCTGGCTGCGTGGCTGCGCGCGAAGGGCGCCAATGTCTATCAAGATAGCCGCGCCGTCGCGGTCGATTGCGAGCAGGGCCGCGTCACCCTGGCCACCGGCGAGGTCATGCAGGCTGACCGGATCGTCGTTTGCGCCGGCGCCTGGGTGCTGAAACTCTTTCCCGAACTCGCCGGCACACTGAAGACCTATCGCACCGCGCTTGCCTATGTCGAACCGCCCGCTGATTTGAAGGAAACCTGGGAGGCCGCGCCTGTCATCCTCGATGTCGGCGGCATCACGGATGGCTATATGATTCCGCCGTCGGGCGGCGCCGGCATGAAGTTCGGCTCGGGCCTGCACAAGGTTGCAACCAGCGATGCCGACTGGAACCGGGAGCCGGTCGAAGGGGAGGGTGAGGCTATCCGCAACCTGTTCTCGCCACCGATCGCGCGGATCGGCGAATATCGCGTCACAGACGTGGTGACCTGCGCCTATACGTTCACAGCCGACGAGACCTTCTACGCGACCGGGAAGGGGAGGTGCCTGATCGTTTCCGCTTGTTCCGGCCATGGCTACAAATTCGGCGCGGCGGTCGGCCGGCGTGTCGCGTCCTTCGTGGACGATGGCGATCTTGACGGTCTCAAGCGTTGGCTGCGCGCCGAAGCCGCCTGACGCCATCTTCCGCACTGAGTTTGCTTCGCTGGAAGAACGGGCCGACGGAAATCCGGGCGGCGCGGCGCGCCCCGAAAGCTGTCGTTCTCACGGCCTTGCACAAGGGTGATGCTGCGTCCTATCTACGCAAGACCAATTTCCTGCTTCGAATCCCGGTATCCCCGGGATCCTTCACCAAGGTACGACCATGAAGAACCCAACCGAAACATACATGAATCTCGTGCCGATGGTGGTCGAGCAGACCAATCGCGGCGAGCGCGCCTACGACATCTTCTCCAGGTTGCTCAAGGAGCGCATCATCTTCATCACCGGGCCTGTCGAAGACGGGATGGCGACGCTGGTCTGCGCGCAGCTTCTGTTTCTGGAAGCGGAAAACCCGAAAAAGGAAATCAACCTCTACATCAACTCGCCGGGCGGCGTGGTGACGTCGGGCATGGCGATCTACGACACGATGCAGTTTATCAAGCCGCCGGTTTCGACCCTGTGCGTCGGGCAGGCGGCGTCCATGGGCTCGCTGCTGCTGTGCGCCGGCCACAAGGATATGCGCTTCGCAACGCCGAATGCGCGCATCATGGTGCACCAGCCCTCGGGCGGTTTCCAGGGCCAGGCATCGGACATAGAGCGTCATGCGCAGGACATCATCAAGCTGAAGCGCCGGCTCAACGAAGTCTATGTCAAGCACACCGGGAAGGACTACGAAACGATCGAAAAGACGCTCGACCGCGACCATTTCATGACCGCGGACGAGGCGCTGGACTTCGGTCTTATCGACAAAGTGATCTCTTCTCGCGAGACGGTGGAAACCGCCCTTGCCAAGGCGTGAAGGCAGAAGTCGTTTTGAAACCGGGTGTTACGCCGAAATGCTGGACCGCTGGCCCAGCTAAAAGTTGCGCGTTGCGGCAAATCGGCCACAAATCGCTGTTCCCTAGAAGCGGCGGTTTACCTACGTTAAGATTATGTTGAGTTTCGGCTGGGTAGCCTCGACAGAGGCATCGCGAATCATTGCCACGTCTTCTGATTTGTGTTTCGTACGGAATGCGTTGCAGGGGCCACCATGCTGGCGGCGGCCAACTTTCGCTCTGGATAATAGCGATTGCGCCTCCACTGCCCGGGCGGAAATGGCAGGGAAAGGACGTGTGAGATGAGCAAGGTAGGCAACAGCGATTCGAAGAATACGCTTTATTGCTCCTTCTGCGGCAAGAGCCAGCATGAGGTCCGCAAACTGATCGCGGGCCCGACCGTGTTCATCTGCGACGAGTGCGTCGAACTCTGCATGGATATCATTCGCGAGGAGAACAAGACCTCGATGAAGGTGTCGCGCGAGGGTGTGCCCACGCCGCAAGAGATACTGAAGGTTCTTGACGATTATGTGATAGGCCAGCCCTACGCCAAGCGCGTGCTGTCGGTGGCGGTCCACAATCACTACAAGCGCCTGGCGCATGCGTCCAAGAACAACGATGTCGAGCTGGCGAAGTCGAACATCCTGCTCATCGGGCCGACCGGCTGCGGCAAGACGCTGCTGGCGCAGACCCTCGCGCGCATCATCGACGTGCCGTTCACCATGGCCGATGCGACCACGCTGACGGAGGCCGGCTATGTCGGCGAGGATGTTGAAAACATCATTCTGAAGCTGCTGCAGTCGGCCGACTACAATGTCGAGCGCGCCCAGCGCGGCATCGTCTATATCGACGAAATCGACAAGATTTCGCGCAAGTCCGACAACCCCTCGATCACCCGCGATGTGTCGGGCGAGGGCGTGCAGCAGGCCCTCCTCAAGATCATGGAAGGCACCGTCGCCTCCGTGCCGCCGCAGGGCGGCCGCAAGCATCCGCAGCAGGAGTTCCTGCAGGTCGATACGGCCAATATTCTGTTCATCTGCGGCGGCGCCTTTGCGGGCCTTGACCGGATCATCTCCGATCGCGGCCGCAAGACATCGATCGGCTTCGGCGCGACCGTTGCATCGCCGGAAGACCGGCGCACGGGTGAGTTGTTCCGCCAGGTCGAGCCGGAAGATTTGCTGAAGTTCGGGCTCATCCCCGAATTTGTCGGCCGCCTGCCGGTGCTGGCGACGCTCGAAGATCTCGACGAGCCGGCGTTGATTCAGATTCTGACCGAACCCAAGAACGCGCTGGTAAAGCAGTATCAGCGGCTGTTCGACATGGAGAGCGTCGACCTGACCTTCCACGAGAACGCCCTGTCGGCGATCGCTAAGCGCGCCATTGAGCGCAAGACCGGCGCCCGCGGCCTGCGTTCCATCATGGAATCGATCCTGCTGGATACGATGTTCGAGCTTCCAGCGCTGGAAGGTGTGCAGGAGGTCGTGATTTCGGAGGAAGTGGTGTCGGGCAATGCCCGTCCCCTCTACATCTACTCCGAGCCGAAGAAGGAAAAGGGCTCCGTCAGCGCCTGAGCCCGTCCTACCGTTGCGCGTTTCATCGTGAATTGAGGTGCCGACAGGCAGCGGTTTGACCCGCTGCCCGTGGTGTCTTGCCGTTCACCGCCCGGCTGATTCGTTGTCCACTGGGCGGCGGCTTGCAGAAAAATCCCGACGCGAAAACACAATGTCGCCGCAACCTCCGCGTGAGGCGGCCACAAAGGAATTCGAAACTCCCGTTCGTCATATGGCGAAACAAGGGGAGTCAGTCATGGATCAGTCTCTACGCACGGCAATCATCGGGCTGCTGGCATCGGCCGCCATCCTGGTCGCCGCAAAAACGGCGATGTCCTCGCCGCGCGAGCGGGCCAAGCGCATCGAAGTCGCCTTCGTCCTCGATACAACGGGGTCGATGGAGGGCCTGATCGACGGCGCCAAGCGCAAGATCTGGTCGATCGCCAATTCGATCGTCGACATCAACCCCAACGCCGACATCCGCATGGGGCTGATCGGCTATCGCGATATCGGGGACGACTATGTCGTGCGCACCCATGACATGAGCGCCGACATTCAGGGCCTCTACGGGAGACTGATGAAGTTCCAGGCGGATGGCGGCGGCGATGGTCCGGAATCAGTCAACGAGGCGTTGGACGCCGCGGTTCGCGACCTGGAATGGAGCAGCGGCGACGAAGTCCGCCGCATCGTATTTCTGGTCGGTGACGCACCGCCGCACATGGACTACCCTAACGGCCCGCAATACCCCGAGATACTGCGCAAGGCGCATCAAAACGGCATCATCGTCAACGCCGTTCAGGTGGGCGGTGCGCCCGACACCTACGAGTTCTGGCAGGATATCGCGCGACTGGGCGACGGCAAATATTTCGCCATTCCGGAGGACGGGGGGCAGGTGGAGGTTCACACCAGCCCCTATGACAACGACATCATGACGCTGCAGCGGAAGATCGACGGCACTGCAGTGCCCTACGGCAGTCAGGCGCGGCAGGAGGAAGTGCGGGCGAAATTGGGTGAGAAGGCCGCCGCGCCGGCGGCCGTTCAGGTCGACAACTCGAAGTTCTATGCCAAGCGCACCTCGGTGAAGGAAATCGTCACGGGTGGGGGCGATCTTCTGGACGATCTGCGCAACAAGGTCCGCGACGTCGAGGATATCAAGGCGGATGAAATGCCCCCTGAACTCAAGGGCAAGACCAGCGACGAAATCAAGGCTGTCGTGGCGGCGCGCACCGCCGAGCGCGAGAAGCTCGAAGCCGAGATGGCCGAACTGGTCAAGCGGCGCGACAGCCATATCGCCGCTGATATCTCGAGCCAGCCGGTGAGGCAGGATTCCTTCGACAAGCAGGTGGAAGCGGGGATATCCGCGCAGTTCTGAGCCGCGCTCGCCTGAACGCGGCCATCATAGCGCGAACGGCCCGGTAGCGGCGGTTTGCCTTCCGGGCTTGCAAATATCCTGCCAGGGAGAGGTGGCGCACGCCCGGCGGCGACAGCATGCCGCAACTGCGAAGGCGGAACGCAAACCGCCCTTGATCTTTGCCGTTCTCCTCTCCAATTAACCTCCTAACGGGTGGTGGGCGTCTCCGTGCTGATTTGCTCCGTGATCCTTTTGGACGATAGGCGGAGAGCGCTCATGCCGCTAAGATAAGATTCGCAGTTGGCTTATGGCGGCTGCGACAGAAAGGCAAAGTCATGACAAAGCAATCCCGCGCCCCCCAGGACGGTATCTACGCGGTTCTCCCGCTGCGTGACATCGTCGTCTTCCCGCACATGATCGTGCCGCTCTTCGTTGGGCGCGAGAAATCGATCAAGGCGCTTGAGGATGTGATGGGCGCCGAGAAGCAGATTCTGCTGGCAACTCAGATGAACGCGGCGGACGACGATCCGCAGTCTGACGGCATCTTCGATGTCGGCACGCTCGCCAACGTGCTGCAACTCCTGAAGCTGCCCGACGGCACAGTGAAGGTGCTGGTCGAGGGCGCTTCGCGCGCGAAGATCGTCTCGTTCACCGACCGCACCGACTTCCACGAGGCCAAGGCGTCCGTGCTGGCCGAACCCGAGGAAGACCAGGTCGAGATCGAAGCGCTCGTGCGCTCCGTGGTCTCCGACTTCGAAAACTATGTGAAGCTCAACAAGAAGATCTCGCCTGAAGTCGTGGGCGCGGCCGGGCAGATCGAGGATCACTCGAAGCTGGCCGATACGGTCGCTTCGCATCTGGCGATCAAGATCCCCGAGAAGCAGGAAATGCTGGCGACGCTTTCCGTGAAGGAGAGGCTTGAGAAGGCGATCGGCTTCATGGAGGCCGAGATCTCGGTCCTGCAGGTCGAGAAGCGCATCCGTTCGCGCGTCAAGCGGCAGATGGAGAAGACCCAGCGCGAATATTATCTCAACGAACAGATGAAGGCGATCCAGAAGGAGCTCGGCGAGGGCGAGGACGGCCGCGACGAGGCCGCCGAGCTGGAAGCGCGCATCAAGAAGACAAAGCTGACGAAGGAAGCCCGCGAAAAGGCCGAGGCGGAGTTGAAGAAGCTGCGCACCATGTCGCCGATGTCGGCGGAGGCCACGGTCGTGCGCAACTACCTTGACTGGCTGCTGTCGATCCCGTGGTCCAAGAATTCGAAGGTCAAGAACGATCTCGATTTTGCCGAGAACGTGCTGAACACTGACCATTATGGCCTCGACAAGGTGAAGGAGCGCATTGTCGAATACCTTGCCGTGCAGAGCCGCCAGAAGAAGCTGAAGGGCCCGATCCTGTGCCTCGTCGGCCCTCCCGGCGTCGGCAAGACGTCGCTCGGCAAGTCGATCGCCAAGGCGACCGGCCGCGAGTTCGTGCGCATGGCGCTCGGCGGCGTGCGTGACGAAGCTGAAATCCGCGGTCACCGCCGCACTTATATCGGCTCGATGCCCGGCAAGGTCATCCAGTCGATGAAGAAGGCGAAGAAGTCCAATCCGCTTTTCCTGCTCGACGAGATCGACAAGATGGGCCAGGACTTCCGCGGCGATCCGTCATCGGCGCTCCTGGAAGTGCTCGATCCGGAGCAGAACTCGACGTTCATGGATCACTACCTCGAGGTCGAATACGATCTGTCGAGCGTGATGTTCGTGACGACGGCCAATACGCTCAACATCCCGGCGCCTTTGATGGATCGCATGGAGTTGATCCGCATTGCCGGCTACACCGAGGATGAGAAGATCGAGATTGCCAAGCGGCACCTGCTGCCCAAGGCGATCCGCGACCATGCGCTTCTGCCGAAGGAGTTCGCGGTTTCGGATGAGGCCATTCGCGGCATCATCCAGACCTATACGCGCGAAGCCGGCGTCCGCTCGCTCGAACGCGAGTTGATGAAACTCGGCCGCAAGGCAGTGACGGAGATTCTTCGGACCAAGAAGAAGTCGGTCAAGATCAACGACAAGAACCTTTCCGACTACCTCGGCGTGCCGCGCTTCCGCTTCGGCCAGGTCGAGGGCGAGGATCAGGTCGGCGTGGTCACCGGTCTTGCATGGACGGAAGTCGGCGGCGAATTGCTGACGGTGGAAGGCGTGATGATGCCCGGCAAGGGCCGCATGACGGTGACCGGCAATTTGCGTGACGTGATGAAGGAATCGATTTCCGCGGCGGCGTCCTACGTTCGTTCGCGTGCGATCGACTTCGGCATCGAGCCGCCGCTTTTCGACAAGCGCGACATCCACGTGCACGTACCGGAAGGTGCGACGCCGAAGGACGGTCCGTCCGCGGGTACGGCCATGGCCACGGCCATCGTCTCCGTGCTGACCGGCATTCCGGTTCGCCGCGACATCGCGATGACCGGCGAGATCACCCTGCGGGGCAGGGTGCTGCCGATCGGCGGTCTGAAGGAGAAGCTGCTGGCCGCTCTGCGCGGCGGCATCAAGAAGGTGCTGATCCCGGAAGAGAACGCGAAGGATCTCGCCGAGATCCCCGACAATGTGAAGAGCGGCATGGAAATCGTGCCGGTCAGCCGGGTGGGCGAGGTGCTGCGTCATGCGCTGTTGCGCATGCCGGAACCGATCGAATGGACCGAGCCGGTCAACGCTCCGGCGCCGGCTGCCGACCCCGTCGACGATGCCGGCAAAACGCTCGCGCACTGACGCTGAGCGCTGATATTGGGGAAAGCCGGGCGTCTCGCCCGGCTTTTTCTGTTGGAAAGCCCGGAAAATAAGGGGTTTCCGCCCCATTGCGGTCGGTTTGTTCTTGTCCCTTCGGCTCTTCCGGCTAATGTCCTGCGCCAAGCCGGTTGAGTCGCAGAAGTCCCGGCGTAGTCTCAAAAGAGAGGAAAACTGATGAACAAGAACGAGCTAGTGGCTGCTGTAGCCGAATCCGCCAAACTGTCGAAGGGCGATGCGCAGGCGGCGGTCGATGCCGTTTTCGCCACCATCACCGGCGAATTGAAGCGTGGCGGCGATGTGCGCCTCGTTGGCTTCGGCAATTTCGCCGTGTCCCAGCGCGCAGCTTCCACCGGCCGCAACCCGGCCACCGGCGAGACGGTCAACCTGCCCGCTCGCACCCGGCCGAAGTTCACCGCCGGCAAGGGCCTGAAGGACGCCGTCAACTGACGACCGAGCGAGTTTGAGGGGACTTTGAAAGCCGGGCTCGTCCCGGCTTTTTGCCTTTTGCACCCTCTATGTGTCGAATGAGGCCGGCCCCGCGAACATGGGCGGTTGCTCTCGCGAGACAACTGACGTCCCCCCATCAACCGAGAAGAAAGCATGAGCGATCTTTCCGCCTTCCCGATCACAGGGCGCTGGCCGGCGCGCAACCCGGAACTCCTGCAGCTCTATTCCCTGCCAACGCCCAATGGCGTGAAGGTGTCGATCATGCTGGAGGAAATCGGACTGCCCTATGAAGTCCACCTGATCGATATCGGGGCCAACGAATCATGGACGCCCGAATATCTGTCGCTCAATCCCAACGGCAAGATTCCCGCGATCATCGATCCTGACGGGCCGGGCGGAAAGCCGCTGGGTCTGTTCGAATCCGGTGCGATCCTACTCTATCTCGCGGAGAAGACCGGCAAGCTTCTGCCGAGCGACGCAGCCGCCAGATATGAAACGATCCAGTGGGTCTTCTTCCAGATGGCGGCGATCGGTCCGATGTTCGGACAACTTGGCTTCTTCCACAAATTCGCCGGCCGCGAGTATGAGGACAAGCGGCCGCTGGAACGCTACCGGGCCGAAACACAGCGCCTGCTTGGCGTGCTGGAGACCCGGCTCGCCGGCCGCGATTGGCTGATGGGCGATGACTACACGATCGCCGACGTGGCGACTGTGGGCTGGGTGCGAAATCTCATCGGCTTCTACGGCGCACGCGAATTGGTGCAATACGATTCGCTGAAGAATGTGCCCGCCTGGCTTGAGCGCGCACTTGCTCGCCCCGCCGTGCAACGCGGCTTGGACATCCCGAAGAGGGGGTAGTTGGTAGGGTTCGCCGACCAGGAGAGCAGACCCTTTCAGAAGCTTGAGGAAAGGCCGCCGGAATGCGCTGCGACTTCTTGACGAGGAATACCCGCTAACCTATTGGAGCGCGATAAGAACGCCCGCAGTATCGAGGCCTCGTGGCGGAATGGTTACGCAGAGGACTGCAAATCCTTGCATCCCGGTTCGATTCCGGGCGAGGCCTCCAGGCCGGCTTATGCCGGCGGCCGAACGGCGCATCGCGACCCACTTGCGCTCGAACGCGCCGACAAGGATAGTCCGCTGATGGGCATCGATTTCTC
>DATDBN010000133.1:0-2834 GCA_036524835.1 Mesorhizobium sp. | reverse complement strand
GTCCTTGTCGTTGTCGAGCTTCGGGATGTGCGCGCCTTCCCCGGCCGACAGCAAGCCGGTCTTGGCGTAGAGATCCAGCTTCGCCCTGGTATCCGTGATGTCGAGGTTGCGCATGGTGAGCTGGCCGATACGGTCTGCCGGTGTGAACGCCGCATCCTCCACCTTCTCCATGCTCAGCCGCTCGGGCTGGTAGGTCAGGTTCGGGCTCTCGGTGTTCAGGATCGAGTAGTCGTTGCCACGGCGCAGCTCCAGCGTCACCTCGCCGGTGACGGCGCGGGCCACCCAGCGCTGCGCGGTTTCCCGCAGCATGAGCGCCTGGGAATCGAACCACCGCCCCTGGTAGAGCAACCGGCCGAGGCGCATGCCACTGATCCGGTATTGCTCGATCGTGTCTTCGTTGTGAATGCCGGTGACGAGGCGTTCGTAGGCGATGTGCAGCAGCGCCATGCCGGGGGCTTCGTAGATGCCGCGGCTCTTGGCCTCGATGATCCGGTTCTCGATCTGGTCGCTCATGCCAAGGCCATGCCGGCCGCCGATGGCGTTGGCCTCGAGGAACAACGCAACGGCATCGGCGAACGTCTGACCGTTCAACGCAACCGGCTGGCCCTCCTCAAAGCGCACGACGACCTTCTCGGCCTTGACGACACAGTCGTCGCGCCAGAACGGCACGCCCATAATCGGGTTGACGATCTTGATGCCGCTGTCGAGGTTTTCGAGATCCTTGGCCTCGTGGGTCGCGCCCAGGATGTTGCTGTCGGTCGAGTAGGCCTTTTCGGCACTCATCTTGTAGGCAAATCCGTTGGCGGTCATGAACGCCGACATTTCCGCCCGTCCGCCCAACTCGTCGATGAAGAGCTGGTCGAGCCAGGGCTTGTAGATCTTCAAGCCCGGATTGGTCAGCAGACCGTAGCGATAAAACCGCTCGATATCGTTGCCTTTGAAGGTGGAGCCATCGCCCCAGATGTTGACGCCATCCTCCTTCATGGCCGCGACCAGCATGGTGCCGGTCACGGCACGGCCGAGCGGCGTGGTGTTGAAGTAGGCGATGCCGCCGGTGGAGACGTGGAACGCACCGGACTGGATAGCGGCAATGCCTTCGTGGACCAGCTGAGTGCGGCAATCCACCAGGCGGGCCTTTTCGCCGCCGAACTCCAGTGCCTTGCGCGGAATCTCGTCGTAGTCGGCCTCGTCGGGCTGGCCGAGGTTGGCGGTATAGGCAAAGACGCGCGCGCCCTTTTGCTTCATCCAGAGCAGCGCCGCACTGGTGTCGAGACCGCCCGAGAAAGCGATACCGACTTTCTCCCCCTTGGGCAGGCTTTTCAGGATCGTACTCATGAAGCTTCCAATCGGTCGAAATGGCGGAATGCCGCGTGCGGCTTGAGCGCGCGAATAACAAATTTCTCGCTGGGGGGCACGCGTTTAATGGCGCAAGCGCCGGGCTACTCGGCCGTGCGGCCGGTCCAGCGCCGCCAAAGGCGGTAGCCGGGCCTGCCCCAGCGCGCCAGCGCCGCCTCGACCTGCGTGTTCGTCAGCCTGGTGGAGGGCCAACGATAGATCAACGCATATGCCAGCCAGATCACGAAGAAGCTGACCAGGCCGGAAATGGCGACATCGGTAAAGAAATGCGCTCCGAAAGCCATCCGCAAGCCGCTGGTGACGGCCCCGAACAGGGTCGCCGCCACATAGGCCAACGGCCGCCATACCGGGGGAGTCAGGGCTGCGGGCGCGTAGGTCCAGAAGGCGGTGGCGCCCTCGCCGGAAAAGAACGAGCAATTGCGCCCGCACTCGCCGCGCGGATCCCACCAAGGCACGAACTGCCAGGGCCCCTTGAATTCGGTCACCACCACCGGCCGCGGCCGACCCCAATGACTCTTGAAGGTGAGATTGCTCAGCACGATCGCGGAGAGCAGAATCGTGAGCAGCAGGAACATCGCCGCGCGTCCCGGTATCAGCATCGGCCTGTCCGGCCGCAGCAGTTTCGCGACGATCGCGAACAGAGCGGGCAATGCAAGTGCCCAGGCGATCCACATCGCAGCGTCGCGCGCGAACGCCGCAAGTCCATTCTGCTTCAGCGGAAACGTCGCGCTCGCGGGATCGTAGAACAATGCCGCCAGCTTCAGGTCGAGTTCGGGATAGATTCCGAACAGCAATCCGATGATGAGCGACAAACCCAGGGCGATGAAAAGTCCGGTCCGATTCATGGCGCGGGGTTTAACCGAGGCGGCGGATGTTGGAAAGGCTCACGACGTGGGCCGCGAATGCGACGGCAATGGTGGTGGCGGCGGCAAGGGCCGCGGCGGTTCGCGCCAGGCGCCGGCGGTGCGACCCGCGATCAGCCAGTAGACGAGGCCTGCGACAATGCCCGCGCCCGTCATGATTTCGAGGTGGCGACGCACGATGCCGTCGAATTTCAGCGTGTCCGGATCGAAGGGAATAAGCCCGAGATAGCACGCCGCACCGACGACGGCGCCGCCGATCGCGTAGGCGAGCACGCTGCGGATGTAAAACGCTTCGGTAATCAGCACCACGACCAGCGCCGGCAACAGCGCAAAACCGGAGAGAAAGATGAAGCCGAAGCCGAGGACGATATTGATCGCGCTCTGGTCGATCATTCCGGTTTCGAGATCGCTGAACTCCGGATACAGCACCGCACCGACGACGATCATCCCTGCCACCAGGCAGGCAGCCAGAAACGCAAAGAAGACAACGAAGAGGCGGCCGATCAGCGACATGGACACCGCGTCATTGCGAGGAGCGAAGCGACGAAGCAATCCATTTCTCAGCAGGCGGAGAAATGGATTGCTTCGCTTCGCTCGCAATGACGGAGTGCATGC
>DATDBN010000132.1:0-16492 GCA_036524835.1 Mesorhizobium sp. | reverse complement strand
CGTAGAGCGCCGGGTTGGCGAGCTCGTCCTCGATCGTGTCCATGCGCTTGCGCACCCGCTCGATCAGCGCCTCGGTGGCGCGGATCTGCTTGGCCACCGGCTCCAGTGCGTTGCGGCGCTGTGCCGCCTCGCGGCGGCGGTCGGCCTTCGACGCCTTGTCGGCTTCGCGCCGCTGCTTGCGATCGCCGCTGTCGCCGACCACTTCCTGGCGATAGTCGGACAGGTCGCCCTCATACGGCTTCACCGTGCCGTCCTTGACCAGCCATAGCCGGTCGGCGGTCGCCTCGATTAGATGGCGGTCGTGCGAGATCAGGATCACCGCGCCGGGGAAATCGTTGAGCGCATGGATCAGCGATTCGCGCGAATCGATGTCGAGATGGTTGGTCGGCTCGTCGAGGATGAACAGGTTCGGCCCCTCGAACGCGGAGAGCCCCATCAGCAGCCGCGCCTTCTCGCCGCCCGACAGGTCCTTGGCGGCGGTGCCCATCTTCTCGGTCGCCAGCCCGAACTGCGCGACCCGCGACCTGACCTTGGGTTCGGGCGCCTCCGGCATCAGCCGGCGCACATGCTCATAGGCGTTCTCTTCCGGCCTGAGATCGTCGAGCTGGTGTTGCGCGAAGATGGCCACTTTCAGCTGTGGCGCCACCGTCATCGAGCCGGTTTCGAGCTTGAGCCGGCCGGCCAGCAGCTTGGCGAAGGTCGACTTGCCGTTGCCGTTGGCGCCGAGCAGCGCGATGCGATCGTCCGCGTCGATCCTCAGCGTCAGCTGCTTGAGGATCGGGTTGCCTGCGGCGTAGCCGACGCTGCCGTGATTGATGGCGATGATCGGCGACGCCACGGTCTTGACCGGCTCGGGAAAGCTGAACGGCCGCACGCTGTCGTGGACCAGCGCGGCGATCGGCTTCATGCGCTCCAGCGCCTTGATGCGCGACTGCGCCTGCCGGGCCTTTGAGGCCTTGGCGCGGAAGCGTTCGACGAAGGCTTCCATGTGCTTGCGCGCGGCTTCCTGCTTCTGCCGGCTCTTTTCCTGGTGCTCGGCCTGCTCGGCGCGCTGCCGCTCGAACTGGTCGTAGCCGCCGCGCCAGAAGGTGAGCTTCTTCTGGTCGAGATGGACGATCGAATCGACCGCCCGGTTAAGCAGATCACGGTCGTGGCTGATCAGCAGGACGGTGTGCGGATATTTGCCGACATAGGTTTCCAGCCAAAGCGTGCCCTCAAGGTCGAGATAGTTGGTGGGCTCGTCCAGCAGCAGAAGGTCCGGTTCGGCAAACAGTACGGCGGCCAGCGCAACACGCATGCGCCAGCCGCCGGAAAAGGATGAGGCGGGCCGCTGCTGCGCCTCGGCATCGAAGCCGAGACCGGCGAGGATCGTGGCGGCGCGCGATTCCGCCGAATGGGCGTCGATATCCGCCAGCCGGGTATGGATGTCGGCGATGCGGTGCGGGTCGGTTGCGGTCTTCTCCTCCTCCAGCAGGGCGGCGCGCTCGACATCGGCCTTGAGCACGATGTCGATCAGAGGCTCCTCGGTGCCTGGCGCCTCCTGCGCCACCTGGCCGATGCGGGTGTGCTTCGGCAGGCTGATCGAACCGGTCTCGGCCGACAGATCGCCGGTGATGGCGCGAAACAGAGTGGTCTTGCCCGTGCCGTTGCGGCCGACAAGACCAGCCTTGCTGCCGGCAGGCAGCGTCAGCGAAGCATGATCCAGCAGAAGGCGGCCGGCGATGCGTAGGGAGAGGTCATTGATGATAAGCATGGCCGGAGGCTTTTGGCGGAGGCGCACTGGAAGGGCAAGGGGCTATTGAAGTGTCACCAGCGTATGTGTATCTTTGACGATGATCATACACATCGGATTCCGCAATGAGAACCAATATCGACATAGACGATGCGCTCATGGAGCGTGCCATGGCCCTTTCCGGAAAGCGCACCAAGCGCGAGACGGTGCGTGATGCGCTGGAGTTGTTGGTGAGATTGCGTGCCCAGGAAGGCATCCGTTCACTGCAGGGCAAGATCGAATGGGAAGGTGACCTCGACGCCATGCGGGCGGATCGTTTCCCGGATTGGAGCCGTCGCAAGTGATCCTTGTCGATACTTCGGCATGGATCGACTATTTGAGTGGCAAAGGAACGGCAGAGGCCGCGCTTCTCGATTCGGCTATCGGCAATATCGAGATAGCGGTGGGCGACCTCATCCTGACTGAAATCATGCAAGGCGTGAGGGATGGCGCGCCGGCACGCGTACTCGCGGCGAAGCTTGCACCCTTTCGCGTGTTGGCACTTGGAGGTGAGAAGATCGCGCTCGCCGCAGCAAGCAATTATCGCCTCCTGCGTAGCCGAGGCCTCACCATTCGCGGCACGATCGACGTCATCATTGCGACGTGGTGCATCGAGAACCGGGTCCCCCTGCTCCACAACGATCGGGATTTCTCGGTCATGGAGACCGAGCTGGGATTGCCCTGCTATGGTGGTTGACGCAGCGGATCACGCAAACGCCCTGCCCTCTTCCGTGCGCTGGAAATAGACCAAGTCGAGCGTGATCGACGGCTTTCCAAGCATCGTCAAAATCGCGTGTGCCTGGCCACGATGATGGGTCTGGTGGTTGAACACATGTGCCAGCGCCGGAGCCAGGCGTTGCGACACGGTACGCATGTCGGACACTGTCATATAGGTGAAGCGGCCGGCCATCGCCTTCTCCGTGAGGCCGCCAATCCACGCCATGATACGCAGGTCTTCGGCCTCACGCGCCTTGCGCAGCGGCTGAAAATCGCGATGCAGAATGGCGTCCAGCGTCTTCGGGGCTTCGCCGCCATTGGTGAAGCGTTTCATCCAGATGCGGTCGGCGACCAGCAGGTGGTTGAGCGTTCCCATCGCCGAACCGAAGAAAGCGCCGACGTTGCGTTCGAACTCGTCCTTCGTCAACTGCGCGGCTGCGTCATAAATGCGCCGGTTCGCCCATTGATTGTAGGCTGCAAACATCGTGAAGTGCTGTTTCATGCGGGCGCTTTCGGCAGAGGCGGAGCTCGCGTGTTCCTAGAGCATTTTGCAGCCGAGTGGAATCACTAGAGGTCGCGTAAAGGCGGCTAAAACAATGGGTTGGAGCGGCGATCCGTTCTGCGTGATTGCAGCCGCGTTGGCCACTTCGACAGGGAGACGCCAATGGCTATTCTGCTCTACGACCTCGTCGGCACCGATGAGAAGCGGCCCTACAGCCCGCACTGCTGGAAGGTGGCGATGTCGCTGGCGCATAAGGGGCTCGAATACCGAACGGTCCCGACGCGCTTTCTCGACATCCCGTCGGTGGAAGGCGGCGTCTCGAAGACGGTTCCGGTGATCCGTGACGGGGATAAGGTTGTGGCGGATTCCTTCGCCATCGCGCTTTACCTCGAGGAGACCTATCCGGACCGTCCCTCACTTTTCCGCGGCAAAGGCGGCGAGGCGATGGCGCGCTTCATCGAGCGGTGGTCACAGACCCAACTGCATCCGTTTCTAGGCTCGGCGGCGCTCAGGGAAATCTTCGAGCGGCAGGACGACGCCAATAAGGTCTATTTCCGCGAAAGCCGCGAGACGCGCTACGGCAAGTCCATCGAAGGCGTGTCGGCCGACCGAGACGCCCACCTGGCTGCCTTTCGCAACAAGCTCGAGCCAATGCGCTCGATGCTGGACTATCAGCCGTTTATTGGCGGCCAGACGCCACTCTATCCCGATTACGTGGTCTTCGGCGCGCTTCAATGGGTGCGCGTGATGTCGACTTACCCCTACCTTGAGCCCGGCGACGTCGTTCTATCTTGGTTTGAACGCTGCCTTGACCTGCATGACGGGACAGGCCGGCGCGTGCCGGCTGCGGCGTGGCCAGGGCTTTCCGCTTAGTGGTGGCGGTCGAACTCCGCTTGCGCAGCGCGAAGCCTGTCGCGGTTCTTCGCCGCCCATTGGCTGAGCGCGGCGACAGGCTCGGCGATCGAATGGCCAAGCTCGGTCAACGCATATTCGACCTCCGGCGGGGTCGTGGGTCTGACTGTGCGAGCCACCAGCCCATCCCGTTCCAGCGAGCGCAGGGTCACGGTCAGCATGCGCTGCGAAATCCCTTCTATGGACCGCCGCAAAGCGTTGAAGCGCTGGGGCCGGGGCTGAAGATTGGCGATGACCAGCAGGCTCCAGGTGTCACCGACCCGGTCGAGCACTTCACGGATCGGGCATGTGCCAAACGGATCGGAGCGAAATCCCGGATCGCTCTCCAAAAGCGGGGAGCCGGTTTCGGTACCTGACCTGACGTTCATTCGGTTCCCTCCATGTGCCTTGCGATGGAAAACATGCCTTCTTCCCAAATGCGGTCCAGGGCAGTAGATCGGTTATCAATCGTAACCTGATTATGATTGATACCTTAATTTCGTGAAGCCGCCAAGCGGCAGGAGAAACCCATGAAGATTGCGATTATCGGCGCCACTGGTTTTGTGGGCAGTGCTCTGGTCGAGGAAGCTGTAAGCCGCAAGCATCAGGTCAGTGCATTGGTACGCAACGTCGGGAAAGTGGAGGCGAAGCCCGGCGTCACCGGCGTCCAGTCCGACGTGACTGATACAGCCACCCTCGTCGGCCTCCTGGCCGGACATGACGTTGTCATTTCCGCCTTCAACGGCGGCTGGGAGAATGCCGATATCTATGCCAAGCACCTCGCCGGTTCGCGCTCGATCGCGGAGGCCGCCAAACAGGCTGGCGTCAGGTTGATCACGGTGGGCGGTGCCGGAAGCCTGATCGCTCCCGATGGCAGCCAGTTCGTTGACGGGCCTGAGTTCCCCGCAGCCTATAAGGATGGCGCGTCGGCCGCCCGCGATGCGCTCAACGAGCTGCGCTCCGGCGCCGGTCTCGATTGGAGCTTCGTCTCGCCACCCTTCCTGCTGGTACCGGGCGAGCGCACCGGCCAATACAGGCTGGGCCTGGACACTCCGGTGTTCAACGCAGCCGGCCAGAGCACCATCTCCGTGGCCGACCTCGCTGTTGCCATTCTTGACGAGGCGGAGACGCCGCGCCATCGCAACCACCGCTTTACGGTCGGCTATTAGACCAGCAGGGGTTGGATGCGCCGCGAAGCGCGCGCATCTTGCGCCACTTGGCAAGGCGAGAGGCGGCTTGTATAGAGCCGCCACTTCCCCAAGAGCCTCAAGAAGGACTGCCAATGGCAATCGAACGTACCTTTTCCATGATCAAGCCGGATGCGACCAGGCGCAACCTGACCGGCGCCATCACCAAGATGCTCGAAGATGCCGGCCTGCGCGTTGTAGCATCGCGCCGCGTCTGGATGAGCTTGCGCGAAGCGCAGGGCTTCTACGCCGTGCACAAGGATCGTCCGTTCTTCGGTGAGCTGACCGAGTTCATGTCGTCCGGCCCGACCATCGTGCAGGTTCTGGAGGGCGAAAACGCCATTGCCAAGAACCGTGAAGTCATGGGCGCGACGAACCCGGCCAACGCGGATGCAGGCACGATCCGCAAGGTGCATGCCCTGTCGATCGGCGAGAATTCGGTCCATGGTTCGGATGCGCCGGAGACCGCTGCCGAAGAGATCGCCTACTGGTTCTCGGGCACCGAGATCGTCGGCTGAGATTTCAAGCCGACTGGCCCTACTTGACGTCGCATAACTGCGGCTCGCGTGATCGCCTCCTGGTATCGCTTTCAGCTGCAAGGCATTGAAGTCATTAGAAAGGTCCGGCCGATTGGCTGGCCCTTTGCTTGCCAGGACAAGCCTCGTGGGAAGCAGCCTAGACGGCGATCGGCGCCCTGATCGCGCTGTCCGCCACATAGTTCTCCAAGCGGAAATCCTCGAAGCGGAAGGCAAACAGGTCGTCGATCCGGGGGTTGATCCACATCGAAGGCAACCGCTTCGGCGGGCGCGACAGTTGCTCGCGCGCCTGGTCGAAATGATTGTGGTAGAGGTGCGCGTCGCCAAGCGTATGCACGAAGTCGCCCGTTTTCA
Source organism: Mesorhizobium sp. (assembly GCA_036524835.1). GTDB lineage: Bacteria > Pseudomonadota > Alphaproteobacteria > Rhizobiales > Rhizobiaceae > Mesorhizobium_G. The sequence goes on along the minus strand of DATDBN010000132.1, from coordinate 10,534 downwards.
GGCCCGAGACCTGCGCCACCATCATCGTCAGCAATGCGTATGACGCGATGTTGAAGGGGACACCCAGGAAGATGTCGGCGGAGCGCTGGTAGAGCTGGCATGACAGCCGCCCATCGGCGACATAGAACTGGAACAGACAGTGGCAGGGCGGCAAGGCCATCTGATCCACTTCGGCTGGGTTCCAGGCCGAAACAATCAAGCGGCGCGATGTCGGGTTATTGCGCAACTGGATGAGAAGATTGGCAATCTGGTCGATCTCACCGCCATCCTGCGTCGGCCAAGATCGCCATTGCTTGCCATAGACAGGCCCGAGATCGCTGTTCTCATTGGCCCATTCATCCCAGATCGTGACCCCGTGATCGTTGAGATATTTGATGTTGGTGTCGCCCGCCAGGAACCACAGCAACTCGTATATGATCGATTTGAGATGCAGCTTCTTGGTGGTGAGGACCGGGAAGCCCTGCGCCAGGTCGAAACGCATCTGATAGCCGAACACCGAGCGCGTGCCGGTGCCGGTGCGGTCGCCGCGATCGACGCCATGGTCGAGAACATGTTGAAGCAGGTCGAGATACTGGCGCATGGCTTCTGATTCGTTGGCCAAATAGAACGCCACACGTTCGCTACGTGGGCAATGGTCTCTATCGAGCAGGCACAGCTTAGATTAAACGGCGCGGCGCTGACAACCGCCCGCCCACGGTTGGTTGGGGACGCTGGACGCGCAGAGCAGCATTGATTTGGCGGCCCGCGTTCCCCATTTCATTGTTGGACCGCAGGAGCGCAGCCATGAATGTTCACTCGCTTGAAGCCCCCCATCCGCGCGCATTGGACGATCCGCGCGCGCTGGATGGCGTTCTGAAGCGGCGCGTGTTCGCCGTCATCATCGACTATATGATCGTTGGGCTGCTCGTGGCTGCGGCGGCTATCCTCGTGTTCATATTTGGCATCATCACGCTCGGCGTCGGCTGGCTGCTCTATGGTATCCTCGTCCCGACTGTAGCGATTGCCTACATCTGGACCACTTTGGGCGGACCTCACCAGGCGACGCTCGGCATGCGCACGATGGATATCCACCTTGAGCGCTTCGACGGACGGCGGATTGACGGCCTAACGGCCGTCGTCCACTCGGTTCTGTTCTGGGCTTTCAATGTGGTGCTTACCCCGCTGATCCTGCTGGCGACGCTGTTTCTCGATTACAAACGCACCCTTCACGACCTGCTGCTCGGTACGGTCGTGACGCGCGGCAGCATCTAGCGACTGCGCGCGCGACCCAGTTTCACCACGATTGCTTGAACTAAGTCAGTCAGGTGTGGCGGATTGGGTAAAATTCGGTGACGACAGCTCGATCGGCAATTGCGTTCGTGTTTGCGTTGGGGCTGGCAACGCTGCATGTCACCGATCCATCCTTCGCCAAAACCAACGCCGCCGGTCGCTATTGCGGCAAGGCATGGTCTGGCGGCCTGATTGTTGATGTGGTGACCGAGCTGTCGGTTGGCGTCGGTGGCAAATTGTCCGGCAAATATATGTTCGACGATCGCGGCCGCACGACACAAGGCACATTGTCCGAGACGCAGGCCTCCGAAGGCCGCATCAAGACGCTGACCTGGAACGATATCTACGGCACCGGCAAGGTGCTGCTCATTTTTGATCAGAGCTATGGCGGCTTCACCGGCAAATGGGGACAGCTGGAAGGGGAGCCATTCGCGCCATGGACCGGCGGCCCTTGCGACACGCCAGCGGTCATGCGGCTGCCGGATCGTCAGATACAAAAATCATGAAGCGCTTGCGCATGTCCTTCACCGCGCAAAGCATGCGCGCTATAGTCAGCTATGGGAGTTGACCGGCCGGCCGTGAAAGAATGACGCATCACTCACCCCAGTCGCCGCAGTTTTTCCTGACGGCACCCTCCCCCTGCCCGTATGTCGACGGGCAGTTCGAGCGCAAGGTTTTTACCCATCTGGTCGGCGACAGGGCGCCCGAGCTCAACGACCTGTTGACGCAGGGCGGCTTTCGACGTTCGCAGAACATCGCCTATCGCCCCGCCTGCGAGACATGCCGGGCCTGTGTTTCGGTGCGAATCATCGCGGATGAATTTCAGGCGACGCGCAATATGCGCCGCGTCCTCCATCGCAATGCGGACCTGATCGGCGCCATGCACGACGCCGAGCCGTCGACCGAGCAATATTCGCTGTTTCGGCGCTATCTCGATTCCCGGCACAAACGTGGCGGCATGTCGGACATGACGGTGCTCGACTATGCGATGATGGTCGAGGACACGCATGTCGACACGAAGGTCATCGAATACCGCAGGCGTGGTCCCGACAGTTTCATCACCGGCAAAGGCCACGGTGAACTGATCGCTGTCGCCTTGACCGACAAGATGGCCGATGGGCTGTCGATGGTCTATTCCTACTACGATCCCGAGCAGGAGGATCGTTCTCTCGGCACCTTCATGATCCTCGACCATATCCAGCGGGCGCGCGCCGCCGGCATGCCGCATGTCTATCTGGGCTATTGGGTCAACGGATCGCGCAAGATGACCTACAAGGTGCGTTTCCAGCCGCAAGAGCACCTTGGACCTAAGGGCTGGGAACGCTACACCCCGGAGTAGTCCGTTCTGGAAGATGCGGTTTCGGCCAACTGGCTGGTGATCTCGAAATCGTTTTCAGTCTATAGAGAGCCGCATCCGAGTGACACCGGATGGCAATTACACCCTAGTTTCAGCTGCATTGCGTCACACCGAGTGATTTTACTTGGGTGCAAAATGCTCCAGCGCGAGACGCTCGCACAGGTTCATCCGCATCTTGCCTCCAGCCTCCAATCAACACGTCAAGGGTCTGGTGATCACCGCAATCGGCGGATTGGCCCTCACAGTCGACATCCCGCTGATCCGGTTGGCGAGCGGCGAGCCCTGGTCGATCCTGATGCTTCGGGCCGGGACCACCTTCCTCGCGGCGCTGATCATCTGGGCCGTGTGGCGATGGCTGACGCCGAAGGCGCCGCCGCTGATCCCCGGCCGGACGGGCCTGGCCGTCGCGGCACTCTACGGGCTCGGCTCCATCACCTTCATCACGGCCGTCTACAACACTTCGACGGCGAATCTCGTCTTCATCCTGGCCTTCACAACGATGTTTTCGGCGCTGCTGTCGTGGGTGTTCCTGAAGCAACGGCCACATCCGGCCACGCTGGCCGCCATGGGAGTGATGATCCTCGGCGTTCTGATCATCGTCGCCGACTCGATCGGCACCGGCAACCTGTTCGGCGACGCGGTCGCCCTGTTCTCGTCCTTCATCATCGCCTCGGCCATCACGCTCAGCCGGTCGAGCGGCAAGGACATGGGCTTCACCGCCCTGATCGGCGTGATCTTCCCGTTTGTGGTCGCAGCAGCGGCCGTTTCGCAGGTCGGATTTCGGATCGATTCGCCTTGGTGGATCATTTTCAACGGCGCTGTGGTGATGCCGATCTCCTTCTACTGCCTGGCCACCGGTCCCCGCTTCATCTCCGGACCGGAAGTGGCGATGTTCTACCTGCTGGAAACGGTCCTGGCGCCGATCTGGGTGTGGATGATCTTCAACGAAGTGCCCACTACCGCCAGCCTCATTGGCGGGACGATCCTCATCGTGGCGCTGGTCGGGCACTCCGTCTGGCAGTTGGCTGAGGGGCGCAAGGCGAGAACGGCGGGCAATGTCCGCCATCCGGTTTGAGAAGACCTACCCGAACCTCCCCGACCGCGGAAAGCCCTTCGGAACCAGACGGCCCGCAGCGGCGCGATTGCCGAGATACTCCGCGAGTTCGGCGCGGCCGCGCGTATGCGTGCGCTCGGCCGAGTCCTGCCAGGTCAATCCCGCATCCATGGCGAAAAGCTTGGCGTCGAGCACGCCGCCATCCTTGTAGCGTTGCAGGCGAACGCCCTTGCCGCGCACCATCTCCGGCACCTCGGACAGCGCGAAGACAAGCAGCTTGCGGTTCTCCCCGACGATCGCGACGTGGTCGCCGGCCAGCGGCAGACAGAGTTGCGCTTCGTCGGGAGTTTTGACGTTCATCACCTGCTTGCCCTTGCGGGTGTTGGCGACAAGCTCCGTCTCGGGCGCGACGAATCCATAGCCCTCGTGGGAGACAAGCATCAGGCGTCGCTTGGGATCGTGGACAAAGGCGGTAACAATTGCCTGATCGTTCTCCATATCGACGATGATGCGAATGGGCTCGCCATGGCCGCGCCCCCCGGGCAGCCGGTCGGCGCCGATCGTGTAGAACTTGCCGCCGGTCGTGAAGACGAGAATCTTGTCCGTGGTCTGGGCATGGAAGGCCAGCTTGAGGGAATCGCCTTCCTTGAAGGTAAACAGCGAATAGTCGGTCAGGTGGCCTTTCATCGCGCGCAGCCAGCCCTTTTCCGACACAACAACGGTGACCGGCTCCTTTTCCACCATGGCATGATGGATCTCGGCGTCGTCATGCTCCGGAGCATCGGCGAATGTCGTGCGCCGCTTCCCGATCACGGTGTGCGAACCGAACTTGTCGCGCACGCGCTCGACTTCCCAGCGGATCGTCTTCCACTGCATCGCAACGGAAGCAAGCAGCGCCTCGATCGCCTTCTTTTCGGCGGACAGCGCGTCGAATTCCTTGCGGATTTCAATCTCTTCCAACTTGCGCAACTGGCGCAGGCGCAGGTTGAGGATGGCCTCGGCCTGGACGTCGCTGAGGTCCCAGCGCGCCATGATGACCTTCTTGGGCTCATCCTCCTCCCGAATGATGCGGATTACCTCATCGATGTTGAGATAGGCGATCAGGAAGCCGGCCAGGATCTCCAACCGCCGGTCGATCTCGGCGAGGCGATGCTTTGACCGACGGACCAGCACCTCGCGGCGATGGTCGAGCCACTCGCGCAGCACGTCCCTCAGCGACAGGACATTCGGCACCTTGCCCCGTGACAGAACGTTCATGTTGAGCGGGATTCGGCTTTCGAGTTCGGTCAGCTTGAACAGCGATTCCATCAGGACGGACGCTTCGACCGTCCGGCTCTTCGGCGCCAGCACGAGACGAATATCCTCCGCGCTTTCGTCGCGTACGTCTTCCAGCAGAGGCAGTTTCCGGTTGACCAGAAGGTCGGCGATCTTCTCGACCAGCCGGGATTTCTGGATGCCGTAGGGGATCTCGGTGACAATGATCTGGTAGGTGCCCCTGCCCTGATCCTCCACATGCCACCGCGCGCGCAGGCGAAATGAGCCGCGACCTGTCTTGTAGGCTTCCAGGATCGTGTCCCAATGATCGACGACAACGCCGCCGGTCGGGAAATCGGGGCCGCGAACCATATTCTCATCCGCATCGTCGGCATGCGGCTCGCGGGTCATGAGTTCTTCGACCGTCGCGCCTGGATGGTCGATCAGAAGCAGCGCCGCCTTGCAGAGTTCTGCGGCGTTGTGCGGCGGGATGGAGGTCGCCATGCCGACGGCAATTCCGGAGGAACCGTTGGCGAGAATATTCGGGAAGGCGCCGGGCAGCACCACCGGCTCCTCGTCCTCCTCATTATATGTCGGACGGAAATCGACGGCGTCTTCGGCGATGCCCTCCAGCAGCGCCGTCGCGACTTCCGTCATGCGCGCCTCGGTGTAGCGCATGGCGGCCGCGTTATCGCCGTCGATATTGCCGAAATTGCCCTGTCCGTCGACCAGCGGATAGCGCACGGAGAAGTCCTGCGCCAGGCGCACCAGCGCATCGTAGATCGACTGGTCGCCATGCGGGTGGAACTTGCCCATCACCTCGCCGACGATGCGCGCGCACTTTGCATATCCCTGATTGGGATCGAGACGCAGAAGCCGCATTGCATGCATGATGCGCCGGTGCACGGGCTTAAGCCCGTCGCGCACGTCCGGCAGCGCACGGTGCATGATGGTCGACAACGCATAGGCAAGGTAGCGCTCTTCGAGCGCCGCCTTCAGATCAATCGGTTCGATGTTGTCGCCGCCCTCGGAACCCGGCGGAACAAGGCTTTTTCCCATGGTTTCGGGTTATCGGAGCGACTGATTCGCGGCAAGTGGCCACACACGCCTTCGTCGGCGCAGTCCAGCGCCACGGTCAGATTGTCGAGGCCCTGCCGCCGATCCGTACCACATAGGGCGCATCTGTACGGCATAGGGAGGTCCGGGCCAGGCCGCCTGCACCAAGAAAAAGCGATGGCATTTTTCTCAAGCTTGACCGAAACTGTCGGCTCCGGGGTGGCGCTTCGATCGTGGCGAACGCTCGATTCTTGCGAAGAACCGCCATTCCGAGGACTTGCCCTTGCCTTTCTGTGGTCCAGTTTCTCGGCGACGAAAGCCTCGGACTGCGTTCAAACCTTGAAGGAAATGTTTTTTATGATTCTGTTTCGTGCTTCCTTTTTCAAAATGGGCGCATCTGCACTGGTTTTGTCTGCAGCGCTTGGCGCGGCATCCGCGCAAGACGCCACGGCGGTTGCCGAGCGACTGAAGGCAACGCTTGCGCAGCAGGGCACCGTGATCGGCTGGACCGCGGTGAGTGGATCCGGCGGCCAGGTCGTGCTTGACGGCGTAACCATCGGCGTCGAAGGGACGTCGGCGAAATTCGATCTCGGCAAGGTGACGCTCGATGGCGTGGCTGAGGCCAATGGAGGCTACACCGTCGCGTCAGCCCAGTTCCCCGCATATGTCATGAGCAAAGAGGGACTCACCCTCGAGATGAAGGGGACCTCGATCAATGGCCTGCGGCTGCCGGCCGAAGGGTCGACCGATCCCCTGGCAGCGTTCATGTTCTACGACACCGCCGACGTCGCCACGGTCAATGTCAAAATGGGCGACAAGCAGATCTTCACAGTGGAAGGCGCTCATGCAGCAATGACGCCGCCGGCCGGCGACAGCGCGTTGGCCTTCACGGTCGATATTCCGAAGATCGCGGCGGACCTGACATCCCTTCCGCACCCGCAGACGAAACTCATCGTGGAAGCGTTGGGCTACCAGAACCTCACCGGCAACATCAAATTGAACGGCACATGGCAGCCGTCCGACGGGAAGATAACGCTGGCCCAGTACGATATGACGGTCGACAATGCCGGTACGCTTGGCATGACGCTGGATCTGTCCGGCTACACCCCGGCCTTCATCAAATCCCTGCAGGAGATGCAGAAGCAGATGGCGGCTGCTCCGGAAGGTGGCGACCAGACAGCGCAGGGCATCGCAATGCTCGGCCTGATGCAGCAGCTGACCTTCAACACCGCAGGCATCAAGTTCACAGATGCGTCCTTGACCAACAAGGTGCTCGACTATGTCGGCAAGATGCAGGGACAGAGCGGCAAGGACATCGCCAACATGGCCAAGGCCATGGTGCCCTTCGGCATGGCGCAACTGAACAATCCCGAACTGACCACCCAGGTCACGACGGCGGTCAGCGCCTTTCTGGATGACCCGAAGAGCCTGACGATTTCGGCCAAGCCGGCCGCGCCGATCCCGTTCGCGGTTCTGGCGGCAGGTGGCATGGGCGACCCGAAGTCTCTTCCGAAGACGCTGGGCGTTACCGTGACCGCCAACGACTGACCCCGCTCGAGGCAGCAGCGCGGCGGCCATTCGGGCCGATGACCGACCCGACTTTCACAGTGCGGTCGGCGGCTGATATAACTCGTGAAAAACGCGCCGGCTGTCGGACGCAACCGCCAGCCGGTTCAAACATTGTGTTCGACTAAAGGGCGCCGCGGTCTCAGAGGAACATGCATGAACGCCAGAGGACGGGCCGACACGACGCCCCACTATGCGGTGGCGACGGGGCGAGGGTCGGACAATGAAGTGCCTCTTGGAGGGGTTTCGCTTCCGCCCTTGCTGACGCTCGCCGGAACCACGGCGATCCTCTATCTGGCGAAGGATATTCTGCTTCCCATCGCAGTCGCATTGCTGCTGACCTTCGCACTTGCCCCAATCGTTTCGGCGCTGCGCCGCAGGTCCGTACCACGCATCTTCGCTGTCATCCTCACCGTAAGCATCACCTTTCTTGGCATTGCGCTGTTCAGCTTCGTGGTCGGTACCCAATTGACGAATGTGGCGCGGGAAATACCGTCTTATCAATACAACATCATCGAAAAGATACGCTCGCTGCGCGACGTCGGAGCAGATGGCGGCCTTATCGACAGGCTGACAGGCGCGGTGGAGCGCGTGGGGCGAGAGATAAGCCAGGGTACCACGGCACCAAAGCCAGGGGTCGCCGGCAGCGCAACACCCACAGCGCAGCCCAAGCCCTTGCCGGTCGAGATCATCGAACGCTCTGGCCCGATCGAGATGGTCCGCAACGTGGTGCTGCCGCTGATCAGTCCGTTTGCCACGGCTGGCCTCGTCGTCGTCGTCGTGATTTTCATGCTGTTGGAGCGGGAGGCCTTGCGCGACCGCTTCATCCGGCTCGCCGGCTATAGCGACCTTCATCGAACGACCGAAGCACTTCAGGACGCCGGCAGCCGCGTCGGCCGCTACCTTCTTATGCAGTTGGTGGTCAACACCGCTTATGCCGTGCCCATTTCGCTAGGACTTTGGCTGCTCGGTACCCCCAACGCGATTCTCTGGGGCATGCTGACGCTGGTGCTGCGCTTCGTGCCCTATATTGGCCCGGCCATCGGCATGGTGCTGCCTCTGGTCGTCACCTTTGCCGTGACGCCTGGCTGGGCGCCGCTCTTATGGACCGCAGCGTTGTTTCTGGCAGTCGAGCTGATCAGCAACAACGTGCTTGAGCCGTGGCTCTATGGATCACGCACCGGCCTGTCGCCACTGGCCATCATCGTCTCGGCAATCTTCTGGGCCTGGTTGTGGGGGCCGCTCGGCCTGGTGCTGTCGACGCCGCTGACGGTTTGCCTTGTCGTGCTCGGGCGTCACGTTCCGCAATTCGAGTTCTTCAACGTCCTGTTCGGCAATGAACCGGTCCTCGAGCCGGATGCGCGTCTCTACCAGCGTTTGCTCGCGGGCGATCCCGACGAGGGTGCAGACCACGCAGAAGAATTCCTCGAACAAGGCTATCTGGTCGACTTCTACGAGCAGGTGGGGATTCCCGCCTTGCTTCTGGGGGAACAAGACAGACAGCGCGGCGTCATGACCAGCGAGAGGCTTCGCGGCTTCGCGGCTGCTGCGCGCGATCTTGTCGCCGATCTTCAGGAAGTCGCCGACGAGGAAGAGGAAGAAGAAGACATGCCGGCGAGCAGAGACCCCAAGGACAAGTCTGCGGCGTCCCATCACCCCGGCACCGAGCTTCCCGAAGGCGACGGAAAGCGTCTGCTCTGCGTGGGAGGGCGTGGCGAACTCGACGACGCAGCTTCAGCGATGCTGGCGCAGGTTCTGGAGGTTCAGGGGGCGACCGCCGCGCAAGCCACGCACGCCATGATCGAACTTGGTAAGCTTGCCGACCTGTCGCTCGCGGATGTGGATACGGTCATCGTCACCTATCTCAATCCGGCGTCAGTGGCGCAGGCCCGCCATGCGGTGCGGCGTCTCAAGCGCCGCAAGGCGGACCTCCGGGTCGGCCTGCTGGTTCCAAATGTCCACGGAAGCTCGATCATCGAGTCAGCAATGACTGCCGAAAAGCTGAACGCGGACTTTGTCGCCGGAACGCTCTCCGAAGCCGTCCGGGCGGGGTTTGCAGACGACAAGGCTGTGCGTCTCAAAATGGCCCGCAAGCGCTTGTCTTCCGTCCGCTCCACAAAAGCAAAGGCGACAAAAGTCGCCGCCTAGCTGGAGTTCTTCCACACCGCCTAACCCTTGGGCTCCGGCTTGGCCGCCACTCTAAGCGCCAGCTCGCGCAATTGCGTCGGGGTCGCCTCTGACGGAGCGTTCATCAGCAGATCCTGCGCCTGCTGATTCATTGGGAACATCGTTACTTCGCGCAGGTTCTTCGCGCCCACAAGCAGCATGATGATCCGGTCGATGCCGGCAGCCATGCCGCCATGCGGCGGCGCGCCATACTGGAACGCGCGGTAGAGGCCACCGAAGCGCTCTTCCACCGTTGCGCGGTCGAGGCCGACCAGTTCGAACGCCTTCACCATCGTTTCAGGCAGATGGTTGCGGATGCCGCCGGATGCGATTTCGAAGCCGTTGCAGACCATGTCGTACTGGAACGCCTTCAGCGACAGCGGATCGTCGCCCTGCAGCCCCTCCATACCGCCCTGCGGCATGGAGAAGGGGTTGTGGGCGAAGTCGATTTTCTTTTCCTCTTCGTTCCACTCGAAGAATGGGAAATCGACGATCCAGCAAAGTTCGAAACGGTCGCGGTCGACAAGGTTGAGTTCCTCACCGGTGCGCGTGCGGGCAGCGCCCGCGAAGGAGACGAACTTTTTCGGATCGCCGGCGACGAAGAACGCCGCGTCGCCGTCCGACAGTCCTAGCTGGGTGCGGATGGCATCCGTGCGCTCCTCGCCAATGTTCTTGGCGAGCGGCCCTGCGCCTTCAAGCTTCTCGCCTTCCTTGCGCCAGAAGATATAGCCAAGACCAGGCTGGCCCTCGCCCTGCGCCCACGAGTTCATGCGGTCGCAAAAAGCTCTGCTGCCGCCTGTCTTTGCCGGAAT
>DATDBN010000131.1:0-3023 GCA_036524835.1 Mesorhizobium sp. | reverse complement strand
AGCCGATATGCAACAGTCAGGCAGCTTGGAGTGACCGCCCGCGGGATCGGGCACGTTACCGTCGGAGTTGGTGATGCAGAGCGGATTGCCGAACGCATTGAGCATGGGCCGCTGACGCGAAGACCGTCAGCTTCGGGGCCGACTACTGCCCGTCTGGTTCTGGCCGAGGAATTTGGTAAGCCGGCGTTCGGCTCTCGACCTCATCACTGTCGTTCCAAGATCATTGACGGCGTCCTGAAAGCCGCCTTTCCTGGCACGCCCAACTGTCGGCATGGTCGCGCCGTTAGCGGAAATTCGGCTTTCCGATTCTCTATTGTGAGAAGCTGACAGCAGCCGAACGGCCTTGGACGTCGTACGATGCCGTGAACGAGGGTATGGAAGCAGTTAGATCGGTCGCGCCGTTCTCGTTATGCGATACGATGGATCGTCGAGGACATCGAGTTTCCCTCCAGGTGGAGGGTCGCAACTGATATCGGAAGATTGAAGCGTTTGGGTCCGCCGCTTCCGGGGTTCAGATAGAACACGCCGTCGACCGTTTCTGTGTTGGCTCGGTGCGAATGCCCTGAAGTTACGCCATCGTAGCCATTCTTCGCGGGATCGAACCAGAGATCGTTGCGATCATGGATGACGAAGAAGCGTCGGCCCAGCAGTGTTACGCAAGCCGTTTCAGGCAAAGCGCGCGTCCAATCCGCGACGTCGACATTGCCGCGAATGGCGGTGACGGGAGCGATCTCGGCAAGGCCAGGAATGATCTCCGGCTTGCCGATGTCGCCGGCGTGGATGATGTGCTGCACGCCTTGGATCATCGACAAGGCCTCGGGGCGAAGCAGCCCGTGCGTATCCGAAATGATCCCGATAACCGCCATTGAAAGAGCTGCTCCTCAATCGGCCGAATAGGGTTGCTTCGCTCGCGGGCCGCGCGTTCACGTGCCGCAGAAGGTTCGGTAGGCCGCCTCGGGCACCGGGGGAAGACCGGCATATTCGGCGAACTCCGCCCGATCCTCGAAGGGCGTGGCCAGCGCTTCGTTCAAGCGTTCGAAGGGCGCTAGGTCGCCGGCCATCGCGGCGGCAAGCGCTTCCTCGACGAGGTGGTTGCGCGGAATGATCGCCGGGTTCACCGCATCCATCGCACCGCGACGTTCACCCGGCTCTCTCGGCTCGGCCGCAAGGCGCACACGCCAGCGAGCCGCCCAGCCGTCGTAGGCGGTTGGATCAGCAAAGAGGGCGCGCAGCGACTCGTCGGCCTGCTCGCTCTCCGCCGCCTTGCCGAGATCACGGAAGGTCACGGTGAAGTCGGCCTTCTGCTGCGCCATTTGCCCGAGAAGGTCCTCGATCAACGCGGCGTCTTCCGTCTGCGGTATCTGCAAACCCATCTTCGCGCGAAAGCCGTCGACATGAGCGGTGTTGAACGCGTTCGCAAAGCCGGCGAGGACGCCCTGTGCGACCTCGATGGCCTTGTTTTCGTCCGGATCGAGATGAGGAAGCAGACATTCTGCCAGACGCCCGAGGTTCCAGTTCGCGATGCCGGGCTGGTTGGCGTAGGCGTAACGCCCGTTCCGGTCGATCGAGGAGAAAACGGTCGCGGGATCGTAAGCGTCGAGGAAGGCGCACGGGCCGTAGTCGATCGTTTCCCCGGCGATCGACATGTTGTCGGTGTTCATGACGCCGTGCACGAAGCCGATTTGCATCCAGCGTGCGACGAGCGCTGCCTGGCGGACGCAGACGCCTTCGAGAAGGGCGCGGTAGGGATTGGGAGCGCCCGCGGCCTCGGGGTAATGCCTCTCGATCACATGGTCGGCGAGTCGGCGAACCGCGGCATCGTCGCCCCGTGCCGCGAAGAACTGGAACGTGCCGACACGTACATGGCTGGAGGCGACACGCGTAAGGACCGCGCCAGGCAAGGCCGTTTCCCGGAAGACTGGTTCTCCCGTCGCGACCGCGGCCAGCGCCCGCGTGGTTGGGACTCCGAGCGCGGCCATGGCCTCGCTGACGAGATACTCGCGCAAGACCGGGCCGAGCGCGGCCCGTCCGTCGCCGCTGCGCGAGAAGATGGTGGGGCCAGCCCCCTTCAGCTGAATATCGCGGCGCCGGCCCTGCCGGTCGACGACCTCGCCGAGAAGGATCGCACGCCCGTCGCCCAGTTGCGGCACGAAGTTTCCGAACTGGTGCCCGGCATAGGCGGCCGCGATGGGCTCGGCTCCCGGCGGCAGCCGGTTGCCCGCAAGGATCTCGGCGCCTTCAGGATTGTCCAGAACATCCGCGTCGAGTCCAAGCGCTTCGGCGAGCGGCCGGTTCAGCTTCACGAGATGCGGCGCGGCGACCGGTGTCGGCACGGTGCGCCGATGGAAAGCGGCGCCAAGGCGCGCGTAGCTGTTGTCGAAGAGAAAATGCACCGTCATCCGTTCCATCGCTCCAACCGTACCATCAGGCTGCCGGATCCTGATCACAAGGTAGACAGGTGGCATCGCCGATGGCGGATTTCGAGGGCTATGTCCGACCGGTAACGCCTTTGCTTGAGCCCGTTACAGGGGCACGAGAGCGGCAGAGCCATCAGGCAGGGACAGAATATCCGCCATTGCTTGTCGCATCGCCTCCCGAAATGCCGGCATGTGGTAGATATCATTATGTCCGGCGCCGCCGATGGTCCGGAAGGAGACGAGATTGGGAACGGCGCGCCGCAAAGACTCGGCCCGCGCGGAAGGCCCATCCTCAAGAAGCGCGGCAGCGCTTGGGCGCCCTTCGCTCGGAGCATAGCCGCGATAGTGAAACGCCACGACTGTCGTTTTCCATTTAATTCTGCGAATCCGACCCCAACGCGCAGGTCGAGAGCCTCTTCTCAAATGCAGTGGGGTGGGGCGGTGTCTCGCGGTATCGATCGCTGTGGCAATCTCGAGCGCCGCGCCCTCACCCCGCAGGCCAAACCTGATTTTGAAGCGACGCCCGCCGAGGCGTGCCTCAACCCGGAACAGTTCTCCGCGTTGGGCGCCGGCTTCCTGACCGAGACCGCCCGCTGCGGCATTCCG